>NZ_FRAZ01000010.1:0-101028 GCF_900142485.1 Fibrobacter sp. UWB12 | reverse complement strand
GTGAAGCTTGTAGGCTGTAGCCCATTCTTC
The DNA here is from genome assembly GCF_900142485.1 of Fibrobacter sp. UWB12. NCBI lineage: Bacteria > Pseudomonadati > Fibrobacterota > Fibrobacteria > Fibrobacterales > Fibrobacteraceae > Fibrobacter > Fibrobacter sp. UWB12. The sequence continues at coordinate 100,998 of NZ_FRAZ01000010.1, read as the reverse complement.
TTCAGTGTGTTTTTTATACATGAAAACCCCGAAAGTTATGTCCAACTTTCGGGGTTCACATCATTTAAACCGAGGGATTTTTTCATTTATATGTTACCTATTCCAGCCGGAATGCCCGTCACCATAGGCAACGCCACCGCCATTGTCATCGTAACCGCCCAACGACGATGAGCTTTTCACGCCGAGCCAACCGCGCATTCTTTTTATTCGCACGGAATCTTTTGCGACTTCAGCACTCGCGTTCCCTTGCAAGTCGGAGTTCTTTTTATCAGGATTCTCAGCCATGTCATAAATCTCCTGCAAGAATTTTCACCTTGTAAAAATATAGCTATTTACGAAATAACAACAAAGCCAAACATCGTCTTTAAAAATCAATGACCCGAGAATTGAGTCAACGATTCTACGCGATACCCCGAAAGAACATCACGTCCTTTAAGATCGGTAAGTTCTATAATAAAAGCACAACACTCCACTTTGCCGCCAACTTTTTCGATAAGATGTATCGCAGCCTGCGCGGTGCCGCCAGTAGCAAGCAAGTCATCGATAATCACAACGCGTTCACCCGGCTTAACGGCATCTTTGTGAATTTCAATGCAAGCCGTACCGTATTCCAAATCGTACGTGATACCAACAGTTTCACGCGGGAGTTTCCCTTTTTTGCGCACAGGCACAAACGGTTTGTGGAAATGTTCTGCTATTGAAACGCCGAAAAAAAAGCCACGCGCTTCAAGCCCAGCAACAACATCAAACTCAACCTTTTCGAGCCTTTCGTAAAGGCTATTGAGTGTCAACTTGAGCGCATCGGCATTTCCCAAAATTCCAGTAATATCGCGAAAAAGAACACCCTTCTTTGGAAAATCAGGAACAGAAATAATATAGTCTTCGATTTTCATGATTTACCCTCCAACTTTATATTTCAATATAATAAAAAATCGTGCATCATTTTTCATGCACGACTTTTCATCCGTTCTTAATTTATCTTTCATTCTTTTTCGTTCAACACCTCCTTATTTTACATATTTCTTGATAAGCCTAATCATGATATCCGTAAGGCTTTCCACATTGTAATTACCTACAGACGCCTTGATGTGGGAATTGCCGATACCACTGTCATCCGTGAGGAACACATAGGAGCCGCCCGTCGCAACATCAAAGAATCTCAGCATAAATTCCGTATCCTTATCCACACCGCTTGCAGCTACCGGAATCAACTTGATGCCATGTTTTGCATAGAGCATAATAGATTCCTGAAGGCTTTCAATGACACCCGTTTCATGGTGCGCAGGTGCATCGAGAATAAGGAATGCAATACGTGCGCGAGCCGATCTATTCCAAGAAAGATCCTGCAACGAGGCTTCAAGCGCAGAATGAACAGCTTCGGGATAATCACCACCGCCAGAAGCACTCTGCTCAGAAACAAAATCCTGTGTTTCAGAAGCATCATCGGTGAAATCATGGGCACGAGTCAAGTAAGCATCGCCTTCATCACGATAGAACAATGCAGCCGTACGCAATGCCACCTTGCTTTCCGAACTTGCATGGTCAATAATGTAACTGAGATCGGACTTGAGGAATTTAATTTCATCGCTCATGGAACCCGTTGCATCCACGATGAATGCAACATCGGCTTTGGCTTTCGGATGTCTGATTTCATCATCGACAACAACGTTTACATTTAATTTTTTATCATCCATGGTAGTGAGCTTAATCGATTCCTTGACCCAATCACCATCGACTTTCAGCGAATAATCCTTGGCTTTAAGCTTTTTGGAGCTATCCTTGAACAAATTAATCCAGCAATATGCATACCCGGCATTATCCGTCTTGGTTGTAAACTCTATAGCATTACTGTTAAATAGTTCCACATCGACATTGGCGATACCGACCCTGTTGCCATCGACCACTCTTACCACTACGAGGTTTTTCGGGAAAAAATCCCAGTAATCGGTTTTTCCACTGAAATCATCATCATCGAGAAGATTTGTCCAAAATTTCCAATTGTCCAAATCATTCCATTCGCCAGCCGTGAGAAGTCCCGCCCTTCGACTTTCATTCCTACCGCTGCGCCTTCTTCTATAAGAGGACTCATCGTCACGTTCAACGACTCGTTCATGGCGTTCAGAGACTCGGACCTTGCTTTTTCTTGAAGACGGTTCATCACGAGAAACCGACATATCATAAGATTTTAACGATCTTCCAGTTTTCGCTTTAGAAGTTTTTATACCTGAAGCGCTCCCTCCAAGCAGTCCCGCTAAACCATCGCCAATACCGCCTGAACCAGCAGCAACATAACCTTCGTTAAACGCTGCAGACTTCCCGCGTCTTCCGCCAAGCACTGTTTTTCCCGATGTAGAAAGACCGCTTACTTCTTTCATTACTTTATCTATATCTTTTGCAAATTTAGCTTCTCCAGAAACAGGTCTTGAAGCCATCAATTTTAGCACACCGCGATCGACAGGCGCCGCCTTTGGCATCCCTTTAGAGCCATGTTCCTCCGCTCGTTCCAACCTTGGGCCGTCATCTTTGACAGTGTACACAGTTGCAACTTCCACGCGTCCGTCATCGGACTCATCGACACTGGTGGCTTTATTGTCAGTTGTTTTTTCATGATCGCTACCACCGCAGAAAAATACACACAGCAATGTGCCAGTTACCGCAATCACAGCGATCAGAGCGAACAGTTTGTATTTCATGTTTTTCATGATGTCCTCCTTGTTTTTTCTTTCAAACTAGCACATTCGATTTTGCGAAACCAACGATTTTGCAAAGAAGGCAGATAAATGATTTTTACAATTTTCATTGTAATTTTTTTGTCATTTAATTACACAATTCCTTTACACAAACAACCCCCTAGCAAAGTTTCTCCAAATTATCTATTTTTGCTCGTCGTCCATTTTTCGCGGAGCCTATATGCCAGAAAAATTTTCGAAATGGGTTGCCTGCTGGGGTAATGCCACATCCATCACAGACCGCAAAGAAGCTACATACGCCAAGGATTTAACTCTCCGCTATCCGATTCGCGCCTGCTTTTCGGGGAGCAAATTGCGGTTTCATTTTTCGAATCTCACCGGCACTGAGCCCGTAACCATCAGCGAAGCGTACATCGCAAAATCTGCGCAATCCCAAACGGCAAACGCGCAGTCTTACATTCCAACTGCTATCACTTTTGGCGGCAAGAATTCTGCAAGCATCCCTGCAGGCGAAGAAATCTTGAGCGACGAAATTCCGTTTGACGTAACCGCAGGTGAGACATTCGATGTAAGCCTCTACTTTGCAGATTTCACACAAATGAACGCAGGTACAGCCATCACGGGGCCGCTTTCGGGCGGCAAGTATAGCTACGGCAATTTTGCAAAAAGCGAAACGCTTCCCGACGACCTCACACGTAAAACCAACTGGATTTACTTCCTCAATACCATCGACATTTTCACCGAAGAAAAGAACTTCGCACTTGTCTGCTTTGGCGATTCTATCACGGCACAGGACTGGCCCGATTACCTCGCACTCCGTTGCGCTCGCGAAGGTTTCAACAACGTATCTATCATCCGTCGCGCCGTTAGCGGCACACGCATTTTGCGCGAATACAGTTGCATCACCTACGCAGCATACGGACTCAAAGGCGCCACGCGCTTCCCGATTGAAATGAACGTTGCAGGAGCTCGCACCGTTATCGTGCAGCACGGCATTAACGACATCATCCACCCCGTCGGTGTCGAAGTCAACAAGTTCCGCCCCTGGAGCGACATGCCTACAGCAGACGACCTCATCAACGGCGTCCGCTCACTTTACATCACGCATGCACGCAAGCTCGGTCTCAAGATTTACAGCGGCACGCTACTGCCGATTTACGGTTGGCGCACCTACAACGAAAATCGCGACATCATCCGCACCGCATTTAATGAATGGTTGAGAACCGCACCGGATTTTGACGGCTGCGTAGACTTCGACAAGGCTGTCCGCGGGCACGACGATCCGAAGGCTTTTGCGGCAGGCTTCGACTCGGGCGACCATCTGCACCCGAGTGCCAAGGCATACGAAGCTATGGCCGAATGTGTTCCCGAAGAATTGCTTAAATAATTTTCGCCAATCGAGACATTAAATATTTATTTTAAGTCTATGAGCTTGAAAGATTCCATTAAGCAACTTCAGAAACGGGAGCATATCACGCAAGACGAACTCATGCGTCGTCTTGGTTGTACCCGTAGTAGCATTATGGAAGGCAATTCTGCCGAAGTGGCAGCAACATTCGATTACGCATTCGGAGAAAATTCTATTCACGATTCGCACAACGATGACAAACTTCGCAAAGGCTCTCGTGAATCCAAGGAACTCGAAAAACTTCTCCCGTGGGCCCGCAAGTTCCCTATCCGCACTTTGCAAAGCATGGGGCTCATTCCCACGAACGTCAAGGACGCCGACCTTGTACGCGCCATTTTCCGCTTTATGCAAATCGGAAGCATTGCAGGTTTCAAAAACTATTACAGCACCACGTTGCAATCCATGAACCCGCAAACGTACGCCGCCTGGATACGCCTTGGCGAATTGCGCATCGAGCGTTCAACAACCGAATACACTCCAGACTACGAAGCAATCCTTTCAAACTTGAAATTTTTGCGTACAAACGTTTATCTTTACGGTCAAAAACTACGCAACATCGCCCGTGAAGCTCTGAACAATTGCGGAATCGAAATTATCGAAGTAGAACCGTTCCTCACGGCACCCACTCCGACATGCGCCTTTTACTGGAGAGGCTATCGTCCTGTCATTCAATTCCCGACAACTAAAATGGACGACGCCAAGTTCCTTGAAGCATTGTTCCATGCAGTAGCACATGTACTTTATCACCCCTTGCGTACCTCTTGCTTGCAACTGGGTAATCAAATGAACGCGCAGTGCACCCCTGCTACCGCCAAGAACATCCAAGAAATCGAAGCTGAAACATTTGCACAAAACATAATGCTTTCCGAAGCCGAAGAATGTGAACTCATCTGTTGCGGTCGCTTTAATGAACGCCGTTGCATCCAGCATTTTTCAGGGCTGTTCCATGTGCGCCCAGGAATTCTCGTTGAGCGCTTACAGCAACAAGGCAAAATCAAGCGCAACTCATTGCTGAACGATTTCAAAATCGCAGTATAAAGGAGAAGCCCGCTCGGAGGCGGGCTTGACATCATAAAATCGCGAGTATTCTTCGCAAATTAGTAGTTCACAGCGAAGAAGAGGTTCCAGCTCTTGAAGCCCTTGGTAAAGTCAACCTTCGTAGCAAGGATGTTGAAACCAAAACCGGCTTCGAGCTGAACGGCAGAATTGTGGAAGAAGTTCAAACCGACTTCACCGCCCAAGCACATACCGAAAGCACCAATCCAGTCGTCAAAGAAGGCGTCAACTTGGAAACCAAGACCAATACCAGCGCCGACAAACGGACTTACGATTTCATCAAGCGGAGAAAAACGGCCACCGATAAGCATATTGCCTTCAAGTTCCCAGTCCGTGCCAAATTCGGCATGCCAGTTCGAAATCGCCGTAATAGCGCCGTGGGTCGTCATTTCCCAAATGTGACCGTAGCGGATAAGCGGGAATGCCGTGACGTGATCCTTTTCAGGATTCTTCACGTCATCCTTATAGTTACTCCAGAAAGAAAGGCCAAAACCAGCCGTCTGGAAACTATAAACCGGACGCTGGAGTTTTTTCTCCGGTTCAATAGTGTCGTAGTTCTGAGCAAATGCCGCAAGGGCGAGGAAAGTAATGAGTAAAAGAATCTTTTTCATATTTAGAAATATACAAAAAGATTACACAACTGGAGCAAAGAACTTTCAACCATTCTATATTTTACAGCACTCATGAATAAAGCCGCTATAATTGTTGCCGTTTCTATGCTTCTGAGCCGCGTGCTCGGGATTTTCCGTGAAATGCTACTTGCCCACGCCGCTGGCGTGTCGCTCGAAAAAAACGCTCTCGACCTCGCGTTCATGATTCCAGACATCCTGAACCACGTCGTAAGTACCGGTTTTTTGTCGATTATCTTCATTCCGATTTTCACGGGCTATAAAGTCGCAGGTGACGAAAAGGCCGGCTGGAAGTTCTTCAGCAACGTGCTCAACACGTTTGGGCTTGCGCTTTTGATTCTCGTGATTCCGGCGTTCATCTGGATGAAGGAACTCATCTCGCTTTTGACCGTCGATGGCGTGACGCCCGAGCTTTTGGAACGCGCAACTTACTACGGCCGCATTATTTTGCCGGGGCAGATTTTCATCTTTGTCGGTAGCATCCTTGTCGCGGTTCAGCACACTCGCAAGCAGTTCCTGATTCCCTCCCTCACGGGCCTTATTTACAACATTGCGATTGTCGGTGGCGGTGCCGCAGGCCTCGCACTCAGTAAATACACCGGCAACGATTACGGTCTCTCCGGATTCGCCTGGGGCGTTCCGGTCGGCGCATTCATCGGATTTTTCGCCCTCCAGATTTTTGGCGCCAAGCGTGGCGGCGTCCATTACGAACTGATTTGCGAACCCAAGCATCCGGACATTATCCGCTATTTCAAGATGATGCTCCCGATGTCTCTTGGCGTGGGTTCCATGTTCGGCCTTGAATTTATTATCCGTAGCTTTGGCGCAAACTTTGGCACGAGCGGCATTTCGAGCCTCAATTACGCTTATCGCGTCATGTACACGCTCGTTGCAGTATTCGGATTCTCGGTCAGCGTCACGAGCTACCCCGACATGGCGCGTCTCGTCAAGGAAGGCGACTTCCCGCAACTGAACCGTAAAATCTGGAAGAGCCTCTCGCGCATGTTCTGCATCTTGATTCCGGCTGTTGTCGCCGTGTGGGCATTGAGCTTCCCGGCAGTGCGCATTCTCTTTGAACGCGGCGCGTTCCACCGCGAAACAACCGAAGCGATTTCTGAAATTCTCCGTTGGTACTTGCCCGTGAGCCTTGGGCTTTGTTTGCAGGCCGTTCTCGTCCGCAGCTTCTACGCTTGCGAACGCATGTGGGTTCCGACACTTTTGAATACCGGTATCTTTGCAGCGACCATCCCCGCCTACATTTTGCTTGGCGCCCCCGAAGTGGGGCTCGGCATCAAGAGCGTTCCGATTATCGGCGCTACAGGCGCCATCCTGCAAGTGATTTCGATGATTTTCATGTGGGCTAAGAAGAACGGCACCGACGGCATGAAGGAAGCAATCTTCAACATGGCACGCGCCCTCGTCGCTTTCGGCATCATGATTGCAGCCGCCATCGGTCTCGATCACATCTCTGGAGATTTTGTCCGCAATGCGGGTTTTGTAACGCTCGTCGTTTACGCCTGCGCCGCTGGAATCGCGCTCTTTACGCTTACGCTCATTGTCCAGCGTTACCTCGGCAGTAAAGACGCCAAGGATATTTTGAACGAACTTTTAGGAAAGGTTCTTCGCAAGCTGCATTTGGCTCATTAACTCGCGCATTAAGATCATTCTTGTCAAGCCCGCCGACTACAACCGACCATGGTATTCATCATCCCGCGTCGGCGGTAAAATTTCTTCTGGCAACGTCCCATAATCAGAGACGTCATCTTTTTCAAATCCGTTAATCATCCATTTGAAAAAGCCTACAGTTCCGCCGAGCACAGCCCCGGTTGCAAAACCAACCCCAGCAGCACTAAGCGCAACAAGTTTGAGAGGAAACAGGCGCAAATCCATTACATCCACTGCATGGAACTTACCGCTACCATTCGTAGCCACGAACCAACCGGGAACAGCCATAGTCGTAGCCGTATTCGCACCATAACGAATCATGGGGTTCGGGTTCGTGCTCACAGAACAACCTACAAGGCTCAGCACAAGCAACATGCAAATGATTAGTTTCATAGAACTCATTTAGTCGGCGGTAAAATATCTTCCGGTAAATCGGAATATGCAGCATCATGGTCGTCTTCAAAACCGTTAATCATCCACTTGATAAATCCAACGGTTCCACCGATTAAACCACCAACAAGGCAACCTACACCAGCGACAGCAAGCGATACCCCAAACGCAGCAAAAAAGGCATCATCGCGTTCTTTTTGTCTTTGTTTTTCACTATCGCTCATATAGCTTTTATCTTTATCATCTTCGTCTGCAGCGCCAGCCACCACAGCAATAACCGCAGCCCCAGCAAGCCCTGGTAACGCCATCGTTGCACCAGCATTCGCCCCATAACGAATCATGGGGTTCGGGTTCTTGCTGACGGCACAACCCACAAGGCTAAGTGCTAGCAACACACAAATAATCGGTTTCAAAAAGTTCATACCCGTAATATAAGGCGACGGCTGCAATTCACAAATAACGTCACTAAAAATTTTTGACAATGTAGCAAAAATTAACGATAAAACGCAAACAAAAAAGCCCGGCGATTCCACCGAGCTCCGTAATATTTATCGTATAGAAATTCTCACCTTGTAAGAGGTCGTTGCCCCACGGACCTTTACAATGTAATTCCCGGCAGGTATCGCACTTAAAAGATGCGAGGATTCCAACGAGCCTTCAGTAGATTGCCCGACTCGACCATTCCACACGATATGGCCCGTCAAATCCACAATCGTCACTGTCACCGGTTCATTTACACGAGCAATCGAAATGGAACGACCATCGACCTTCACCTGCGGCATGGCAACATGCATTTTATGCATTTTCGGAGCCGTTATAGCAGTAGTTCCCGGAGCCTTTGAACCAATAACCGGTTCCGCCTTCTTGTTCTTGTATAACGGAGCCACGGCTTCGGCCCACAAGCGGTGCATCGCCTGGCCACCCAACGGGTTTGCCGGATGTACACCGTCTTCGGAAATAAGTTCCGGATGAGCCAAGAAAAAGTTGTAGAAATCCGGACCCGGCATCAAGTTATTGTCTTTGACAAGCTTGTCAATCGCATCCAAGAATTCCTGAGGAACTTGCCAACCGGAATATGCCGGATTGGTAGCAATCATACGAGCAATAATCGGTGTAATACCATGAGCCTTTGCAGTATCGATAATCATCTGCATGTTTCTTGTGAACTGCTCGACAGTATAATCGTTACCGACCCAAGCATCGTTCGTACCCATTTCGATAGCCCAATACTTGACATTGCCAGCGTATTCGGCATAATACTTAAGTGCATCGGCAACACCCTGGCTTGCAACACAAGCAATACCGCCACGAATCATTGCCGGATAATAATCTGGGTAACGTGCATGAATCAACTGCGAAAAGTTCGAATCCACAGCAAACTGCTTCATCCCCATCTGGGTAATACTTGTACCCATGAAAAACCACGTATCATCACCGCCATCGCTAATGTCATACGCACTGACTTCTTCCAAATAAATTGCCGGAGTCGAAGCCAAAATACGGAACCAAGACATTCCTTCAAAATCAATGGCAATACCACGGGATGCCGCACCACTCTCGCCAATTTCAGCAGCAATCTGCCAATCGCCGTCCACACCATTTGTTGAATTTGCAGACGTCATGATCTTGAAATTCTGCAATGTGGAACCAATCGAAACGTTATGCAAGCAGCCCTGCGCATACACGTAATCTTGGCTAGCCCATGCTTCGTCACCACGAGTATCCCACGTGACGAACAATTTTTTCGGACCCACTCCCACATTCAATGCAAAATCATTCACAATGGTAATTTGGTTAGAATCCAATTTACCATCTGTATAGGCCAAAGGATTTAAATAATTGGCCACATCCCCCGCAACATAAAGGGGCTTACCTATGCTTACATTAGGATTCGCCGTAATAGCAAATGCACTACCACAAGCGACCGCGCAACCAAGCGCAGCACCTAAAAGCATATGTGTAAATTTATCCAAGGACATACCACACCCCATATTTCACGCCAATAATTATAAAATAGGTTATTATGGGGTAAATTTAAAAAATGTATGAAATTTGACATATCAGAAAAGGTGACACACGTCACCTTTTGACATTTAAATCGATGAAATTCGGCACAAAATAGAATACTCCAAACAGTAGTGTTAGCAATTTTTTACTTAATGGATATCTTTGTAGAGTAATTGCTATTTGCACCGTTAATATTTACAAAGTAATTCCCTGCGGGCATTTTTGGAAATCCCGCTGAGCCGTTCCATACGACGTGTCCCATGGCATCCATGATGGTCACGCGGTCATTCTCGCGCAATCCGGAAATTGAGATTTCACGACCGTTCACGCTCACGCGCGGCATTGCAAAATTCACATTGTGCATTTTCGGGAGAGACGTTCCGCCACAGCCAACAACATCTGGCAAACCAGCGCAAGGATCGTCCTTGTACAAAGGCGCCACCGTCTCCGCCCACAAACGGTGCATCGACTGTCCGCCCTTAGGCTCTGCCGGGTGTACGCCATCGCTTGCAGAAAGTTCTTCGGGATGTTTCAAAAAGTAATTATAGAAATCAGGGCCATTCGGAAGCTCGTTATCAAACGTGAGTTTGTCAATGGCATCGAGGTAATCCTGATGCACCTGCCACTTTGCAATTTCAGGATTCGTCGCAATCATGCGAGCGATAATCGGAGTAATGCCATGAGCTTTCGCCGTATCGATAATCGTCTGCAAGTTCTTCGTGAACGTTTCGACATTCGCATTGCTGCCGCCCCATGCATCGTTTGTTCCCATTTCAATCGCCCAGAACTTTACGTTCCCTACGTATTCCACGTAATACTTGAGTGCATCGACAACGCCCTGACTCGTAACGCAACCAATGCCACCGCGTAACATCGCCGGGTAGTAATCCGAAAAACGTGCGTGCACCAACTGCGCAAAATTTGAATCAACGGTGAACTGCTTCATGCCCATCTGGCTGATGCTCGTGCCCATGAAGAACCACGTATCGTCCCCGCCATTGCTGATGTCGTAAGCACCGACTTCTTCGAGATTTTTCACCGGAGATTCAGCCACGATGCGGAACCAGGACTTGCCTGCAAAATCGATCGCAAGCCCACGGGACGTAACACCGCTCTCGCCCACTTCGGCAACTGTTTCCCAATCGCCATCTACGCCGTTCGTCGTATTCGCCGACGTCATCACCTTGAAGTTCTTTAAAGTTGCGCCTTCGGCAAAGGAATGTTGGCAACTCGCTGCATGCACAAATTCTTCGCTTGCCCAAGCCTCATCGCCACGAGTTTCCCATGTGATGAACAGTTTTGTCGGGCCCTCGCCCACATTCAGCGCAAAATCTGACACCGACGCGACCTGGTTAAAGTCAAGCGTTCCATCGGTATAAACTTCTGGTTTCCAGTTGGAATTGACAGCACCCGCCACGTAGAGGTTCTTGCCCAGACTCACGTTCGGATTCGCCGTAATTGCAAAAGCACTGCCGCATGCGCAAGCTAGCGCAACACCTAGCACTTGCAAAACTCTTGTATTTTTCATTTTACACCCCAAAACTTTATATCCTGTTTATATAAGAAATTGCTCTTCAGAAAATAAACAATTATAACGTAAACAGGACCGAAAAAAGCAAAAGAGTGTGGACAATTTACCTTCCGTTATCGCGCAAGCGGTAAAGTACACAGGCAATGTCAATTGGACGAGGCAAGCTCATTTCGCGACTCAGGCCTTGCGGCAAATTGCGGAATCCGACGTTCTTGATTTTTTCGCAGAGCGCATTGATGCGTTCCATAATCGTCGCCTTCGCAGATTCACCATTAACATCGTTATTGCTTGCGGCGTTCTGGCAGAGATTTAACAACATAAAGCCAGCACCGAATCGCTGTTGCTTATCCACAAGCGCACCTGCCTTAGACGTATCCGAGACAAGGAAACCAATTTGCAATAACGTATCACCTGAGATTTTCACTTTCACTTGGCGTTCCACAGCAGATGCAGGGCGGAGTGACGGGAGCAACGGCTTCACGTATTCTGCAAAGTCACGACACTCAGGTTCCACAAACGCAGGCAATCCCGGCACGATTTTTGCGACATCACCAGCAGCATCACCGAAGCCATTATCGGCACCATTCCCAGTTTCACCGAGTCCAGCCGCCACATTCTTTCCATTGATTCTTGCACATTCCGCCTTGTACGACGCCATCACGATGATGTTGTCCGCCAAGTCCAAAAAGTCTCCACAGGCGCCCGCCACCAGAATAAAGCTACGGCCCTTGATTTCACGGATGCGATCTGTGAGCGGGATAAGCGGTTCGCGGTCATCGCCCAAAAGCTTACGCACACGGACATCGCGAATGAGGAAGTTCACCGCAGAAGAGTCTTCGTCAATCAAGAAGACATCACTCCCCGCTTCCATCGCTTCCATCAAGTTTGCGGCCTCGCTCGTCGAGCCCGACGCACAGGCAGTCGTAAAGTTCTTTGTCGAAATTCCACCCGGCAGGTCACGTACAAACTGCGAAAGGTCCGTGCCACGCACGCTGCGGCCATCTTCGACGCCCACGCGCACCGCCGATTCGCTCACGACAATGCCTTCGCGACCGTCTCCTGGGATATGCGGGTAAACCGATTTCGTCAAAGCCTGCAACAATGTCGATTTTCCATGGAAAGCCCCGCCCGAGATCACCGTGATTCCCTTCGGGATTCCCATGCCGCGAATTTCACGTCCATTTGCGACAAGCGTCACCGCCATTTCTTCAGGAGCAGTAAACGGAACAGCCCCTTCCATCGGGAGTTCACTCAAACCCGATGCACGCGGGAGCACAGCACCATCTGGCACAAACGCACAAAGTCCACGTTCTTCGAGCTGCGACAAGATTTCCTTGCGCTCGGCAAGCACGCGGTAATGTTCAACAAGCTCGGTCTCCACGCCGTCCTTCTTCGATTCACCCGAATTGTAAAGCGCAGCCGACACCAAGTCCGGGAGCACCATCGTCAAAATTTCGGCAGCAGCTTCGGCCTGAATCTTGCGGCCATCGCCCGGCAAACGCACTTGCAAGCAGGCTCGCAATTCTCCGTTATCGACCCACAGTGCGTTTCGCACCAGCATTTCAGGTCCAGCGGTATCAAAAACAACCGCAGCATCCCTATCGGGGTACTTTTCACGAACAAGTGATGAAAGCCTGCGGTAAAGGTAATCGCTCAGCGCAAGGCGGCGTTCAAAAGAGCCACCCCATTCGCTCGGGAAACCAAGCATAAGCAAGCTAGCCTTGATCATCACGCGCGAAGCCGGTGCGTACGGGTCACCCTGCACATGCAAGAATTCCAGCACAAAGTCACCAAAATCCCACGTCCTGTCGGCTAAGGATTTATAAAGCCCGTAATTTTTCCCTTGTAAACTGCGAATTTTTTGATAAAGCGCTTTCATATACACAAAAGTAGTTAAACTAGACCAATTATACACCTAATATTTACGCACATTTTACGGCACTTTAACATTTGTCCTGTAAAAAAAGAATTAAATTCTAGAGGTGAACTAACTCTTTTACATGCAAATCAGGAGTACAACCCATGAAAAAGCTGTATATTTTTGCCTTGATGATGGCATTCCTCTTTACGACCGTCGTTGCAGACGAAGAAGATCCACCTCCGCGTGGCAAGGCCGCAACCATCAACATCATTACCGAACCGCCTAACAGCGACGTGTTCCTTGGCGGTGAACCTCTCGGCAAGAGCCCGATTAAAGACATGCAAGTCAAGTCCGGTCGTCAGACGCTCGTCGTTATTGACCAGGGCTTTGAACTCGTGAACAAGCGCGTGAACATTTGGCCGGGCAAGGACAGCCGCAACAACTTCGACTTCAGCACCAAAATTCCGAAGGGCCACATCAAGGTCACGACGAATCCGCCGCGCTGCCTCATCTTCGTTGATGGCGAACAGGCAGACAAGACCGACGGTGCAGAACTCGTTGTCCACAACCTTGACGCTGGTGACCACATGGTCCGCGCACAGTGCAGCAACCGCAAGAGCGCAGAAGCACTCGTGACCGTCAAGGGCGAAGAAACCGTTGAAGTCAATCTTGACGCTACAACCGGCTCCAAGAAGAAGAAACGCTAATTCGCACGAAAACGCGACTTTTTTCAAAGAACTCCCCGTTTGGGGAGTTTTTTTTATGTTTTTTTTTGTATGTTTATAACATAATGTTTCCAATCTAGGAGAAAAAAATGTCAAAAATTTGGATTTTCGCCCTCTGCGCAGGCCTTGCTTTCCTCTCTGGTTGCGCTAGTGACGGTGGCAAAAAAGTAACCCGCCTCGATGCAAACTCTGTTACCGACCTCTCTGGCAGCTGGAACGATACCGATTCTCGCCTTGTCGCCGAAGAAATGATCAACGACTGCCTCGGTCGTCCGTGGTATAGCCAGTTCTCCGCCCAGAAGGGTTCCGTACCGACTATCGTGATTGGCAAAGTCCGCAACAAGAGCCACGAACATATCCGTGTTGAAACGTTCATCAAGGATATCGAACGCGCCCTCATCAATTCCGGCAAGGCTGAATTCGTAGCAAACTCCAACGAACGCGCCGACCTCCGCGACGAACTTGCAGACCAGCAGGGCAACGTCACCGAAGAAACCCAGAAAGATGCCGGCATGGAAATCGGTGCTGACCTCATGCTTACCGGATCCATCAACTCCGTCATTGACCAGGAAGGCGGCGAACAGGTGGTCTTCTACCAGATCGACATGGAACTTACCGATATCCAGAGCCACCGCAAGGTTTGGCTTGGCGACAAGAAGATCAAGAAGTACGTAGCTAAAAGCAGCGTGAAGTTCTAGTCTGAATAGTTGGCAGAACATAGTTAGCAAAGCTTAGATAAGAAAGTGCCCGACTTTGTCGGGCTTATTTTTGGGGGATTTCAGATTCTTCCCTTTTCAAAACCCCATTCTCATTTTTTAGCCCATAAAGTTTCATCATAGAAGAATCGGCTGCGATTAATTCATCTAAATAAAAAGAAGTCTTCTTAGGCGCATAAGTAGCAGCAAAACCCAATCTAGCTGTTTTCAAAGATCTCGCATAAAAACCAATAACTTCCTTATTCGAGGTGTTGTTTATTACACATTCCGATAAATGCAAAACTCTTTCGCTCTGTTTTATTGGTTCCATTTTTTTAAAGGATTCAGGTTCAGAGATATAACTCTTACAATTTTGCATTGCCATTGCAAGACTAGACTTTGCAAATGGACTTAGTTCCTGTTTCGTCAAATTGGAATCGGTCATACCTTCACGTATGGATTGGTACAAAGCATTCGCGACACCACGAGCCATATTATCGTATATGTTCTCTGTTTCTGAAGAATCTGCGGCACGCCCATCAATAAACATTTTTAAAGCCCAAAGGGAATCATTTGCAGGCAACAGGGCTTGAATTACAATATTAACCAAACTATCTCGAAAAAGAGCTTTCCCCGAAACATCGACAGAGTGAGAATCGTTGACAGTCCACACGGCATCCGTCACATACCACTCAACAGCATCTTTTAATAAAAATCCAGGCCATTCGGCCATTTTCATATATTCAATCTTGACTTTAGGTTTAATTTCTGAAGGCTTGCATGCAACAAAGGCCAACAGAAACACCGTAAGCAAACTGCTCAAAACAACTCGTTTATTCATCATATTGACGAAGATAGCAAAAAACTTTTTTTCTATAAATCCCCTTTTCTTCATATAATCTTTAAAAAAAAGAATACCATAATATTTTTTTTGTAGATTTAACAATAAACAACAAATTCGCATAAGATTATGAAAAGACTCCTATTAATCCTTTCGGCAGTTTTACTTTTTTCCGGCTGTGCGAACAAGTCCATGACGCGTTACGAGGCTCTCGCCCCTGTTTTTGAACACAAAGGCTACGAAGCGACTATTAACGAAGTCAAGAAACAGCAAGAAGACCTTTACGGCGAAAAGACCGAATTTCTCTATTACTTTGACTTGGGCGTTCTCTACCACTACAGCGGGAACTATCAAGAAAGCGCCGCCAATTTGGAAAAGGCCGAAAAGATTTACGATGACCTCTACACCCACTCCGTAACAAACGAAGCTGCAGCCATTGTCACAAACGACAACATCCGCCCGTACAGGGCTCGCCCCTTCGAAGTGCTTGTGCTCCATGAATTGCAGATATTGAACTTCCTCGCACAAAAGAACGTCGATGGAGCCTTGGTCGAAGTCAACCGCGCCCAAAAGGCAATGACAGAACTCTACCAAAAAGACAACGGCAAGACAAACGACAACGGCTTTTTGCGCTACCTCACCGCCATCGTTTACGAAATGGCCGGTGAACCCGACGAAGCGGCCATCGCTTACTACAAGACGGTCAAGGCTTACAACGAAAACATCCTGAACCTCCCGAAAGAAGCTCGCCAGTTTATTATCGAAAGCTTAAAGCGCACAGACCGCGAAGACGACATCAGGACACTCGGACTCGATATGGCGACCGAAACTTCCAAGGCCAAAGCCGCCTACGACCTCGGTCAAGAAATCATCGTTGTGGGTTACGCTGGACACGGCCCGATTCTAAACGAACTGCGCATGTCGGGAACTTATGTAAACGGAGGCCTTTTGAACCTTTCCTACAAAGATGGAAAGACAGGCCAAATGGTAAGCACTAACGTAGGCGCACCGCCCGTTGCAGGAGCAAGCAATGGCGAAACATTCCACATTTCATTAGCTCTCCCCGAAGCCCATTCTTTCAGAAGCCTAGTCCACCGCTTTAACGTATCCGTAGACAACCAGTCCGGAATCCGCCCCGAAAAGGTAATGGCTATCGACAAGGAACTCGAAATGAACCTCAAGGATGACTTTGCGAACACCATGACCCGTACAGCCATCCGCGTCGTCCTCCGCACAATCGCTTCACAGGCAGCCAAGAAAGCCTTGAAGTCGGACAACGCCTTGTTAAACCTCTTTACAAGTATCGGTACGGATATTGCTCAAGACCAGCTCGAAAAGGCCGATTTGCGTATTGCACTCTTTTTGCCGAACTCCTTCCAGATGACGCGAATCCCGGTCGAACCCGGTTCACACGAAGTCACTGTGGCCGCCGAAGGAAGCGAAGGAAACACGGTCAACATTTTCAAATTCGGCAATGTTGACGTGAAAAAAGGCGAAAAGAAGTTCATCTTTGTACCTGCAATCAAGTAAAAAAAGACATAAAATAGGCGAAAAAGCACCATTTTCTAAATTGTAAACTCCATTTTTCTAAATAATTATTTAGTTTCAAGAAAAAACAATCCTAGGAGCAATAATCAATGAATTTCAAACTTATTTTCGCAGCAGCAGCTTTGCTTGCCACCCAGTCCTTTGCTATTGCAGGTATTGGCGCCCACTACACCCCGGCAGTTGGAACCACCCTTAAAGAAGCTCAAAGAGCAGACATCAAGGGAACCGACGGCAAAATCGGCTTTAGCCACGGTAGCTTCGACTACATCCAGGGTTTCGGTTTCAAGGCATGGGTCGATGTTCTCCCGTTCGTCGATATCGAAGCCACTTTCAACATCCAGTTTGCATCTTACAATGCAGCACTCTGGGTAGGTGAAGGCGAAGACGCACGCAAGATTCCTCTCGAAATTGAACTCGGCGGTACCCCGTTTGCCAAGGCAACTCCGAAGTACATCGCCATGAACGCAGACCTCTCCGTCACAAAGCCGTTCTCTATCCCGCTTTTCCCGATCCGTCCGTATGTCGGTGGCGGTCTCACCATC
This sequence comes from Fibrobacter sp. UWB12, assembly GCF_900142485.1. Classification (NCBI taxonomy): domain Bacteria; kingdom Pseudomonadati; phylum Fibrobacterota; class Fibrobacteria; order Fibrobacterales; family Fibrobacteraceae; genus Fibrobacter; species Fibrobacter sp. UWB12. The sequence goes on along the minus strand of NZ_FRAZ01000010.1, from coordinate 83,410 downwards.
CACTGGAACACGTTCGTCTTGAACAAGGCATTTGTTGAAAACGTGATGGACAAGGCATTTGCAGATGGCAACTATCCTGCAGACGAAGACGAATTCGTAAAGGCACTTAAGGACAAGGTTGTCGACTACGCCAAAGACGAAGGCCTCACCAAGAGCATCGGTATCCACTTGCTCGCCGGTGTCCGCTTCAAGCTCCCGATTATCCCGATTGCAGCTTATGCAAACGTCAAGTGCTATCTCGGCGGTGACTACGATAGCGACATCGACGCCGGTAATTTTGCATTCGAAATCGGTGGCGGTTTTGCCCTTTAATTTTGTAGATTAAAAAAAGTTGGTTAGAAGAGAGTAGGTATCCAAGAATGACTCAAAATACAAGCAGCACGAACATCCTCATCATCGAAGATGAAATTGCCATTGCCGAAGGCCTCGTAGACCTCTGCGAGCTCAACGGTTACCGCGTCAAGCACGTTGTTGACGGCGAAAGCGGCCTTGCCGAAGCTCTTTCCGGACAGTACGGACTCGTACTTCTGGACCTCATGCTTCCGGGCATGGACGGCTTTACCGTTTGCGACAAGATCCGCGAAAAGGACAAGAGCCTCCCGATTATCATCCTTTCTGCAAAGAATTCCGATGACGATATCATCAACGGGCTCAAGTTCGGCGCCGACGACTACATCCCGAAGCCGTTCTCCGTTCCGATGCTCCTTGCACGTATCGAAGCAGTGCTTCGCCGTAGCCGCCAGACAATGGAAAATGAAGGCAAGCTTGTAGCAGGCAACCTCCGCGTGAACTTCCGTGAATACACGGGCGTACGCGGTACAGAAGAACTTGCATTCACCCGCAAGGAAATCGAAATTCTTGAATACCTCTGGAACAACCGCGACCATGCTATTCCGCGTTCCGAACTCCTCCGCAAGGTCTGGGGTTACGAAAATGCCGAATCCGTGGATACCCGTACAGTCGACATCCACATCACCAAGCTCCGCAAGAAGATCGAAGACGATCCGGCACATCCGAAGTTGCTCGTCACGTTCCGCGGTGAAGGTTACCAGATGCGTTCGGCACCAGAATGCGAGAAATCAGTATAAATAAATTCTCAACATACCTCTCTAGCAAGTACAAGGCTCTTCGGAGCCTTATTCTTGCCTCTAAAGATCGTCTCATTTTTGTGGCGATTTTTATCGTTATTGCGATTCCCGTAATAATGCTTTTAAGCCATTCTTACGCACAGTTGCAAACGTCTTCGCTCTTTGGTTACAAGGAACATGCGTTCTCTGTGCTCCAGAATTTGAACAAGAACATTACAGCAGACCTAGCGATTGAAGACAGGCGCTCTTACGCCGACTACCGATTCATTCGCTCCGTTCCTGTATTTGGCGGTGAAGAAATCACCATGTCCGAACTTGCGGAATTTCCGCAGAGGAGCCATTACATTGGCCTCATCGGGCATTTCCAGATTGACCCGTCCGGCAACTTGAGTACGCCTGTGCTTCCCGATGGCGTCCTTGAAAAAATCCCTATGGTCGATAGGGAAAAACGCTTGGCGATTCGTAACAAAATAAGCAAGATTCTCAACACTTCGGGATTCTCTGCAATTTCTTCAACAACAAATGTAACGCCTTCGAGCAGCGCCGAAAAGAACATCGACTCGACGCAAAAGAACGACAGCAGGCTCATCGACCAGATTTACAAGCAAGACCTCGACATTGCAAGTACACGCAAGAAAAAGAAGACTAACAAGCCCCGCGTCGAACACATTACCGAAACTGGCGATTTCGCTTTCGGTGTCGAATCTACAAAGCTTGATACAACAGGTCTCCTCGTGCGTTTGATCAACAACGAAGCTACGCACTCCATGGAAGCAGAAATTGACTTTTTCCAGGCAATCGTCGATTCGAACTACATCATTTTCCACCGCACTGTTAGACGCGGCCCCGAAGTATTTATCCAAGGCTTTATCGTAGAAGCCCGCGCTTACCTCACGAACCTTGTCAAAAACGAAATCGAAAAATACAAGGGCGTCACAAAGGGTAACCAGCAAGATCCGCTCGTGCTCGCATTCTTCCACAAGAACAAGGCTTTCGTGGCCTTTGGCGAACGCAACAACATCACGACGGAACTTCTCTCTGAAACGTTGCAGGCACCGCTCTCGGATATTACCTTCAAGATGTACACGACGCAACGCGCCCCCGGCGGTGAATTCGTATTCTTCATCGGATTCTTGATGCTTGCCGTGCTCGCTATCGGTTTGATTTCGATTTACCATGTGACACAGAGCCGCGTGAAGCTTGCCGCCAAACGCCAAGACTTTGTCTCTGCCATTACGCACGAACTCAAGACACCGCTAACAGCCATCAAGATGTATGCGGAACTGCTGCAGAATTCTTGGGTCGCGAGCGAAGAAAAGAAACAGAAGTATTACGGACAAATTGCAAGCGAAGCCGACCGACTTTCACGACTCATTCAAAACGTGCTGAACCTTTCAAAGCTCGATGGAAACCGCTGGAATGTACAGCTCCGCATGGACAAGCCAAAGCAAGTCCTGGATGACTTTATCTCCACTTACAGCAAGAACGTCGAAAAGCAAGGCTTTGAGCTCACCGTTTCTTCGGATACGGATGCAGACAACATCAGTCTCATGATTGACCGCGATGCCATCATGCAGATTTTGATGAACCTTGTCGACAACTCGCTCAAGTTCTCCAAGAACGCCGATTACAAGATGATCAACGTAGAACTGAGAATCAAGGGTACCGACATGTACCTCGCCGTGCGCGACTACGGTCCGGGTATTCCGCCTTCCGAAATGAAGAAGGTATTCCAGGAATTCTACAGAGTCGAAAACGAAATGACAAGACAGACAAGCGGCACGGGCATTGGTCTTTCGATGGTCAAGAAACTTTGCACGCTTTGCAATATGACCATTGAATTGGAAAATGCAAATCCCGGCCTCCGTACAAAAATACACTTCCCGAGCTTGTCGATTTAATAAAGTTACTAGTTACTAGAATAGTTAAGATGTACTAGAGATTTTCAGAACATTCTAGTAGCTTTAATAACATCAACTCGCTTTTTTTCGTTTACTATATTTTTTGATGTATTCCGTTCACAAGGCGGAAACTCTAAAATTCAAAGAGGCGCGGTATGACTCAGGACGATATCATTAAGAATCCGTCGGATTATGATCTTTCCATTGAAACCGTTGGCAAGGGCACGCTCAAGTCCCCGATGAACGGCATTCCTTTCGTTTCGGAAAACGACAAGGTCAGCCTTACCACTGACGTCAATCTCATCTCTGAATACTTGACGAAGGGTATCCCGGTACCGTCCCTCGAAGTGGCCGGCCCCCGACAGACAATTTTCCATGACCCCGCTTGGACGCGCGCAGGTATCGTCACTTGCGGCGGCCTCTGCCCCGGCCTTAACAACGTCATCAAGGGCCTTGTACAAGTGCTCTGGTTCGACTATGGCGTAAGGAACATTTTCGGCATCCCGTACGGCTACCGTGGCCTGAACCCGAATTACGGTTACTCCCCCATTGTGCTTGACCCGGACGTGGTCGATGCCATCCAGGAAGACGGCGGTACGATTCTCGGTAGCTCCCGCGGCATGCAGGACCCGGCTATCATGGTCGATACGCTTATGCGCTTAAACATCAACGTGTTGTTCTGCATCGGCGGCGACGGAACGCTCCGCGGCGCACACGCCATTGCAGAAGAAGTCAAGAAGCGTAAGCAGCCCATCTCGATTATCGGCATCCCGAAGACAATTGACAACGACTTGAACTTGATCGACAGGACGTTCGGTTTTGAAACCGCCGTGCTCAGCGCGACCGATGTAATTACTAGCGCCCATATCGAAGCAAACGGCGCGTTCAATGGCCTTGGCCTCGTGAAACTCATGGGCCGCGATTCCGGCTTTATCGCAGCGTATGCATCGCTTGCAACGACCGTTGTGAACATCTGCCTTGTCCCCGAAGTTCCCTTTACGCTGGACGGGCTTTTCAAGGCGCTCGAAAGCCGTTACGCCAGCGGCAAGACTCACGCCGTCATCGCCGTCGCCGAAGGCGCCGGACAGGAACTTTTCAAGAACCAGGAAGAACGCAGGGACGCTAGCGGCAATATCCTGAAGAACGATATCGGTGAATTCCTGACCCACAAGATTAAGGAACATTTCGATAGCGTCGGCAAGGAAATCAACATCAAGTACTTTGACCCGAGCTACACGGTGCGTAGCATCCCCGCCAAGGGCACAGACGCCATTTTCTGCTTCCAGCTCGCAGAAAACGCAGTACATGCAGGCATGGCAGGCAAGACGGACATGGTCGTTGGCAGCATGAACAACGTATTCTCGCACGTGCCTATAGAATACGCCGTCAGCGAACGCAAGAAAATCAACCCCAATGGCCCCCTGTGGCATGCCGTTCTCGGTATCACACGCCAGCAGGACTATTTCTCCGGCAAGGGCAAACGCAGCAAGTAATCCTTTAATTATTTTATCACCATGCTCAAAAAAGAAGAAAAAGTCATCATCCGTACCGCACTCATGGAATACCGCAATCTCCTGTTCAAGACATTCCACGGCACTGACGAAGAAAAAACTCGCATTGCCACGGTGAACAAGTTATTGCAGAACTGGAAAGTCTAAGCGTATTCATGAGAATTACGCGGAACATTATTTTTGCATTGCTACTTGCGATTTGTTTCGCAAGTGCAAACGAGTATTTGCACATAGCGGATTCCTGCTATGCAGCACGTGCTCTGCGCGCCAATGGCGATAAAGCCGACGCCAAGAATGCAAAATTGATGAAGGAGAATTACCGCAAGGCGATGGAAGATTCCACCGTTTTGGAACAAGCTACAGAAGGCTACGTCAAGACGCTATACTTTTGCTTTAGATTTGTGCAGTTCGACGAAAAGAAGCGCCAGCTCCATTTGGACACGCTGATGGATGCAAGCAAGAGCGCCTACGAGAAATTCCCTAAGAACAAAGAAATTGCACACGTCTACGCCTCGACACTTTCGATGTGGGGCTCCGAACGCAACGTATTTTCGTCCATCAAGGAAGGCATTGCGGGGAAAGTACGCGATGTCGCCACCAAGGCCGAAGACTGGCAGATTCTTGGACGCGCGCACTTTGTACTGCCCTACGTGCCGCTGATTCTTTCATGGCCCGATGAAAAGCTTGCAGACAAATACTTGACAATGGCGCTTGAAAAGAACCGCAAGGATATTTACAACTATTACTTCCTTGCCGACTTGCGCTATGACCAAGACCGCTTTGATGACGCCGTGGAACTGATTGTGCAAGGCCTTGATGCAGGCGTGCGCCCCGGTTACATTCTTGAAGACAAGCGCGCCCGCTGGCATTTGAAAGAGCTCTGGAAAAAGATTGACTACAAGCATAGGGACAAACTTTCGCCAAAGCATCTTGAAGATGGCGAAAACATCCGAAAAGCAATCGAAGCGCTGAGAGCGAAGAACAAGAAGAAATAATTTCTTATAAACAAAAAAAACGGACTTTGAAAGTCCGTTTTTTTTGTAATGGCGACCCCGGCACAGAGGCCGGGGTGACAAATGCAGAGCACGAACGGTCTTCCGTGAGCAACAAGCGCCTCGTATTAACGAGGCGCGGTTGACGCCTTTGGCGTCCGCGGCTGCACTCAGTCATAAAATTATGCAAGCATAATTTTGCGACACTCGTTTTGCACGCTTTTGCGAGAGCGAGCGCTGCTCACATATTTCTACATGAATCTAAGCGCGAGCGGTCTTCCGTGAGCCACAAGTGCCTCGTATCAACGAGGCATGGCGGCGAGAGTGAGGCGAAGTCGGAGGTTATACCTCACATAGAGCCGAACGGTCTTATTTCTGAGCCTGAACGGCGGTGAGAGCGATCGTGTAGACGATGTCTTCAACGAGGGCGCCGCGGGAAAGGTCGTTCACCGGCTTGGCGAGACCCTGGAGCATCGGGCCGATAGCGATCGTGCCATGGGCAGAGCGCTGTACAGCCTTGTAGCCGATGTTACCGGCAGAGAGGTCCGGGAACACGAACACGGTAGCCTTGCCAGCGACCGGGCTATTCGGGGCCTTGAGGGCACCAACACTCGGAACGGTAGCAGCATCGTACTGGAGCGGGCCATCGACGAGCATTTCCGGGCGGGCAGCCTTTGCAGCAGCAGTAGCAGCCACGACGAGGTCAGCATCCGGACCCTTGCCGGAATTGATGGTGCTGTAAGAAAGCATAGCAACACGGCTCGGAAGGCCGAAAGCCTTTGCAGTGTCATCGCACTGGAGAGCGATATCGGCGAGTTCTTCGGCGAGCGGGTTCAGGTTGATAGCGCAGTCACCGTAGATGTATGTCTTGTCCTTCATGCACATGAAGAACACAGAGCTCACGGACTTGACACCCGGAGCGGTACGGATAATCTGGAGAGCCGGGCGCAGCGTATCCGCTGTGGAGTGGATGGCACCGGAAACGAGGCCGTCCACTTCACCGAACTTGAGCATCATCGTAGCGAGCATTACGTTGTCAGAAAGAGCAACGCGTGCAGATTCCGGAGTCATGCCCTTAGCCTTGCGGAGTTCCACGAGAGTCGGCACATACTTTTCAGCAAGTTCGGCGTTCGGCTCGATGATTTCGATGTTGGCCGGGAGCTTTACACCTACAGACTTTGCAGTAGCTTCGATATCAGCCTTCTTGCCGATGAGGACCGGCACAGCGATATTGCGTTCGACAGCAAGGCATGCAGCCTGCACGGTACGCGGTTCGGAACCTTCCGGAAGCACAATGCGCTTCACGCACTTGGAAGCCTTAGAGAGAAGGCTTGCGCGGAACATGGCCTGGCTAACGCGGCGTTCGGCAGCCGGAGCTGCGAGATCGCCGGCGAGGCACTTTTCGCAACGGAGCAAACGCTTCGGGCAGAAGAGTTCAGCATCTTCGCCATCGGCAAAAATCTTGGCATCGAGAGCGGATGCAAGATCGTCGTTATACTTGTGAGCAATGACATCGTTCATGCCTATTGCACCTTCTACGACAACAGCATCGACTGCATCGAAATTCTGGGCAAGGAAATCAGCGCAAATCTTTTCCATGAGAACAGCAGACTTGCCTGCCTTGATTTCTTCCACGCTATCAGCGGCATTGATAACACTGAGCGGCTTGTAGACAGCGGCGATGAGGCCAGCCTTCGTTACTGCGTCGACAATTTCCTGGACTTTGGCTTCCATCTTGGAGGCAGCCGTGGCAACTAGGTAAACACGATTCATTTTTTTCTCCATTTTGAATTTACAAGTGTAAAAGTAGGATTTTAGACCCAATCTAGCACCCTTTTTATGAAAAAAACTTCATAATAAAACCTCGAATAGAAACTTTCATTTTTATTACGCAAAAACCGACTGCTTTTATATCCTTTAACCCTAGACCACAATACTTTATTACTATTTTTTACGCAAAGTGTATGGGAAAAAACTGTGGAATAGGAGGGGGGACTTAAATATTAGGAGTCACGGATGAGGATCAGTGGGCTAATTTCCAGGAGTTTGGTGTGTTTGGCGGTATTCTGTGCCTGTGCGCTTGCGCAGACGGTTGCAGTTGCACACATCATTTACGACGGCAATGTCTTATACTATGCCGACAACGAAAGCAATTTCGTGTACAAATCCCTTGAAAAGGGCGACGACGGCACGTTTACCATCGAATTCACCGACGAACGCCTGGCAAACGGCAAAAAAGACGTCCGCCACCTGCAATTCGGGGTAGGCTGTAACGGCAACACATGCCATACAGACTTAAGTCCCGACAACAAGCCTCTCCTTGGACAACTATTCCCCCAGTACAGGGAAAACTCCATCCAGGACGGAAAATACATTTACAACAAGATGGAAATCTGGATTGTCATCAACGATGACAAAACGTTGACGATTTCCGACACTAAACCGGTGGTCGCGGTCAAGCCTAAGAAACACATCCGCTTTTTGACTCCATGGACCAACACCAATGCCATCATGTTCCTGAACGGCATGGAAAACTACATGAGCGCAGTGGGATCCCCGTATTGCGGTTGGTTCGAAAGCAAGGTTACAAAGCCCGCCGACAGCGCATGGGTCTACTTCAAGCAGACCATCGGTACAACTTATGTTGGAGCCGATGGCGCCGTTGATGGTGATTCAGCCCTCGTCCCGCTATTACTCGATTCCGCACTCGCTGTTAGCGATACAATCTGGGTCGTCGCCTACCAATATGGTGCACCCGAAGTTCACGTTCAATATCCGGGCGTTCTTGGCGAATGCCTCCCGAAAATCCTCCCCGTGATGATGTTCGACTGGTACGACGGTTCCGTGAATTCCGATGGTTCAAAGGACGGCCTCTACAACCACAAGTCCGGTGCAGGCCGCACAGGCTTTGACATGCGAGGCACTCCCATGTATGGCATCGGCACAAGTGAAGACTTTGGTCAAGGCGGTTGCGAAGGTTCCCCGATGACAGGCATGGTCGAAAAGCAACTCGGCATCAACGGCGTCCCTGTGATGGCAAAGAACTTCCCCAGCGGCTGCAAGAATTCCTCGCACCTCAACAACTGGTTCCTCCCCGAAGTTATCTACAATGACGGTGTGAACGCTTATACAAACGTCACATGCCGTGACCTTGAACTCACGCTCACGGATGACGGTTTCTGGCTTGGTCAAAAGGATGACGAAAGTCCCGAACACGGTCTTTTCTTGCTCGACGATTTCCGCTGGCTCGATGCAGCACAGACAATCGAAAACCCGTATTACGATTCTATCAGCGGCGGAAACGATGTTCCGGGCCATCACAACTATGGCTTTGCGATGAAGATTCAAGCGGAATTCGTTTATGTGAAAGGCCAATACTTTGAATTCAATGGCGACGATGACGTGTGGGTGTTCATCAACAACAAACTCGTTGTCGATATTGGCGGACAACATAGAAAAGTCAAGAAATCCGTTAACTTGGACGACCTCGGACTTACGCCGGGCGAAACCTATCCGTTCCACATTTTCTATGCCGAACGCAAGCGCACCCAGTCCAACTTCATGATGCGTACATCCATCGACTTGAAGGTCGAATCCAGCATGTTCCTCACGAACCTCTCTACGGATACGACGCTCATCAAGAAAGAAGTATGGCAGAACATCCGCGAAAAGACACTCGCTTGCGACTTCTCCGCAAACTCGGAACAAAAGCGTACGGAACGCGGCCCGTCTAACTTTACGTTGTTCGGAAAGAGCCTCCCGATGACAGGAGTTGCCTTAGGCAAGCTCGATACCGCATACTACGGCGGCATCACGATTACAAACGATTATACGATGCTCACCATCAACACGACGACGATTTCCCGCATGCAGACTCTTCCGCCGGGAACCTACTACGTCCGTGTATCGCTCAAGAACAACCCGAACGAATTCAAGGACGTTTACTTCACGATTCCGCCCACGGAACTTCCGAACCTCGCATTTGCAGATATCATTGACTCCAACTACTGCTTTATTGCCGACATCGTAAATCAAGACACGCTCTGTCTCGACAAGTACTGGAAACCGCTCGGAAACGAAGTCAGCCGCAACATCAGCAGCGACACGCTCCCCATCAACATGAACAAGAACGAAAAACTTTGGGCAGGCCGTATCTACCCCGTCAATGTTTCTTATGTTGAAGAATGGGCCCACAGCTACAGCGGTATGACTGTTCAAGTTTCGACAAACGATCCGAAACTCATCGCCTGCGATTCAGTCGGTTCTCCGCTCCCGAATAACGAATTTGTACTTATCGAAGGCAAGAACACATTCTACGTGAAAGCGACAGGAGCCGTTATCAACGGAACTCTTACGATTTCTTCGACAGTCGCAAAGAACAAGAGCGTCAACTGGACAAACATCAACATCGCAGAACCGCCGGTCCCGCAAATCGAAACAGCATACATCTACGATAGAAACGGTGATGGTCGCGGCGACAGCGTCTGGATCAGCTTCAACAAGCCACTTGGCGGCAACAGCGTGCTCAACGCCATCTCGTTCACGTTCGGGCTCACGCATTACGAAACTGCAAGCATCAACTATGCCGAAGGCGCCCGCGAGCTTTCGCTCACCGCCGAAGGCGATGGATTTGGCCCTGCCATATCCACGGGCGGCGCACTTGAACCTTACGCCGGAAAAATCACTGCACTTTACACGTACACGAATCCTGAAGACCATACCATCTCGAACTTCTCTGTAGACGGAGCCCTCAACGATGCCATCGGCCCCATCATTATGGCCGCCGAAATCTCGTACACCGATGACGGAAAGACGACGCTTACACTGACCTTCAGCGAAGGCATTGTCGCTGCAACAGCTAGCTCCAGCTTGTTCGGCTACCGCAGCTACGGCAGCGGCACGCTTTCAACGATTGTTCAAGAAGCCGATTACGTGGCAACGACTCCGCCAAACCGCTGGAAGCTCATCTTCTCCAAAAAGAGTATTTCTGACATCGTTCCCATCGTCGGCGATTCCATACGCATCAAGTCCCCCATCGAAGGCGGACTCGTAGTCGATCTCGTTGGCACTCCGGCACATGTCAAGAACCCATGGGTACGCATCACGGGTGAACAGCGCATTACCGTGACAAGCCCGCCAGTCGTCACCATGGACAAGAACTCCCCCAACTTCGAAAAGACCAAGGAAATCGTCCGCAGCGATTCTGCAACGGTTCCTATCCTTGTTCAAAGCGAAAAGCCGCTTACGGCAACCCAGGTCGGCGAAATTTACGGTACCCAGGGTCACTACCTCGGCGACATGAACATGTCTGAGCTTGTCGAAAACGAAATCAGCGAAATTGCGAAAGTCGTAAAGACAAACACCATCTACGAAGATAAGAATGCCGTCAAGAACGGAAGCCCGTCGACCTCCGTCACGCTCGAAACAATTATCTCCATGATGGACCGGAAGGAGATCACCCCCAAGGAAGCCAAGGAAAGGTTCGGCGTAAGCGATGTCATCATCAACGCCTACAAGAACGAGCTCTTGACCAAGGATAACCTGCAGAACTACACGCATGGCACTCCTGAAGACATCAAGACCATCGCCGAATCCATGGCCGACAAGACTGAACTCAGCTACAAGACGATCTACTACACCAGCCTGGGTCATTTCGTCAATAGCGATGAAGGTCGAATTGCCTGCAACGACGATATTTTCAAGAAGGACGGCGCCAAAAACTGCCTCGGAAACGAAGGGCACCTTTACCTCGCCTGGAACATGCGCTCGAAGAAAGGCCGCCTTGCCGGCACAGGTGTGTACATTGCACGCCTCGAAATCCGCCTCATCGTGAACGGAAAGAGAATCACCAAACGCACCCAGGACTTCCTCTGGGGATTCCGCCACGGCAAACTTGCAGTTATCGATTTTGACCTGAATCCATAATTCGCAACTAGGCAATCTATTTTAATAGGCTCCTTCGGGAGCCTTTTTTGTACCCCAAAACGCCATTCTTACGCAATTCGCCATTCTTACACATTTTTGCGCAAAAAAACGGAACTTTTCGCCCTCCCTGGGGAATTTTCACCCCAGCGTTGCATTCTTCACAATTTATTTTACATTTTGGTAAATTTTTTTTGATTAATATCACAATATTGAGTGTATTTTCAATATTGATATAGGCTTATTGTACAGGGAGTCGTGGATGCGGTGTAAAAATATTTTCTTCAGCATAGTTTTGCTTCTGTTTACAGCTATTTCATCGATAGCTGGCGAGTATAATATTCTTGTCGTAAACGGGACGACGAAAAACAGTGGAGCGGACCTCTACGTTGTTTTGCAATACAAAAACGCAGCCGGGCGCACCCAAAGATCAAGCTGTACGGCTCTTCGAAGCTATGGCGACGACATGTTTTATGTCAAGGCGACAATCGATGCCGCCGATGAGCCCAAATTGACATTCTACACGAACCGTACTTGCAGCAACAATCGTTCTATCGGTTCTGTTTCCCCGTTGGCAGGTACAGAACCCGTTGCCGAAAACTTCATCCTCACGATTAGCGATGACGGAATAACACAGGTCAACAGTGCAGAACCGATTACCGCTCCAACGAGTCCCGGCGACGGCCCCGGCACAAACCCACCACCGCAAGTCAAGAGAAAAGTCATACGCTTCTTCGCTCCGTGGACCAACACATCTGCAATTCTCTATGTCGCTGGCGGCGATTCCGCGAAGATGACCACAGTCAAAAATTACTGCGGATGGTTTGAAGCGAGGATTACCCCGCCCCAAGGCTCCTTGCAAGTCTACTTTAAGCAGACCATCGGCAACCAATACGTCACCGACATCCACAATTCCATCAAGATAACCCCAATTACGCAATCGACTTTGCTCTCGCTCGACGAAGCCGCTGCCGAAGCAGACACCATCTGGGTCAAGGCAGGCAAGGATATCGGAGCCGCAACGACCGTCTATACAAAATACCCCGGTGTTTTAGGCGACTGCCCCACCAAAACACTCCCCGTGATGATGTTTGACTGGTTGCATGGCACAAAGGGCGATGGCGACGCAGAAGGCAAAAACGGCGACCCTGCAAACGGAGTGAGCGCCGACTTCGGTTCTGGCGGATGCGCCCACCATACCAAGGGAATGGTCGAAGAATATCTTAGTCCAAACGGAGTCCCTGTACCGGCAGCAAACTTCCCCGAAAACTGCAAGATTACAACACATCTCGGACAATGGTTCTTGCCCGAAGTCATTGCCCAAAAGAATGGACAGCCCGTTACAAACGCCACTTGCCGTTCCATCGAACTCAATCTTGACAACGACGGTCTTTGGCTTGGACAAAAAGACAAGTCTAGCCCAGAAGGCGGCCTCTTCTTGCTCGATGACTTCCAATACCTCGATGCAGAAAGAACTATCCCCAACCCCTATTTCGACAATATCTCTAGCGGCGGCAAGAGACACAACTACGGCTTTACTATGAAGATCCAGGCCACGTTCGAATACGTTCCTGGCCAGTACTTCGAATTCTTTGGCGATGACGACGTGTGGGTGTTCATCAACAACCGCCTTGTTGTGGATATCGGTGGCCAGCACGCACAAGTTGCGGGAGCCGTTGATTTGGATACGCTCGGACTTCAAGAAGGTGTCAACTATCCGTTCCATATCTTCTATGCCGAACGCCATACTTCCGAATCGAACTTCAAGATGAAAACATCTATCGACTTGAAGACCGAAGCAAGCATTCTCGCAAAAGACCTCTCTGAGGCCGGGCTTATCAATTACGAGATTTACCAGCGCGTCAGCAAGCAGGCTCTTTCTTGCGACTTTTCTGGAGCAACGACTACAGATACAGTCGTGGCACCTTCGAACTTTACCTTGATTGGCAGCGGCGCATACGCCGAGGGTGTTCCTCTGGATAGCGTTGGCGTCTGGTACGGCGGCATTACCATCAAACCGGGCTACACAGGATTTACCATCAATACCGAGATGATTCGTCAAATGCGTACGCTCCCGCCGGGAACTTACCAATTGCGCTTCTCCTTGCAAACCGATGAAACCCAGTACAACGAAATTACATTTGTCATCGACAAGTACGACTCCCCCGAAATCTATTACGCTCGCGTCGATAATCAAAACAAATGGACTCCGATCGGAACCAAGAACATGGCCACCGGCGCCAACGAAGTCGACGGAACCATTGATACGCTCGGCAAGTGGGTCAACACGCGCTACCCTGTAAACGTGATGTTCGAAGAATGGGCTACATTTGACGATGTCGTCTATGTCATCACAAACAATGTTGCAGTCACCCCCTGCGACGAAAACGGCAACCCCATTACCGCCATTACGCTCAAGAACGGTAAGGCGACATTCTACGTCAAGGCAACCGCTCCGGTTCAAGGAATCAAGCTCATTGTCTCTAGCGCAGACGAAACACAGCAAGCCATTTGGAAGAACATTTCGTTCAAGGAACCGCCTGTACCGCAGATTGTTTATGCAAGCATCTTCGACAGAGACGGTGACGGTCGCGGCGACAGCGTTTATGCAAAGCTCAACAAGCCCGTTGGCACTTTGAACAAAATGCTTGTCAGCATGGATTCCGTGCAGTTGGAATTTGGCGAAACGTTCCCGACCATTATCGACCCGAGCAGCATTGCAACAAACGATTTTGACAGCACCATGATAATCACGGCACTCGGCGGCTTCGGAACAGTTCCATTCACCGGTGGCGGAGAATCAGTCTATAGCGGAAAGATTACGCCGTTCTGGAAATATACGGAAGGAGCCACCCCGACAACAATAAGCCTCACAAGCGATGTCGCCGACTCCGTTGGCCCAGTCATTACAGCAGCAGAAATTTCTTACAGCGATGACGGTTCGACAGTCCTTCAAGTCACATTCAGCGAAGGGCTTGACTGCGAAAACGATGTCGATGCAAGTTACTTCACGTACTTCTTCAAGCAAACAGGTCTCGAAAGACATGACATTGTCCCGGACATCATTGCAAAAGAAAAGAAGTACAGATGGAGACTCATCTTTAGGAGTTCCAGCAACGACAAGGAAAACATCCCGGTCATGGGCGATTCCATCAAGCTCGTTCCTGGTGTTCACACAGACCTTCTCCACAGAAGCACTCCGCTTAACAACCCGTTTGTCCGCATCTCCGGCGAACAGAAGGTTGTTGTTACAAGCGCTCCGGTCGTAACGATTGGCGAAACGGAAACTTCTAGAGAAATCATCACGAGCCCCACGACAACAGTCCCGAAGATTGTACCCGAAGACCAGCCCAAAACGGCAAAGGAAGTCGCAACCGAATACGGAGCGCAAGGGCATTATCTTGGCGACTTGAGTCTATCTAGCTTGGTGAAGGATGAAGTCACAAACCTTGAAGCTGCGGTCAAGAATTTCAACGCCTCGAGCGTCGAAAAGGGCGGCCCGCATCTCGAAGAAGTGCTCATTCAGGTGCAAGCAGGTGCAATGAGTATCGATCAGGCGAACAAGACATTCCATCTTGGCGACGAAATCGTGGATGCCTATAAGAACAACGTCATTAACGCGACCGATGTGACAGGCATTGCTAACGGCAATTCCTCTGTAATCGAAAAAATCAAGAATGATCTTGCAGCAAAGACCTCGCTTGAGTACCATACGCAGTACTTCACAAGCCTTGGTATATTCGTGAACAGCAATTCCGGCTCGCTGACATGTGCAGATACACTCTACAACGGGAACTGCCTCGATAGCAATAACGATGGCAAGATATTCCTCGCCTGGAACATGCGTTCCAAGAACGGAAGACTCGTTGGCACAGGCGTCTATATTGCAAGACTTACATATAAGATTAGAATCGGGAAAAGAGTCATTGTAGACCGTACGCAGGACTTCTTGTGGGGCGTGCGTCACGGAAAGACAAAAGGCTTTACTCTCGAGCTCTACTAGGACTTCCTCCTCTCTCTAAAGGCGCCTGCGATGGGCAGGCGTCTTTTTTTGTGCGTATTTTTTAGAATAAAAAAATCCCGGCAGAGCCGGGACTTTTTGCGTTTAACGCGGGAATGTCTGCGCGAGAATCGCGGACGACAACTTATGCGAAGTTGTACAAATCCGTAATGTCTTCATTGTTCTTGTCGTACATCCAGAACTGGTTGATGTGGGCATATTCATCTTCCACGAGGGAGATCTTGATGTTATGCTTGTATTCCAGATAGTTGAACATACGGTTCAAGTCCTTGCAAAGAACATCGATGACCGGAGCGCTGACCACGAGGGTAACCTCGCGGAGACGACCCTTGGTATGGGCACGTGCAAGCCAGCGGTCAATCATACCAAGCGTCGATTCCAGTGTGGCAATACGGCCACTGCCGTTGCACACTGGGCAGCACTCGGTCTTCTCGGTCATGAGGTTCACGCGGACGCGCTTACGGGTCACTTCCATGAGACCGAACTGGCTAATCGGAGCCGGGCTAATCGGGGCCTTGTCACGGCGGATTGCCTTGCGGAATTCCTGATAAACGGCTTCGCGGTCTTCGTCCGTTTCCATATCGATGAAGTCGATGATGATAAGACCACCCACATCGCGGAGACGGAGCTGCTTTGCAATTTCATGGCAAGCATCGAGGTTTGTCTCGAGAATGATCTTGCCCTGATCCTTGCCATGAACCTTCGGACCGGTGTTCACGTCGATAGAGACGAGAGCTTCGGTCTGTTCGATGACGAGGTTGCCACCGCGCGGAAGCGGAACCTGGCGCTGCAAAGAGCGAGCGTAGTCGTTTTCAATCTTGAAGTATTCGAACAAGCTTTCGCTGGAACTCCAGAGCTTCACTTTGTCGAGCTTATCCGGAGAGAGAACCTTCAGATAATCACGGAGAGCGAAGTATTCGTCGCGGTTGTCGATGTACACGTAGTCCGTGTTGTCACCGAAGTATTCGCGAACAGTCTGTTCGATAGAATCGGATTCTTCGTAAATGCAGGTCTCGGGCGGCATGGTTTCGAAGTTGTACTTCGTCTGTTCCCACTTGCTTTCGAGTTCGCGCATCTGCTTGTTGATTTCGAATTCGGATTCGTTGAGGCCGTTAGTGCGGACAATGTAACCCACATCGCGGCCCTTAAGACGGCGGACGGCCTTCTTGAACTCGCGGCGCTTGACCGGATCGCGTTCACGCTTGGAGACGCCCACAAAATTTGTACCGGGCATGCAAACCAAGAAACGGCCAGCAAAGCTCAAGTGTGTCGTCAAACGGGCACCCTTGGTGCTAATCGGTTCCTTGACCACCTGCACCATGATTTCTTGGCCTTCCTGGAGAATTTCGTCGATCGAAATTTCCTTAGAGGCATCGCCTTCGTCATCATCGTCACCATATTCGCGGCGCAACAATTCGTTGCGGTCCATGGCGTCTTCCTGATGCAAAAAGCCAGCCTTCTCAAGACCAATGTCAATGAATGCCGCCTTGAGTGCGGGAAGCACCTTCTGAACGACACCCTTATAAATATTGCCCAGAACTCGATTAGACGAAACACCTTCAACAACCAATTCTGCGAGTTCACCATCTTCCATGATGGCGATACGCTTTTCGTACGGCGTTTTACTAATCAAGATTCCGCGCTTACACTTATTTGCCATTAAAACTCCTAAAGGGTAAAGCAAAACTTGATAGATATCCCCAAGACCAGTCCAAAAGTATGGACCGTGTCCGAGCTCCCTTTGTTTCTTGACGGAAAGTACCGCCCGCCTGCATTGCAAAGCCTGGGGACCATAAATATAACAAGTGGTTGGTGGTTAGTGGTTAATAGTTGGTAGATTTGTAGGGAGAATTAGGAATTGGAAGAAATTATATTTATCCGCGATGAAAAATTGTGCCGAAAATCAAGCAGAAGAATCTTTGGAAGCGTTCAAGAAGCGTATTCGCACGCTCTCGTACGATGAACTTTATGACGAGCTAGACGCCGCCGAAAAAGCAGAGTCCGAGGAACGCATTGCAATCGTCGAAAAACGGATTGACGAACTTGAGCCGATTGAAAAAAAGAAAAAGGAGCTCCAAGAAGAAGAGGAAAAACTCAAAAGAGCCATTGGATTGTGGCCCCTAGGTGTTGTTTTTGGTGGGGCTTATGCGGCAAAACAAATCGCTTATTTCCTGCAAAACAAGCAGTTTGGTTCATCAGACGCTCTCAAAACAATCAGTAACCTCGAAGTCTTGCCATACTTTCCTTACGTAAGCGCAGTCGTCGGCATTATTCTAGCTTATTTATGGAGCTATCTGCGCCAAAAGAACAGAACTTTCGACTTAGGCATCACCGGATTTTGTTTATCTAAAGCATCAGCAGGCTTGTTCTTGGGGAGCTATCCTGGATTTTTCATAACACCAGGAGCCACTCTTTCTCGAGTTATCGGCGGTATCGTTGCCACGTTTTCGTTAGTATTTATGTACAACATATTCACCGGAAAACATACCGGGCGTTTTTTCGATAACGCATGGCCATTGCTGTTGATAACTATTGCAGTCGAACAAATCGGCTGGCTGGGGTAACAGCGAAAAATCAGTTCAAATGCGTAGGCGGGGCGCCGGCGCTGTTGCGGATGGCGGCCTGCTTGCGTTCGACGATGGAATCCGCGATGGCGCGGACTTTTTCGGTGAGCCAAAGCCATGACTGGCTTGCAGTCTCGTAATCGGCTTCGCCAAACATTTGCACGCGATTATCACGACGAAGCGCATCGACTTGCCTGAAAGCCTTCACGTCGCCCTTGGGGTAAACGGCGAACGTGCTACCGCCATTGTAATTGAGGATGCTAAATGCCGGAACATCGCTCGGACCGTCGGCAATATACACCATGTTTTCGAAAGGCACACGACGGCTTTCGCGAGCAATGGAGGAATTCACGTCAATCGTTTCGGGATACTTGTTGCTACCCTTGTTGATTTCAAAAAGATAGCGCGTCTTGGAAGTATTATCGAGCGCCGATGCAATCTGCGAAATTTCTCGAGATGCGTCGTGAATGTCCGCGGCATCCGAGACATCTGCACTATTCAAGAATCCCGGCTGGGCCGGAGTTTCAATAAATTCGCAACCATAAATTCCATCGACAAACGGAGCAATTGCACTCCCGCGAATCGTTTCGGCAAATCCAGTGCTTACAACATAATGTTCCAAGCGGATATCGAACGCCTTGTATTTTTCGTCATCGTTGATGAGCGATTTTACCTCGCCAAAAAATTGCGGTAACCCCGGATAAAATTTGAGTTCCTTGCCAAACTCACGCAAAAGCGCATTGTTCAAGCCCTTGAAAAGCCCCGCTTTCACGTAAGTCAAGATATGGTTCAAATAGCTCGTATCGGAATTGACGGAAATTCCCTGCTTGCCATAATAGGCCTTGAGCGCATTCACCTCTTGCCAAAACTTGCCGCCATCGACATTGAAATGCCTGAAAAGCGGTTCCTGCATGTAAGAACTGATGAGGGTCTTGTCGCAATCCCACACCATAGCAATGATATTTTGTTCAAAAGGCGATTTCATATTTCCAATCGAAAAAATTTATTTCGTTATAAAATAATCTTCGGGGTTGACGGGGACACCATTTACGCGGATTTCGTAATGCAAGCCAAGACTCGACTGGAGACCACTTTTTCCAATAATTGCAATCGGGTCACCACGACGAACTTTAGCGCCAGGCTTCAAAAGTGCTTCACCAAGATGCGCGTAGAACGTCTTTACATGTTCCATGTGCTCAATCTTCATGGTCAATCCGAAACCGCGATGTTTGCGAACTTCAACGACCGTCCCGCCGCCAGTTGCGTAAACCGTATCGCCTTCTGCAGCTAGAAAATCCACACCTCTATGCGGAAGTTCCTGGTCGGTAAACGCATCGAACACCATTTCAAAACGGCTCTTGATATCATGATGATTCTTGAGCGGATGAAGCACCGGAACGCGCGCCGCAAGCGCAGAATCTCTTTCCAAAATATTCAACGTTTTGCGAAGCGTCGCTCTCATTTCAGGCAAATTCTTTTTCGGGGAGCCATCGTCTTCTGAGCCACCTTCAAGAGTGAACCCCAACCCGCCAAGTTTCATGGAACTATCGCGAACCATGCGCGTTTCTTCAATCTTCAAAATCGTCGTATCCACCACCGTTCGGATTTTCTTGATTTCATCCTTGATAACGGAATTTTGGTGATAGACGTCCATCAAGTTGCCGTTCGACAAGTTCTCCACAATCTGAAATGGCGAGAACATAATAAAGCCCAAAATTGCACAAATAGTTAGAACAACGTAAATTACAACTTTACGGACAGAGAACGTTATATCGCGCCCTTTGGTATCCTGGTTCGGATAAATGTGCACCTCAAGCTTTTTCACTAGGACCTTCGGCTTTGTTCAGTTTCTGTTCAAGTTCGGCGATCTGCTTTTTGATTTCGAAAATAGCCCCCACGGCCTCGACCGTAGACGGGTCATCCTTGATGGAATCGAGACGGCCTTCCTGAATAGCCTCGTAAACATGTTGTCCGAGCAACTGGAACTTGGCCTTGAGCTTAGACTCCACCATCGACAATTCAACACGCGAAAGTACGTTAGACGCACAGTCCTTAGCCGTATTTTTCAGCTTATTTAGAGTATTTTCATTTATCATATCATTCGACCTGCCTCTAAAATAGTAGATTTCTCGATATAAAACAACGGAGAATTTCCTATGAGTC
The DNA here is from genome assembly GCF_900142485.1 of Fibrobacter sp. UWB12. Classification (NCBI taxonomy): domain Bacteria; kingdom Pseudomonadati; phylum Fibrobacterota; class Fibrobacteria; order Fibrobacterales; family Fibrobacteraceae; genus Fibrobacter; species Fibrobacter sp. UWB12. Next base: position 63,248 of record NZ_FRAZ01000010.1, on the reverse strand, counting down.
GTAGCGATCGCAGAAGAGCAAAGCAAAACGTCAAAAAATTCGTACCAAAGAAGTCTAATGCGCTGGATAAACGAGTTATCGTGGCCCTCGCAATCATCGTCGTTGTATTTTTCGTAGGAACCATGATCATCCAGAGGGGCTAATTCATGAAGTTTACCATCCAAAAGAATGTATTGCAGGATGCCTTGCAGGCAGCGATTAGCGCCGTCCCGAACAAGTCCACCATTCAGATCCTCAACAACTTTTCACTCCGTCTCGAAGGCAACTTCCTCGAAGTGAGCGCCACCGACTTGGACCTCGGTATCAGGGTCAAGGTGGAAGTGCAGGGCGAACGTGATGGCGCAGTCGTCATCAACGCACGCAAGTTGTTCGACCAGGTGAAGAGCCTCGTGGACCCGAGCATCACGAACATTACTTTTGATGCACAGGATTACTTGGTCAAGATCCAGTGGAGCGAACGCGGTAAAGCAAGCATTATCGGTTTTGATGCAAACGACTTCCCGCCGTTCCCGGAAATCGAAAATGGCGAAACGCTCAACATCGCTGCAAGCGAACTTGCATTCCTCGCCGAAAAGACCTTATTTGCAACCTCTACCGATTCTACCCGCTTGAGCTTGAACGGCGTGTTCCTCGAAGCTAAGGACGGCAAGATTTCTATGGTTGCAACAGACGGTCACCGCTTGGGCCGCGCAGCCATCGACCAGGAAGGCGCAGAACTTTCTAACGGTGTCATTATCCCGCACAAGGCATTGCAATACATTTTGCACATGGCCAAGGGCGATTCCACTGTCGAAGTTCGCACCTCCGCAACGCACATCCTCTTTAACACCGGTTCTATCCAGGTGATTTCTAAGCTGTACGAAGGACCGTATCCGAGCTACCGCTCCGTGATCCCGACACAGTTCGAACGCACCGCACAGGCCAACACCACGGAATTCCAGAACAAGATCCGCAGCGTGATTTCTATGGCCAACGCACGCACCCGCAAGATCCGCTTGCAGTTCGACGGCAACATCCTCGAACTCAGCGCAACGGACCCGGATGTCGGCGGCGATTCTCGTGAAGCACTCGCCATCACGCACAACGGCGAAGGCAGCTTCTGCATTGGCTTCAACGGCCAGTTCCTCGCAGAAATCCTCGGCATGTGCAAGAGCGAAGAAGTCATCATGAAGATGAACAACCCGCTCGGCGCTTGCATCATCGAACCGGTTGGCGAAAACATGAACTTCTCGTTCTTGTTGATGCCGACACACCTGACGGACAACTAACCGCAGTTCGGACAAATTTAAGGGCTCTCGAGAGAGAGCCTTTTTTGTTGAAATGTTAGGGAAATGCGCGCGCTTTGGATAAAGTAATTATGTCAAGTCAAATTCGTAAACGAGTCAATAAGAAAATCACAAAAGCCATTCACGACTTCAACTTGATTGAAGACGGAGACCGCGTGCTCATCGCCGCAAGCGGTGGCAAGGATTCAAGCGTGCTGTTGATGGAGCTCGTTGCTCGACTCGGCAAATTCGGGCCCAAGTGTGAACTTGCAGCCATCCACATCCAAAGCGATTTTGCAGACAAGGCTCCCCGCGAATTTTTGCAGCGCATGGCAGAAGAATATCCGCAAGTGCCATTCTACTTTAAAGACGTCGCTGTGGAAGCCCGCCTCAAAGAAGGCCGCAAGCTCAACTGTTATTGGTGCAGCACGCAGCGCCGCACGGAACTCATCAAATTCGCAAGCGAAAACAACTTCAACAAGATTGCGCTCGGCCACCACATGGACGACATCGTTGAGACGCTTTTGATGAACATGCTGTACAAGGGCGAATTCAGCGGCATGCCACCGATGGTACCGTACGAGAAATATCCGTGCAGCATCATCCGCCCGCTTTGCTACTGCGAAGAAAGCGAAATCATCGCGTACGCCGAGGACGCGGACATTCGCAAGTTCACCTGCACCTGCGAATTCTCGAAAGCAAGCCACCGCAAAACCATCCGCGAAGAAATCAAAAGCCTAACGAAAGGAAGCTCCACGCTCAAGGCAAACTTGTTCGAAAGCATGAGAAATATCAGGATGGATTATTTGCTATAGGAATGCGCGCGCCCGACATTGTCATGCCCGCCTCCGAGCGGGCACCTCCTTTATGGCGTTACACATCTTACCGAGCGATAATCCTCTTTTGCAAACGCATTTATACTCGCCACATCACTGCTGAACGACAAGAACAAATAATACGCATTCGATTCCGGATTTTCAGAGTCTTCGGTCGCGCTCCAGAAATACGCGTAACCACCGATGCCATCAAACTTGCCACCCGTAATTGCACCGTCATCCGCCTTCGAGATTGCGCCGCGATACCCCGCCGGGAGTGCATTAAATCCGAAGTCATCGGTGCCGTTACCTTTTTTGAACCAACCATCGCGAGATTTTAAAGCCGCGCCAACTTTATTCGAAACCGCGTCAGAATTGCCATTGTGGAACTGCGCAGCATCCCCAGACGCCGCGTTCACCAAAGCCTCGAAATCAGCCTTCGTCGGGAGGCGCCAACCCTCAGGGCAAACCGTTTTCGCCTCTGCCCACGTATAAAGGCGACCCAAGCGTTTGCAATTTCGCGAGTCGCCATCCGGGCAAGCACTTGTCTCCGTTTCGTAATTCAGATTTTCCGCCATCCATGTAAGATCACCAATCTTCACAACATCATAGCTCTGCCCGTCACGCGGATCCGTGAAAGACTCGGAACAAGCCGAGAGGAGGAAAGAGAGTGTGGCGATAGCGAGAGAGGTGTGGAAAGGGATGCGCATAGGGAGAATTTAAAAAAATGTTTTTCATCATAAGAATTGCGGGGAACAGACCTATTCCTAATTTCCCAATATCCCGTTTTCTTAGAAACTATACGAACCACTTAAAATGTCAGGTTTGTATGATTTCAATATCATCGGGATTATCAAAGCCATTCAACAAAACTATACCGCAAGGCCGCAGAAGAACTTGTGTGGGGGTAAAGAAAACGAAGTCCTTACCCTCTACGCCCAACCTCTTGCTCGATTTGTCGCAATTCTTCCATGTCTGCTTTATCCGCATCAATTGCCTCTTGATTCTTGCGACGGAGAGCGAATTCGTCGTAAATCTCGGAAACATGCGATTCCATCTGCTTATTTGAAATGTGCCCCGCATCGCGTAATACATTTTTATTTTGGAAATTAAGCAGGGCATCTACATTATTGCGCCAAAAATCCAGTGTCAAGTCCCGACGTTCCTTCACGCGCAATTCCGCAGAATCCAGGAACAGCACCGTCAAACGGTTCAGCGAATCAATTTCGTCGTGAGTCAGATAATTCTTGGCAATATAAATATCCAGCTTGCGAACTACAGAAGATAGCCAAGATCATATCCAAGGAGTAAAAACGGACATTGTAATTCTTGCCATCTGCGGCAGTTGTAAAGTAACACTTTACAACTGAATTTTTGTCCAATTCCTTGTCCTGCAAGACACTAGCCACATGTTGACCTATATTTTGCTTTGAGGTGTCAAAAAGTTCGGCAATCTGGTCGTTAAATATACTTACAAGTGGATGACAAGAAATGACAAACTGATAAAAAAATCCATCAACACCCCCTCAATAGCAGCCTTCCAGTTTCTTTATTATCTCACGTTGAGCCTTCTCAGAAAGGCTATTTTTGCAGCGTATGGAATCCAACTCAAAGGAAAGGTCTTCTATCCGCCAGCACCTAGTTTCTTGGCTGTATGGGCCTTGAGGGACCGTCGACTTTTTATGATATACCTTGATTTCGGGGTTTGCCCAAACAACAATCGATTCAACGAAAGCCCGTTCCTTGTTCCGGTTGAATTCAGGATCAAGAAATATTTTTAAGGCTTTGGCGTTATTTCTCACCTGTTTAATGGGATTCAATCGATCGTCAACTTTTTCGTATCCAGTTTTTCTTTTCTCGTAGAAATCGGAGCCGGAATATTCAAAAGTCCCGGAACGGTTTTTTACCTCGATTGCGAACACGCCCCACGGCGAAACAAGGGCGATGTCGATATCTTCCTTGCGACCGTTAAAATGCAGATTCCTGAAAATATGGCAACTGCCGTCCAGCGTTTCCCTCAGGGCATCGACAACGTGGTCTTCGCCCTCGAAGCCCTTCTTGAACGATGCAATCTTGGAATCGAGATAATTGATAATCTTGTCGAGAGGCCTTATAATTACAAAATAGCCTGCAACAAGCATGAGCACCGCGCCAACGCCGATAATCACCCAGGCAAGCCAATTCAAATCGGCAAGCGACGAATAATCATATACGAAAAACGCCTTGTACGCATACCACAGCAAGTACGCAACGCAGAGCCCCAAGGCAGCGCCAATCACGAGCCCTTCCCTTATAAGGTAACGTTCCGTTTTGCGCAGCAGATACGAACTCTTTGGAGAAGTCACCAGCAGCGGGCCATTGCCGTCCAGAATCTTCTGGCGTTCAACCTGATAATGGTAACCCAGCAGAATGACGCAAGCCGAGCGAATCTGGGCACTCTGGGTTTCGCCCATGAGCGAATGCAGGCGGTTCCAATCCATGCAGCCGTTGTGCCTGTACCACAGTTCCCTAATAGTCGCCCAGCCGCCGTTATCCGCGACCTTGACAGCGACCGCCTCGTCAATATTCCTGGGGAGATTGCCGCCATCGATGTATTCGCGGATTTTGCGCTCCCTATCGACAAGGAGAACCTCGGCAGCCTTGCGGACCTGCTCGTTTTCTGCCTTGGCAGACGCCTGGCGGAGCATTTTGCAAGTCAACTTGTCTTGGTCCAAAAGTTCGCCCATGGTCTGCTGGGAACCGGGCCAAATCATGCTACGCGCGCGAGGAATTGTAAGGAACGGGGAGGACATGGGGATTTATAGTAAGGGATTCTTGTCTAAAAATACTTTCTTTCGGCAAATTTCGACGTTTTTTCATCAAAATCTCATCAAATAAATACAAGCCACCAGGACAAAAATCAAACATTTTGTCCCAAAATACTTGTATTTTGTCCCGTAATTATTTATATTACGAAATAAGGTAGGTCAAGTCCATGAAAAAGAAGAATGTTATCAATCTGATTCGCTATTACGCCGAGAAAAACGACCCCGCATTCCGCGAGGAGGCATACGAAATTGCCCGGGATTTTGACGCTAGCGGCGATTTTCAGCTTTCGGAATACATCATGGCCCTTATGTCCAGCGCGAACGCCTTTGTGCCGCAAATGCACGAAGACCAGATGACTTTTTTCCGCAAGGTCACCCCTTCGCACGATTCGCTGCCGCTCCCCACGCCCATTGAAAAGGACATTATCGGAATCATCAACGCCATCCAGCGGAACATGGGAATCAACAAGTTCCTGTTCCAGGGCGCACCCGGAACAGGCAAGACCGAATCCGTACGGCAAATCGCCCGCATTCTGGAGCGCGACCTATTCTGCGTCAATTTCGACACCATCATCGACAGCAAGCTCGGCCAGACGCAAAAGAACATTGCCGCATTGTTCGATGAACTGAACCATTTTGCGCACCCCGAAAAAATCCTCGTTCTGTTCGACGAGATAGACGCCATTGCTCTCGACAGAACCAACTCTCACGACCTTCGCGAAATGGGCCGTGCCACATCGGCCATTCTCAAGGGCTTCGACAACCTGAACGAACAAATTACCATCATCGCCACGACAAACCTTTTCAAGCATTTTGACAAGGCTCTCTCTCGCCGTTTCGATTCCATTGTCGATTTCAACAGATACACGCAAGAAGACCTGCAAGAAATCGCAGAATCCATCCTGAACAAATTCCTCGATGATTTCAAAATTGCAGGCAGAACCCCGCGCCTTTTCCGAAAGATTCTCGGCTTAAACAAGAAATTGCCTTGCCCAGCTAATCTGAGAAAAATCATTAAGGCAGACATCACATTCAGCGATGCATCTATTGAATGCGACTATCTCAAGAATATTTACAAGTCATTCGTTGGCAGCACTCCCGACGACTTACATAAATTGCAAACGCAGGGCTTTACCGTCCGCGAAATAGAAATACTCTCCGGCATATCGAAAAGTCAAGTGTCACGAATCTTGAATGGCGACGGACAAATAAAAATCGCCCCCAAGGAACACCAGAAATGCCGTTCCCAGAACGCAACCAACTTGCTCTTTCACAAGCCAAAAAAGAAAATCAACCTTGCAGAAGTGAACCGCAAGGCTGAAGAAGATGTCGTGTGGAGGTAATAAATGGCAATTAATTCATTCATCCAATTGAATTTTAATATGATTGGCATCAACAATTTGAACAATTCTACAAACAAACCCATTTAATTCACCCAATTTATTAATATAATCCTGCAAAACATAAGGATGGTGAACCACACTCGTATACGGAACAACTACTGAACGATCCCTTCTCAAAGTTAAAAACTCGTCATGAGAGACATTGATAACTAAATTGTGGGGACTAAAACGAAATTCATTATCAAAAAAAATTTCCAACTCAAAAGGATCTTTTTGCGAGAGTTCTTCATAAATTCGCATCGTTCTTTGAAAAGTAGGAAGATTAAAAAGTGTCATAAATTCTTTTGGCGCTTGTTTTTCCCAAAAAGAATCATCAAAATTCGAATCTTCATATTTGTTATTTTGGAAAAAAGACGGGCATTCACGATGAATCCTACCATCTCTTAAAGAATATACGAACATTGTTGTTTCATCATCTTTATAAAAGCACGATCCAACTACAACAAGCCAATGCCTGAAAGATGGAATATACTTTACATCCATTTTTTCATTAGACCACTTCAATTGTTGGAATACATCTTTACTCAAGAAGGAAACAAATTGATTTAATTCCGTTTCAAATCGTTTTTCAACATCATCCTGAATGTTGAAATTTTCAATAGATTGTCTTATTATTTCAAAGTCCATTTTTTACTCCTTGATTAAAATTTTAATGTTATATATACTGGGAAATGGTAGCTTCCATCAAAATCATAGTACACACCGTTAATTGGAGAATTTTTTTTTGCTAATCTAGCCCACCCACTCAACTGTTTTATAGATGTTCGTCCCAATCTATCAATAATCCCATACGAATAAATATCATTCACCATATCTGGTTTTATTAAAAATTGATCATATACAACCTTACTCACAACACTAGTATGATGAGTATCTTCTGTCGTTCCCACCGGAGTCTCATTTTTCTTTAAATACATTACGCTCCAAAAGGGATTTATGAAAATATCATAATCTCTAGGTTTTTCCTTAACAGATCGTTTCGCGGTCCACATACATTCCCCTGCGGAGCCCATACAAGAATCAAACACATTTAAATTAAAATCTCCGCCAACAATTTTTAAATTGCGCAAAGACTTTACCTTTTTTACAATCTGTGCATATTCTATTTTTGCACGATCAATCTCATCTGGAGAATTCCTCATATACATATTAGGCATATGAACATTTGCAAATGTTCCATACTTAGTCCTGACAACTAAAAAGCCTTTTCGGTATTCCGCCTTTGTAAAAAACTTTGTAATGTTTTTCGAGAACATTACAACGGTTCCATTCGGCGTACCGGATATCTGGGGAACAAAAATATTTGGAGAACCACTACCTATACTAAAATTTTTAGGAACTTCCTGCAAAAAAACAATTCTGTCATTTTTGCTATTAAGGTACTTCTCAACTGCCTGCTGCAAATACAATGATTTTGAAATATTATAGGACACTATCGTTATTTTCATCTCATTTCCTCAATTATGCACAATACACATATTTTTATCACACATATAACATTTAATAGTCATAACAATCCTTTTTTTATTTTACACTTTAAATATGAAGCGTATTTACAGTTTATTCTTTTTACAATACTCCCGTATAAGCGGAAGAATTCCATCATACCAAAACCATTGACGCTCTCCTATCAAAACACCCAATTTCTTTTGAGGATTTTTTCCATCAATCTCTTTCCAGCAGCACGCAAAATGATGATAATTAATTTTCTTGTAGCCTTCTTTTTTCATCATTTCAACAATTTGTTTAGGAAGATATTTCTTCTTTTCCTGTTCCTTAATAAGGCAATAACTTTTATTCAATCCTTCTGCTTCAGGAGAATCAGCAGAAATAAAGGATATGACTTTATCTGCCTGACCTTTATGATTTACACTTTTCCCTACAAAGAATACTCTATATGCATAATTTGGACTTTCATAAACATCTTGCGGTAATTTATCATCAAAATCTTTAATATAAGCCTCTATATTTTTAGGCAAATCCGTCATATCTTTCAATTGTTTTACTTGAGGCTCAGTCAATGATGAAAACTGTAAAGATACAGAAAGATGATTCCTTATGCTAAATCTTGTATCAAATTCTGTAGAGATAAAACGATCAAAATTAATACAGCATGCCTGAAATTTACTGCTTATGGCATCATCAATTTTTGAAGTCATTTGATGTTCTATTTCATGTCGTATTCCAATCAAAAATTTTAAGTTTTCTTTCACATCATTTTGCAAAGGGCAACGTTTTTCGTCTAGGCATCTCTCAAGTTCCCAATGCTTTACTGCACCATGCTTTGTTTTATCGTATATTTTTCTCCCTTTGGGAGATAATTTATAATAACTATAATCAATCTTTTCTTTTCTGTAATAAGCATGGAGTAAATATGTCCAAGCAATAATTGAAAGAACTATATATGTCTCTGATTTAAATTGAATGCTTGGATTATTATAAATCTGAACTGCAGAGAGCATAGCCTCACGACTCTTTTGTAATAATTCATTTTTTATGGATCCTACAGAACGATGTCTTTTTATAGTCATCTTATTTCACCTCCACTTGTCCGTTCATCAATAGCGGCAAAAGTTTATCTCGTAGTTTTATAAGGCGAGAGATTTCTTTAACCTTGTTAAATTGAACATCAAAGATGGGAGCCACCTTTTCTTCAAAAGCGGCAATCAACTTTTTCGGCGGATAAAGAATTGCAAATCGTCCCAATTCATCTTTTGAAACTTCTTTAAATGTGGTTCCGGTTCCCAGATTTTGGATTTGCGGAATATGTTGTTGAATTGTGTAATAAAGGTATTTAGAATCTGTCATATCATTAGGAACCATATTTTTGAATCCCTGATTTGTGCACAAATCACATTGAGCGATAGACAGAAGCCCTATCGGAGCTCTGCTTGACATTACAACCGTTCCCTTTGGAACCATTGTCGTGCTGCAAGAATCATAGCCGGCTTGGGTTATGTTCCTTGCACCTTGATAAACGAATTTACAATTCTGGTCAGATAAATCTTTGGGCGTTATCCAAACAATTTCACCGCCATAATTTCCTTCTTCAGTCGTAGACGGCGTTGAACCATTGAATATCTTGGTAATATCGCAAATTTGCTTTACTTCCCAACCGGCGGGGATTTCCCTTTTGAGGATTGTGTTGTAGGTCATGGGGCCGCCGGTGGTTTTGTAGGGGTGGCCGTTTTTGTCGGGGAAGTCGTATTGGACGAACCAGTAGTCGTATAGGCGTTTTGCCATTGCTTCGAGTTTCTGGTTCATCTTTTTGTTCAGAGCGATTTTGTCGTCTAATGCGGAAAGAACGGATGCGATTTTCTTTTGAATTTTTAAATCTGGCAAATAAATTTCAATATCTGCCATATGTTTTTGAGATAAAGTAGGAACAACACTTCCTGCCGTAATAGCTTTAAGAGACGATTGGAAGCACTTGCCTTTAATAATATATGACAAATAAACAGGATCCGCTTGTATTTTTTTTAGAACTACAAATTGAGGGTTTAACGTTGTAGGATGAGGCAGCTTTCTAACAAGAGCACATTTTCCTACAGAAGCCGTTTTAACAACCACAATATCGTTTTCATTTATTTTTATTTCAGGAGATTCTTCATATTTATCCCAACTTAAATATGTTGAATTTGTGAAATCAAGTTCTCCATTCACGATATTTGTCGGACTTAATGTAATAGCTCCATCTTTTGGCGATTCAACTAGATCTTGTGCAGTGTATCCGCGAAAACCTATTCTACCAAAAATCTCACAAACATCACCCAATTTGTATTTCGTCATTTCCATATTCAAACCATTCCTAGATTCTTCGACTCCGTTGCACTCCGCTCAGGATGACACAATTATTCGACCCTCGCAGCACACCTTCCAAAATTAAACCTTTCTACGCAATATTCTTTCAGATCGAATAGTTCTATATTCTTCTTCAATACGATCCTTCATTGTTCCCTCAAAGATAGGGAACGGAGACGCGTGAGCTCTTCTTTCGGCTTCTTTCCAATCCAACTCTTCCTGACGCTTATCCTGATTCCTTTTCTGTTCAGCCAAACGTTCTTTTTCTTCTCTTCTTTTTTCTGCTTTTTCCTCATATTCCAATTGCATTTTAGCAATATCTTTAGAAACTCTAATAGCCCTTATTGACACAATAAGAGACGCTAAACTAATGACAATTGCGATTATTTCCATAATATTCCTTTACTAGATCCTTCGACTTCGTGCCTTACGGCACTCCGCTCAGGATGACACATGCTCTGTGGATCCTATCGCTGCGCTCCAGAATGATTCAGACCTAATTGAATTTCAAGTTGCTCAGTTGTTTCTGGATTTCCTTCTCAAGTTTGTGGCTTTCGGCGAACATGGCGGCGAGTTCTTCGGTGTCGGCTTTCATCTGGACGTTGAATTCGTCGGCGGTGATATCCACGTAGTCAATCTTGATGTCGAAATACTGGCCGGCGCTCAGGCTGTAGCCTTTTTCCTTGACTTCGCTGTAGGTCACGACTACGCTGAAGTCTTCGACGGCTTTGGCCTTGCGGAAGGTGGTCACGATTTTCTCGATTTCGTCATCTTCGAGGCGGACTTTCTTGAGACCGTTCGCGTCCTTGTATTCCTTGCCGAGTTTGCTTGCGTCAACGAGGGTGACTTTGTCGTTGTCGGTCTTTTTGCGGGTCTTGTCGAAGAAGAGCACGCTCACGTTGGTGCCGGTGTTCGCGAATACGTTGCTCGGCATGCTCACCACGCCATAGACGATGTGTTCGTCAACGATGCGTTCGAGGATTTTGTGCTCGATGCCGGATTTCGCGGTGATGAACCCGGTGGGGATAACGATGGCGCCCTTGCCGCCTGCCTTGATGCTGTTCACCACGTGCTGGATAAAGCAGGTGTAGATGGCCATGCTTTCCTTTTTCTTGTTCGGGACTTTCGGCACGCCTGCCCAGAAGCGGGCATTCCATTTCTTTTCGATGTCGTCGCGGGTGTCGCTGAAATCCATCTTGAAGGGCGGATTGCTCACCACGTAATCGAACTGCTTGAGGCTCTTGCCGTCGTCGCTCTTGTGGTAGGGTTCCAGGAGGGTGTCGCCCTGCACGGCGTGATCAAGGCTAGATACGAGTCCGTTCAAGAGCAGGTTCAGCTTGAGCATCTTGTTACTGCGCTGCGAGATGTCTTGCGCAAAGATGGTGCAGCGGTCTTCGCCAATCTGGTGGCTAAGCGCCATGAGCAAGGTACCGGTGCCTGCGCTGGGGTCGTAGCATTCTACGTTGTGCAGGTCGGCGTTGTCGCCCACCAAGAGGCGGGCCATGATTTTCGCGATGGCCTTGGGGGTGTAATATTCGGCGTACTTGCCGCCGCCTGCGGTGTTGTAGTCCTTGAGCAGGTATTCAAAGATGTCCGAGAAAAAGTCGTAGTGTTCGGCGAAGGCGTCTTCGAAGCTGAAGTTCACGAGTTTATCGACAAGGGCGCGGGCGAAGTTTGCACGTTGGGCGTCGTCGGTCACAAAGATGGTGAGCTTTTCGAAGATGGGAATTTTTGTCTCTTGCGCGGTCTTGGTGTAGAATACGTCCAGGTTGTCCTTTGCGATGGCGACCATGGTTTCGTCAAAAATCACGTCGAAATCGCCCTTGGCCTGCTTGTTCCAGAGGTTTGCAATCAGGTAGTCGGGCTTGAACACCGGGACTTCGGGCGGCAAGAAGAGGCACACCTTTTCGCGGTCGGCCTTGGAGAGTTTCGCGTATTCCTCTTCCCACTTGTCGGATTTTTTGAGGGCCTTCAGGCAAGGGGCATTAATTTTCTTGAGTTCAAAGCCGAACTTGTCGGCCATAAACTTGTACAAAAACACCTGAGTGATAATCTTATATTCGTTGCCGTCATTGCCCATGCCGTACGTTTGGCAAGTAGCCTTGAGAGAGTCGATAAGGGCAATGGTCTTGTCTTTGATGTTCATTTAATTTCCGTAGTAGGCGTTATACTGGTTTATATACTGCTTGGCGATGCGCTGCTGGATAAACAGGTAATCGGGCATTTCGGGCTTGATTTGCGGAAAATGCGCGAGCCCGTCTGCGATTTCTTTCATCACGGTCTTGCCGAAGTAGGCGTCCTGCTTGAGGATGTCGTTGCGGTCAAAAACTTTCGCGTCAATCGTTCCCTTGATAGTCAAGAGAGCCTGCACGATTTCTTCGTCGAACTTCGAGATAATCGGAGCCTGGTGCTTGGGTTCGCGGGCCTTGTTCTCTTCGCGGATGCGTTTGTGAACGTAGGCGAATTTCGTGTCGCCATTGTACTTGCGCAAAAGGGCTTCGTTTGATTTGCGAAGATCTTCGAGGCGTTTCAGGATATCGTTCATCGCCTGGTTCTGCTCGTTATAAACGGCAAGGTTTTCCGGGGTAAAGCCGTGCTTGTCAAAGATGCGTTTGAACTCCTGTTCCAATTCAACAAATACGGGGTCTTCGTGGTCGAAGTTATCCAGGAATCCGCGGAGTGCGCGCCTGTATTTTTCACGCAGTTCCGTGCCGTTGTCGATGATTTTCAGTTCTTCCGTGCCAATGCAGCTAAAGTTGAACTCGATGTTCATCATGGCTTCGTTCACGGCAAACTGAGTCGCTTCGCTATTGGTCCATGCCTCTTTCTGGTTAATCATCGCAATGCGGTGGTTCACTTCCGAAAGCATGAGCGGCAACTTTTCGATGTTCAGCTTTTCAAAGTCCTTTTTAAGGGCATCGTCACCGAAGGTGCGCACAAGGTTCATGGCATCTTTCGCGAGTTCCAACGCCTTGCGCAGTTCAATCAAAACCTTCTTGTCTTCAAGGCTAGAAATCTCGGTCGAGAAAACTTCCGCGTTGTCGGTGGTATAACTGAACAGAGCCTGACGCGCCACCTTCATGTGGTTGATAAGGGCGTCCTTATCTTCCATGACTTGATTGTACATGTCGGGCAAGTTATCGTCCGGGTCAGTATCGGCATCGTTGTAGCGGTTTAGTTCCTGCAAATATGCGGCATTGGTCTCGTCAAAATTCTTCTTGATGTCGGCAAAGTCAATCAAGAACCCGCGTTTCATGTTCTTGTACGGGCGATTCACACGTGTAATTGCCTGCAACAAATTATGATCTTCGATTTTGCGACCGAAATACAATCGCTTAAGACGCGGTGCATCAAAGCCCGTCAGCAACATGTTGTAAACAATCAGAATATCAATCGTGTAATTCTTCTTGAAATCGTTGATAATCTGCTTGCGGGTTTCCTTGTCATCGCTATCGAAAAGAATCAGGCCCGCTTTCAAATTGATTTTTTGGATGCGGTTTTCATTGAGTTCGTCCTGAATCTCATTGAAGAACTTGTACAAGTTTCGTGCCTGTTCCGAAGATTCAGCAATAATCATGCCGCCAAGGTCGTTGTCGCCCTGCATGGCACGGAACTTCACCAAATCATTGATGATGTAGCGAAGCAGCGCCTTAACGTATGTGGGGTGCCGAATAATCATGTCCTTCGAGACAGAACCCTTCTCCACCAGTTTCTGTACGCTTTCGTAAGCGTCATTCAGTTTTTTGCGGTAACTTGTTTCGATATCTTCGCGGATAATCTTTAACGTATAGCCGTCTTGAATGGAACGGTCGTAATAATACGTGTGAAAGTAATCGCCAAAGACCTTGCAGCTCGCCTTTTCGCTCCCGATGAGCGGTGTGCCGGTAAGTGCAATCTTGATGGCGTTCTTGTCGGCATTGAAAAGGTTCGAAAGGAAACATCCGCCCGGTTTGTAGCCGCGATGCGCTTCGTCCATAATGAACACGCGTTGCAAATTCGTGGCGTAATTCGGGAGTTCCACTTTCTCGGTGTCATTTTCAAACTTCTGAATGTTCACCACGGTAATTTCATCGACACCGGCGTTGCCCTGCAAGGCCTGCTGCGTGCGGAACTGCTCCATGAGTTCCGTGCGGGAATTTGCCGTTGTCACCTTGAGTCCACGATTGCTCAATTCTTCGGTTGCCTGCTCCAGCAAATCCAGGCGGTCTACAATAAAGTAGAATTTCGCGACCTTGTTCTGCTTGGCATAATAGTCCTTGAGGACTTTGCTCAAGTGGAAAGAAAGCGCCGTCTTGCCCGAACCCTGCGTATGCCATACAATGCCGGACGTTGCACCCGCTGCCAGTTTTTCACGGATAATCATGGCCGCAAAAAATTGCTGGTAACGCATAATGTGCTTTTCGTGGCGGCTCTCGATTTGGCCATCCTTCTCCTTTTCGACATGCAAGTAAGCAATGCCATACTTAAGCAAAAAGAGCAAACGCTCCGGGCTCACCATAGAAGTAAGCACGCGGTTCGTGGGCGTGTTGATATCGAGATTCGTCTTGTATTCCGGATTCTCTTTCAAGACCGGAACATTGAAATCCATCAGGACTCTCTTTTCGAGATCCGCAGGTATCGGCAAATAAGGATAATTGGCGTGGAACGGCGCGATTGCCGCACGCTTGGGGTTCTCTTCCCTGAAGCAGTTGAAACGCGCTTCGTTTTTCGCAGCCGTGCAATAGAACACGCCTTCAATCGGAACAACGCCGCCCTTGGCATCGTACTCCATGTTGTTGGAGAAAATCATCAACTGCGTGATGTTGATAAAACGGCGGAACTTTTTCTTCGGGAACCGTTCATCATTCATCCGCTTGCTTTCGGCCACCATGCCACCCACATTGTTCGGCTTCTTGACCTCAACGAACACGAGCGGAAGTCCGTTGATGAACAACGTAATGTCGGGGCGAAAACTTTCATCGCCATTCTTGCAAGTGAATTCCGCAGTACAATGGTAAGTGTTATTTTCGGGATGTTCAAAATCAATCAAGCGAAGCGGAGAGTAGCTGGTAAGGCGCTTGTAGAACTGCTGGCCCAAATCGTCGTCATCTAGTTCCTTCTGGATGTCCGAAAGTACGCTCTGCGCAGAGACAGTCGCAGTCGGATTCAACTTCTTGAACTGCTCCGCAAAAATGTCCACAAGGATGTTCGTTTCCGGGTCGTATGGAATTGCCGGCGTTGCGCCAGATGCACCCTTCGAAGTTGCCGATACAGGAACTGCGCCGGACTCTGAAATTTTCCCTAAATACGTGTAGCCGATGCGAGCCAAATGCTGAATCGCAGTCAGTTGAACGCGCGTCGCTTCCGTAAAAAGATTAGGCATAAAAACAGTATCGCTTGTGTGTATAAAACGCTCTTCGAGAATATAAGTTTTTATGCTGTCAGTAAAGTGTCATCGCAAAAAAAATATTGACTTTCGACGCATTTGAAAAAAAAGTCAATCTTACCTCTTGACGAATAGTGCACAAAAGTGTAGTTTTAGATAGTCGTTTAAAACATCTGCGTTTATAAAGCTTGTACGCAGAAAGGAGCACAAAATGTACAGCACCGCCAATGGCACCGTCACCGACGCCCAAGCCGCCGAAATCGATTCCCTCAACAACGAAATCTGGAAAAACTTCTGGAGCGTCCCCCGCGAAAAACGCACCAAAGCAGACTGGGAAAAGCTGCTCGATATACAAATATTGGTGAAAAAGGGCTAAAATAGGGCTGTGCGCTCTATTACTATAAACCTATACATTGACAAATAAACAAATATATTGTATTTTAAACAATGAAGTTTAAAGATATCTGCGACTATGCACGTAAAAAAGGCTGGGAGCTAGGGCGAATCAACGGTGACCACCACATATTCGTGAAGCAAGGCAAGCGACCCGTTCCCATACAACGAAACAAGCACGAGATAGAAGGCGTCTATCTCAAGCGCATCTTGAAACAATTTGACCAATAGAGGCATCCATGAATTACGCAGCGAAAATAGAGAAAGACAAGGACATGGGCTTCGTGGTTTCGTTCCCTGACCTGCCCAACGTGAACGCGTTCGGCGACACGCAGGAGGAAGCACTCAAGCAGGCGAAGGACGCGCTCGACGGTGCGATGGAATGCGACTTGGATCTCGGCAACACAATGATTCTTCCTAAGACGATGCCTGATTCCGACAAGGGGCTCTACCCGGTCGAACTCTCCCCGCGAATCGAAATCGCATACAAACTTTTTGAAGCGCGCAGGGGTCAAAAGAAAAGTGATGTGGCACGACGCGCAAACATCACCCCGCAAGCATACCAACGTTTCGAAACTCCGAAAGGATCACCTTCCATCGAGACGCTCTACAAGCTGGCACATGCCCTCGGCAAACAACTTGTAATTGAGTTCGTGTAATATCGGGCTTTGCCCTCCAGGAAGACAGCCCCCCCCTACTTGCAATGTTTCTTTAGCGCTGCGATGTACGCCTCGGCGTAGCGGGATTTGGTGATGCCTTTGCGCATAACATAACCGACGGTCATTTTGTCGTGGACATCAAGGCGTTTTGCGATGATGTTCTTGCCGTTGAGTTTGTGACTAATGACGCCAGAGCAAATCGTGTAGCCGTCAAGGCCAATGAGCAAGTTGAAAAGTGTTGCGCGGTCGCGGACCTTGATGTTTCGCGGGCAATCAAAATCGATAGCGGTGAGCGGTTCTTCGGCAAAATAGAACGAGTTGAAATCGCCCTGTTCATAAGTCAAATACGGGAACGGCTTGAGATCGGACAGTGTGATTTTTTCTTTTTTTGCAAGCGGATTTTTCGATGACATGAACACGTGAAGCGGTGTTGCAAAAAGCGGTTCAAACACAAGATTGTTCTTTTGAATGAGCTTGGTGATGACCTTTTCGTTTTTATCGCTGAGGTAAAGCACGCCCATTTCGCTTTTCATTTTGGCGACATCGTCAATGATTTCGTTGGTCTGCGTTTCGCGAAGCGTAAAATCGTAGCTCGGGCCACCGAACTTGCGGATAACATCGACAAATGCATTCACGGCAAAAGAATAGTGCTGGCAGCTGACGGAGAAAATCATATTGCCGCCCTTGCCGCCTTTATAGCGGTCTTCCAAGAGCGTCGCCTGTTCCAAAACCTGCCTTGCATACGAGAGGAATTCATCGCCTTCGTTTGTGATGGTCACGCCTTTGTTGGAGCGGTTGAAAATCGTGACACCCATTTCTTCTTCAAGTTCGTGGATAGCAGCGGTAAGGCTCGGTTGCGAGATAAAAACGCGCTTGGAAGCTTCGGTAATATTTCGCGTGTCCGCAATAGCAATGGCGTATTTAAGTTGTTGTAGAGTCATAAGTTTTCCTTATCGCTAGTTATAAATCACCATAGGAAAAATCTATGGTGAACGTATAAAAAATAGTATTTTACCGATGATAAAAAGTGAGGTATATTTGGAGCGTTCAAAAAACAAAGTAAAAAGGTAGGTAAAACACTATGAGCATTAAAACATCTGTAATTGGTTTCCCGCGTATCGGTAAGAATCGTGAACTTAAGTTTGCAAGCGAAAAGTTCTTCAAGGGCGAAATCTCTGAAGCAGAACTCCAGAAGGTCGCCGCAGAAATCCGCCAGTACGGTTGGCAGAAGCAGAAGGCCGCAGGTATCGACTTCATCCCGTCCAACGACTTCTCGTTCTACGATAATGTTCTCGACACTGCATTTTTGCTGAACGTCATTCCGGAACGCTACAGCAGCCTCGAATTGAGCACGCTCGAAAAGTATTTCGCCGCCGCCCACGGTTACCAGGGTGCAAAAGGCGACGTGAAGGCCCTCCCGATGAAGAAGTGGTTCAATACGAACTATCATTACATTGTTCCGGAAATTGACGATGCCACCGAAATCAAGCTCGTCGGCAAGAAACCGGTTGAAGAATTCAATGAAGCCAAATCGGCCGGAATTGAATCCGTTCCTACGCTTATCGGCGCATACACATTCCTCCGCCTCGCCCGCTACAACGGCAACAAGAAGGCCAAGGACTTCGCCGCAGCAGCTGTCAACGCTTACGCAGAACTCGCCGAAAAGCTCGCCACCGCAGGCGCCAAGTGGATTTCGTTCGCAGAACCGGCTCTCGTTTTCGATGTGACTGCAGAAGAACGCGAACTCTTCAAGACGATTTACGCAGAACTCTTGAGAAAGATCGGCGAAAAGAAGAACCTCAAGATTGCATTGCAGACTTACTTCGGTGACATCCGCGATGTTTATCAGGATGTGACCGCCCTCGGCTTTGACGCTATCGGTTTGGATTTCGTTGAAGGTCTTAAGTCTCTCGAACTTTTGAAGACTGGTTTCCCGAAGGACACGCTCCTCTTGGCAGGTGTCGTGAACGGTAAGAACATCTGGCGCGCCGATTACGCACAGAAGAATGCCATCCTCGACGAAATCAAAAAGGTCGTCGCTGCAGAAAACGTTGTTGTTGGCACTTCTTGCTCTCTCCTGCATGTACCTTACACGGTCGCTGCAGAACAGAAGCTCTCGGCTGACATTCTCAAGCACTTCGCATTCGCCGAAGAAAAGCTCGTAGAACTTGCAGAACTCGCAAGCGCTGACGCAGCCGCTCTCGAAAAGAATCGCGCACTCTTTGCAAGCGCACGCATCAACGAAAACAGCAATGTTCAAAAGCAGCTCGCCGCCCTCACTGCTGCTGATTTTGAACGCAAGCCGAGCCGTCTCGAACGCCGCGAAGTGCAAAAGGCAGAATTCAAGTTGCCAGCCTTCCCGACAACGACAATCGGTTCCTTCCCGCAGACTGCCGAAGTTCGCGCCAACCGTGCCGCATTCCGCAAGGGCGAAATTTCCAAGGAACAGTATGTGGAATTCAACAAGAAGAAGATTGCCGAATGCATCAAGTTGCAGGAAGAAATTGGCCTCGACGTGATTGTCCACGGTGAATTTGAACGCAATGACATGGTGGAATATTTCGGTTCGAAGATTGACGGCTTTGTGTTCACGCAGAACGCCTGGGTGCAGAGCTACGGTACCCGTTGCGTGAAGCCGCCTGTCGTGTGGGGTGACGTGAGCCGCAGCGCTCCGATTACGGTTGAATGGTCCGTTTTCGCACAAAGTTGCACCAAGAAGCCGGTGAAGGGCATGCTTACGGGTCCTGTCACGATTCTCAACTGGTCCTTCCCGCGTGAAGATGTTTCGCTCAAAACTCAGGCTCAGGAAATCGGCCTTGCCATCCGTGATGAAGTTTTGGACCTCGAAAAGAACGGCATCAGAATCATCCAGATTGACGAAGCCGCCCTCCGCGAAAAGTTGCCGCTCCGCAAGAGCGACTGGCACAAGGAATACCTCGACTGGGCCATTCCGGCATTCCGCCTGGTTCACGCCAAGGTCAAGCCCGAAACGCAGATCCACACGCACATGTGCTATAGCGAATTTAACGACATCGTCCGCGATATCGACAACATGGACGCTGACGTGATCACGTTCGAAGCCAGCCGTTCTGACCTCAAGCTGCTCGACGCCTTGAACGACGCCAAGTTCGAAACGCAGGTGGGCCCGGGTGTTTACGACATCCACTCTCCGCGTGTACCGTCTGAACAAGAAATCGTTGACGCGCTCCACAAGATTATCGCAAAGGTTCCGCAGGCTAATGTGTGGGTGAACCCGGATTGCGGTCTCAAGACTCGTGGCGAAACCGAAACGACGGCAAGCCTCAAGAACCTCGTTGCCGCCGCCAAGAAGCTGCGCGAAGAAAAGTAAAAAGTTACACCTCTACTGTCGTTGCAAGGAACACCTCTCTTTACTGATAGACAGATTCCAAGTTCGCTCTCGTCTATCCTTCCTTCCCCTTGCGATGGCGGTAAACGAACTAATCCCCGTGTGCGTAATGCCGCGGGGATTTCCATTTATACACAAATTTCATCAAAAACAATCTCTAACTAAATTCTATCACCGCAGCGTTTCTATAGCAAAAATCTATAACAAAGCATAAAAAAGTAGTATATATAATAGGGCTTGCGACCACCCCACCCCATTGCTATCTTTGTGCCGCATTTGAAAGAAGCATCAAAAAACAAATGCAAGAAATAATGGATCCTATCGCCTTCGGCTTCAGGATGACGAAAGCGAAGCGACAAGCGAAAGAGACAACAGGAGGTGCAACATGGAAAAACGTACGGGTCTTTTTGCAAATGGAATTATTTGGTTTGGCGTTGCCATCTCCGTTTCCGAAATTGAAGCGGGTATAGAAATTGGTGCCGCATCCGCAGCGGATTCACTTTGGCTCCCGCTCGTGCTCGGCCACATTCTGGGCGGCATCTTGCTCTTTTTCGTGGGCCTCATCGGTGCGCGTATTCGCTTGAACGCCATGGAAACGACAAAATCTACGTTCGGCAAATACGGTTCCAAGTTCTTCGCCGCTCTGAACACATTTCAGTTGCTCGCTTGGGTTGCCGTTTTGAACGCGCAGGGCGCTTCGGCTTTGGCTGGGCTCAACTTGCCGATTTCATTTCCGCTCACATGCGTGATTCTCGCCGCTCTCATTGCCGCCTGGGTTTACGTTGGCATCCGCCGTTCCGCCAACGTGACGACCGTCGTGATGGCCGCTCTCACGGTTTTGCTCGCTATTCTTTCTGTGAAGTTGTTCGGACTCAATAGCTCCGGCGCAGTTACAAGTGCCGCAGGTGCCGTAGCCGGAAACGCAGCAACCGCCACCGCGCTCAAGTTCTGGAACATCTTTGAAATTTCCATCGCCATGCCGATTTCTTGGTTGCCCGTGATTTCGGACTACACGAAGGATGCCGAAAAACCTGTAAAGGCAACATCAATTTCTGCAATCGCTTACACATTTGCAAGCCTCTGGATGTACATCATCGGTATCGAAATTTCGGGCATTGGCGCAAGCAACAACATCGCGCAAGCCATTCTCCTTGCAGGTCTTGGCATCCCGGGAATCATCATCGTAGTACTCTCGACAGTAACAACAAACTTCCTTGCAGCAAACTCCGCAGGCGAATCTTCCAAGGCGATTTACAGTAAAATAAATCCAAAAATTGCAGGTGTCGTCGTGAGTTTCTTGAGCGCAGCGCTCGCTATTTCGGGAATCATGGAACACTACATCAGCTTCCTTTACCTGATCGCCTCCGTATTCGCCCCGATGGCCGCTGTTCTTTTGGTTTCGTTCTACTTCTCCAAGGATCGCACAGAATCGCTCGGCGTTTGGCTCTGGAACATTTTCGCCTGGCTCGCAGGCTTTATCGCCTACCAAGTAGCAGAACATTTCGATTCCGTTTTCCTTGGCCCCACGCTCCTTGCAGTTATCGTTTCGGCAGCATTTGCATCCGTGCGCGTACTCTCCGAAAGAAAATAACGCGCTAACGTTTGTCTTTTTCTATTTTTTCAATCGCCATGTCACAGAAGAAAATCGCGTTAATTAATGATGTTACAGGATTTGGTCGGTGCTCCATCGCTGTCATGGCACCGATTGTTTCCGCCATGAAAATCCAAGCGGTTACCGTGCCAACTGCAGTTCTTTCGGCACACACGCAGTTCCCTGAATATTACTTCGACGATTACACTTCAAAAATGCGCGATTACATTCAAACCTACAAGGATTTGAATTTATCATTCGACGCCATTGCTTCCGGATTCCTCGGTTCCGAAGAGCAAGTGGATATCGTGATTGACTTTTTCAAGACATTCAAGAAAAACGGCACATTCACATTGGTAGACCCGGTGATGGGTGATTACGGGCGACTTTACGAAACTTATACGCCTAGTTTGTGCGAAAAGATGAAAGCACTTGTTCATTATGCCGATATCTTGACGCCTAACCTCACCGAACTTTGCACCTTGACGGATGTCAAGTACCGCACCGAAGGATTCAGCGACGTAGAACTTGCCGACATGTGCCGCAAGCTTGCAGAACAGGGCCCCGAACACATCGTAGTCACCGGAATTCCCTACAATTCCAAGCAAATCATGAACTTTGTTTACAGCAAAGGCGAAGAACCGCGTATTGTCATGGTCGACCGCATCGGTGGTGACCGCAGCGGAACCGGCGATGTCATCAGTTCAATTATCGCAGGCATGTACATGAACGGCCACGACTTTTACGAGTCAGTCAAAAAGGCCGCTGACTTTGTCTCTAAATGCCTACGCTATTGCGAAGACAACAATGTTCCCACGCATTGGGGGCTCTGCTTTGAAATGTACCTTCGCGACTTGATGGAGGATTAAAATGGTTGTATATACAGTGACAGGAAACGTCGGGGAAGCCGGCTATTTGGACATTGCAAACAGCGGCGATATCACAGGCAAGAACATTTACGTGAACATGACTAACCGCTGCCCTTGCAGCTGCGTTTTTTGCTTGCGCCAGACAAAGAAAATGATGGAAGGCAATTCCCTTTGGCTCAAAGGTGGCGAGCCAAGTGTCGAAAACGTTCTTGGTATTTTTGCAAAGTACGATCTTTCCGTCATTAACGAACTCGTGTTTTGCGGCTACGGTGAACCGCTCGAACGCTTGCACGATGTCTGCAAAGTCATCGATGAATTAAAAACAAAGTATCCAAAATTAAAAATTCGCCTCAACACAAACGGGCTCGCCAACTTGATTCACGGCGAAGACATCACACCGCAACTTGAAGGACGTTTCGATACCGTTTCGATTTCGATGAATGCGCCGACTGCCGAAGAATTCTTGGAGCTCACACGATCAAGATTTGGCATCAAGTCGTTTGACGCGCTGAAAGAATTTGCAGCACTTGCAAAATTCCATGTGCCAAACGTAATCATGACCGTTGTCGAAAAGGTCATGCCCGAAGAAAAAATCGAACAATGCCGCAAAATCTGCAACGAACTCGGCGTCACGCTGAGAGTAAGGCCCTTCGAAAGCTAAGGAATAAAGCTAAGAAATGCGGCCGCCGACAAAATCGGTGGCATTTTTTCGTACTCCCTACGTCATCTCTTTCCACTTGATAAACAAGCTTTTCGCTTTCTGGAAATAGGCGCGGGTCTTCTCGGGTTCGATAAAGAATGTCGCTACACAAACAACAAGGAATGTGCTGAATATCAGTCCAATAAAAACGCCAGCCACATAATAGCCGCCATACATGTTTTCGCGCATATACCCTAGCGAGCCCCATAACATTTGGACAAACGCTATCACGGCATAAATTTTCAATACCAAAGAATTTCTTTTTACGATGGCGAACACGCCTACTGCAATAGGTAATAAAATCAACGCCGCATTCATAATGGAAAATGATTCTACAAAATTTTCCGGACCTTTACTAAACAAACTCATAACAGATTTAATGACGTCATTTGCCCCATCGACCATGAAAAATGCCGCGCAAAATTGAAGCAAACCAAATTGCGTAGCCGTTTTAGGTTTAATGAAAAATACAGCAGCAACAAAAACTGTCAGGGGGGTCACAATGCGTTCAAGCAGACGATTAAAGAGATAAGCATTATCAACACCAAGTGGCAAATAAATGCGGTTAAAATTCACAATATCTACTATTATTCCGCTCAAAATGGAAATAATTATAAACACGGCGTAGATTTTCAGAATCAACACATTCTTTTTAACAAGCGCAACTATTCCTAACGCAAAAACAACCACATACAAAAGAACTGTTACAATATAAAATCCTATAGGGTTGACATCCCCCGTCATTTCTGCGGTAAACTTATTGAAAAGCAGACTCGCAATGTTATATAGCGAGTTCATAATCATGATAGCCGCACAAATTCTAAACAATTGCAAATTCATAAATTATCCTTTAATTTTCTGTAAGCAAGTTTTCACCCACTCGGGCTTAATGAAGAATACCGCAATAGCAATCACAGTAGATGTATTAAAAATGGCATAGGAAACAAGCGAGGTCACAATATAAGGGTCAAATCCAGAGGTACGAATAGAACTGAGTAAATTCAACAAAATTTGAACAAATGTCATTAAAGACCCTACTACCAAAACAGGCACATTTTTTTTAACAAGGGCAAATATACCGACCGCCAAACAAACAACACCAAAGAAAGCAAGTTGAAAAACGGGAGGTTGCGTAAAAACAAAATGTATCAAGCCATTTAATCCACTTACAACAAAACAAATGGCACAAAGTCGGAAGAGACCTAAATTAAAGTTTTCATTCACAATAGCAATCTCGTTTTCTTCGACACGCTTTTTGGATGCAACAAAGAACGCGGCCACAGCAACGACTACGTTCACGTTAAAAATCAAGCTAACGAATTTCTGGCCAAGATGCTCTTTTACCATTTCATTCCCTAACAAGGCGCTTATAAAATTAACAGCAAATGCTCCCAACACAATCCAGATGAGGAACAGCACAGCCGATATTTTTAAGGCCGTTACATTATTTTTGACAAGCGTAATTATCCCCAGCGTTAAAAAAACGACGACGGTCAAAACACCTAATACAAATGGGAAGAAAACCCCTGACGCAATCAACAGTCCGACCGTTCCAAGCAAATCTTCAAATGACGAATTCGTAAGCGCGCTCCACAGCGAACTGAAAAATCCACCATGCCTAGCCATAACAGACAAATTGGCAACTAGGTTCAACAAGTTCACAATGAACACAATAGCGCAAACCCTGAGTAAAGCCAGATTCATAACCCCTCTATTATTGGATTAAATACTTTTCCAGTTCCGGGAACGCATCGGAAGTAAAGAACATCCAGCGTCCCTTAGCCATCAACCAGCCAGCCCATCCATTTTTAGGATTTCTCTGTTGGGTTAATTTAAAAACATCCTGTTTTATCGTAATGCTATTACCAAGCAAAAAGGTAATCCGCACAAGTTCATTTTCAAGGAATTCGACTTTCTGCGGAGCTATATGTAGGGCAACAAAGCAATAATAAAGCAAGAACAATTCCTTGAAAACCCACATAAAATTTATAGTATCATACGCTCCGGTATTTACCATAACAACAATGGATTTCACAAGCCAAAAAGCACCGAAAAAGAACAACGCCACCGATCCCCAAGTCATGCTTTTGCTTTTAGAAACATATACTTTATTTTCTTCCATTCTATTACCTCGTTCTAAAAATAAAAAACGGCCCAGATTTTTCAGCTATTTATCCCTGCGCACTTTCCTATACCACACGGTAAACCACACGCAAGCCACGGCAAGGCAAACAAGGCCCAAAAGATAGCCAATGCAGTCGGGCAAATGAAGCGTCTGGCGCGAAACGAAGAAGTATGTCGTACAAACGGTGGTCATAAACAGGGCTGGAATAA
Organism: Fibrobacter sp. UWB12; assembly: GCF_900142485.1. Classification (NCBI taxonomy): domain Bacteria; kingdom Pseudomonadati; phylum Fibrobacterota; class Fibrobacteria; order Fibrobacterales; family Fibrobacteraceae; genus Fibrobacter; species Fibrobacter sp. UWB12. The sequence continues at coordinate 37,879 of NZ_FRAZ01000010.1, read as the reverse complement.
GGGACACCCAAAAATTCTTCCGTTCCTGCACCAGATAGACTGTAATCGCCCATAGAGTAAATACAGAAAGCGTTTGGTTAAAAAATCCAAAGTATTGCCAAATAGTATTGAATCCATCGGGAACCTTGATTTGCCACACCAATATGGCGATAGACGTCGCAAACATGGGTACGCAAATGTAGAGACGATTGCGGATGGGACGCTGATCGATTTTCAGCCAATCCGCCACGATAAGGCGGCCGGAGCGAAATGCCGTATCACCACTGCTAATGGGAGCCGCGACCACACCTAATACGGCAAGGACTGCCCCTACAACGCCCAACCATTCATTACACACCAAATGCACCACCATCGGGGCCGAGGTGAAGAAACCATCCTTTGCACCTGAAATCTGTTCGTAGCCCGGTGGGCCTGCATAGAAAAACCACATGGAAACGGTAGCGCAAACAAGAGCAACAACGCCTTCGGTAATCATCGCTCCGTAGAACACGCGACGGCCCATGCGCTCACTTGCGAGGCAACGCGCCATCATCGGGGTCTGCGTACCATGAAAACCAGAAATAGCACCACAGGCAATAGTAATGAAAAGTGCAGGGAAAATATGGTCCGTAAATTTTCCTGGATTTGCACTAGCCCCCATATTGTGCAGGTTCGACCAAATTTCTGGCAGTTGCGGCATCTTGACAAAGAGCATCACCATCAACGCCCCAGCCGTAAGCAGGAGCGAAATAGCAAACAAAGGATAAACCTTCCCAATAATTTTGTCGATGGGTGTCATCGCGGCGATCACGTAATAGACAAAGATGATAGCCACCCACATCATCACGTCACCGCCCAGCGTATGCAAAATTACCGCTGGAGAATAGACAAACACCGTTCCCGCAATGACCAAAGGAAACACGGTCAGCAACAACATGACCTTCCTCGTCTTGTCGCCCAGATACTTGCCAATCAGTTCGGGCATTCCCGCACCGCCGTTACGCATAGACAACATTCCGTTCAGGTAGTCGTGAACTGCCCCCGCAAAAATACAGCCAAGCACAATCCAGAGATAAGCGACTGGACCGAATTTTGCCCCCATGATTCCACCGAAGATGGGGCCCGTGCCAGCAATATTCAGAAACTGGATCGTATAAACTTTCCAACCGGGAAGTGCGATATAGTCCAGCCCGTCTTTTTTAGAAACTGCGGGAGTCTCACGGTCATCGGGACCGAACACGCGTTCCACAAAGCGGCCATAGAAAAAGTAACCCAGGATTAGGGCTGCAAGGCTCAGGATAAAAGAAATCATATAATCAAATTATACAATTTAATAGACAAAAAACGACCCAGATTTCATTCCGAGTCGTTTTGAAATTGACTAGATCCTTCGCGACTTTCGCCGCTCAGGATGACGTCTGCGACGTCACTTCACGAAGGCGGCGTAGATGGCCTTGATAGCCTTTTCGGTATCGGCTTCGTCAACACCGGTGATGATGTTAATCTGGGAAGAACCCTGGTCGATAATGCGGACGTTCACCTTGCTTTCTGCGAGAGCCGTAAAGAGCTTTGCAGCAACACCGATCTTGTTCGTCATGCCATGACCCACGGTAGCGATAAGAGCGATGCCCGGGAAAATCTTGATACGGTCCGGACGCATCTGCTGAGTGATGTCTTCAAGAACAACGTCCTGCACGGCGTCGAGAGCCTTGGAATCCACGACGATGCTCATGGAGTCAATTGCACTCGGGCAAAGTTCGTAGGAGAGTCCTTCGCTTTCGAGAACGGCGAGCACGCGGCGGCCAAAGCCAACTTCCTTGTTCATCATGGACTTTTCGATGTAGATCATCGAGAAGCCCTTGCGGCCTGCAACACCCGTAATCGGGAGCTTTGCGCTTTCCGGAGTCGGGCCAATGATGGTGCCGGCGTCTTCCGGGCGGTTCGTGTTGCGGATGTTGATAGGAATCTTCTTGGCGCGGCACGGAGCGATGGATTCGTCGTGGAGTACGCTTGCACCGGAGTAAGCGAGTTCGCGGATTTCGCGGTAGCTCACGTATTCGATCGGGAGCGGATTTTCGACGATGCGCGGGTCAGCCATGAGCATGCCCGAAACGTCGGTCCAGTTTTCGTACTTGGCAGCGTCAATGCCGTTTGCAAGGATAGCGCCCGTGATGTCGGAACCGCCACGGCTGAAGGTCTTCACTTCGCCACGGAGGTTAGAGCCATAGAAGCCCGGCAAGACGTACAACTGATTTTCATCGCCGAGAGCCTTTGCAATTTCTTCGTAGGTCTTCGGAGCAATGCGATACTTGTCATCGAAAGTGATGAGCGGGTAGCTATCGACAAAGTTTGCACCGAGGTACTTGGCCATGAGACGAGCGCAGAGGAATTCGCCACGGCTCACGAGGAAGTCCGTGCTTACGGATTCCGGATGGTTCTTGAGCTTGTCTTCGAGACTGTCGAGGTCTTCGGTAAGCTTGTCTTCAAGACCCAGGTCCTTGCAAATTTCATCATAACGCTGACGGATCAGGTTCCACGGCGTGGAGAAATCGAGGCCCTTGGAGGCGAGATCATAGGTGCTGTAGAGGAGGTCGGTCAGTTTGGTTTCTTTCGGGTTACGCTTGCCCGGAGCAGAAACGACGATGACTTTGCGGTTCTTGTCGCTTTCGACAATGGCCTTGATTTTTTTGAACTGACCTGCGTCGGCGACAGAGGAGCCACCGAACTTACATACGATTCTAGACATGTTATTCCTTTGGGCCGCTGACCTCTCAGCTTCAAGCTTGACCGCTTTCCTCGCGATTGTCGTGCCCAAGCCTACCCATCTGGCCAGCCACTTGGTTTTTGTGCAATGTAGCAGCGGCACTTTACCGCCGCGCGGGCAAATATAGCTAAAGGCGAGAGTCGTGGCAATGGGGCTTGCACCAATTGACATGACCGAGCCGACTATATTCGCTCCGAAGGAGCGCCAATATAGCTAAAGGAGGACACAGCTGCAATGGTGCACACTCAAATAATTAACAAAAATTTACAGGACAAACGGGCGAAAAAAGCATGTTTATATAGTAGAGCCACCTCAAATAAAATTTTGAAGGACTATGAAAAAACACGAACAATTGATGATCATCGCAGCAAAATCAAACATACCCGTACTGCTGCAAGGGGAATCCGGGGTCGGTAAAGAAATCGCCGCACGATTTATTCACGAACACAGCCCACGAAACGCGGGGCCTTTCATCGCGCTCAACTGCGGCGCCATCGCCAGGAACCTCGCCGAAAGCCTATTGGAAGGAGCCAAGAAAGGGTCTTACACCGGAGCCGCAAGCGACCACCAAGGTATTGTGCAGGCGGCCAACGGAGGCACACTTTTTCTCGACGAAATCGGGGAAATGCCATTCGACATGCAAAGCAAACTTTTGCGTATTCTTCAAGAACATTCCGTACTTCCACTGGGAGCAACGCAAAACGAGCCTGTCGACTTCAGACTGGTATGCGCAACAAACAGGGACCTGCAAAACGAAATACGGGACGGAAATTTCCGCAAGGACCTGTACTTTAGGCTAAGCGCCTTCCCCATCGTAATTCCGCCACTCCGCAACAGGGAGGACTTTCCCGAAATTGCAGCAACACTATGGAACGAAATCACAGCCAAAACTTTCGCAGAACAATTCCCACTCCGCAACCGAGAAATCAAGGCTCTATCCAAATACAAGTGGCCGGGCAATATCCGCCAGCTGAAAAACGTACTCCAGCGCTACGCGCTTCTGATGCAGCACAACATTTCGCTCGAAGAAATCCTCGCTGAAGAATTTTCGCGCAAGACAATAAACGATATTGACGACCGTTTCGCATACCAAACAGCGCGGGCATCGGCACCGCAATGGTCATTTATTCAAAAAGCGCTCTACGAAAACGACGGAAACAAAAGCAGGGCCGCCAAGTCCCTAAAAATCAGCCGCGGATGTCTCTGCTACCAAATAAAAAAACACAAGCTCCAACAATGGAGCTCGTGCAAAAATCTAGCGGAATGTGCGTCAGCCTAGAACTTCACACCGACCGCAATGTAATGGTTGCCGCCTTCGAAAGCAGGGCGCGGGCTATAAGCGTAATCGAACACGATCATGCCAAACTTAACACCGAGACCGCCACTGACAGCATCTTCGGTATCCGGGCGGAACGCATAGCCCATGCGGAACGAAAGCATGTCAAAGTAAACGACTTCACCGCCAATCAAAAGTTGCGCCTTCGTATCGGCACGGCGATATCCATCTACAGACAAATGAATCATCCAGCGATCCAGAACCGGGATAAATCCCGATATGCCTGCCTGGAGCGCAAGCGGAGCCGCTTCTTTTTCGGACTCGTACTTACTTGCAAAACCAAGATTCGTAAAGTTCGCGCCAAAGGCAAAATACTGGTTCACGCGGAAAGAACCGCCAGCATCGACCGAGAACAAGAAACCTGTTTCGTCATCGATGGTCTGCGTTGCAAAACGTGCCGAAGCTGCCCAATTGAAAATCTTGGAACGGCTACCGAAACCGGCCAAAAGCGACCAGGCATAAGAGCCATATTCCGAAGTCTTGAGACCGTTCTCGTCACGACCTTCGATGTCATCGTAACCTAAAAAGTCCACCGCGAATGCAAGAGTAAACTTGTCCGCAATAGGAAGTCCGTAATAAGCAGAAACGAAATTATCCGCACCGCCCTTGCCAAAAATCACCTGACTCAAGCCAAATTCCGCTTCGTTTGCGACACTCATCGCGAGCGGATTGCGCGAAACTTCCGAAACACGGCCAGGGTCAGCGACACCGGCACCCGAAAGTGCGGCTGCACGCGGCGAGACCTGCATCGAAAGGAACTTCATCGTCACGCCACCTGGATCCAAATGCCAATACTCCCCGGCAAACGCGAGGGAACCTACGGTAAGCGCAAACGAAAGTAACTTTTTGAACATACGATTAATAAGATACAAAAAAGTAGGAAGCCAGAGTTCGTCTAAACGCGCCAGCCTTCCATAATCTTGAGGCAGTCCGCGAGGAGTTCTGCACTGCGGTCCTTGCCTTCGGTTTCCACGTAGCAGCGGAATTCCGGTGCGTTTCCGCTCGGGCGCAAGTGAATGATATCGCCAGAATCAAATTCCATGCGATAGCCATCGACTTCGTTCAGGGAAACAATCTTGCCCTGGAATGTCTTGTCCTTTGCAAACTTGGAGGGCTTTGCAGCAAGAGCGCCGAACAACTTTTCGCCAAGATTCTTTTCGCGAATTTCGGCAAGCTTAGTCTTGGACTTTTCAGTCGGGAATTCCTTGAGACGGTCACTCACGGTAAAGCGCTTGGGCAGCTTGCGGAGAATGTCTACAACGCACATGCGTTCTTCGCGAACCATCACCATCACGGCAATCATCGGGAGGAGCGCGTCACGTGTCGGGAGAGCCTTGAGCGTACGAGATTCACGCTTGTCGCCCTTCACAAATTCACGAGTTAAATCCGTCTCGAGCAAAAAGCCGCCGTTTGCTTCGTAACCGGCAACGCTTATGTTCTTGTCGTTTGCATCGACCAAGCTTTCCATGCCCGCAATTACATAAGGGCTACCAATGCGGGTGCGGCAAATCTTTTCGAAACTGCCAGATTTTTCGAGCGACGTATTGCAACTCACCGGAGTTGCAATGCGCTTGATACCAAGCGCCTGGGCAGCGAGGATGCCCAGCACGTCGCCACGAAGCCACATGCCCACGTCATCAGCCAAAAGCGGGCGGTCCGAATCGCCATCCGTGCTGAATACGGCATCCACGTAATCCTTGTGCGTAAATTCACGAGCGAGTTCTTCGTCTTCCTTGCGGATTGCTTCGGTATCGACCGGAACAAACACATCGCTACGGCCAAACGGCTTGACCGTTGCTCCGAGGCTTTCGAGAACCTTCACCACGATGTCGCGGCCCACAGCGGAATGCTGGTAAACACCAATCGTGAGTCCGTGCAAAGCATCGCTACCGAAAAAGTCCGGATAGCGCTTGCAGTAATTTGCTTCGGCTTCCGCCTCGACCGCCGGGAGTTCCGGCGCAGCCTTCAGCATGCCCTTGTCGTCAAAAAGCGCTTCGTCGAAATCCACCGACTGCGAAACAATTCCCTGTTCGTCGGCCTTCGTGATTTCGCCATTCGGGTGGTTGAACTTGATACCGTTACGGTCTGCCGGAATATGGCTACCCGTCACCATGATAGTCGGCAAATGCTTGTCGATGCCGTACATCGCAATAGCCGGGCTCGGAATGCTGCCGCAGTAAATGACCTTCCAATTTGCATCGACGCCAGCCTGCACGAGCGACTTCAAGATACGTTCCGTGCTCGGACGCAAATCACCCGCAATCGCAATCGTATGTTCGCACTTGTAAGACGCTTCGCAATACTTGATAAAAGAACGTGCATACACATAGCACACACGGTCGGTCATAGCGCTCACGAGACCGCGGGCACCGCTCGTACCAAACGCCACCCCGGACTGTTTCATAACATCTTGCATAGCAACGGACATAGAAAACCTCTGTTTAATAGACGGCAAAAAGTAGACAGTAAAAATCCACTAAAACCGCCAAATGATTTTACAAAACACAAGATAGAAAAAGCAAGGAGATGCCTAGAGGCGTTCTACCGATAATTGCATTACCTGGCGGCTTTACCCGTCACGCGGTAGCGAACAACTTTTCCTTTGCGTTCCGTGCGGATAAACAGAGACTGTTCTTTCGCATCAAAATACAATTGCGGTTCGTGGGAATGTATAGCCCGCACAGTCGGCAGCGATCTAATCGCGTTCGTCGAATCGCTTGGCACCGAATCTTTCACGGTAGAATCGCTCACCACCACGGAATCTTTTTTCGATGTATCCGGAGCAGGCTCCATAGCCTTCAAAAGTTCAAGCATTTTTTCGGCATAGCGTTTGCCAAACGTTTCATAACCATCACGCGTAAAATGCAACGTGTAGTTCGGCTCCTTGAGTGCGGGGCATCCTGCTGCAGAAATCAAGTGGCCATTCGGAATCAAGTCCGCGGCTTCCTTCACGGCGGTATTTCTCCAGCCGAGATCGCCGCCAGCAGCTGTTGTCGCAAGTTCGCCGATTAAAATCGGAGTTTTTTCTGGGTCAAGTTCCAAAGCCGCAATCAAGTCCTCATAAACTTTTTTCACACGCTTGGGCCAATCATTCATCTGGTAGTCCGCTTCGCCCTGATGGAATAGGAACCCCTTGATAACGCCCTTCTGCTTTGCAATTTTTCCCATCTCTACAATTCGTTTGTACAAATCACCGCCATATTCATCGTAATACTTTAACCACCAAGTATCACCTTTATTTTTTGCACTTTGTACATAAGCCTTATTGCGATCTTTATCAAAAAGGTCAATACTTTGTCCGCCAATGGCAACATTTGCAACCGCCACCGTGATGCTATCAGGGAGGTTTTCAATCATGGTGCGTCCAAAAATATCGACGATACCGACCTTGGATTCGCTATGGCCCATCGGAGGTGCCGCCGGATAAAACTCGCCCACTTTTTGATTTGAATGGTTTGCCGCTCGCAACACAAGGAATCTAGGATTCGTCTCCTTATCCTTGCTAGTGACCGTAGCCTGTCCTGACATATTGGATTGCCCGTAAGCCAGATAGATGTGCAAATTAGGGTCTTGCGCAAAGCAAATCGAAGACGCAAGCATAGTCAAAAACAAGAATTTCCGCATGGGAGTTCTCCAAAAAAAATACCAACCGCTATTTAAAATAAAATCTTTATCGACATGTAAATGTCAAAAAGTGTAAAAAAACTATTTTTTACCCCATGGATAGAGCACGCCGCCGTAAATTCGGACAAAACTTTTTAGATGTCGAAACCGCTACCGCTATCGCAGGCGATTTGCCCGCCGATGCTGGTGAATTCGTTCTTGAAATCGGGCCAGGTCACGGCGCTCTCACAGAACACCTGCTCAATCGCGGGCTAGAACTTACCGCTGTCGAAATTGACGAGCAGTGCGTCGAAGTCTTGAAAGAAAAATTCAAGGATTACAAGAACTTCAACATTGTCAACATTGACTTTTTGAAATTCGACTTGCAAGCATTCTTGGATGCTCACGAAAAACCGTGGGTTACCGGCAACTTGCCGTACAACGTAAGTACAGCAATTATCGCAGGACTTATGCCGCGATTGCATTTGACCAAAGGCTTTATGGGAATGGTCCAACTCGAAGTTGCCGAACGCATTTGCGCTGAGCCCTGCTCCAGCAATTACGGGAGTCTTTCCGTACTCGTTTCTGCATTTGCAAACACGCAAATTTTGCGCAAGATCGGTCCAGAACATTTTACGCCAAAGCCGAATGTCGATAGCGCCACGATGCTTTTGACACCGCGCGAAGATGCGCTCCAGGCACCCGACGGATTCTTTAACTTTGTCCGTACTGCATTCACGCAAAAACGCAAAACGCTCGCCAATTCCTTCGGACGTAATTATGACAAGAAGAAAATCCAGGCGACAATTGAACTTTTGGACTGGCCCACGACCATCCGCGCCGAAGAACTCAGCCCTGAGCAATTCCTGAATTTCTATAAGGCGTTTAAAGGCGAACCGTAACAACACATTCCTTTTAATGTCACCCCGGATTTATTCCGGGGTCACCATTCCCACAAAAGGCTCTGTCATTCCCAGCTAAAAAACTGTCATTCCCGCCACCGAGCGGGAATCTCCCTACAAAAAAAATGATTATTAAGATTATTATAGACAACATCAGCGGTTTTGCAAATAGCAGTTGCACTTGCGATTCCTGCACAGCCGAAGCTCCACAAAAACAATTAAAGGGTGAATGGGGCCTTTGCGTCTACACCGAATTCAACGGCAAACGCATCTTGCTCGATACGGGAGCGTCCACGCAGTTCGCGAAGAACGCAACCATCATGGGGATTGACATTTCCAAAATCGATGTAGGCGTCTTGAGCCACGCACATTATGACCATGCAAACGGCATGCAAGAATTTTTCAACAAGAATAACCACGCCAAATTCTACTTACGCGATGCCGCTCGCGAAAACTGCTATCACACGCACAAATTCTTAAAGTTTTTCACGTATCAAGAATACATCGGCATCCGCAAAGGCACGATCAAAAAGAACGCTGACCGAATCATATTCGCAAAAGGGGATTGCGAAATTTTTCCGGGAGTCACGCTCGTCGGTCACAAGACTCCACACCTCGACGAAATTGGCATACGTGCGCACATGAGCGTCAAGGAAAACGGCAAATACCGCCCCGACAGTTTCGACCACGAACAAAGTCTAGTCTTTGACACGCCCAAGGGACTATTCATCATGAATAGTTGCAGTCATGGCGGTGCAGACAATATCGTCAAAGAAATCGAAGCGACATTCCCCGGCAAACAAATTTATGCCATTCTCGGCGGATTCCATCTATTCCGCACACCTGATGACCGCGTAAAAGCATTCGCTGAACGTCTCCGCGAACTAAACGTCCAAAAAATTTATACAGGACATTGTACTGGCCAGCGCGCCTACGACATTTTGCACGATGTACTCGGCGATAAAGTCGAACAAATGCACACCGGCATGGAAATCGAAGTGTAAAACGCAATAAATTACACATACCATCTTTTATTTATTCTAATTTATCATTTAAAACAGATTTCTATTAACAAGGTATTACCTATGAAAAAACTATTTGCAGTTTTACTCGTCCTGTTCGCCGCAACACTTTCCTTTGCACAGGGTCAAGTACACAAACTTACCATGGACAGAGGATTCTTTACAACAGACTACACCATTGATGGTCAAGAAGTCGATAGCGATGCTTTCGAAAGAGAACTCACCAATGTTCCAGAAGCTATCAGCAAGTGGAACACAGGTAACACGATGAGATATATTTCATGGGGTGCCGCATTTGGTGGTGGATTTCTACTAGGCTACGGAATTGCAGAAGGTTCCGGCTACCAAGCTCCAGAAAGCTATAAAATGAAAGTACTTGCGGGTGGAGTAATCATTGTTGCAGCATTAATTGTCGAACACATCGGCAACTGCAAAAAAGATACTGCTGTTGACATTTACAACAAAGAAATCGGCAAAAACGCAGGTAACGGCTCTACCAACTGGAGCCTCGTTCCAACCGAACAGGGCGGCATTGCTCTCGCATTCAATTTCTAAATAAAATAACAATTAAAATAATTGCGCAAAAAATTTTGATGCAAAATGACAAGCCCTATCGCAACAACGATAGGGTTTTAAATTTGTATTAAAGCAAATAAATTACACTGGATCATTCACCGGCTTGCTGTAATCGCGTTCGCCGAAGAGTGCCGTTCCCACGCGAATCATCGTAGAGCCCTCTTCAATTGCAACTTCCAAATCAAGCGTCATGCCCATCGAAAGTTGATCGAACTTTGCAAAGGCGCCACCTTTCGCAAGGAACTTGTCGCGCAATCCACGCAAGAACGCAAAGCATTCGCGGCTGTCTTCAGGAACACCCGTATTCTTGCCAATCGTCATGAGACCGCGGAAACGCAAATGCGGGAAGTTTTCGCTCTTGCCATCGGCAGCTGCGCCCGCGCGCTTTTCTAAATCTTCAAGGAAAGCTTCGGCTTCGTGAACATCCAAGCCGCTCTTCGTCTCTTCTTCGCCAGCGTTCACCTGGAATAAAATATCAAGAACTTTGCCCTGACCATTTGCAGCTGCAGCACAGACCTTTTCGAGCTTTTCCACCGCTTCGATACTTGCAATGGAATGGATGCAGTCGGCCACGAGCGCCGCCTTCTTGAGCTTGTTACTTTGCACAGGACCAATCACATGGCAACGCACGCGGCTTCCGTCCTTTGCCGTGTGCGGTTCGGAAAATTTGAGTTCCGCTTCTTGCACGCGGTTTTCGCCAAAATCCGTAGCGCCCAAAGCAATCGCATTTTCCACAGCTTCTGCCGGGTGGAACTTGCTCACCCACACAAGCTTAACCGAATCACGGCTGCGACCCGCAATCTTGCAAGCCTCGCCAATCCTTGCTTCGAGAGCTGCAAGGTGCTCGCGCATTTCATCAAGAGTAAATTCCATAGTAGCAGTAAACAGTGGTTAGTAATTAGTGGTTAGGTATAAATCGCGCCTGCAGCGCTTTGAGGTTAATTATCAAGCAGAAATTAGAAATTTTTCAACCCATCATAAAAACAAAGGCAATGCAATCAACGTACCAATCGCAAATACGACTGTATAACCGACTAGTAAAAATTTAGGCGATCTTTTCTTAAGTCCATCACCGCAACAATAAGTCAAAAGTTCCATATTTAAAAATGCGTACGCCACAATTGCCATATTCAATATAATCAAAGGAATCAGTATAATCCACACTATATTTCCCAATACGGCTGTAACTACTAATGGCCAAAAAGGTGTTGTCGCCAAAAAACATATCATAGATTTACTTTTCTGACGCTTCAAACAAAACAAATACAACAATGACAGTGGAATTCCAGCAAGGAAAGGAAGATATAAGCTCGCAGCAAACTCGCCTATATAATTAAAGCTATCCATGTTCTCTCTGCCATAGGCATCATTAATGGCAACTTCTTTTTGATACCAAAACCACGGCAAACTAAATAAAACCATATTCATCAACATACAAATGATGACCGGCCATTTCTTTACCACAAATTTTTGTTCAATTTCAGGAGTTTCCGTATCAATCATTTCATTCCTCATTCATCGTTAAATCATCCTTAACTTCAATCGCGCATTCAGATACCGCATTCACGCTTCCTAGCAGAATCACCAACGCCAACGGCCCAAAAATAACTACGAAAATATTAAAAATCCACAATACAGCACTTAACAATAAAGGAATAGAAGGAATCATCGCCACCATAAGATATTTCATTTTGCTTATTGGACGTTTCCAAAGTCTGCGATAGAAAAGCACCAATGGCGCCCCAAACGATATCGGTAAAAAAGGACACAATACAATCGCCATCATAAAATCAGGTCCAATATCAGATTGACTTGGATCTTCTAAACCCATAAATCTTATATAACTATACGCAAAAGCAACTGCAAATACAATTGCAGGCAAAAGTAAAAGAATAGCCTCCACAATCATAATGTGAATAACTTTCTTTTTTTCAAAAATGTATAAAGGCTTACAATTCTGCATATTTTCCAAAATACAAAAATTACAACCCCCATTTCATCTAATTTGATTATATTACTTGTATAAATTATAATTGCGTTTTAAGGAGGATCTCAAACATGCGAAAAATTTTTTTGCTCCTACTCTTTTTCGCCTCGTTTGCTTCGGCCGGATTTTATTTTGACTTCACATTATCGCCAGTTATTCGGCATTTAGATGCAATCCACACAACTTCACAATCACAGTACCCAAATTACAACGATGAATACCTTGGATACAATGGCATAGGCGGTCTTGTTTCAACGCGTTTCGGCGGTTTAATCAAGGGTGTTGTCGCCATTTACGGGAATATCGAACTTGAAATAACAAAAGGTGATGTCAACGGCTGGAACAAGAAAGAACGCAGCCTTTCCGTGTCTGGCAAGCGTCCTGGTTCTGCTTTCTTCGGAATGGGTCCAGGAGTAACCGTTTATCCATTTTTCAAATCAACTGAAAGTATTCAAAACTTTTATATATCAACCTCAATGAATATCGAAATCGGATCTGGCGGCGACATCGGTCTTCTAGGTGGCAACTATAGATTTGAAACGGGCTATTTGTGGCAATCATCCGAACGGTTCTATTCAGGTATCGCGATAGGCGCCGACATTCTCACTACAACTGACTTAGATACTCATATAAAAGACGAAAAAGGTTATTCCATCTGGATTGGTTTTAAATTTATTCGCAAATAGCAAAAAGGCCCGCTCACATCTCTGTGGCGGGCTCATTTTTCACTTAATTATGCTTTCTTCGCAGCCTTCGGCACTTTGAACAAAATCTTCACGATTTCGTCGATGTGCTTGTGCGGATAAATCTTGAGGCCTTTCTTTGCCGGTTCCGGGAGTTCAGCCACATCCTTCTTGTTGCCTTCGGGCAAGCGGAGTGTCTTTACGCCAGCGGCAAGTGCAGCAAGCGCCTTCTCGTTAAGGCCGCCAATCGGGAGACAGGCGCCCGTGAGGCTCACTTCACCCGTAAACGCAATGTCCGGTGCAATCGGCTGCTTTGTAAACGCACTGAGCAAGCAGAGCGTAAGCGCGATACCAGCAGAGGGCCCATCCTTCGGCACGGCACCTTCCGGCACGTGAATGTGGATGTCGGTCTTTTTCACGATCGCGGGATCAATGCCAAAGCGCTGCAAGCGTTCACGGACAAGTGAAACGGCAATCTGTGCCGATTCCTTCATCACGTCGCCAAGCTTACCGGTCAAAATCAATTGACCCTTGCCGCTCAAGAGCATACATTCAATAGGCAAAATTTCGCCACCGACACTTGTCCAGGCAAGGCCAGTCACAACACCCGGGCGGCCCGGTTCCGGCAACTGGTTGTCAAGGAAACGCGGAGCTCCAAGGTAATCGTGGAGAACCTTTTCCGTCATTTCCGGCTTGAATTTCTTGCCCATCACAATGTCTTTTGCACGATGACGCACCGCATTTTCAAGCACACGTTCAAGCTCGCGAACGCCGGCTTCGCGCGTCCAGCCGCGCATCACGGAGCTAATCATTTCGTCGCTAAAGCTAATTTGTTCATCAAGCTTCACGCCGGTGCGTTCGCAAATGCGCGGGAGCAAATACTTGCCTGCAATCTGCAACTTTTCATGCGGATAGTAGCCCGGCAAGCGCACAATTTCCAAACGGTCGCGCAAGGCTTCGGGAATTTCGCTTTCGCTGTTTGCAGTCGCAATGAACAAAACACGACTCAAGTCAAGCCCCACTTCCATAAAGTGGTCCGTAAAATCGTGATTCTGTTCGGGGTCCAAAACTTCAAGCATGGCGCTTGCGGGGTCACCTCTAAAGTCACTTGCCATCTTGTCGATTTCGTCAAGCAAAATGACAGGGTTCATGCACTTTGCACGGCGCAACGCATGAATGAATCGACCCGGCATGGCACCGATATAGGTACGGCGATGTCCACGAATTTCGGCTTCATCACGCACGCCACCAAGCGTAATGCGGACAAAGTTACGCTGCATGGCCGCAGCAATAGATTCCACGAGCGTTGTCTTACCCACGCCCGGAGGGCCCACAAGGCAAAGAATCGGAGCGCGGCGTTCCGTACCGGTAAGCTTCAGCACGGCCACGTATTCCATAATGCGTTCCTTGACCTTGTCCAAACCAAAATGCTTGGAGTCGAGTTCCGCCTTTACCTTCTTCATATTGAGAACGGTATCGGTGTAAACGCCATAAGGCATGGAAAGGAACCAGTCCACATAATTGCGGCTCACCGCATATTCCGGTGATGTCGGCTGCATCATGCGCATGCGGCTGATTTCGTCTTCGAGCTTTTCTTCAATCGCCTGGCTAAACTTCTTGGCCTTGATTTTCTTGAGCAGCTGGTCGGGTTCCGAAGAACCTCCGTTTTCACCGTCCAGTTCATCTTGCAGCTGGCGGATCTGTTCCGAAATAAACCATTCCTTCTGCTGTTGCGCCATCTTCTGGCGAACATTCTGCTGCACGCGAATCAGTACATTCTCATTTTCTTGAGCCACCTGCATCAAGCTAATCAAACGCTCTGCAAGCGCATCAATCGTTTCCATCTCCAAAAGCGCCTGCTTCTCAGAAAGCGAAATCGAGAGGAACGGGATCATCCCGTAAAAAGCGTTAATGTGACTATCCATCGTAAAGAGCGCTTCGACCATGCCCTCGGCGATGTTCCTATGCATCGCGTATTCGCGGAACATGTTCAGCACATCTTCAAACTTTTCGCACTTATCTTCGGCCTTAACAAAACGTTCCCTGGCAGAAACAGTCACCTGCAAAAATCCATCGCGCAAAATAATCGAACGGAGATCCACCACCGCATCGCCTTCCAAGACGACCTTTACACAGCCGTTCGGGAACGGGGTCACATTCGCCACGCGAGCAATCACGCCCACCGTATAAAGGTCGAGCATCGGATTGTCGAGCGATTCCTGTTCCACGTTTTTCTGTGCAACCAAGATAATTTCATTGTTATGGTTCTCAGCAAATTCCAAGGCGCGAAGAGACATCTCGCGACCTACCAAAATGCGTCTCGTCGTCAGCGGAAAAACAACAGCATCCCTCAGCGGGAGCAACGGATACGTTTTATTAAAGTCAAAAGCCATATTATAAAATTAGTAAACCTCGCAAAGTTGCGAGGTAATGAGGTTGTCTAGGCGACGCTAGTCTTTGATTTCTTGGAAGCCCCGCCACCCGAGGTAGGTTTAGAATAAAGGCTTTCCTTTACCATCTCAACTGTTACGGTAAACGTTTTTTCACCAGAACCCGGCATCTTGAACATAGCCTGCTGCAATACACGCTCCATCACGGAACGCAGCCCACGGGCACCCGTCTTGCGGGTCATCGTCTCGCGGACAATTTCCTTGAGGGCTTCGTCTTCGAATTCGAGCTTGATGTTGTCCATAGCGAACAAGCTCTTGTACTGCTTGACAAGCGCATTCTTCGGCTGAGTCAAAATGTTCATGAGAGCATTTTCGTCGAGTTCTTCGAGCGCAACAGCAATCGGCAAACGACCGACAATTTCTGGGATAAGACCGAACTTGATCAAGTCTTCCGGTTCGAGCTGCTTAAAGAGTTCGCTCAAGCTGTTTTCGCTAGCCGTGTGGATTTCGGCACCAAAGCCCATACCACCCTGGTTCACGCGCTGGGAAATAATCTTGTCCAAGGTTTCAAAGGCGCCACCGCAAATGAACAAGATGTTTCTCGTGTTCACCTGCACAAGCGGCTGTTCCGGATGCTTACGGCCACCCTTCGGCGGAACCGACGCAACCGTACCTTCCAAAAGCTTCAAGAGGCCCTGCTGCACACCTTCACCGCTCACGTCGCGGGTAATGGAAGGGTTAGCAGTCTTACGCGCAATCTTGTCGATTTCATCGATAAAGATAATGCCGCGTTCAGCCTTTGCCACATCGTAATCGGCAGCCTGCAACAAGCGCACGATGATGCTGTCGACGTCTTCGCCCACATAGCCTGCTTCAGTCAAAACGGTAGCATCGGCAATCGTGAACGGCACGTCCAAAAAACGGGCCATCGTCTGAGCCAACAAGGTCTTTCCCGAACCGGTCGGGCCAACCAAGAGCAAGTTCGACTTTTCAACATCGACATCGTCCTTGGACTTATGAGTCTGCTTGTAGCGAAGACGCTTGTAATGGTTGTAAACGGCAACAGAAAGCGCCATCTTTGCACGGTCCTGTCCAATGACAAAATCGTCCAGGTGCGCCTTAATTTCGGTCGGGAGCGGAAGCGGCTTCGAGGAAATTTCCTTAGCTTCCTGTTCCTGTTTCGTACGTGCAAGGTCTTCTTCCAAGATACGGCTGCACATGCGTATGCAATCGCTGCAAATATACGCACCGGCACCGGTAATCATCTTTTCGACCTGTTCTGCCGGCTTTCCGCAAAAACTGCAACTCACCGCCGGGTGGTTTTTCCCACTACGATACATTAAATACCCTCTTTACGCGGCACAAAAATTTCGTCGATAACACCAAAAGCCTTTGCTTCTTCGGGGCCCATGTAAAAGTCGCGGTCCGTCTTTTCGCGGACTTCGTCGACAGCCCTGCCGGTGTGCTTAGCGACAATTTCGGTAAGGGTATCCTTTGTACGGATAATTTCCTTTGCGGTAATCTGAATATCTGTAGATTGACCGGTAGCAGCACCCGACGGCTGGTGCAACATGATGCGGGAATGCGGGAGCGCATAACGCTTGCCCTTCGTACCTGCAGCAAGGAGCACGGCGGCCATCGAAGCACAACTACCAATGCAGATGGTCGCGATATTCGGACGAACATGCTGCATGGTATCATAAATGGCAAGCCCTGCCGACACGTAACCGCCCGGGCTGTTAATATACAGCGTGATATCCTTTTCCGGATTCTCGTATTCTAGGAAAATCAACTGGGCCATGACATTATTTGCCACTTCGTCGTTAATCGGAGTGCCCAAAAAGATGATACGTTCCTTGAGAAGTCTGGAATAGATATCGTAAGCGCGTTCGCCGCGCCCGGTAGTTTCAATGACGGTAGGGATGAGCATTTATTCCTCTTATTACTTTGTTTCTTCAGCAGCCGGACGGATACCGACGATGAAGTCAGCGGCCATCTGGAAGCGAAGTTCGTCGCGCAGCTGGTTGATACGGCCAGACTGACGGAAGTGGTTCTTCAAGTTTTCGAATTCCACGTGGTAAGCGTTAGCCATCTGCTGGAGGCGTTCGTCAACGAGAGCCTGCGTCGGCTTGATCTTTTCCTTCGTGGCAACGAATTCGAGAATGCGGTGCTTCTTGATTTCGCGGATAGCTTCGCCGGAGAGTTCATTTATCTGTTCTTCGGTCGGTTCCACAACGTCCTTTTCGCTCTGGGCATTGCGGTTGAGCGTCCACTTGATGAGGTCGTAAATACGAGCCTTCGGCACTTCGAACGGGTTAGCTTCGATGAGCTTGTCGATAGCTTCGTTGATGGACTTGTTCTTTGCAGCGTCCTTCTTCTGGGCAGCGAGGCTTTCGGCGAGGTTGTTTCTCAAGTCAGCTTCGTCCTTCACGCCAATCTGCTTGCAGAATTCTTCGTCCAAAGTCGGCGGAACGATTTCGCGAACGTCCTTGATTTCGACGTTGAACTGAGCGGTCTTGCCGCGGTAGCGTTCGTCCTTGTGGTCATCCGGATACTTGAAGTTGATTTCCTTCTTGTCGCCGGCCTTAGAACCCATGAGGCCTTCGTCGAATCCCGGAGAAGCGGATTCACCGAGGAGAGAGCGGAATTCCTTGTTTTCCGGAAGTTCCTGCTTTTCACCGTCGATAACAACTTCGATATAGTCACCAACAACAACGTCACCCTTCTTGGCTTCGCGGTCAACGTGTTCGTCCTTGCTCCACATCTGCATGAGGCGGTCGAATTCAGCCTGGACTTCTTCTTCGTGAACGGCAGTAGCCGGAACGGTGATACCCGTGTCTGCGTAACCCTTGATATCGATTTCCGGATCAACTTCGACTTCGACCTTCAGTGTGATGTCGCTCTTTTCGTCGTCGTTGAATTCCTTCACGACCATCTTGCCAACCGGAATGATATTTGCGCCCTTGAGCGTTTCCTGAACGATAGAGTTCACGATATCATCGACAGCTTCGTGACGGATGGAAGGTCCGAACTGCTTCAAGATCATGGACTTCGGCACTTGACCCTGGCGGAAGCCCTTCAAGGCGACCTGCTTCTTGTACTGAGAAAGCTTCTTTTCGAACGGAACCTTGAGATCACCCTGCGGGATTGTAATTTCAAGGGTGCGCACGGTTGCGCTTGTTTCTTTGATTTCAGCGGACATATAGACTCCGGTATACGGTTGTTAAAAAGGTGATAAAAAAAGAACTGCGAGGGGTGGGAGTCGAACCCACACACCGAAGTACCAGATCCTAAGTCTGGCGCGTCTGCCAATTCCGCCACTCTCGCGATTTCAAGACCAAAGATACAAAAAATTGCAAAAAGTTATTCTGTTTTTTTCCGTAAATAGCCTTTTGCAACAGCCAAGAATCACCTTTTTTCTATAACACCGTAAAAACGGGACGGGTAACGCTTCGGAATAAGGCCCAGCTTGTTGAGCACGCGGAACGGGAGCATCAGGAGGAATCCGAGCGGACCCGTAAAGCAGTTGCGTAAAAGCTTGATGCCCGCCCCCGGGAACAAGTAGTCGCCCATCGTAAGGCTATACTCCACACCGAGGCCATCCAAAAGCAGCTTCATTTCATCGTACGAAAAATGCGACAGGTGGTCCGATACTGCGATATGCGCATACGTGAGTCCGCTTTCAAACAAAGTGTCAAAATCGTTCGTGCACGGGAGCGAAAAAAGCACACGCTTTTTTGCAGCCCCGATTGCAGCCTTCAAGAACTCCACCGGATGCGGAACATGTTCCAGAACCTCAATCATCATGACCGTATCGGCCAGATTTTCCTGAAGCGGCTCACCCGGTTCAAGCAATTTTGTCTTGAGCCCATTCTTGTCGGCAACAGCAAGCGATTCCTCGTTGATATCGGCAACCGTCGTATCAAAGCCAGCCTTCTTCAATTCGAGCGAGTAAGCGCCTCTGCCACCACCGAGATCGAGCACCGTTTCCCCGCGAACCTCGCGGAGCAAAAACTCGACCAGCGGCTTGTGAGCCTCCCCCGGCATAGCCGGCGGACCCGGAACGAAGAAAGAACTTTGACCTTGCAATTTACCCATGGCTCGAAATATAGTAACTAAGTTCTTTTTTATCTTTACATCAATGTTTCAGGCGTTCCGCAATATCAAAATCGGCGTATTTATCGCATTTGTAAACCTCCTTATTCAAGGAATTTCATTTTTTGTACAGAATTTCATTGCACGGAACCTTGGTACAGCTTCGTACGGACACTTTGGACTCCTCCAAACGGACTATTCCGTCTTTTGCGCCATCGCCGACTTCGGCATGACCACCCTCATCCTCGCTTTTTTCGGGAGCCGTGCCACGAAAGGAACGCTTTTCAGGAGCATCCTGCAACTGCGGCTTTTTTCAGCCGTGGCAGCAGCTCTCCTCATGATCGCATTCGCGTTCACGTTCCGCTACAACCATCCGATTTTTTACGGCGAACTGATTTTCACATTTGGGCTCGTGTTCCAGCATGCATTTTTCGACTGGTACTTCATCTGCGGAAAATTCTGGAAACGCCTCTTTGTCTCGAAACTCCTGCACACGATTTCGTATTCCGCGGTCATGGGCATCACGCTGCTCTACTTCAAAGCAGAACGCATTGAACTGATTGCGCTTGCAATGGTCCTTGCCGCCCTCCCCGCATTCTTCTACGGCGTCACGCAGGCATTCCACGCGCATCTCCTGAAAATCACGCGCCGTACGTTCCGCTTTATCGCACTCATGATCAAGGCCGGCATTCCGTATGCCATTTCGAGCTTTGCCGCATTCGCCTACTTGCCCATCGGCCTCTATGTCGCCGACAAGTTCGCCAGTGCCGAATTCCTCGGCTGCTACAATTTCGGGCATAAGATTCTCGTGCTCTGCTCGGGCATCATGGTGCACTTCATCTCGTCAAACCTCATCACACTCCACGCCTCGCACGACAAAGACCTTCACCTCAAAGACATCGCGGTATTCACGCTGTTCATCGCAATTTGCTCTTCGCCCCTGTGGCTACTTCCATCGTGGATTTTAAAGATTCTCTTCTTTGCCGCCCCGTGGACCGAAACTACGCTACAAACAAGCGCAAGTATTTTACAGATACTTTCGTTCTCGCTCATTTTCCAGGCTGCACGCACTACGCTCATCTCGACACTCCTCAAAGAGCACGCCACACGCGCCTACGCCATCATGGTGAGCATCGGCGGAGCTTCGAACGTCATCGCTTGCGGGCTTGCAGGGATTTACCTCGAAAACGCCATGATTCCGCTTTTCGCCCTCACCGGCGATTTGGTGATTACTGCAATTTTATTTGGGTACTTTATCCGCAACAGCAGAATCCGCTGGTAAGGCAAGCATCAGGCCTAGCCAAACAACGGCAACAAAAATTCATAAATACAGTAGCCTAAAGCAACGATAAATAACAATATCACAAAATGCCGCCAATTGAGCAGCATAGACAATAGGTCTGTCAAAACATCTATAAAAAAGCTCATAAGCTCTACGTTCTGCTTACCGCTACTTCACATTCAGTGCTTGTCGATTTTGTGTCTACCTCGTTACCCACGACTTCAGGGTCTGCCGGCAAAATAGTGCGGCCGCTGCTGACAGTACAGACAAAGAAAAAGAACGACATCCACACCCAATACATACTTTGTTTATAACCGGTCGTAAAGTTCCACAGGATAATCCACATCATGAACGTTGCCGAGAGCAACAGCATAAACGGATTTTTCGCCACAGCCATCTTGTGGTAACAGAACGTAAAGAGCACGCCAAAGAAGAACGGCAACAAGAATATTCCGGGCAGCCCAAAATCCTTGTAGGCGTCCCACAAATAAGGAATCGTGTTGAGGCCCGGGTATTTCACGATACTCTCGTTAAACGGAGTATCCCATCCAAAGCTCTGCTGCAAACCATCGCCAATGTGCATCAAGTGTGTCACGCCAAAGAACGCATCGATACCGTACGTCCAATCATGTTCAGGGATATCGCTCATGCGGTTGAACGCGTAATCCAGATTCCAGTAGTTGTTCGCCACATACTTGTACGGGAGCAGCGCCACTTCCTTTGCAATCTTGCTATCGGTAATGTCGGAGTTCCCATATTGCCCCTTGAGCGATGCAACCCCCACAAAAAAGATGACAACAAATACAGTCACCACCGCAAGCGAGCGCCACGAAAACCGCCCGCGCAAGTAGTTGAACAAAATCATGAACATGCCAAGGCAGAGCATGTTGATACCGCGGCTCGGGTACGTCGCAAACGAAAGAAGAATTGTGAACAGCACCATAAAGCGCGACGCGTAGCGTACCCAGCGCACCGGGTTCATGGACTTGAACGACGCCACTGCAAAAAGCCCGACCACCATCGCACCCGACGTAAAGAAGTCTGCGTACTTGAGCACGTCGTTATCCTTACCCGTGAGCCACTGCGACGGATTATCCGTCAATAGCACAAGGTTCCCGGTCACAGAAATCACGCCAAGCACACCTACAAAGAAATATGCGAACGCTGAAAAACTCAAGAAGAAATGACAGACCCAATTGTACTCGCCGTGAACTTCAAGCTTTTTCTGCAACGGAGGTCCACCAGCCGATTTCCACGCAAAATCCGTCACATAGCAACCGACCAAAAAGCAGAACATGCCGCCGCCCCACACGAGCCACGTCGAATAATAGAAATCCGACATCATCGGCAGGAACTGTAAATACGAGACGCCAAGCATCACCATCTGCACCAAGAAGTACAGAGTCGACGGACGGAAAAAATCTTCCTTGAAAATGGAGATAAGCACCAGGGCAACGATGGCAAGCGCAAACATCACGCTCGACTCTGGATAAGCAAACAGCATCTCCATCATGCCCAGACGCTCCAAAAACTATTTATGCCAAAAGCAGACTTTCTTGACGAAAAAATCCCACTCGGCTGCAGTACGGCCATTCGTGCGACTTTCCGAACGCATGTATTCGACAAAGTTACAGAGAAGCGTTGCCAAGAAAAACGAGAAGAACACCGTGAACACAAGGATAAGCCCGCGCTTCGGAGAAATCTTCTTGTCGTTTTCCCAAGGCGGTTCAAGTACATGCAAGTTCGTGAGCATCTTTGCTTCTTCCAAGCGCATCTGCTCGCTCTGCTGGCGCAGCACCTTGTACATTGCTTCCTGAATGCGAATTTCCGCTTCGCGTCTCAGGTATTCCGAATAAAGTTCCGGAGATCTCTTGAGTTCCAAAAGACCGATGTTGCTGTGCTTACCCTTGAGCGCTCCGCCAAGAGCAGAATTCACACCCTTGGAACGCTTCAAAAGTTCCTGGTAACGCTTGCTGTTTTCGCCGCGGTCGAGCTTTTCAAAATTCATCTCAATGCCGACTTCTTCGCGCATGGCCTGCAATTCGCTCAAGTACTTGATCGTAGCCTCGAGTTGCACACTCGGTTCATAAACATTGTTCTTCACCTGGAAATCGACAAAATTGGCAATTAAGGAGTCAAGCACATGTTCGCAAGAATCCAACCTTGACTGGAAATATTCCCTAGACTGGCGGGCCTGCTTCGTCTTGAACGCATTGAATGCCGAATCAGCCTTTACGAGCATAAAGTTCACGACATCGACCGCAAGCTTTGCATCCGTGTCCTTAAAATAGATGGAAAGCATGTCTTCCTTGTTCATCTCAAGGCCAAAGTTCTTGCGGAACTCCTTCAGCAAGTCAGCATGGAACTTACTCTTGAACTTGTAGTGTTTCGCAAGGTCATACTTCGCAATCACCTGGTCATGCAATTCCCATGAATTGAGAATCGTCCACACGGCGTTCACATCTTCGTTATCCATAGATAAACCGAGAAGCGAACTCATACCCGAACCACCCATAAGCCCGCTAAGCGCACCCGCCATAGGCTGCGTCGATGCAGGAGGCGTCACAATTGCCGAAGCCGCATACTTAGGTTTCACGACCCACATGACCATGACAAAAGCGACAATGGTCGGGATAAGTACAAACGCAGCAACAAACTTGAAATGCTTCAAGTCGTTATTCAGAATCCGCAAGCAGATTTCAACAAAACCGATAGAATCTTGCTTTTCCATAAATTACTTGTTGTAGGTGACGTAAATGATGAATGCAGACGAAATCACGCTCAAGAGAGATGCCATGAACAACGTAAAGTCCTTGAACGATTCGTAATGGCTCTTGGGAATTTCGATATAGTCTCCCGGCAAAATCGGGTCAGTCGCTACGTTAACCGAAATAGCCTTGGGCTTTTCACCACGCCAAACCTTGACCTGGTCCCACGAACCTGTATTTGTATTGACACCGCCCGAAGCAATGTAATCAATCGCATGCCATGTCGGGTTGTAAGCGTAACGCCCGATATAGTTCACGGCACCACCGATATACACGAAAAGTTCCTTCACAAAAAACTCGACTTCCGTATTAGGCGCGACCGTAGTCGTCTTCATGTCGGCAAGTGTAATCCAGCGCGGTTCCTTATCCGGTTCACGCACGCACACTGCCTTGTAGCCGTAATTATGCATCCTGTTTGCACCGGCAAGGTCAAAGTAATCCGCAAGGGTCCTTTCCGGGCTATAAGCAACACTAGTCCTGTACCCAGGGAACATCAAGCTCACGTTATCGCCCATCGGAACAAAAGGAATAAACACCTTGTCGCCCTGTTCCAGCATAATGTCATTGTTAAAGTCGCCATTCGTGGTCATCGCGGTATAATCCACATGAATCGTATCCTTGCCGCGAATCACCTGGACATCCTGGGTATTTGCATTCGGAAGCGGATTTCCGATAGAGCGGATGAACAAACTAAGCCTTGTCTGGGGTTCCACAATATGCTGGCCAACAAGCCCTACAGCGCCCATAGCGTTCACGCGGAACTTCTTGAGGGCAGCAAGCTGAACAAAGCAATATTCACGCTTGTAACGCTTGGCAACAAGATCCAAAATAAGCTTCTGCGCTTCGCCGAATGTCTTTCCGCCCACATTGACGGCACCACATTCTTCGATAGCCACGCTTCCATCCGGGTATATCTGGATAGAAAGATACTTGTCCTCGAGCATCAGGTCCAGAAAGTCGCCAGGACCAAGCACATAGCTAGAGTCCACCGCCATTTCGGCGTACATCGGAGTCAGGGATGCTGCACCACGTGTAGATGAACCTTCACCAAGAACGAGACTTCTTGCAGACGCAGAATTTCCGAACATGGAATCAGAAGCGAATGCACACACACACGCCAAAAACAGATAGACAAAAAAAGAACGCATAGGTAGTATAATAATACAAAAAAAAAGGGCACTCAGCATTAACCGAGTCCCTTTTTAAAAGCGGTTGACCGTTTTTGATCTTAGTTAGCGGACTTGCCTTCGCCTTCGACCATGTCAACAGCAGCATCAGCCTTAGCAGCCGGAGCAGCCTTCTTGGCCTTTGCAACGATTTCGTCTTCGACGAGACCGATCAAAGCCATTTCAGCAGCGTCACCAGCGCGGTTCGGGCCGAGCTTCAGCACGCGAGTGTAACCACCGTTGCGGTTAGCATAACGCGGACCGATCGTGTTGAACAAATCCTGGAGAACCTTCGGGTCCATAATGAAGCGAGCAGCTTCACGACGTGCAGAAAGGTCACCCTTCTTTGCGTAGGTAATCATGCGTTCGACAGCACCACGGACAAGCTTTGCCTTGTGGAGAGTGGTACGCACATAGCGCTTGTTCTGATCCGATTCCATGCCCTTACCGATGATGGAAGTAGTGAGGGCGCGGAGGATGGCACGCTTGTGTTGGGCGTTAACACCCAGTTTCTTGTTTTTTACACCGTGTCTCATGTTTAATCCTTCAAGTAATCATCGACGTCCATGCCAAACGAAAGGCCCATCGACGTCAACACCTCGTTAAGTTCAACCAAGGACTTCCTACCGAAGTTCTTGTATTTGAGCATATCGTTTTCCTTGTTGCGAACAAGCTCGCCAATAGTATGGATATTTGCCATACGGAGGCAGTTGCTGGAGCGAACGGAAAGTTCCAGATCGTCCACGCGCATACGGAGGAGGTTAGCGATACGCTGACGTTCTTCATCCATTTCGAGTTCTTCAGGAGATTCGAGATCGCCTTCGAAGTTGATGAAGATTTCCAAGTGATCCACAAGAAGCTTTGCAGCATATGCAAGAGCGTCTTCCGGGTCAATGGAACCGTCTGTTGTAATTTCAAGTTCCAGACGGTTGTAGTCCGTCTTCTGACCAACGCGGGTATCGCTGATGTGCATTGCGACTTTCTGAACCGGGTTGAAGTTCGCATCCATGGCGATAACGCCAATCGGAGCGTCCTTGTCCTTGAGTTCGTCGGCAACAACATAACCACGACCGCAGGAGATCTTCACGTCCATCGACAACGAAGCGTTACCGTTCAATGTCGCAATGTGAACATCCGGAGTCAGGATAGTGACATTTGGATTGTCCATAAAGTCCTTGGCCGTGACTTCGCCATCACCGGACATGTCCAGGTGAAGGGTTTCGTCGTGATCAGACAGGAGCTTTACACGGATGCTCTTGAGGTTGAGGATAATGTCAGTGACATCTTCCTTCACACCCGGAATCGTCGAAAATTCCTTGTCAACGCCTTCGATTTTCACGGAGACAATAGCCGCACCCTGCAGAGAGGAGAGGAGAACGCGACGGAGAGCGTTACCGAGGGTGATACCCCAGCCACGTTCCAAGGCTTCTACGACAAACTTGGCGTAGCGGCCATCTTCGCCGGTTTCCACTTTCTGGAAGCTGCGCGGCATCTGAAGTGATTTCCACATCATTGGCGATACCTCTTTGGATTAAATTCTTCTCTTCTTTTTAGGACGGCAACCATTGTGCGGGATGCCCGTCACGTCTCGAATAGAGAGAACTTCGAGGCCCGCATTCTTGAGAGCGCGGACGGCAGATTCACGGCCGCCACCAGCACCCTTAACGCGAACGTCCACCTTGCGCATGCCGAGATCGAATGCCTTGTGGGCAGCGGTTTCAGCGGCAAGCTGGGCTGCAAACGGCGTGCTCTTGCGGGAGCCCTTGAAACCGGAGTTACCCGGAGAACCCCAAGCGACCACGTTGCCGCGAGCGTCGGTGATAGAAACGATTGTATTGTTGAAGGAAGCGAACACGCAGGCGATACCCTGGATGTCAATACGCTTCTTGCCCTTCTTAACCTTGACTTCTTCAGCAGCAGCCGGAGCTTCAGCAGCGGCAGCAGCAGTTTCCTTGATTTCTTCTTCAGCCACGATGATACTCCTTACTTCTTCTTGTTAGCCACAGTCTTCTTGGGGCCCTTACGTGTGCGGGCGTTGGTGCGGGAACGCTGACCGCGGACCGGGAGGCCCTTGCGGTGGCGGATGCCGCGATAGCAGCCAATATCCTGCAAACGCTTGATGTTCAAGGTAACTTCTGCGCGGAGCTGACCTTCCACAGAGTATTCATCTTCCAAAAGATGACGAATCTTACCTTGTTCTTCTTCAGTCAGGTCGTCACACTTCTTGTTCTTGTCAATGCCCAGCTGAGCACAGACCTTGTTAGCGGTGAACAGACCGACACCATAGATTGCCGTCAGACCGTATTCAACAGTCTTGTTTTTCGGTAAATCGACACCAGCGATACGTGCCATACGATCTCCTTATCCCTGCTTCTGCTTGTGACGGGGGTTCTTCGAACAGATGATGCGCAATACACCCTTGCGACGGATGATCTTGCAGTTTTCACATCTGGGTTTGATGGAGGCTTTGATTTTCATAGGTTTGACCTTCTTTTGTAATACCTATTACTTGTAACGGTAAGTAATTCGCCCGCGATTTAAATCGTACGGGGAAATCTCGACCAACACTTTGTCGTCCGGCAAAATTCTAATAAAATGCCGGCGCATTTTTCCTGAAACATGGGCCAGGATTTCGTGACCATTTCCAAGTTGAACACGGAAGAAAGCGTTGGGAAGAGCTTCCAACACAACGCCTTCTACTTGTATACCTTCTTCTTTAGCCACTAGGATGCCATCCTGCCGCGAATGCGGCCACGTTTCAAGAAACCTTCATAGTTTTTGGTATGCAACTGGGCTTCGAGCTGACGAAGAGTATCCAGAGCAACACCTACCACGATTAGGACCGAGGTACCCCCAATATAGAAACTCATATTGAGAGCGTCTTTCAAGTGCAGGGGAACAACGCTGATTAAAGCGAGGTAGAGGGACCCTGGCAATGAAATTCTGGTCAAAACATGGTCAATGTATTCTGCTGTCTGCTTACCCGGACGGACTCCCGGAATAAACCCACCAGACCTCTTGAGATTTTCGGCAATGTCGTTCGGGTTGTACTGGATTGCCGTGTAGAAGTAGGTGAAGAATATGATGAGGAGTGCATCTACTACGCTGTAGGAGATGTGACCCGGAATAAATGCAGAAGCAAAAGCCTGCATCGCAGATACGTTCGGGAACCAAGATGCAACCATTGCTGGAATGAACATGATGCAGCTTGCGAAGATCACGGGAATCACGTTAGCGGTGTTCACCTTGAAAGGCAAATAGCTAGCCTGACCACCCAAGACCTTGTTTCCGACGGTCCTGCGAGGACTTTGGAGTGGAATGCGACGGGTCGCCTGCTCGACGAAAACGATAAACCCGACAATCACAACCACGATGGCCAAGATAAAGACCTCAATCGCAAGGGGCTGGATGCCTTCGCTAAACATTTCCCATTCGGCTAAGATGGCTCTCGGAAGGCCACCGACGATACCGGCGAAAATTATAAGAGAAATACCGTTACCCACACCGTGCGAGGTAATCTGCTCGCCAAGGTACATCAAGAAGATGGTACCTACGGTGAAGGTTAACGTAGCAAGGAGACGAAAGCCGAAATTACCGAGTCCGGACGAGAAGTTATCGGAGAGAACCGAGATTCCCGTACCAGCGGCTGTCGTCACCTTGAGGTTAGAAAGCCACATAGAAATGCCCCATCCCTGCAAGGCAGAAAGAACTACCGTGAAGTATCGGGTATACTGATTCAGCTTTGCGCGACCTTCCTGACCCTCTTTCTGGAGCATCTGGATGGCAGGAATCACCGAACCCATTAACTGGATGATGATGCTTGCGCTGATGTACGGCATGATACCGAGGGCAAATACAGTTGCTTTCGCAAATGCACCGCCGGTAAACGAGTCGTACAGGCCAAACAAGTTATTCGAATTTTTGAAGTATTCTGCGAGAACCGCAGCGTTTACTCCGGGGATGGAGATGTGAGCGCCAATACGGTAGACGATCAGGAGACCGAGCGTGAAGAGAATCTTCTTGCGCAGATCCGGAATCTTAAACGCATTGACGAACGCATCGATGGCTTTCTTGAGTGCTTCCATTAGATGATCTCAACTTTGCCGCCAGCAGCTTCAATAGCAGACTTTGCCTTTTCGCTGATAGCGTTAACCTTTACGTTGATAGCCTTGTCGATAGAACCAAAAGCGAGGACCTTGACCGGCAGTTCGACGCTCTTGATGAAGCCGAGGTCGAAAAGGACCTTGGCGTCAAATTCAACAGCGCTGACAGCGGCGAGCTTCTTCAGGTTCACGATCTGGAATTCAACACCAGCGTGCTTGAAGCCGCGCTTCGGGATACGACGGTGAATCGGCATCTGGCCGCCTTCGAAAGCGACGCGACCGGCCTTAGCGCTCTTACGAGCACCAGCACCCTTCTGACCACGACCGGCAGTAGTGCCCCAGCCAGAGCCCGGACCACGACCAATGCGCTTGCGGCTCTTGCCCTTGGCAGCCTTGCCAGGATTGAGAGTATTGAGTTCCATCTTAGATCTCCTCGACCTTGACCATGTCCTTCACGGCATTGATCATGCCCTGGATGGACGGGGTCAAATTGTGTTCAACAGTTTGTCCGATCTTGCGGAGGCCGAGTGCAGCCACGTTAGCGCGGTGCACCGGAAGGCGACGGACGATACCCTTGATCAAAGTAATACGAACTTTCTTCATTAGGTATTACTCCTTAGGCTTCAAAACCACGCAACTTGGCGCAGTCCTGTTTGTTCTTCTGAGAAAGCAGGCCTTCCAAGCAAGCACTTACGACAGTGCTCGGATTAGAAGAACCGTGAATCTTCGTGAGGATGTTGCGGACACCGGCGAGTTCGAGAACAGCACGGGCAGCAGCACCGGCGATAACACCAGTACCCGGAGCAGCCGGCATGAGGAGGATGCGGGTAGAACCGCTCTTCACTTCGATGTCGTGCGGGATGGTGCCATCGAGGAGCTGGACTTCCACGATGTTTCTCTGAGCGGCTTCGGTACCCTTACGGATAGCTTCGGAAACTTCCTTAGCCTTGCCGAGACCGACACCGACCTTGCCGTTCTTGTTGCCAACGACAACGAGAGCGGAGAAGGACATGCGACGGCCGCCCTTAACGGTCTTAGCGCAACGGTTGATGTGTACAACCTTGTCTTCAAATTCAGAAACTTGAGCTTCGCGTTCCAAAGTGTACCTCACTAGAATTTGAGTCCGCCTTCACGAGCTCCCTCAGCGAGAGCCTGAACGCGACCGTGATAGATGTAACCGCCGCGGTCAAAGACCACGGATTCAACGCCCTTGGACTTGGCGACTTCAGCAATCTGGAGACCGAGCTGCTTAGCCTGTTCGGTCTTCGTCATTTCACCAAACTTGCCCTGGAATTCCTTGGAAGCTGTGGTGACCTGAGCGACAGACTTGTTGTTTTCGTCATCAAAAATCTGGGCGACCATGTGAGACAAGGAACGGCGAACAGCCAAACGAGGGCATTCTGCAGTTCCGACAACAGACTTACGTACGCGTTCGTGGCGTGCGATTCTGGACTGGATTCTTTTTTTAGCAATTGCAGTCATAGTTTACCCTTATTTACCTGTCTTCTTACCTTGCTTGCGACGGACAATTTCGCCAGCGTACTTGATGCCCTTGCCCTTATACGGTTCAGGCTTGCGGTACTTGCGAATTTCTGCTGCAGCTTGGCCGACCTTCTGCTTGTCGATGCCGGAGATCGTAATCTTCAGCGGATCAACAGCCTTCAGTTCAACGCCTTCCGGAGCCTTGAAGATCACCGGATGAGAGAAACCGAGGACGAGGTTCAAATCCTTACCCTTCTGTTCTACGCGGTAGCCCACGCCAACGATTTCGAGAGTCTTCTGGAAACCCTTGGTGACGCCTTCGACCATGTTATTGACGAGAGCGCGAGTGGTGCCGTGCATAGCGCGGGTGAACTTTTCATCGTTCGGGCGGGTGAAGGAGAGCTTATCGCCATCGAGATTGATGGAAATGAGTTCGTGAACGTTAGTTTCGAGCTTACCCTTCGGGCCTTCAACCTTGATGTTCTGACCATTGACGGCGACTTTAACGCCAGCCGGGATAGTGATAATAGCTTTACCGATACGGGACATCTTTACCATACCTTTGCGATGACTTCGCCACCCACCTTCTGTTCGCGGGCTTCGTGGTCAGTCATGACACCTTTAGATGTGGAGATGATTGCATAGCCGAGGCCATTGCGAACGCGCGGAAGCTTGGCCACGTCAACGTAGTGACGAAGACCCGGCGTAGAAACGCGCTGAAGGCCCTGGATTGCGGATTCGCCCTTCGTGTAACGGAGGAGGACCTTGAGGATGCCCTGCTTACCGTCATCAACGACGACGAACTTTTTAATGAAACCTTTTTCCTGCAACACACGTGCAATATCACGCTTCAGATTGCTGGCAGGAATGTCCACCACGGGGAGCTTTGCCGTAGAGGCATTGCGGATACGGGTGAGCATATCGGCGATAGGATCTGTCATTGCCATGAGTATACTCTCCTTACCAAGACGACTTTGTGATACCGGGGATTTCGCCGGCGAGTGCCATTTCGCGGAAGCAAATACGGCAAAGGCCAAAGCGGCGCATAAAGGCGTGCGGCCTACCGCAACGCTTGCAACGGTTGTACCCACGAACGGTATACTTCGGAGTACGCTTGCATTTTTCAATCATTCTTCTGCTTGCCATGGTATTACCTTACTTCCTGAAGGGGAGTCCAAGTTCTTCGAGAAGGGCGCGACCTTCATCGTCCGTCTTAGCGGAGGTGACGAAGGAGATGTCCATACCGAAAGTACGGGAAATCTTGTCAATATCGATTTCAACGAAGATCGTCTGTTCCTTGATGCCGAGGGTGAAGTTACCCATGCCATCAAAGCCACGGCGTGCGAGACCACGGAAGTCACGGACACGCGGAAGGTCGATGTTGATGAAACGATAGAGGAAGTCCCACATGTTGTCGCCATGAAGGGTGACCTTAGCACCGATGCCGATACCTTCACGGAGGTGGAAGTTAGCGACAGCCTTCTTAGCGTTAGTGACAATAGCCTTCTGACCGGTGATAGCAGTGAGAGTGTCAGCAGCTTCGTCGAGAATCTTGCGGTTCTGGGAAGCGGCGCCCACGCCCATGTTGAGCACGATCTTTTCGAGACGCGGAATCTGCATCACGTTCTTGTAGGCAAACTTTTGCTGCAAGGCCGGAACGACCTTTTCGAGATAGAATTGCTTCATCTGGTTCATTACGTTACCTTACACAGCCTTTCCAGTTTTAACACTGGTACGAACGCCCTTCTTACCCTTTTCGCGAACGATGCGGGTACGAACGGGAGTGTTGCCTTCGAGAAGCATCACGTTGGAAATGTGAATCGGCATTTCCTTTTCAACGATGCCACCAGTCTGATTGGTCTGGGACGGCTTTTCGTGACGCTTGCGGACGTTAACACCCGAAACGGTCACCTTGTCGCCCTTGACACTGATCACGGTGCCGGTCTTTTTATTAGCACCGGAAATCACCTTGACGATATCATTCTTCTTGATGTTAGCCATTAGAGAACCTCAGGTGCGAGGGAGATGATCTTCATGTACTTCTTGTCACGGAGCTCACGAGCCACCGGTCCAAAAATACGGGTTCCACGCGGTTCGCCATCCTTGTTGATGAGAACCACTGCGTTGTCGGAGAAACGAATGAACGTTCCGTCCGGACGTGCGATTTCTTTTGCTGTGCGGACGACAACGGCGTCGGCCACGGAACCCTTCTTCACCTTGCTCTGGGGGATAGCGTCCTTAACGGCTACCTTGATGACATCACCGATGCTAGCATAGCGACGGTTTGTGCCACCCAAAACACGGATGCAGGCGACTTCCTTGGCACCACTGTTATCGGCCACGACGAGTCTGGTTTCTTCTTGAATCATATTCGCCTTACTCCAGGAGTTTACTTCTTCTTTTCCACAATGCGGACGAGGCGCCAGCGCTTCGTTGCAGAGAGGGGACGAGTTTCCATGATTTCAACCAAGTCGCCTTCTTCGGCTTCATTCTTTTCATCGTGAGCCTTGAGCTTGCTGGTCGTAGTCATGATCTTGTTGTACATCGGGTGACGCTTGCGGTTTTCGACCACAACCGTAATCGTCTTGTCCATCTTGTCGGAAGAGACGATACCCTGCTTGACTTTACGAAGGTTTCTTTCCATTTCCTGCTCCTGCCGGCTTATGCCTTGGCCTTTTCGCTGAGGATGGTCTTGATTCTGGCGATGTCCTTGCGGGCAGCTTGAATCACAGAGGGTTTTTCCAAATTACCGAGCTTCGCAGTCATGCGGTAATTGAACAAATCGAGATTCAACTGAGCCAGTTTTTCCTTGAGCTGGTCAACGCCCAGTTCTTTCAATTCACGTGCTTTCATTAGATCTCCGATTCTTCGATGATTTTGCACTTAAGGGGGAGCTTCTGAATTGCGACATGGAGAGCTTCCATGGCAAGTTCACGTTCAACACCACCCATTTCAAAAAGGATGCGACCCGGGAGGATTACGGCTGCCCAGAATTCGACTGCGCCCTTACCCTTACCCATACGGGCTTCTGCAGGGTGACGGGTAATCGGCTTATCGGGGAAGACGCGGATCCAAACGCGGCCACCACGCTTGATCTTACGAGTCATGGCGATACGAGCAGCTTCGATCTGACGAGCGGTGAGCCAGCACTTTTCAAGAGCCTGGATACCGAATTCGCCAAAGGCGATATAGTTGCCACGAGAGGCGACGCCCTTCATGCGCCCTTTCATTTGCTTACGATGCAATGTTCTTTTCGGACTCAGCATAATTACTTCTCTCTCTTGTTGTCGTTCATGACGTCCTTACCAATCTTTTCACCGTGCATGATCCACACCTTGATACCGATGGCACCATAAACGGTCTTAGCGATGGCAGTTGCGTAGTCGATGTCAGCACGAAGAGTGTGCAGAGGCACGCGGCCTTCAGCATACTTTTCAACGCGTGCAATTTCAGCACCGCCGAGACGGCCACCGCACTGCACCTTGATTCCTTCAACGCCCATGCGCATAGCGGACTGGATAGCGCGCTTCATGGCACGGCGGAAAGAAATACGCTTTTCGAGCTGGCGAGCAATGTTTTCAGCCACGAGCTTGGCATCAGTTTCCGGACGCTTGATTTCGTGGACTGCAATATAGATTTCTTTACCGGTGAGGAACTGGAGTTCGCCCTTCAAACGTTCCAATTCTTCGCCCTTTTTACCGATAACGATACCCGGGCGAGCGGTATAGAGGTTAACGTTCACCTTCTTGACGGTACGTTCGATGCCGACCTTGGAAAGGGAGGCATGTTCGAAACGCTTCATCAAGTAGCGACGGAGCACGATATCTTCATAGAGAAGATCGGCAAACTTGTCTTCGGCATACCACTTGGATTCCCAACCGCGGATAACGCCAAGACGAAGACCATTAGGATGAGTTTTGTGACCCATTATTAATTCTCCTTGTCTGCGACAACGACGGTGATGTGGGAGAGCGGCTTTTCGATACGGAAAGCACGGCCCTGGGAACGCGGGTGAATACGCTTCATGATCGTACCACCATCAGCGGTGATGGTCTTGATCACGATTTCTTCGGCGGAAACCGGAGCGGCGGACTTCTGCTTCAAGTTAGCAACAGCGGACTTGAGAGCATTTTCAACCAGCGGAGCACCCTTGGTCTGCGTACGGAGGATGGAGAGCATCGCGAAGGCTTCGCTGACGGACTTGCCACGAACGAGGTCAACTACGCGACGGAGCTTGCGAACGCCGTAACGGACGTTTTTAACTTTAGCAACAGCTTGCATTATTTCTTGCCTCCAGCAGTTTCAGTCTTGCGGTGACCGCGGAAAGTACGGGTCAGAGCGAATTCGCCGAGCTTATGGCCAACCATGTTTTCGGTGACATAAACCGGAAGGAACTGCTTGCCGTTATAGACGGAGAAAGTGAGTCCGACCATATCCGGGACGATTGTGGAACGACGGGACCAGGTCTTGATAGCCTGTTTCTTGTCGGAACCGGCCATCGCCTGGGCCTTGCTGAGAACGTGGGAATCCACGAACGCACCTTTCTTAAGGGATCTAGACATGAATTAGGCCCTCTTCTGACGATGACGTACGATGAACTTATCAGTACGCTTGTTGTTACGAGTTTTAGCACCCTTAGAGTTCTTACCCCAAGGAGAGCACGGATGACGACCACCAGAGGTACGACCTTCACCACCACCAAGGGGGTGGTCGACCGGGTTCATAACGACACCACGGACGGCCGGGCGCTTGCCGAGCCAGCGAGAGCGGCCTGCAGAACCCGAGGATTCATTCATGTGATCGATATTGGAAACCTGACCAACGGTAGCGAGGCATTCTTCCGGGATGTAGCGAACTTCGCCACTCGGAAGCTTGACCTGGCAGAGCTTGCCGTCCTTGGCAACCAGTTCTGCACCGGCACCAGCGGAACGAGCAATCTGAGCACCCTTGCCCGGCTTCATTTCGATGTTGTGGATAATGGTGTTGAGCGGAATGTCGCGGAGAGGAATTGCGTTACCTACGCGGAATTCAGCACCTTCACCAGCTTTCAGCACATCGCCAACCTTGATTTCGGCCGGAGCGATGATGTATGCACGCTTGCCGTTTTCGTACTTGACGAGAGCGATGCGAGCTGTACGGTTCGGATCGTATTCGATTGTTTCGACAGTGCAGGAGAGACCGGCAAACTGACGCTTGAAGTCGATGATACGATACAGTTTCTTGTGACCACCACCACGACGACGGGAGGTAATTTCACCAGCATTGTTACGGCCGGAGCTGCGCTTGATACCTTCGGTAAGCGGCTTGTACGGCTTGGCAGCGGTGATTTCCTTGCGGTCACCAAGCTGCTTGTAACGCAGTGTCGGGGTAATCGGGCGATAAGATTTCAGACCCATGGTTATACTCCTTCAAACTCGGCAATCTTTTGCCCGGCCTTCAACGTGATGTAGGCCTTCTTCCAGTTCGGTTTCTTGCCAGCGACCATACGGACGCGCTTGATCTTGCCGCGGTTGATCAAAGTATTGACCTTAGCGACCTTGACGTCAAAGCGCTTTTCGATAGCGTACTTGATGTCTTCCTTGCTAGCGTCCAAGGCAACCTTGAATACGTACTTGTGCACGTCGTTACGCGGATTGACCATGTTCTTCATGGTTTCTTCGGTAACGTGCGGAGCAACGAGGATTTCACGAATTTCTTTCATTAGCGGCCTCCTTCAAGTTCTGCAAGAGCAGCCTGAGAGATGACAACGTTATTTGCGCGAACAACATCGTAAGTGTTGACGTCAGCTACGCGAGCGCAGCGGCACCAAGGAATGTTGTTGGAAGAAAGATAAAGGTTCTGATCCTTTTCGCTAACGATGAAGAGGACGTTACGCTGTTCGATACCAGACTTGGAAAGAACTGCGAGGAGATCCTTAGTCTTCGGAGCGGCGAAGCTGAGAGCTTCGAACACGGAGACCTTACCTTCGCTTGCCTTGGAGGCGAGAGCGGAGTGGAATGCGATCTTCTTGACCTTCTTGTTAACCTTTTCGAAGTAGTCATGAGACTTCGGACCGTGAGCCTTGGCACCACGAACCCAAACTGCAGAGGTGTTCTGGCCGGAACGAGCGCGACCCGTACCCTTCTGCTTCCACGGCTTCTGGCCACCGCCGCTGACTTCGCCCTTGGACTTAGTCTGAGCAGTACCCTGACGATTGTTGTTCAGGATAGCCTTGATGTGGAGGTACATGCAGACCTTGTTGACTTCCTGGTCGAAGAGAGCCGGGAGCTGGATATCATTCTTAAAATCGCCA
The DNA here is from genome assembly GCF_900142485.1 of Fibrobacter sp. UWB12. Lineage (NCBI taxonomy): Bacteria > Pseudomonadati > Fibrobacterota > Fibrobacteria > Fibrobacterales > Fibrobacteraceae > Fibrobacter > Fibrobacter sp. UWB12. Next base: position 1,449 of record NZ_FRAZ01000010.1, on the reverse strand, counting down.
GTAGCGGCGAAAAGCTTTGCACTAGCCATTAGTCTTTCCTCACCACGATAATGCTGTTCTTCGGGCCCGGGACAGCGCCACGGACGAAGATCAGGTTGCGGTCGCCATCAACTTTGACGACCTGGAGGTGCTTCACGGTCACTTTCTTGTTGCCGTATTGACCAGCCATACGCTTACCCGGGAAAACACGACCCGGATAGGAGTGAGCGGACGTACCACCCGGTTCGCGCATATTGTGCGTACCATGGGAACGAGGACCGCTATGGAAACCGTGGCGCTTGATAGTGCCAGAGAAACCATGACCCTTGGAGATGCCAGAGACGTTCACAGTCTTTGCATCAGCGAAGTCGGCAGCGCCGAATTCCTTGCCAACCGGCCAGGATTCGAGATCAGCGACATCAAATTCAGCGAGGTGTTCACGAACAGCCACGTCAGCCTTCTTGAAATGGCCGACTTCTGCCTTATTGGCGCGCTGTTCCTTCTTGAGACCAAAGCCGATCTGGACAGCAGTGTAGCCGTCCTTCTCTTCTGTCTTATGGCAAACGACCACGCACGGACCGGCTTCGAGAACCGTGACAGGGACGCATTCGCCCTGTTCCGTGAACACTTGGGTCATTCCCAATTTCTTTGCGAGAATACCGTTCATTGTTATTAGACCTTAATTTCGACTTCAACGCCTGCCGGCAAGTCAAGTTTCATGAGGGAATCTACAGTTTGCGGCGTAGCATCAAGGATGTCGATAAGACGCTTGTGCGTACGGGATTCGAACTGTTCACGAGAAGTCTTGTCAATATGCGGAGAGCGGAGCACCGTATACTTCTGGATCTTCGTCGGGAGAGGGATGGGGCCTGCAATACGAGCCCCAGTGTTCTTAGCTGTATTCACGATATCTTGAGCAGAGCGGTCGATCATACGATGATCGAAGCTCTTCAAGCGAATACGGATGCGTTCACCAGCCATGATTATTCCTTACTTGATGATTTCGGTAACAGAGCCAGCACCAACAGTACGTCCACCTTCGCGGATAGCGAAGCGGAGCTGCTTTTCCATGGCGATCGGAGCGATGAGGTTCACGTGAATCGTGACGGTATCACCCGGAGTAACCATTTCGACGCCTTCCGGGAGCTGAATCGTGCCGGTAACGTCGGTGGTGCGGAAGTAGAACTGAGGACGGTAGCCGTTCATGAACGGCGTGTGGCGGCCACCTTCGTCCTTCGTGAGAACGTAGATTTCAGCCTTGAATTCGGTGTGCGGAGTAACGGACTTCGGAGCGGCGAGAACCATGCCACGGACGATGTCCTTCTTTTCAGCGCCACGGAGCAAGAGACCAACGTTGTCGCCGGCCTGAGCGTCGTCGAGGAGCTTACGGAACATTTCAACACCGGTGATGACGTATTCGGTGGTTTCACCGAGACCGATACGTTCGACCTTGTCGTTCAAGCGAACGAC
>NZ_FRAZ01000007.1:0-219414 GCF_900142485.1 Fibrobacter sp. UWB12 | reverse complement strand
GTCGTTCGCCTCAACGACAAGGTTGAACGTATCGGTCTCGGTGAAACCACCGAATACGTCATTACCGGTGTTGAAATGTTCCGTAAGCTCCTCGATGACGCTCAGGCCGGTGACAACGTTGGCCTCCTCCTCCGTGGCGCTGAAAAGAAGGACATCGTCCGTGGCATGGTGCTCGCAGCTCCGAAGTCTGTCACTCCGCACACCGAATTTAAGGCTGAAATCTACGTTCTCACGAAGGACGAAGGTGGCCGCCACACGCCGTTCATGAATGGCTACCGTCCGCAGTTCTACTTCCGCACCACCGACGTTACTGGTACGATCCAGCTCCCGGAAGGTGTTGAAATGGTTACTCCGGGTGACACGGTCACGATTCACGTGAACCTCATTGCTCCGATCGCTATGGAAAAGCAGCTCCGCTTCGCTATCCGCGAAGGTGGCCGCACGGTTGGTGCAGGTTCTGTAACCGAAATCATCAAGTAATCAGGATAAAAAATGCCTAGAGAACTCATCGTGCTTGAATGCACAGAATGCAATCAGCGCAACTATGATTGCGACAAGAACAAGCGTCTTCATCCTTCCCGCGTGGAATACAAGAAGTACTGCCGCTTCTGCCGCAAGCATACTGTTCACAAGGAATCCAAGTAAGGAAGTCCGAATAGGTCGATAGCTCAATTGGTAGAGTCACGGTCTCCAAAACCGTTGGTTGGGGGTTCGAGTCCCTCTCGACCTGCTCACTTCCCGGAGAAAAAATGCGTAAGGTTCAGCAATATGTATCAGAATCTGTCCAAGAACTGAAACAGGTTACTTGGCCCACCTGGGAAGAACTTAAGGGTTCTACTCTTGTTGTAATGCTTTTCAGCGTTATCATGGGATTCTATATTGCAGGGCTCGATTTTGTGCTCTCTTGGATTGTAAATTTCATTATGGGTAGAGGTTAATGTATGGCCATGCAGTGGTATGCAGTTCACACCTTTACCGGTCAAGAAAACAATATCAAGAAACGCCTTGAGCAAATGATTGAGCGCGAAGGCGTTCAAGATAAATTTGGACGTATACTCGTACCTATCCGCGAAGTTGTTTCCAACGTTCGCGGTAAGCGTCGTGTTAGCGTCCAAAATTTGTTTCCTGCATATATTATTATTGAAATGGAGCTGGACGAGCTCACCCAGCACCTGGTGTCCACCATCAATGGTGTCACCCATTTCGGCGGAATGACTCGCGCTTCTCGAGTACCTATTCCGCTTCGTCAGAGCGAGGTCGATCGTCTTCTGGGTGTTGATCCTGAAAACTCCATTGAAGGCGAGATCCAAATTCCGTACACAATTGGCGAAAATGTCTGCATCAAGGAAGGTCCTTTCAAGGGCTTTGTGGGCGTCGTAGATGAAATTATGGAAGCCAAGATCAAGGTCATGGTTTCCGTTTTTGGTCGTTCTACGCCAGTCGAACTCGCTTTTAACCAAGTCGAATCCGCCGACGCATAATTGATACGGTCTTTGAAACGGAGATAATACAGTGGCAAAGAAAATCACAGGTTATATTAAGCTCCAGATTCCCGGTGGCGCAGCTAACCCAGCTCCTCCGGTAGGTCCTGCCCTTGGTCAGAAGGGCGTGAACATCATGGAGTTCTGCAAACAGTTTAACGCTAAGACCCAGAACGACAAGGGCATGATTGTGCCGGTTGTCATCACGGTCTACGCTGACAAGAGCTTCACCTTCATCACGAAGGTCTCGCCGGTTCCGGCCCTCATCAAGAAGGCTACTGGCGTGCAGAGTGGCTCTGGTGAACCCAACCGTAAGAAAGTTGGCAAGATCACTCAAGCCCAGATCACGGAAATCGCCCAAAAGAAGATGCCGGATCTAAACACAATCGACCTCGAAGCCGCCAAGCGCATGGTTGCGGGCACTGCTCGTTCCATGGGTATTGAAGTGGTTGACTGAGGCAGGTAATTCACCGTTACGTATCTGACAGGAAAATTTCATGTTCAGAGGAAAAAAATACAAAAAGATTGCTGAATCTTTCGATCGCACCAAAGCGTACGATTTGAAGGAAGCAATCGAAATACTCAAAAAGTCCGAATTGAAGTTCGACCAGACGGTCGAAGTACACTTCAATCTCGGTGTGGACCCAAAACATTCCGACCAAGTGGTTCGTGGCACAGTCGTGCTTCCGCATGGTACCGGTCGTCAGGTCCGCGTCTTGGTGTTCTGCAAGGATAACAACCTTGAAGTTGCCAAAGCCGCAGGTGCTGACTACGCTGGTGGTGCCGACTTGGTTCAGAAGATTCAGGAAGGCTGGCTGGACTTTGACGCCGTCGTTGCTACTCCCGACATGATGCCGGTGATTAGTAAGGTCGCACGTGTCCTCGGTCCTCGTGGTATGATGCCGAGCCCCAAGGCTGGTACGGTGACTGTTAACGTCGCTCAGACCGTCAAGGAACTCAAGGCCGGTAAGATTTCCTACCGCGTTGACAAGGGCGCTAACGTCCACGCTCCGGTTGGCAAGCTTTCCTTCACTGCCGATCAGCTCGTTGAAAACACGAAGTCTGTTATCGACTCTGTTGTGAAGAACAAGCCTCAATCTTCTAAGGGCACTTACATCAAGAGCCTCACTTTGACGGCTACGATGGCCCCGGGCATCAAACTTGATATGGCACTGACGCGCTAGGAGAAACCATGAAAGCTGTAGTTAAAAAACAACAGACCGTGGACGCGCTCGTCGAGTCCTTCAAGGGCGCTACCGCCGTCTATCTGCTCAATTTCCAGGGCATCACTGTCGATAAGGACAATGCCCTCCGCAAGGCCCTCGCTGCTAAGGGTGTCAAGTACCACGCTGTGAAGAACACTCTTCTCAAGCGCGTGCTCGAAGCTCTCAAGGTTGAAGGTCTCAACGACTCCCTCACTGGCGCAACGTCTGTGATGGTCGGTTTCGAAGAAGACCCGCTCCTGCCGGCTCGCGAAATTGAAGCATTCCACAAAGCAAACCCTGATTTCTTGGTTGCCAAGAGCATTTACCTTGATGGCAAGGCAATGCCGGGCTCCGAAGTCGTGAACCTCTCTAAGATTCCGGATCGTAAGGGCATGATCGCAATGATCGTCTCCATCGCTCTCGGACCGGGCTCCACGATTGCCGGTCAGCTCAAGACCCTCCAGGAAAAGCTGGAAAAAGAATCGGGTTCCGAAGCAGCCCCTGCTGCAGCGGAAGCTTAACAACAAACCACAAACCAAAAATTTTAAACGGAATAATCGGAGAAACACATCATGGCAACTGATATCAAGGCATTGGGCGATCAAATCGTTGGTCTTACCCTTCTCGAAGCCAAGGCTTTGGCTGACTACCTTAAAGAAACCCACGGCATCGAAGCCGCTGCCGGTGGCGCTGTAGTTATGGCTGCAGCTGCTGCAGCTCCTGCTGAAGAAAAGACCGAATTCGACGTCATCCTCGCCGAAATCGATCCGGCTAAGAAGATGGCTATCCTCAAGGAAGTTCGCGCTATCACGGGTCTCGGCCTCGCTGAAGCTAAGAAGGTCGTCGAAACTGCCAACAGCGTCATCAAGGAAGCTGCACCGAAGGCTGACGCCGAAGCTCTCAAGAAGAAACTCGAAGAACTCGGAGCAAAGGTTACCCTTAAGTAATGCTTTTGCTGCATTAATTCTTCCTTACCAATTGCCTGCACGACAGTGCGGGCTTTTGGTGTTTTTTGACTATTATTAGGCTCTTCACCGGATGAGGTATTTCTAATGACGACGGAGCGAAAGTCTTATTCCTCCAACAAGTTCCACCTGGAACTCCCGTACCTGATCGAAGTCCAGAAGGCTTCGTACGAGCAATTCCTTCAAAAGGACATTCCGCAAGAAAAAAGGATGAACGTCGGGCTTGAACGCGTGTTCCGCGATATCTTCCCGATCACCGATGACAAGGATTTGTATTCCTTGAAGTATGAAGGATATTATTTCGGCATCCCGAAATACAGCATCCCCGAATGCCGTGAGCGTGGTCTCACGTATTCCATGGAACTTTTCGCAACTCTCTCCCTCCAGGTGTTTGAAAAGGACGGAGAAGAAAGCAAGCTCAAGGAAGAAATCAAGAACGATGTCTTGGTTTGCGAACTTCCTATCATGACCGAGAACGGAACGTTTATCATTAACGGCGCCGAACGCGTCGTCGTTTCGCAGTTGCACCGTTCTCCTGGTGTGAGCTTTGACGAAGAAATGCAACCCAACGGCCGCTCCGACTACAAGAGCCGTATTATTCCGCATCGCGGCGCATGGGTTGAATTCAACACCGAAGGCGACATCCTTTACCTCATCATTGACCGCAAGAAGAAGCTCGCCGCTACCGCTATGCTTCGCTGCATCGGTTTCGAAACGACTCAGGACATCTTGAACCTCTTCTACAAGAAGACCGATGAAATTGTCCTCGACGATGCCGCATTTAACGACTTTGACAAGGAAGGTGTCTGCACCCTCATCAACCGCATCATCTTCAATGATGTGATTGACGAAGAAACGGGTGAAATCATCCTCGAAGCCAACACTGTTATCGACGACAAGAAGCTCGAACGTCTCCGTGAAAGCAGTGTCGAAAAGATTACTGTGCTCTCGAAGGAAGAAGACAACCTCCTCATCCACTACACTCTCGCTGCCGACAAGACCAAGTCCCGCGAAGACGCTCTCAAGGCTGTCTACTCCGTGACCCACCAGCAGCAGGAAGAAGCTCCGAACCTCCAGACTGCCGAACGCTATTTCGACGAACTCTTCCTCAACGACCCGCACAAGTACGATCTTGGCGAAGTCGGTCGTTACCGCTTGAACGCAAAGGTCTATACCGCTGCTATTCTTGCCAAGGTTAAGGAAGTTGCCGAACGCTTCGATCGCGTCAACGAATTCAAGATGCCGTCTGTGACCCAGATGACGATGAGCAAGACTGACTTCCTTGCTATCATCGAATACATGGTCGGCCTCTTCAACGGCGACGAAGGCTATACTCTTGACGATATCGACCACTTGGGCAACCGCCGTACACGTTCTGTGGGCGAACTCCTTGCCGGTCAGATTTCCGTCGGCCTTTCCCGTATGTCTCGCGTCATCCGCGAAAACCTTTCTCTCCATTCCGAAGAAGAACAGACGACTCCGCGCGAACTTGTCAATACCCGCATGGTTTCTACTGTCGTCCAGGCATTCTTTGGCCAGAGCCAGTTGTCCCAGTTCATGGACCAGATGAACCCGCTTTCTGAACTTACTCACAAGCGTCGTCTCTCCGCTCTTGGTCCTGGTGGTCTTACCCGTGAACGTGCAGGCTTCGAAGTCCGTGACGTTCACTACACGCACTATGGCCGTCTCTGCCCGATTGAAACTCCGGAAGGTCCGAACATCGGTCTTATCAACTCCCTCGCTTCTTACGCCGTGGTGAACCACTTCGGCTTCATCGAAACTCCGTACCGTATCGTGGGTCTCGTTGAATTCAAGGACGCTCAGGGCAACAAGTGCTACTTCCCGGAAGAAAAGTGGCATTTCGGTATCTTCAAGGGCTTCGTTCATGATCCGCACCTCTTCGTGGAACTCGAACTCACCCAGAAGGAAATCGACACTGTTCGCTTGAACCTCGACAACCGCCAGCGCGAATTGTTCGAAGGCTTCGTGAACAAGGTCTTCCAGATCAAGGATGCCGACGGTAACGTTTCTTACAGCAAGAACGGTTTTGCTCTCGATGATTTCGACGGCACTCCGGACTACGTGCAGGTGGGCGACGTCGTGGAACAGATCGTTTCCGACTACATCAGCTATCTCACTGCTGACGAAGAAGACTCCTTCAAGGTTGCTCCGGCTTCTACCGAACTCGACGATGACAACCGCTTCAAGGGCGACATGGACGGCTACGTCATCGTCCGCGACAAGAGCGAATACCCGCACTTGATGAAGCAGGATTCCATCGCTATCGGCGACACCGAAACTGAACGTATCGACCTCATGGACGTGGCTCCGATGCAGATCGTGTCTGTCGCAGCAGGCCTCATCCCGTTCCTTGAACACGATGACGCTAACCGTGCTTTGATGGGTTCTAACATGCAGCGCCAGGCTGTGCCTCTGCTCCGCGCCGAAGCTCCGGTCGTGGGTACGGGTCTCGAACGCCGCGCCGCTCTCGACTCGGGTACGGTTGTCCGTGCTAAGCACGACGGTCGCGTGACCTTCGTTGACGCTCGCAACATTACTGTGCAGCGTGGCAAGATGGTGAACGGTGTATTTGAACCGCTTACCGGTCTCGGTGAAAATTATGAATTCCTCGGCAAGGATCCGATTGACGAATACAAGCTCCGCAAGTTTGAACGTTCCAACCAGGATTCCTGCATTAACCAGAAGCCGATTGTGAACGTTGGTGACTTTGTGAAGGTCGGCGACGTCTTGGCTGACGGTGTTTCTACTGACCACGGCGAACTCGCTCTCGGTAAGAACATCCTCATCGGCTTCCTCCCGTGGAACGGTTATAACTACGAAGACGCTGTCATTATTTCCGAAGAACTCGCTATCAAGGACACGTTCACTTCTATCCATATCGAAGAATACGAAATGGAAGTGCGTGACACCAAGCGCGGTCCGGAAGAATTGACTCGCGAAATTCCGAACGTCGGTGAAGACGCTCTCCGTAACCTCGACGAAAACGGCGTTATCCGCGTCGGTGCTGAAGTCGGTCCGGACGATATCCTCGTCGGTAAGGTTACCCCGAAGGGCGAAACCGAACTCACTCCGGAAGAACGTTTGCTCCGTGCAATCTTCGGCGAAAAGGCCGGCGATGTGCGCGATTCCTCTCTCAAGGCTCCTCCGGGAATGAAGGGCGTCGTGCTCGAAACCCGTATCTTCAGCAAGAAGGACAAGGCCGACAAGAAGAGCAAGGAAAAGGATCAGGAAACCATCGAAGAAATTCGTATGAATTTCCAGAGCCAGATTGACCGCATCAAGGATGCATGCCGTGAACACTTGTTCGACCTCCTCGCAGGCAAGTCTGCTGGCAAGGTCATGGACAACGAAACTCATGAACTCTTGATCCGCGAAGGTCAGACTTATAACGAACAGAACCTCAAGTTCATCGACGTCACGAAGGTTTCTCCGCTCTCCACGTTCGTTGTGGATGACGATGACCTCCAGGACAAGGTGCTCTCTCTCGTTCTCGTTGCCCGCGACAACCTCGATACCCTTACCCGCACGATGGAAAAGGAAATCGACAAGGTCACGAAGGGTGACGAACTCAAGCCGGGCGTTCTCAAGAGCGTCAAGGTCTACATCGCGAAGAAGCGCTGCCTCTCCATTGGTGACAAGATGGCTGGTCGCCACGGTAACAAGGGTGTCGTTTCGAGAATCGTTCCGGTCGAAGACATGCCGTTCACTGAAGACGGTCGTCCGCTCCAGATTCTTCTGAACCCGCTAGGCGTGCCTTCTCGTATGAACATCGGTCAGGTGCTTGAAGTTCACTTGGGCTGGGCTGCAAAGACTCTCGGCTTCAAGGTGACGACTCCTGTGTTCGACGGTGCTAAGTTCGAAGATATCTGCAAGGAACTCGAAAAGGCTTACCAGAAGAACCCGATCGTGAACTACGAAATGGATCCGGAAAACAACAAGATTATCGGTAAGGCCAAGCTTTACGACGGCAAGACCGGTGAAGCCCTCCTCAACCCGGTGACCATCGGTTACATGTACTACCTCAAGCTCGGTCACTTGGTCGACGACAAGATCCACGCACGTTCTATCGGTAGCTACGCTCTCGTGACGCAGCAGCCTCTCGGCGGTAAGAGTCAGTTCGGTGGCCAGCGCTTCGGTGAAATGGAAGTGTGGGCTATGGAAGCTTACGGTGCCGCATACACGTTGCAGGAACTCCTCACCGTCAAGTCTGACGATGTGCAGGGCCGTTCCAAGGTCTATGACGCCATTGTCAAGGGTCAGAATACGCCGAAGCCGGGTATCCCTGAATCCTTCAATGTTATGATTCGCGAAGTTCATTCTTTGGGTCTTGATATCGAGACCACTGGAGACAAGTAATTATGGCTGAAGAAATGACTGAACAGTTTGGCGACATTTCTATTCATCTCGCCTCTCCGGACCTGATCCGTTACTGGTCCTATGGCGAAGTGACAAAGCCGGAAACGATTAACTACCGTTCCTTCAAGCCTGAAAAGGATGGTCTTTTCTGCGAAAAGATCTTTGGACCGGTTAAGAACTGGGAATGCAACTGCGGTAAGTTCAAGCGCATCCGCTACAAGGGCGTTATCTGCGACCGTTGCGGCGTTGAAGTGACTCACTCCAAGGTCCGTCGCGAACGCATGGGCCACATCGAACTTGCTATTCCTCTGACCCACACTTGGTTCGTCCGTAACCAGCCGTGCGTCATTGGTGCACTTCTCAACCTCAATACTAAGGACCTCGACCATATCATCTACTACGAAAAGTACGTGGTGATTGATCCGGGTACGACCGACCTCGAACCGAACTCCCTGATCGACGAAGCTCAGTATCAGGACCTCGTTGCCGAAGGCCGTGAATTTGAAGCCAAGATGGGCGCATCTGCTATCAAGCAGTTGCTCGACCGTGTCGACTTGACCAAGCTTTCCGAAGAACTCCGCTTGCAGGCTACTTCCAAGTCCAAGACCAAGCAGGACGATGCCGTGAAGCGCCTCAAGGTTGTCGAAGCCTTCAAGAAGTCCCAGATGGAAAGCTTCCGCAGCTACTACAAGAATCCGGATCCGGCCCGCGACGCAAGCAAGGCTTGGCTCAAGGGTCTTGCCGAAGCTGTTGCCGAATTCAAGGTAGATTACGAAGCCAAACACTCTGACTTTGTGCTTGCCGACGCCTACGAAGAATTCCGCCACAAGTATCCGAACGAAGCTCGTTTGCTCGCTAACCAGCCGTCTTGGATGATTCTCGACGTTCTTCCGGTTATCCCGCCTGATCTTCGTCCGCTCGTACCGCTCGAAGGTGGCCGCTTTGCTACCTCCGACTTGAACGAACTCTATCGCCGTGTCATCAACCGCAACAACCGCTTGAAAAAGTTGATCGACATCCGTGCCCCTAACGTGATTCTCTGCAACGAAAAGCGTATGCTCCAGGAAGCTGTCGACCAGCTGTTCGATAGCGGCCGCCGCACCGCTCGTGCAGGTTCTGCACGTCCGCTCAAGAGCCTCGCCGAACTCCTCAAGGGTAAGCAGGGCCGCTTCCGTATGAACTTGCTCGGTAAGCGTGTTGACTACTCCGGCCGTTCCGTGATTGTCGTGGGACCGGAACTTCGCATGCACCAGTGCGGTCTCCCGAAGCGCATGGCTCTTGAACTTTACAAGCCGTTCATCATCCAGCGCTTGGAAGAAGAAGGCATTGTCTACACGCTCAAGTCTGCTAAGAAGTACGTTGACGCAGAACGTCCTGAAGTTTGGGACATTCTCGAACAGATTATTGAAGACCACCCGGTCATGTTGAACCGTGCTCCGACGCTTCACCGCTTGGGTATCCAGGCATTCTATCCGAAGCTCATCGAAGGTAACGCGATTCGCCTCCACCCGCTCGTCTGTACAGCATTCAACGCTGACTTCGACGGTGACCAGATGGCTGTGCATCTTCCGCTTTCTTTCGAAACTCAGCTCGAATGCCGCGTGTTGATGCTTTCTTCGAACAACATTCTTCACCCGGCTTCCGGTCAGCCGATTGCTGTGCCGGGCCAGGACATCGTGCTTGGTCTGTACTACCTCACTAAGCCGCGTCCGAACCGCAAGGGTGAAGGCATGCACTTCTACGACCCGGCCGAAGCCATCCGCGCTTACGAAAACGACGTCGTGGATTTGAACGCCAATGTTTACCTCAAGCTCCCGGCAGGTCGCAAGATCTATATGGGCGCTGTCGAAAAGGACTGCACCTGCATCCGCGAAATGGCCGACGACAATGGCAACATCGAAGTCCAGGTCAAGGCTGGCGAAAAGGTCAAGTTCCTTACCCTCAAGGAAGACAACGTCATCAAGACGACTGTCGGCCGTATCATCTTCAACGAATTTGTTCCGAACGCTCTTGGCTACGCCAACGAAACCTTCGGCAAGAAGGTGATTGCAAAGTCCATTGACGATCTCTATCGTCGTACCGGCAACCGCGTGACTGTCGACTACCTCGACGATCTCAAGGCCAACGGTTACAAGTGGGCAACGCGCGCTGGTTCCTCCGTGGCTATCGCCGAAATGGTTATCCCGAAGGAAAAGCAGGAAATGCTTGACAAGGCTGCCGAACAGGTTTCCAAGATTCGCGCCCTTTACGAAGACGGTGTCATTACTGACGGTGAACGTTATAACCAGACGATTGACGTGTGGTCCAAGACAACGTCCGACGTTGCTGCCAAGCAGTGGGACTTGCTCTCTCACGACCGTGACGGTTTCAACCCGGTCTATATGATGGCTGACTCCGGCGCTCGTGGTAGCCGCGAACAGATTAAGCAGCTGTCCGGTATGCGTGGTTTGATGCAGAAGCCGATCAAGCAGCTCGGTGGTCAGGAAGTTATTGAAAACCCGATTAAGTCCTGCTTCCGTGAAGGCTTGAACGTGATGGAATACTTCATTTCGTCTCACGGTGCTCGTAAGGGTCTTGCTGATACCGCTCTTAAGACGGCTGACGCTGGTTACCTTACCCGTCGTCTCGTTGACGTGGGCCAGGACCTCGTGATTACCGAACCGGACTGCGGAACTACCGATGGTATCGAAGTTTCTGCATTCAAGGACGGTGACGATACTGTCATTCCTCTTGAAGAACGTCTCCTCGGTCGCGCTCCGGTCGAAGACATCAAGCACCCGGTTACCGGCGAAGTGATTGTCAAGGCTGGCGAACTCGTTACCGAACGTGACCTCCCGAAGATTTCTGCTACAGGTCTCGAACACATCAAGATGCGTTCTGTGCTTACCTGTAACTCGAAGACAGGCGTTTGCGCCAAGTGCTACGGCCGTATGCTTGCTTCCGGTCGTCCGGTTGACCTCGGCGAAGCTGTTGGTGTGCTCGCTGCACAGTCCATCGGTGAACCGGGTACGCAGCTTACCCTCCGTACGTTCCATATCGGTGGTGCTTCCTCCCGTCTTACTGTCGAAAGCGACAAGAAGGCAGCAGTCGATGGCCACGTCGAACTCGAACAGGTCGAAACGGTGGACCACGAAGGCCAGAAGGTCGTCGTCTCCCGTATGGGCGAACTCGTTATCTTCGACAATACCGGCATCAACAAGGGCCGTTACCAGATTCCGTACGGTGCAATCTTGCACGTCGAAAACAATGCTACCGTCAAGAAGGGCGAAAGCATGTTCGAATGGGATCCGTATAACAGCCCGATTATCACGAACGTGTCCGGTACGATCGCATTTAGCAATCTTATTGAAAACAGAACTTACCGTATTGAACGCGATGAAATGACCGAAGTCGAAACTTGGATCGTCATCAGCGACAAGCAACACGGTAAGAACCAATTGCGTCCGGTCATCATCATCAATGATGAACGTGGCGAAAAGGTTGGCCACTTCATGTTGCCTGACGGCGCTATCCTCGCCGTGCATCAGGGTGACCGCGTTACTTCCGGTCAGGTTATCGCAAAGCTTCCGCGTGCAGCTGGTAAGACCCGCGATATTACCGGTGGTCTTCCGCGCGTCGCTGAACTCTTCGAAGCTCGTGTTCCGAAGAACAAGGCATTCATCGCACCGGTTGACGGTCTCGTCAAGTACGGTAACGAAGTGCGCAACAACCAAGAAGTTATTATTCAGCAGATGGATGGCAACGAAGTGAAAGTGCTGGTTCCGCGTGGTATCCATCTGGCGGTCAATGACGGTGACCGTGTCCGTGCTGGTCAGAAGATCAGCGAAGGCAGTGTGGACCCGCACGATATCCTCGACGTTCTCGGACCCGAGGATGTGCAGCGCCACTTGGTGAACGAAATCCAGGCAGTTTACCGCCTGCAAGGTGTGGCTATTGCAGATAAGCACATCGAATGTATCGTTCGTCAGATGATGCGTAAGGTCCGCATTTTGGATCCGGGTGAATCGGATCTCTTGCCGGGCGAAGAAATTTCCAAGACCCGTCTCCGTACCGAAAACGAACGTCTGCGCGCTCTCGGTAAGGCTGAAGCTAAGTATCAACCGATGCTCCTTGGTATCACTAAGGCTTCCTTGGCAACGGACAGCTTCATTTCTGCAGCTTCCTTCCAGGAAACCCAAAAAATCCTTACCCGCGCCTCCATCGAAGGCTGCGTGGATCCGCTCATGGGTCTTAAGGAAAACGTGATTATGGGTCGACTTATTCCGTGCGGTACTGGTGCCCGTCACTTGAGGAACGTCCAAGTGATCGATGCCGATGCCGACGAAATGGAAGAACGCTCTCGTTTGCAGAATGTACAGGCTGAAAATTACGAATCTGGTTCCGGAATCCAGCTCTTGGATAACGAAATCGGCTCTTCTGACGAGGAAGATTCAGATAATTAACAGCTAAGTACTTGAAATATTTGGAAATAAAACTATATTTGCACTCCAAAATCTAGGAGATTAAACAGTGCCAACTATTCAACAGCTCGTCCGTAACGGACGTGAACAGATCAGCAACAGGACCGCTTCCGTAGCTTTGAAGTCCTGCCCCCAGAAGCGCGGCGTTTGCACCCGTGTTTACACCAGCACCCCGAAGAAGCCGAACTCCGCTCTTCGTAAGATTGCCCGTGTGCGCCTCTCCAACAAGATGGAAGTTACCGCTTACATCCCGGGTGAAGGCCACAACCTCCAGGAACACTCCATCGTGCTCATCCGCGGTGGTCGTGTGAAGGACGTTCCGGGTGTTCGTTACCACATCATCCGTGGTACGCTCGATACCCAGGCAGTCAACGGCCGTCAGAACGGTCGCTCCAAGTACGGTGTTAAGAAGAAAGGTGCCGCTCCGGCCAAGAAGTAAGGAAGTAATCTATGTCTAGAAGAAGAAAGGCTCTCCATCGCTCCATCCTCCCGGATCCGCGTTTCCACTCCACGCTCGTCACTGAACTCGTCGGTGTCGTGCTCAAGCAGGGTAAGAAGACCATCGCTGAACAGATCGTCTACACCGCTCTCGACCTCCTCGACAAGAAGGTTGAAGGCAAGGAAACCCCGCTCGAAAAGTTCGAACTCTGCCTTGAAAACATCAAGCCGCGTGTCGAAGTCAAGTCCCGTCGCGTTGGTGGTGCAAACTACCAGGTCCCGATGGAAGTTGCTCCGGATCGCGCCAAGGCTCTCGCTCTCCGCTGGCTCCTCGATGCAGCTCGTAACCGCAACGAAGCCAACATGGCAGAACGTCTTGCAGCAGAACTCGTTGCCGCTAAGAACAGCGAAGGCAACGCAGTCCGTAAGAAGAACGATACGCACAAGATGGCCGAAGCCAACAAGGCTTTCGCCCACTTCCGTTTCTAATTCTTGCGCGCAAGCACAGAATTATCCTAGAGGAAGGTCCGCGACAAAATCGCGGACCTTTTCTGCTTTTGTTGGATAAATTTTGTATTTATGTTGTATATGAAGTTTCTACGAAATTTTTGTTTGCTGGCGGTGACGTTTGTAGCTCTCCTTTGCGGGTGCTCTGAGTCTAATGAAGATGATTTGAAAAGCGCAAAGCGGTTTGAAGAGCTGAAGGTTCTGCCTCTGGATACGGTTCTTTCGCGTGCGTTTGCGTTTTACGAGCAGTATCAGGCGACGAATGACACGTTGCTTCGCGATTCCATGGACGATTACAAAAGTCATTTCATTGCAAGGTGGAAAAGGTCTACGGATTCTCTTTGCGGAACGATTCCGGCAGATGATTCCCTGGCGGCTGATTTACGCGAAATCAATGAAGCGGTTTCGAAATATTTTTTTGAATATCATATTAAACACATGTATTGGTTTATGCTTGATACAGCAAAGCGTGAATCCCTTCTTGGGAAGGTAGATAGTACACAAAAAGTAGAACTGACGGCGCCTGGGTGGAGATGGGATACTAGGGAAGAAGATGAAGCGACGATTATGGGTATTCCGTTTGAAGAGGCTTTGTCGGTCTTGAAAAAGGATTCTACTAGTGTATTTAAAGTCGTTTATTTTATTCAAACGCTGCAGGTGCATTATGTTGATACTGTAGCCGCAGATATGAATGCTTTGCTGAAGATAAATCCGTTCGGTATAAAGCAGAGTGAAAGGAAAGAAGCGAAATCTGCCTGCATGGAAAAAACTCCGATAGGCCAGCAGGTTCTTGTTCTAAACAAGGAATATGAATCGCTATTGAACATTTTTATGAAAACGAAAGCCCATGGGGATCGCCGTTTTTTGATGTGGGAGATTCCCGTTTTGCCGTATATTGATGATGATGATGATTTTTTCTTTCACTCATACCCGGCCGTATCGAGTGCGGTATTTAACAAGGGCCGGGATATGGTAAACTTGAGTGTGAGTGACGGCTATGGCCGAGGAAGCTTTTACTACCTATCCAAGCAATCAGGAAAATGGGAAGTTGTAATGATTCGAAACGGCTGGATATCGTAAAATATCGATTTATCTCTTTTTGCCCTTAGAATTCGCCTTCATCTTCTTGATTCCCGCCTTCCAGGCGTTGACGGCATCTTGTGAGGTGTTGAGCGCCCAGTCGCCTTCGTAGTCTTTGCTTTGGCTGAACCACATCACGGCGAAAACGCGTGAGTAGTCGGTGCGGAAATGCTCGAACATGTCGGCAATCCATTTGGCCTTGCTGCCGCCTTTTTCGGAGCTGGAGATTTCGGCAATGAAGAGCGGCTTGTTTATATTTGCGAGAGCCTTGTAGGCATCGTCGAAGACTTGTGCAAAGGACTTCCAGCTGGACCAGCTTTGGCTCTTGCCCCAGTTGTACCCGTCAATGGAAATGTAATCCACAAATTCGTCGCCGGGATAGTTGCCCGTGAGCGTGGCGCCTTCGCCGTGGTTCGTGACGTTTGTGGTCCAGACCCACTTGACGTTCTTCACGTTTTCTTCGCGAAAAATCTTGACGATGCGGCGGAATGCTTCGGCAACATTTGCATCGGTATTCCCGGCGCCTTTTTTGCCCACGCCCCAGTCGTACCAGTCGCCGTTCGCTTCGTGCAGGGGGCGCAACCAGATTTCTTCACTGTAATTTTTGACGCCCTTTGCGAACTCTCGGATGTAGTTGTCCGTTTTACCGTCTACAATTTCTTGGGCGCTGTAGCCTTTGGGCATCCATGTGACGACTAGCGTCGATCCGTTTTCTTTTGCGATGTCTGCGTAAACTTGCACCCGCTTCCAGTCGTCCACGTCGAAAACTGCAAAGTAGCTGATAAGATCAAGATGAGCATCTTGCAAGTCTTGGAACGCCCGTACATTCTCTTTGGTGGGCTGCGGGGATTGTCCGGGGCCTCCGACCCAAGCGCCGATTTGGATCGCCATCGCTGCAACTGGCGCGGCGCAAAGAGACGTGAATAGTTTGTTGTTCATAAAGGCTCCGTTAAGTTTCTTGAACTGTTATATTTAAAAGATACTTTGAGCGCTTTCGAAGAGCCCGAACAAAAGCGCATAAAAAATTCAAAGTGTCTCTAGTGTTTGGCTTTGCGCGAGTTTGGTGCTGCGGAAAATCAGAATTATTGGTGATGTTCCCTTTTGCGTGCATACAAATAAAAAATCCCCACTCTAGCGTTTTGAAGGAGCTAGAATGGGGGTTGTCCAAGGAGTTTTATGAATAAGTTTTGTTTAGCGCTTCACGGATAACTTGTAAATGCTTCGCGTGCTTGCCTTGGGGGCGTCGATAGCGTGCACACCCGTGGTAAAGTGCTGCACCGGGCTCTGCCACAGGACGCGGCCCTGGTAGTCGAACTGCACGACGCTTGCCTTTAATGCTTTGCCGGTTTGCATGTAGAGCTTGCCGTCTTGCAGGCGAAAGGAACTGCTGGATGCCCTCCCGGCTGGCTTGATAGATGTGCTGCCTTCCAAGGCCTTCATCTTCGCGATGCCGGCTTTCCATGCATCAACTGCAGCCTGTGAAGTGTTGAGCGCCCAGTCGCCTTCGTTATCTTCCTTGCTCTGGCTGAACCACATCACTGCGAATACGCGGGAGAAGTCTGTAGCAAAGTGCTCGAACATGTCCGTAATCCATTCGGCCTTGTTACCGCCGAGTTCGGAGCTGGAAATTTCAGCAATGAAGAGCGGCTTGTTGATGTTCGCGAGTGCGTTGTATGCCTTCTTGAATACCTGCGAGAACGTCTGCCAGCTAGACCAGCTTTGGCATTTGCCCCAGTTGTAGCCGTCAATGGAAATGTAGTCCACGTATTCGTCGCCAGGGTAGTTGCCCGTAAGCGTGGAACCCTTTCCTGAGTTCGAAGCGTTCGTTGTCCAGACCCATTTGACGTTCGTAACGCCTTCTTCTTTGAAAATTTTCACGATATGGCGGAATGCTTCGGCGACATTTGCATCGGTGTTGCCGGCGCCTGCCTTGCCTACACCCCAGTCGTACCAGTCGCCGTTCGCTTCGTGGAGCGGCCTGAGCCAGATTTCTTCGCCATAGCCTTTAACACCCTTGGCGTAGTCGCGGATATATTCGTCGGCCTTGCCGTCCACCAAATCTTGCGCGTTATAGCCGTTTGCCATCCAGGTCACCACCAGCGTGGAACCATTGTCTTTCGCGACGTTTGCGTACTCTTCGGTTGCGTTCCAATCGTTGATGTCGAAGAGCGCAAAGTAACTGATGAGGTCGATATGTGTACCCTGCAAATCCTGGAATGCCTGCACGTTTTCTTGGGTGGGCTGCGGGTATTGGCCGGGGCCACCGACCCAGGCGCCGACTTGGAATGCTAAAGCGGTCATAGGCAAGATCCCCAATGTGAAGAGTAACGATTTGAACATGATAGCCTCGATTTTTGAAATGAGTTTTGTTTCCTTACATAAATTAGCTTACTAGGGGTTCCTTGTACCTGACATTTATGTATGTTTGTGCTATAGTGTATCTAGTGTTATATTTTTGAGGAGGGGGAGGTTTCCCCCTCGCTTCAGCCTTGCCCTGTGTCATCCTGAGCGAAGTCGAAGGATCCAGGGCAAGTCTTTCGCTACCCTCTCGCCTAAGGGGCTCCGCCCCCTAAAACCCCGGACGCATCAAAAAAATCGCACCCCTCACCCCCATTTATATATATTTACGAAACAAACTAACCCCCTCTCTACCTAGCGTTTTTATATGGCTATCAAGAAGAACGAACTCTACTCTTCTCTCTGGGAATCTTGTGACAAACTGCGCGGCGGCATGGACGCAAGTCAGTACAAGGACTACATTCTGACGCTCCTTTTTGTGAAGTACGTGACCGATAAGTTCAAGGGGCAGAAGTACGCCGATATCAACGTCCCGGCAGGTGGAAGCTTTGACGATCTCGTGGCACTCAAGAACAACAAGGACATTGGCGAAAAGATGGACAAGGCCATCGCGAAACTCGCCGAAGCGAACAACTTGACAGGCGTCATCGACAACGCAAAGTTCTTCGATAATTCCAAGTTCGGTAACGGCAAGGACATGGTCGACACCTTGACCGGCCTCGTGTCTATCTTTGAACGCCCGGAATTTAATTTCAGCAACAACAAGGCGGGCGGCGACGACATTCTAGGCGATGCCTACGAATACCTGATGCGTAACTTCGCTACCGAAAGTGGCAAGAGTAAGGGGCAGTTCTACACCCCGGCAGAAGTGAGTCGCATCTTGGCGAAAGTCATCGGCCTTGGGAAAGTCAAGAACAGAAACACTACCATTTACGACCCCGCGTGCGGTTCGGGCTCGCTCCTCATTCGCGCAGCCGACGAAGCCCCTTTCGACATCGCTATTTACGGCCAGGAAAAAGAAACCACGACGGCGGGCCTTGCAAAAATGAACCTGGTTCTTCACAACAAGGCAAGTGGCGAAATCAAGTCGGGCAACACGTTCTCGAACCCGCAATATTTGGACAACGGCGCGTTGAAGCGTTTCGACTTTGTCGTCGCGAATCCTCCGTTCTCGCTCAAGAACTGGACCGACGGCTTGCAGGAATTTGGCCGCTTCGACGGCTATGACGATCGCCCGCCCGAAAAGAACGGCGACTACGCCTGGCTTTTGCATATTCTCAAGTCGCTCAAGCCCACCGGCAAAGCGGCAGTGATTTTGCCCCACGGCGTGCTTTTCCGTGGCAACGCCGAAGAATCCCTCCGCAAAAACATCATCGACCGCGGTTACATCAAGGGCATTATTGGGCTCCCTGCGAACCTTTTCTACGGCACGGGCATTCCCGCCTGCATCATCGTGATGGACAAGGAAGACGCGGCTGAACGCCAGGGGAACAATGGCGGCATCTTCATGATTGATGCAAGCCATGACTTTGTGAAAGACGGCCCCAAGAACCGCCTGCGCGAACGCGACATCCACAAGATTGTGCAGACCTTCGTGAACCGCATCGAAGACGACCCCAAGTACGCGCGCTTTGTCCCGATGGAAGAAATCAAGGTCAAGAACGGCTACAATCTGAACATCCCGCGTTACATCGACAGCGGCGACGCCGAAGACGAGCAGTCCATCGACGCCCATTTGAACGGCGGCATCCCCGCGGGTGACGTGGATTCCTTAAAACGCTACTGGGATATTTTCCCGGGCCTCAAGAACAAACTCTTCAAGAAATTCCGTGCGGGCTATTACCAGCTCAAGGTAGAAAAAGACGAAATCCGTAGCGCAATCTTCAACGACGAAGAATTCAAGGCCTACGCCGAACAGATTGACAACGCCTTTGACACATGGCTCAAGAAGTCTTCCAAGAAGTTGATGAACATCGACGGCACGGTAGATGTGAAGAAGTTTATCATAGAACTTTCGGAATCGCTGATAGACGAATTCCGCCACATTGAACTCGTGGACTTTTACGACGTTTATCAGGTGCTGCTCGCCTATTGGCAAGAGACCATGAGCGACGACGTTTTCGTGCTCAAGTACGACGGCTACATGGCCGGTGCCGAAATCGTGAAAATCTTCAAGAAAGAATCTAAAAAGGACGACGGCAAGAAAAAGGCCGAGCCCAAGGAAATCGGCTGGGAAGGCAAACTCTTGCCCAAGACCGTCATCGAGCGCGTTTACTTTGCCAAGGAACAGGCCGAAATCGAACGTGCCGAACAAGTTGTCGCCGAAAGCGAATCCAGGCTCGAAGAATTCGTGGAAGAAAACAGCGGCGAAGGCAGCGTGCTGGCCGACTATGCCAAGGAAGAAAGCGAAGACCTGGACGCAAAGAAAATTGCCGTCAAGCTGAAGGAACTGAAAAAGCAGAAAACGACCGGCGAAGAATTTGAAGTACTCGCCAAATACACCGAACTTGCCACCACCGCGAAAAATCAGGCAGGCATTGTAAAGGAACTGAACAAGGCGCTGGACGAATCCGTCAAGGGCAAGTATGCAGAACTCACCGAAAAAGAAATCAAGGACCTGCTCGTGAAACAGAAGTGGAGCTTTGACATCTTTGAAGGAATCAAGAGCCTTTACGACACCACCAGCCACAAGATTGCAACCCGTGTGAGCGAACTCGCCGACCGCTACGAAAACACGCTCTCCGACCTAGAAACAACCGTCGCCGACTACGAAACCAAAGTCAAGAACCACCTCAAAGAAATGGGATTTGAGGTTTAAGTAGTATGAAAGAAACGAAATTCAAACAGACTTTGGTTCAGACGAAAAAAGGCTCTCGTCATTGCAAGCGTAGCGAAGCAATCCAGGGCGGTTTTAAAATGACCGAAATCGGGTTGGTACCGAATGATTGGAATGTTGCAAGCATGGGAATGTTGGTTGATTTTCAGGGAGGAAGTCAACCTGATTTAAAATATTTTAGATCTTCATATAAAGATGGTTATATTAGACTAATTCAGATTCGAGATTACAAAACAGATAAATATATTGTCTACATACCTGAAAGTATGGCTCGGAAGAAATGTCTCACTTCAGACATTATGATTGGTCGGTATGGACCCCCAATATTTCAAATTCTTCGTGGAATAGAAGGTGCTTACAATGTAGCACTTATAAAGGTTATCCCTAAATCTGACCGAATTAATCAGGAATTCTTATTTTATACTTTAAAAAGGGATGATCTATTTGCCATTATTGACAACCTATCTCGCCGATCCTCCGGTCAAACAGGAGTAGATCTTGTAGCTTTAAGAGAATGGCTCTTTGCATTACCCACAATCGAAGAACAACAACGCATTGCAAGCGCCCTCTCCGACGTTGACACCCTAATCGCAAACCTAGAAAAACTCATCGCCAAAAAGAAAAACATCAAACAAGGCGCAATGCAACAACTCCTCACCGGCAAGAAACGCCTCCCCGGATTCGGCTCAGACGAAAGAACGGGCTCACACCCTACAGACGAAAGACGAAAGGAGTGTCATTCTGAGCGAAGCGCAAAGCGCGAAGTCGAAGAATCCAGTGGCTACAAAATGACCGAACTCGGAATGATACCCAGTGATTGGGAAGTGAAGAAATTAGGACATTTGTGTTCTCTTTGGGGAAGGATTGGTTTTAGAGGGTATACTCGTGAAGACCTCGTTGAAGCTCATAAGGGCGCTATAACATTTAGTCCTTCAGATATACATAATCAAAAAATAGATCTTGAAAATTGTACTTATATCAGTTTAAAAAAATATGAAGAATCTCCTGAAATAAAGGTATTTAATGGAGACATCATTTTTGGCAAAACTGCATCTATTGGGAAATGCGCTTTAGTCGAGGGACTATCTGAAAAGGCTACTATAAATCCTCAGTTTGTTTTAATGAACAATTTTAAATGCAACAACCGCTTTCTATACTATCAGTTGATTGACAAGCCTTTTCAGACCAATATTTGGACTATATGTGGAGGAAGTACTATTCCTACAATGTCCCAAGAAAAATTGAAGCAGCAACAGATTGCATTTCCTTCTACATATGCCGAACAAACCGCCATCGCAAACGTCCTCAGCGACATGGACACCGAAATCTCGGCCCTCGAAACCAAACTCGCAAAATACCGCAAACTCAAAACCGGCATGATGCAACAACTCCTCACCGGAAAAATCAGGTTAGCGTAATTTTATTACCGCCCGATGATAAAAAAATCTATCTAGCTAGCCGAATAAAATATAGGTATCAATATGCTAAATAAAATATATCCTATAATCACAAAAGGTTTTGGTTGGCTAGGGGAAAAAATACAATCAAGAAAAACTAGAAGAGCTTTGTTTCAAATGTGGTTACAGTCTAAAATAAAAAAACCTTAAAATCCTCTTTAATCAAATTAATTATTAGCATATTGGCCGTTTACCTGGCAATTTCTGTGCCTTTCGGAAATCCCATATCCTTATGGGTATCCTCATTTTTGTTTATTGGTGTATTATTGTGGTCGTTTGTTGATTTTATCTATTTTCTAGTTGAATTCTATAAACTCCCAATAATGATTGTGCAAGAATGTAGTGTATCTAACGGAATAAGCGAATTCGTCAAGGCGAAATGGCCTAAAATAACTGGAGGATACGAAATCTTTCGAGTCGTTGGTCCGATATTCTCTTTCAAGTGTAAAGGCCTTCCTTCGATTAACGAAATGGTTCAAGATCTTGTGACCTATTTTGCAAAAGAAGCAATTCAACTTGTGGTATTTTTTTCTACATATACCTCTGTTGTTTATTATTTTTTAAAGCCACTCATTCTTGTAAAATATACAGGTTTAACAACTATGCAGATTTATCTTTTCCCGATAACGCAAATTTCGCAGGAATTAGGTTGATTAAAAAGGTCTATTGCTATGCAACTATGGAATAATATTGAAAAACGAAGTGAAAAACTAAAGCTCGACACCGTCTCGGTCAGTGAATTAATGGGAAATAAGTTTTATATTCCTGATTATCAGCGTGGATACCGATGGACTCATTTTGAAGTAACCAAGTTATTGGAAGACTTAAAGGAATATAAAGAAAATCGAACCAAGGATAGCAACAATTTTTATTGCATGCAGCCTCTTGTCGTTTTTTATAATAAAGAAAAAGAGGCTTGGGAGGTAATTGATGGTCAGCAAAGATTAACAACATTATATCTGATATTAAAATCCAAAATTAATAGTATTAAAGAGGACTTTCCCGAATTAGATCTCTACCAATTGTCTTATCAAAGTAGACCCGATAGTGAATCCTTTTTGCAAAGCATTGATGAACAGCAAAAGAACAGAAATATTGATTATTATCATATTTACAACGCATCCAAAACAATCACAACTTGGTTGAGCTCAAAAAGGTTAGGAAGTTCCTTTGTTAACGCCATATTAAATTATTCCGAATCAAGTGATGAGCCTTTAATAAAATTTATTTGGTATGATGTAACTGAGGAGATAGAGAACAGTAAAATATCTAGCGAAGAAGTTTTTTCTCGACTTAATGTAGGTAAAATCGGTTTAACCAATGCAGAATTGGTTAAGGCCTTGTTTTTAAACCAAGTCGATAAAGAAGTAGATCTTTTAAAAAAAGATGATGGGTCGGCACAAGACATTTCTGTAAAAAAACAAATTTCTACGCCTCTAAAAATCCGAATAGCAACAGAATGGGATTCTATAGAACACACATTGCATGACGGTGATTTCTGGTCATTTATTTACGGCAAAGACAATAACAAGTACGATACTAGAATAGAATTTTTATTAGATATTGTAAAACAAAAAAACAATAATAGCAATAGAGATGACGTTTACTATACATTTAATGAATATGTAAACGATTTTACCCAAAAAAGCCCTCCAAAAACCGTAGAGACGGCGTGGAAGGAAATTACCGATACATTTAATCTATTCAAAAACTGGCATGAAGACAGGCAAATATATCATTTAGTTGGATTCTTAAGATATAAAGGCGTTGATATATCAAGGATTTTTGCCATCCAAGATATGGCTGATACAAATGGTTACGAAGACTTTATCAACAAATTAAAAGAAGAAATAAAAAATGTTATGAAAGATCAGTTATCGGACATAGATGGATTGAATTATAAGGGAAACAGGAAAGCTATATTTGATGTTTTGCTCCTTCATAACGTAATGTCAGTTTATAACTGCAATGAAAAAAATGTTCGATTTTCCTTTAAGGATTTCTACGCAAACACCTTTGATCTGGAGCACGTTAGGTCGCAAACGCCTAAAGATATATCAGGAGACAAACGAAAGGATTGGCTTATAACCAACCTTGAATATTTTACTGGTGTTGAATATGACAAAATTGAAATTGAAAGGGGTTCTGCAGAAATATCAAAGAAAGAAGAAACCGTACAAAAAGATCAAAAGTTTCGCTCACTCGTCGAAGGGATGAAGGACAATCTTTCTGAAGAAAAAATTGATGACGAATGGAATTTGTGGGATGTCTGCTCTGATTTATTGAAATTGTGGGGCGAGCGAACAGATGTAACCACATCAAAAGTGTACAAATTATTGAGAGATTCCGTTTTTAAGGAATCTAGTTCATTTAGATACGAACATAGTATATCTAATTTAGTTCTTTTGGACTCTGGAACAAACAGAGGCTACGGGAATGCATTTTTCCCAGTAAAACGAAGAACTATTGCACAAAGAGAGAAAAATGGGGTCTTCTTTTTGCCCTGTACAAAAAACGTCTTTGCAAAAGCATACAGTTGTAAATTGTTAGATCTAATGAATTGGAATGATTCCGATGCAGAATCTTACATGAAGGAGTTGAAAGCATGTCTTTTAAACATCTAAGTTTCGTTGATCTTTTTGAACAAGAAGGATTGTGCGTTGAAATCCCTATGCTTCAACGAGATTACGCCTATGGTCGCGTTACAGAATCCGAAAAAAGAAAGGAGTTTCTGAAGAACATAAGAAAATATCTTTTATCAGACAATTCAAATCATGAGTTGGATTTTGTTTATGGATCGGAACAGGAACTTAATAGAAAAAAAACTTTAACTCTGCTTGACGGCCAACAACGCGTTACGACTCTTTTCTTGATGCACTGGTATTTTGCGTTGGCTGCTGGTGAAGAGAGTTTCGTTCGATTTAAGAGTATTTTGTGGGATGGGAGTCATTCCAAATTCTCATATAACACCAGATTTTCTGCTTCTGATTTTTGCGACAGTTTATTAAAATTAAGTAACAGAAGTTTTGATGCAGAAAATCAAGTTGTTGAGAACGATCGTGTAAAAGTTTTTATCGATTTAATAAAAAGTAATACAAAAAAGGGTTTTCTTTCATCGGCAATTCGAAATGAAAAATGGTATTTTTTGCATTGGAATAATGACCCGACAATTTTCAATATGCTGAACATGTTGGACTCAATTGCAGAAGAATTTCCATATGAAACTGCAAAAACATTGTTTGAAAAATTGGATAGAAAAGGTGAAAACGCAAGCATCACCTTTAATTTTCTCAATTTAGACGATTATAAGCTTACAAATGATTTGTATATTAAGATGAATTCAAGAGGTCGTCCTCTTACGCGATTTGAAAATCTAAAATCTAAAATTCTAAAAGAATTAGACCTAAGAAAAGATCAAGACGCGTATAAAAATGTTCTCAGGGAAATCAATGCCATAAGCGGGAAAGAGTACAATTCCTTAAGAGAATATGTCGGCTTAATGTTTGATACCAAATGGACCGATTTGTTTTGGAATTTAAATCAGCAGAGCGGGCTTGATGGAAATCCGCCTGTTGACGATATGATACTTAGCTTTATATGTAATTATTGCGTTTGTTTTGGCGCACTCCAATGCATGCAAGGCCAAATGTCAGTTACAAAAAACGGCGATGAACGTAAGTTTATCGATGGATTAATGGATCAGAAAAATTCTATTGAATATGAAACACTTATAGAAATATTATGCCATCAAGACGCTTCATGTTTGTACAATCTAATTAAAATATTTGATTCATTATGCGAAAAACAAAATTCAGAAATTACATTAAAGAAATATTTCAGTCCCTCTTTTTACATTTTTGATGAACTCAAGTCCTTTCAGAGCATTGCAAGGGATTATTGTACAGAGGGAAAAAATTATGATACGAAAGTACTGTATTTCGGCTACATGCTTTACATATCGCGCAGTCCTTACAATGGGGTAAACAATGCTCATTTTGAAGATTGGATGCGTTTTGTACACAACATCGTAATGAACAGTTATACATTAAGTAACGCGGGACATACTTTCTGCAATTCTTTGGCGGGCATTAATTATTTATTTGATTTAGATATTGAAACAGCCTTGCCACAGAAAGACATATCAAATATCTATACGTTAGATCGTTTCCAATTAGATGAAGAAATTTTAAAGGCAAAATTGAGTAAAAATATCTCGTGGAAACAGAGCCTCATAGACGCATCAACAAATTTAAAGTATTTTGAAGGACATCTCCATTATGTACTTATTGATTACTCGAAAGTTTTAGAATCAGATGTTCAAAATACTGCAGCTATTGATCGTTTTAATGCAAATGTTGCCAAGATGGTATCTATTTTCAATTCGAACGGATGTCTTTATGAGCCTGAGTTGATATGTGCTCTTTTATCCAAAGGCGATTATACTCCATTTTTTAATAGCAGCAACTCGTTGTTACAGAATTCTGGACGTGATACCAGTTGGAGACGATTCCTTAAGATGAGCCAGGAAAATGAAGGCGCTGATGATAAACGAAGGTTCTTCACTGATGTTATCTGTGACATTGATTTTGATGAACGAAATCCGAAGGACTCTCTAAAAAAGATTGCCGCAAAATATCCGCAAACAATTGACAATTGGCGTAAAAACATTATAGACTACCCCATTGCAATCGCCTATCTTGGTGCCGATCGATATATTAGGTGGAATGAAAAATCAGGGAGAGCTCATTCCAAAGTAACTCGAGATGACTACGAAATAGATTTATTGAAAAAGAAACAAATTTTCGGGAAGCATGCGGAACTATTTACTTATTGTCTATTCAATCAAATGAAGTCAAAAACCTTAAAAATAAGCCTTGATTATGAATATACAAAGTTAGAAGATGATCAACCTTTCATGAAGTGTTCTTTCATATCAACTCAAAATCCTTCATCAAAAATAGAGAGTAAGATTTTTTATGAGGATAAATCAAAATATACCATTCTTATTTATGTGCAAAACAAACCGATAGTTGAAAGAACGCTGTCGCAAAAGGGATTTTCTATCCAAGGAGATTATTACGAAAAGAAATGCGTTTCTGATGCAATAATTGAACAGGAATTAATCGGTTTGCAAAATACCTTGGAACCAATACTATAGTGATAGATGTACACTATGAAAAACAAATGCTATAGAGAACAGATTACTGAATACGATTGTGGTCCTACCGCTTTCGTGAATGCTCTGATTTATCTATTTAAGCGTAGTGACATTCCTTCACTGGCGATTCGTCATATCTATAAAGATACCTTAGATAGACCAGCATCATTTGGCACGTCTTTTGATGCTATGACAAAGTTGACGAAATGGCTTAGATCATACAAAAAAGAAAATTTTTCATTAGAGGCACAAATAATAAAAAAGGATGATGTAGTGTTTGAAGGGCACTTCCTGACAACCAAAGCATTGTGTGGAGTTCTTTTTGTTTATTTCGACCGTACATATGGGCATTTCATTACCGTTATTTATGAGAAGGGAGAATATATTTATTGTTTTGATCCTTATCTTAGGGTAGAAAAAAGGTCAAAAAACAAAGAATGGGAATGGCTTAACCCGCATAAATTTAATGGATGCAATTTAAGAATTAAACGTGATTATATCAACGAATTTAAATCGCATGAAACTTTTCGTGCAGGAAAATTAAGTGAACGATATTTTATATTGATTAGACGATGTAAAAAATAGTGCAGAGATTGGAATTAAAAAAGTGATGAAAGACGACAAAAAATACAAACGCGACTTTCTTAGGACAATTATCCTTTTGAAAGAAATTAAATTCTTCTCTGACCATTTATTCAAGGAACAATACAGATCAAATGATGCGGCAGCGATGCTGCAAAAGCATATAGATAATCAGATTTATCTAAAGTATGATTTTATACCTTTAAACCTGTTGAGGGAATCCCTTGATGGTTTTTCGATTTATTGCAAAAACAATCCTGAACTGACTGCGCAATCCAAGAAACTGAAAAAGGATTTAGACTTCGTTAATCATCTTAGGAATAAAGTTGGAGCTCATTTATCCGATGAAGCCTTGGATAAAATGATTCAATGGAATCCTGATATTTATGATGATAGGGCTAGAACGGATGTACTCTTTCAAGAATATCAGATTTATCGCGCGATGATGGAAGTGGCGATAAATTCGTATCTAGACACGAATGGGCAACAAAAGCAGTTTGGAACAGATTTAGATATAGAATTGGAAGCAAAAGTTTTTTATACCTATCTTTTAAATACGGTCAATTCGTCTATTCTTTTTTTAGAAAAAATCCAAAATGTCATTAGGCCCAACATCAAGTACATAAAGTTGTCTGAATCCACTGTACGTGAAGACGAACGGGAGGATTATTTCAAAGAGGCAATTCGGATAGCACTTGAAATT
This sequence comes from Fibrobacter sp. UWB12, assembly GCF_900142485.1. Lineage (NCBI taxonomy): Bacteria > Pseudomonadati > Fibrobacterota > Fibrobacteria > Fibrobacterales > Fibrobacteraceae > Fibrobacter > Fibrobacter sp. UWB12. The sequence continues at coordinate 191,867 of NZ_FRAZ01000007.1, read as the reverse complement.
GGAAATGATTCGTCGAAAAAAGAAAAACTGCTTCCGCGGATGGCGGAAATTCTTAGGATGTTCGGTATTGATCCTGAACCGTATGGAGAAGCTGGCCATACAGATTTTAGATTTAAGACAAAACATAGGTGAAAATCGAATTTTTACCTACAATTACTGAATTCCGCCATAAAGGTTTCTGCCCCCTGACGTATGTCTTCCAAGATTTCCTTGTGCGACATCTTGGAATGCCGCAGGGAGTTGTATTCGCGCAATTTGCGGATGTCTTCTGCATCAAAGCGGCTACTTAAGTTAGGGAATTCTATGGTCATGTTTACTCCAGCGTCTCTTTTGTCCAGTACATTCCTAGCCTATCACGAATCAAATTCATTACGTCTTCAAAATTCAATGGATTTGTGTATTTGATTTTGTGCAAAAAGTTTTTCCAGAGTGCAAGTCTTGATTCGTCACGGGCGAATTTGGCGGAAAAAAGGTTTGCATTGGAAGAGTATTCTGTTTTTCTTGCATGGAATGTCGCCTTGATCGCAGACTCGAGAACATGATTGTCTATCTTGTGATTTGTCAAAATCTGATAGACATCAAAGAAATCCTTCATACGACTATTGCTTTCGTCGCGGGCAATCATGGCATGAAATTTTTCGGCGACAACCGATTCAATTGAATAGACGAAAATATTCGCTATGGGTAAATTATCAAGTAGTGTGGGGTACGACATCTCATTTACGCCAACAACCGAATCTCCGAAACCAACGTCGATGGCAACCCACTGGCGAATTGAATCCAGATTTGCTTGTATTTTCACATGAAGTCCGAGATATTCCTTGTCGTTCATGATGTCTTCAACTTGAATGGAATCGATGTCAAAAGTAATGCCATCTTCAGGACACGTTTGCGAACATATATCTGCAAACATGGAGCGGAGCAGTTCTGGCTTTGAAGGGAAATTTATGCCAAGCAAGTCCACATCCAAAGTCGGGCGTGCAATTATAGGATTCAAAGCGAACAGTAATGAACCGCCTTTCAAATAGAACGAAGACCTGTGCTTGCTTTTTGCGAGCCGATACATCAAGCGTTCATGAAAGAAGCGTATGAGAACCTGCTGGTAGTTCCCATGCGTTTTTCTTGTCTGCTCTAGTAGGCGATTCCGCACTGATTTTGCAATATCCTGAACCATCTTAAATCCCAATTTCCAAATATGTTTTCAGGGTTGCGGCGACTCTAAGTTTTTTTGCATATTCTATGAGTTTCGCGATGTTCCTGTCAGCGCGATGCAGGTATGCTTTAAGGATTTCGGCACATACATCCAGACCGATTTTGTTGCGGTATTTGATGGCGTCGCAGACGGAGCGTTCCAAGTCGGTGACGCGCACCTTGTGACCATGAACCTCCGCTGTCGTGGTTCCAAACTCCAGCAGATGATCTGACCAGTAGTAAAGCGTCACGGGAGGGAATTCGGGCAATACGAGTTTTCGTTTGCGTGGGATGGCGATACAAAATGCAGAAGGTATTTGCGTAGTGAGTTCGTAATGCTCCCATGCAGAATACATGCACAGTACACCGCCAGGCACAAGAACATCTATGTCGAGCATCGTATCTGCCAGCGCTGCAGGCTCCGCAAACACTCCGGGGCGCAGGCGAAGCAGTTCGCCAGACTGGACTTTTTGCAAGGCCTGATGATACTGATAGGCGCTCATGTTTTCGCGAACCATGAAGCCTTCGGTATTGCCTATTTCTTTTCCGTCGTATTTGGGCATGTTCTTAATATAATAAAATTACGGCAATTTTACAAATATGCCGTAGAATTTTAACATTTGGCAATGTTTTTTTCAACCAAAACATGCGTGTAGTGTGAAATTTGGTTTATATTTTGATAAAATTGGAATTAGACCATGGCCGAACCGAATATCAACATTCCCGAACGCAAGACGCAGGCAAAGGTAATCAAGTTCTTCAAGGACGAATTGCATTACGATTACCTGGGCAATTTGTGCGAAGTGGCGAATAAAAATATTCGCTATGATGATCTGTTTGCGTTCTTGGTGGGAAAGCAGCACTATTCGGAAACGGTTGCACGCAAGGCTATCGCAGATTTGCAACATGCGGCGGGCGACTTGCAGCAGGGTATATATTCTGCGAATAAGACTGTGTATAATTTGCTGAAGTATTCCCATTCTGTTTCTGATATGGATGGTGAAAACTTCAGCGTCTATTACATTGATTTTGATAATCCGGCCAATAATCATTTTGCCATTGCCGAAGAAGTGACAGTCAGTTCATCTTGCAGTACCAAGCGGCCTGACCTTGTCATTTATATAAACGGCATTGCAGTTGCGGTGATCGAACTCAAGAAGAGTTCTGTTTCTGTTGCCGATGGTATTCGTCAGAACTTGACGAATCAGAAGCCGGAATTTATCGAGTCGTTCTTTACCACGGTTCAGTATTGCTTGGCAGCAAACGAGAGTGAAGGTGTCCGCTACGGGACAATTGCCACTCCAGAAAAGAAGTATTTGACATGGAAGCAGGAGGCGTTTCGCGAACGCCTGCAGGAACTGGACGACAACGATTTGATTATCGATGATAAGAGTTCGTCGTTTGACGGCGTTCTCTTCGAGAGTCTTTATTCGCTGTTCAACAAGGTCCGCTTCCTAGACTTGATCCATAACTTTATCTTTTTTGATAATGGTATAAAGAAGGTCTGCCGCTACAATCAGTATTACGCGATTCACCGCACGTACAACAGGATTACCACGCAAAAGAAGGGCGGTATTGTATGGCACACGCAGGGCTCGGGCAAATCACTCACGATGGTCTGGCTTGCCAAGCGCCTGTTGCTGAACAATCCGAGTCGCAGAATTTTGATTGTCACGGACCGCGATGAGCTCGATGACCAAATAGAGCAGTTGTACAAGGGTGTGGAAGAAAAGATTATTCGCACCAAGAGCGGTCGTGATTTGCTGAATCGCTTGAATTCTACCGAAGGCTCTATCATTTGTTCGCTGGTTCACAAGTTCGGTCGCCGTGGCGGTGAAGTTACTGACGGCGATTACGAGAAGTTCTTGAAAGAAATCAAGGATTCGCTCCCGCCTAACTTTAGCGTGAAAGGTGATTTCGTCGTATTCGTGGATGAGTGCCACCGCACACAATCGGGCAAGTTGCACAAGGCGATGACGGCTTTGATGCCTAAGGCGATTTTCGTGGGCTTTACTGGCACGCCGCTTTTGAAGAAAGATAAGAAGACGAGTCTGGAAGTTTTCGGAAGCTACATTCATACATATAAATTTGATGAAGGTGTGCGCGACCACGTGATTCTTGACTTGCGTTACGAAGGTCGCGATGTCCCGCAAGATTTGCGCTCCCGTGAAAAAATTGATGAATGGTTTGACTTGAAAACGCGTGGCATGACGCCTGTCGCTAAAGCGAAATTGAAAGCCCGCTGGGCGAACATGCACACGGTTTATTCGTCTTACGACCGCCTGAAAGCGATTGCGAACGATATCATCCTTGATTTTGCAAAGGACGCCCGTTTGGCGGAAGGTCGCGGAAACGCTATCCTTGTCGCGGATTCCATTTTTACGGCTTGCCGCTTCTACGAAATTTTTCAGGCATTGGGTTTTAAGAAATGCGCTATCATTTCTTCTTACACGCCGAATCCGGGCGACTTGCGTACCGATACGGTTAGCCTCGATGAGGATACGGAAACTTTCAGGAAATACCAGATTTACTTGAAGATGGTTGGAGTCGAAGAAGGCGACGATACTTCCCGCATCGACAAGAAGGTGGAGGCCTTTGAAAAAGAGGCCAAACGCAAGTTCGTTGAAGAACCGGCTAACATGAAGTTGCTCATTGTAGTCGATAAGCTGTTGACTGGTTTTGATGCTCCTCATTGCACATATCTGTATATCGACAAAAAGATGCAGGACCATGGCCTGTTCCAGGCGATTTGCCGCGTGAACCGTTTGGATGACGAGACGAAGCCTTTCGGTATCATTATCGACTATAAGGAACTTTTTGACGATGTAACCGACAGTATGAACAAATACACATCGGGGGCATTCGAAGGTTACGATGACAGCGATGTCGATGGTTTGATTAAGGACCGTGCGACTGAAGCCGAGAAATATTTCAACAAGATTCTTGAAGAAATCGAGACGCTTTGTGAAGACGTGAAGCCACCTAAGGAACAGCCGGACTACATTCACTTTTTCTGTGGCGAAAATATCAGTTGGTTGAACAATCCGGAAGAATTTGAGGCACTTGCCCGCCTGCGTGAACGATTCTATTCGTTGGCGAGTAGTTTGGCGCGCGCGTTTGCCGAGTTGAAATCGCAAATTCTGTCGTTGCCCTATACCGAAGCCGAATGGAACGAAAAAGAAAAGCGTACCAATGATTACGTGAATTTGCGTCAGGTGATTATGCAGGCGAGTGGCGACTTTGTTGATTTGAAAGCTTGTGAACCCGATATGCGGCATCTCATTGACAACTACATTGCTGCCGGCGATTCCACAAAGATTATTGAATTTGATGACACGACTTTGCTGGATATCATTGAACTTTGCAAGTTTGATTTGACGGCTGGCAAAAAGAAGGTCCGTGAAAGTGCTGCCGAAAAAATTGAAAATAACATCCGCCGCAAAATCGTTGACCAGATAAATGTCAACCCTGCGTACTACAACAAAATGTCAGAAATTCTTGACCAGTTGATTGAAGAACGCAAGAATGGCTTGATTGAATACAAGAAGTTGCTGGAACGCTATATTGAACTTGCTAAGAAGGTGAATTCTTCGGCGGCAAACGAAGATTATCCGGCCTCCGTCAAGGGAAGTGCCGCAAAGCGTGCGATTTATGACAACTGCGGAAGTGATGAGGATTTGACAAATAGAATTTACGACGCCGTCATGAGCAGCATGCAAGCCGATTTCCGCAACAGCCCGGTGAAAATCAACAAGATTAAGCGAGCCTTATTCGATGTTCTGCAAGATGATGCCGAAGTTGACCGCGTCTATGAACTCATTAGCAAGCAGAGCGAATTCTAATGCGGATGCAAGTGTCGGGCATTACAGTTGCCGTTACAAAAAAGGATATCAAGAACATTCACCTCTCGGTGATGCCGCCCGATGGTGCTGTGCGAATTTCTGCACCGCTGAACCTTTCTGATGAATCCATCAAGATTTTCGTGCGTACCAAGGTTGCCTGGATTAAGCGCCAACAAGAGAAATTTGCAAATCAGGCTCGCTTGAGCGAACGTGAATATGTTTCCGGCGAATCCATTTTTATTTTCGGCCGTCAGTACTATTTGCGAGTAGAACATGACCGCGTAAATGGGTTTGTAATAGACGGGCAAAATGTGGTTCTGACTGTTCGCGAAGCAAGTACCGCACAACAGCGCGAAAACTACGTGAACGAAAAACTCCGCGAAATGCTTGTCGCCGAAATTGAAAAACGCTTACCCGCATGGGAAAAGAAAACGCACCTAAAGTGCAACGGCTGGCAGACAAAAATTATGCAGAATAAATGGGGCAGTTGCAACCCCGCAGGGAAACTCTGGTTCAATCTGCATTTGGCTCACACACCCATCCGCTGTCTGGATTACGTGATACTGCACGAACTCCTGCACCTGAAAGTCCGCCATCACAACAAAGATTTCATCGCCCTGCTCGACAAGTACATGCCCTTCTGGCAAGAAGTCCGCAAGGAACTCAACGACTTTGTCCTCATGCCGATGAAATAAATTAATTCCCCCGCATCTTCCTTTTGGTGATTCTTATAAATCCTATATTTCTTCTAAACTGTATCTAGTGTTATAAAAGAGGCGGGCGAGTTTTTATGACAGTCGAAGATTTTTGCAAGTGGATTGGATCGTCTAATTTCAAGGATGGGGACCGGCTCCCGTCCGTGCGCGAGGTGGCGGCGTCTTCGGGGGCGTCGACGTTCACCATTTTCCGTGCTTACAAGAAGCTGGCGTTTCAGGGGAAGATTTATGCAGAACACGGCAACGGCTACTTTTGGGGTGCAAAGCCAAAAATCGAGGTGTCTGCGCATGAACTCGAAACGGAACGCGTAGAGCGATTGCTGCTGGAGGACTGGAAGTCGGGAAAGATTTCGGTTAATCGCCCGCTTCCATCAATCAAGGACATGTGTCAGTCTTATGCGACGACGTTGGGGACCATGCGGCGTACACTGGAATCATTGCATGCAAAGGGAATTTTGGAACGCAGGGGGCAAGGGCGTTATTATTTTGTCGATGCCCGGTTGGCGGTTTCTAAGACAAAAGAAATCCTCCTGATTATGCGTTGCAACCCTAACGGGGATTTTAATTGTCTTGGCGAACGCGAACTTTCGTTTATGCAAAAAGTGTATGTGGAGGCGCATCGCAATAACTTGAACGTAAAGGCGCTGGGCTATTTCGAGGAGGAAGGCGCATTCCTGGATGCTAGCGGTAGCCGCATCAGGCTTGAAGATTGCCGTGAATGTTTTGGCGCGATTGTCTCGACGATGCTTGTGTTCAATATTAATAAGTTATTTGCAAAACTTGCGACAACGCGTTTTCCTGTGGCTGTGTGGTGGGAACATCCGCTGTACGACATCCCGCGTGCGCTAAAAAAAGAAAAGCGGTTTGCTTTTTTTAACCTCGCTTTTGGTGAATTTCCGGGACGCATTGTCGGGCGTTTTCTGAAGAAAAAAGGCTTGACGCGGATAGCCTTTGTTTCTCCGTATCACATGAGCATGTGGTCGAGGGACCGCTTGAAAGGTCTCAAGAATGTGGGGCTTGAGGTGTTCGAAGCGACTGATGCCTCGCATGCGAGCCCTTATGACTTTATGCAGGAACCGCGTGCACATGCCCGTTATAGACAAATTTTAATGTCGCTCGTGAAAAAAATCCCGCCTGTGGATGCGTGGGTTGTTTCTAACGACAGGGTCGGAGTCGAGCTTATTTCGCTTGCGAATCAGGGCAAGATTTTGCACCCGCCTTACATGGTTTCGTTCGACAATTCTACGGACAGCTACCGCAATCGTCTGGATTCCTTTGAGTTCAACGTGGAAACGCTTGCAGAACAGTCCGTGTTTCATTTGGTTTCGCCTGGAATTACCTTGTATAAAACAGGCGATTTCCGTGAACTCTCGGGGCATGTTGTCGAAAAGTAAAATTTTTTTGTTCTTATATGGTGTAGGTAAGATTATATTTGTAAATAAGGGAGAGATATTCCGATGGATTGGGAATAGTTTTATGAAACTTTGTAGTATTTTCATCTTTTTTATTGGACTTGCCTTGTACGCCTTTGCCGCCCCGGCGGGCGTTGCGGAATACTGTGCAGAAATCCTGAATGACAGTACGTATCGCCCCCTGCTTGTCAAGGACTTGAATGAACCGATAAAGGAATGGAATTATCCGAAGAAGATTCCTTGCGAGCAAACTCCGTGCGAAGCCAAATGGGAAACAGAAAGCAAGCTCTATTTTCCGAATGATATCCGTTGTCAGGATGGCAGGCTTGTTGGTGGCCTTTGTGGTGGAGGCGGAGGTATTAGCACCTGTATTCATTGCCCGTATCATCCGATTGAACTTGCACGAATCGAGAGCGTGAAGTTGTACGGAAGTAAAGTGGTTGGAGGCGACAGGTGCTCCGGTGACCGGTGGTATTTGCGCAACGCTCGTGAGACCTTGAAGGCTTTTTACGGCAAAACATTCAAGGGCGAGTGGACTGGAGAGTGGGAAACCAACGGAAATGCGGAACTCCCGCAGATGAAGGTCGATTTTTCGGCAAAGCTCGTGGGCGAGTGCAGCGAAACCATTCCCGCTCTGGACTATTGCGTGGCGGGCGGCAAGGATGCGGAACTTTATCTGTTGAATCGTTACGACAATTTGCCGGAGCCCCGTTTTGTCGAGAAGAACGACAAGATAGATTGCGAGGGGGCGATGCGCGTGGAAAAATCGTACGAGATGGATTTCGGCAAGTACGGGAAGCGCCTGCTTTCGCATTTTGTGGAAGAGGATACCTGCCATGCAACAAGCAAGATTGCGGTAAAGGTCTATATGCCTATCCCGCAGCATATCGATGCGCAAGCCCTCAAGGGAATACCTGCAAAGAGTTTGTACGGGAAAACGTTTTTCGTGACATCAAAAAACTCCCTGACCTGCAATTTCGATACGGTCGAGAGGAATGTGCGTTTTAGTGTGCGTGTTGTGGGCAAGTGCGGCAAACGCGACATGCAGGGCAAGAAAAAGCTGAACATCCTTGAACTAGAACAGGTCGAAGATGTTAAGGCTTATGGGCACTCTATTGCGGGATATTGGGAAAAGTGCGGTGAAGAATACGTCTGCCCGACAAACTGTATCGAAGTGAAGGACTTGCTAAAATGAAACGTCTAGGTGTCTTGTTCTTGCTTTTGGCTTCGGGAATCTCTTGGGCGAAGGGACCTTCGACGGCACATTTTTGCGTCCTGCATTTTTCGAAGACTGAAAACAGCTATGAAATGGTAATCTGGAATGTAGGGGAGGCTGTTGCCGATAGAAAATGGAAATGGCCCGATTCGCTTGCGTGCGGCAATGCTTTCTGGAAAAACGGTTTTGCGCTAGAATACAAGGGCGAACGGATTGAATTTAAGGGAGATTACAAGGATGCCCCTAGAGGGCGCGTCTGCAAGATTTGCACGGACGAAGCTCGCTTGCGGAACAGCGCCGTGCCGGCACCGTCTATGGATAAACTAAGCGCCTACGAATATTACACCTCGCACGAAATTTCCGAGAAAAATAAGCGACCAATCGAAAAGTCCTTTATCGAAGAACTTTACGGGAAAAAGTTAAAGGTGGAATGGAAAAGTTCGCTTTCATGTTCGTGCCCCAAGTATGAAGTTTCTACCCTGAAGACGAAGCTGAATGTGGTGATTGACGGGGAATGCGCACCTGCTGCCGCAGATTCGGTGGACAACGATGAGGGTGAATGGCTTGGAGGTTGCTCCTGCTCCGGGGGCGAGAAATGCGCTTCGGATGACGACGCGAAAGAAACGAAAAAGGACACGGTGCCTGCGCCGGGAATGTTCCCCTGTTATTCTTTTTATTCGACCTACGAACATCCAAAAGTAAATTATTACGGAAGCTCTAAAGTGATGAATATGGATGGACACCCCGAGGGAAGGGGAACGAGTCTGGGCTGTTTCAATATCCAGGGCAAAAACTACCTGGTGCTGGGTTCCAATGTGCCCGCTCAAATCCATACCGCCTTTGATGACGAGAATTATAACTATTGCTATGACAGCGTGAAAAATCTCAAACAAAAGAAGCGGGTGGAGACTCCGTTCTATTCTTGCTATGGTGGCAAGTCATCACCGAAGGGGTGCTTGCCTAGAGAAGATGGTTTCAATCTCGTATTCGATTCTAAGGGTAAATTTACCGGCAGGGAATACACCGGAAAAGAAATGAAGGATATCCTGTTGCCGGCGAACGTTTCGGAAAAGGTTCTGGCTGAAATCGGCGATGATGCAGCCCGTAAGACTGCGGGTATGGCGTTCTATTGCGGGGATGAGAGAGTCGGCTACAAGAAGTTTGTGCGGAATCAGTTGCATTCGCTGAAGGAAGCATTTGACGAATGCAATGCGAGGACGGATTCGGATGTATGTGACGCGATACGCGCGAAGAAGGATTCGATTTTGGTCGAAGAGGCCTTGCGTCAAAAAGAGTGGGAAGAAAAGCACCGCAAGGAAGTCGAAAAAATTGAAAAAGAGAAGAAGGCTTTCTACGATAGCGTGGAGGCTACCAAGAAACGATTGGAAAATGATTCCGCCTTTATCAAGTTGAACCAGGCCTACGCGATTTTCAAGCGCTATGAAAAATTGAAATATTGGGATTTGGAGGGCAAGGAGATTGCCAACCCCGATTCTGTCCATCCCCTTGAGATAGCGAAACGTAAATGGGTCGTAAGCATAGAGGATTCGGCGAAATATGCAAAGGTGATGGATTCCATCAAGACATTGAATAGTCCGTTCTTTGAGCGGATTCATGCACGGTCCGAGTCCATTTGCAAGGGAAGGCCCGCGAAGAAAGGTGTACAGAAGGAATTGAACGATTTACTTTTGGCATGGTACAGGAAAGAAGGCGGAAAGGATTATTTTGTAGAAAATAGGTCTGTTTCTTATACGACGGAACCCTGTGGAGTTGACAAGAATTTTTCGCAAACATTCGGTGTGGTTGTGGAGACGGGCTGCAAATATACGACAATCGATACCTTCTGCGTCGATACGAAGGGAGCGAATTTCAAGAGGTTGTTCTTGACAGGTGAAGACTGGGAAGCCCTTGACGTGTTTTCGGGTTGTGACCGCTGGACAGGGACCATGAAGCATGAAGAAGACAGATACAACAAAACGGAATTTTTGCCGATAGAAATCAGCTGGAATGAGTTTGATATGTGTTTTGATTATGGTGCGGATGGGCTTGGTGATATTTATCTGGATTTAGAGAATGGGGTGGCGACCGCGTCTTGGAATTGCTTTGAGCACCACTTCAAAAAGATAGACGGTGTCTGGAAATACGAGGACACGTCCGTAACGTGCTGGCATTGAATTTTTTATAAAGGATGTTTCAATCATGAAAGGAATCAAGAAATCCATCGTACTTCTATTTTCAGCTTCGTTGCTGTTCCTTGGCAGTTGTGCCAAGAACCATAACGATATCATTCTTCATAAGACAACGTCTTTTTGGACGGGGAGCCCGGTGATTAAATTGGATGTCCCGTATCCTGAACCGCTCACTTTTGAACTCCCGTCTGCTGAATGGGTGCCTCTTAAAATTCAAAAGAAGGAAGGTGTAAATACGCGGATAGAGCTTGCAGAAGGTGCGGCTGATTCGTATGTGAAGGTGGCGATTGATGGTCAGACTAAGAGCTTGTTCGAAAGTCTTGAAACCGAAAGCGGTGTGGATTTTGGCCAGTCGGATTCGTTGATTCTCATGGGCCTTTTCGGTCATTACAAGACGATGACTAAAGCTGAAAATTCCGATAAGCCGATTCAGTATAGCGAAACGAAATTCGAAAGGCAAGATGGCGATGCGTTTGCTTGGATGGTGACTTCAAATGGCTCTTATGGTGTCGCGTATGCGGTGCTCATGACGAAGAACAATAACTATTTCACGATTGAAGTCAATCAGAAAAATCGCGAGACGGATATTGAGAAAATTTTGATAGATATCGTGAAAAGTCACAAGACGTATTAACAATTGAATGATGAAAATGTGTTGGCTGCCGGTTCTATTGATGGCGATGTTCCTTTGCGGGTGCTCGCAATCCAATGAAGATGAAGTGCGAAAAGCAAAACGGTTTGAGGCGTTAAAAGGGCTGCCGTTGGACACGGTCCTTACGCGTGCGTTTAAATTCTATGAGCGGTTCCAGGCGACGGGTGATACGCTGTTGCGCGATTCCATGAACGATTACAGGGACCACTTTTTTGCGAGATGGGAATTGTCATCGGATTCTCTTTGCGGGACGGTTGCGCCGGACGATTCTTTGGCGGCTGAATTACGCGATATTTATGAAGTTGTGTTGGAGTTTAATGCTAAACGTATGTATCGCTATATTCTTGACAGGGAAAAGCGCGAAGCCTTTGAGAACACTGTATATGAAACGATAAAGAACACTAAGCATATTGACATTACTGATGTTCTTGCTGATATAGAAAAATGGAAAGAAAATCCGGACTCGATACGAGCGCTTCATAATCAACGAGATAGCGTCGAGAGTGCCGACATTTGGAGTATTCCGCTTGAAGAAACTTTGGCGGGCTTGAAAAATGATTCAAACAATGTTTTGAATCGTGTATATTTTGTTCAAACGATGGATTTGGTTTATATGGATACATCTGCTTCTGATATGAATGATTTGGATAGGATTAATTTCTTCGATATAGAGCAGAAAGCTTGGAAAAAAGTGAAATCTGCCTGCTTGAACAAAACTCCAATGAATCAGCAGGTTCTTGTTCTAAACGATGATTATGAACCTTTATTGAACAATTTTATGAAAGCGAATATCCATGAGAGCCGCCGAGAGCGAAATACGTTATTGCCAAATAAATACCCCTTCTGGTATCCGATGATTTCTGTTGTGCCGTGTCATTCAGGCGACGATTTTTATTTCAATTCGTTCCCGACTATATGGAGTGTCGTGTTTAACAAAACTCATGATATGGTAATGTTGAATGTAGGGGAGTCCTTCAATAATGGAGGTTACTACTATTTATCCAAGAAAAACGGGAAATGGAAATTGGTAATGCATAAGCATGGCTGGGTATCATAGAATGAAATTATTTTCTTTGTTCTTCATGTTAATGTTTGCGGTATGTGTTTTTGCACAGCCGTCTATGCAGCTTGTTGATGCGAACGAGCCGATTTTGCAGGACTCGTTGGTGACTGATTCGCTTTCGAAAATATCGTTATCGAATGATGTTGATACAAACACCATTGTCGATACGAATAAAGTTGAAAGTGTTAATGTCGGGTTTGAAAGGCGCAATTTCCGGTCAAAGGATTTTTTTCCGGACGGCTTTGTTTTTGAGGTTGGGTATCCGGCACTGACTGCGTTACATTTGTCCCTTTGGGGAATTAGGATGGATCCGTGGGATGATGGTCGTGCTTTGAAAAAATACAATTTTTTGTTCGGTGTCCCCATTGTATCTTTTGATGTAGATGAAAATATGGTTTCTGATGAAGGAATCTTGGCTTTGATACTCTTTTTTGCGTCTTTGGAAAGAAGCGAGTCTACGATGAAAACGTTATTCAAACTGGACTATCTGTTGTTTGGCAATACGTATTTTTCTTTATCGGATAATGGACAATTTGGCTTGTTTGAAAAACATCGCATTTTGGATTATGGAATTTATAGTTTGATGACTGATGGAAAACCTTGGGAGTTTGGATTTTCGGAGGCGCTCGGCTTGAGGCTTGTCTTGTCGAAAAATTATAAGGGTAGTGGGTATTATATTGACTTGGGCGGTCATGTGAGGATTACGAACCAGCGTTTTCGTTATGGCGTGTTTGTTCAATTGGGGGCGTTTGGCAGTGGTAAGTAAAAACCATTGGATCCTATCGGTCGCAAACAACTAACAACTAAATCTTCACATTTTTTCTTCTTACTGTCTACTGCTTACTTCCTACTTTTCTATATTTTTTACATCAAAATTTTCACTCTAAAACAAAAGGCTAAAAATGGCTTCTTTAATTAAATCCGTTGTTGCCCGCCAGATTCTTGACTCTCGCGGCAATCCCTCTCTCGAAGTTGATGTTACCCTCGAAAACGGTGTGACCGGTCACGCTGCTGTTCCGAGTGGTGCTTCCACCGGTGAACGCGAAGCATGCGAACTCCGCGACGGTGACAAGAGCAAGTTCCTCGGCAAGAGCGTTTACAAGGCCGTGGATAACGTGAACAAGAAGATTGCAAAGAAGATCATCGGCATGGATCCGTCCAAGCAGACTGAAGTTGATGATGCCATGATCGCTCTCGACGGCAACCGCATGCTCAAGAACAAGCTCGGTGCAAACGCTATCCTCGGCGTTTCCATGGCTGTTTGCGTTGCTGCTGCTAAGGATGCTGGCCTTCCGCTTTACCAGTACATCGCTAACCTCCACGGCACCACGAAGCTCACGCTCCCGTGCCCGATGTGCAACGTGATCAACGGCGGTGCTCACTCCTCCGCTCCGATCGACTTCCAGGAATTCATGATCGCTCCGGTTGGCGCAAAGACTTTCTCCAAGGGCCTCCAGATGGTCACCGAAATCTTCCACGCCCTCAAGGCTGTGTTGAAGAAGGCTGGCTTCGACACCACCGTTGGTGACGAAGGTGGCTTCGCTCCTGGCGTTTCTATCAAGCCGGCTAAGAACAAGTTCGGTTACGAAATCACTGGCGTTATGACCCTCGAAAAGGCTCTCGACGCTCTCAAGGCTGCAACGACCAATGCCGGTTACAAGTTCGGCACTGACATCAAGATCGCTCTTGACGTTGCTTCTTCTGAATTCTGCGACAAGAACACCAAGGCTGGCAAGCCGGAAACCTACACCTTCAAGAAGAGCACCAAGAAGACTGTCAAGTCTGCTGACATGGTCAAGCTCTATGAAAAGCTCATCGACAAGTATTCCATCTTCTCCATTGAAGACGGTCTCGATGAAGCTGACTGGGCTGGCTGGAAGGTCATGACCGACAAGCTCGGTGGCAAGATCAACCTCGTTGGTGACGACCTGTTCGTTACGAACCCGACCATCTTCGACGAAGGCATCAAGGCTGGCATCGCTAACGCTATCCTTATCAAGGTGAACCAGGTCGGTTCTGTTTCTGAAACCCTCGCTGCTATCAAGCGCGCTCAGGTTGAAGGCTATGCTCCGATCGTTTCTCACCGTTCTGGCGAAACCGAAGACACCTTCATTGCTGACCTCGCTGTCGGTACTGCTGCTGGCCAGATCAAGACTGGTTCTCTCTCTCGTACGGACCGCGTCTGCAAGTACAACCGCCTCCTCCGCATCGAAGAAGAACTCGGCAAGGCTGCTGTCTACGCTGGTGACCCGCGCAAGAACTGCAAGGCTGCTCCGGCTGCCAAGAAGGCTGCTTGCAAGAAGGCTTGCAAGAAGGCCTAATAAGGCGAGTGTCGCAGAAACAAGCTTGCTTGTTTCTATGACTGAGCCGCTTAGGACTGCGCTACGAAGTAGCGCAACGCTAAGTAATTAGCTTCTTTTAGAACAAAGTATCTAAAAAAGAGCCTCGGCGGAAGCCGGGGCTTTTTTGCTTTTGGTGATTTTCTTGCCCTAAAACTTGAAACGTGGATAGATTCTAACTATATTTGGCAATAACACAAAAAACAACCCTTCAATCAAGGCAAAAATATGTCAGATCGTTTTATCGTGACCGGTAACTTTACCGATGATCCGTTTGCCATCGACATGGCTCAGTACATCGGCCTCCGTGAAGATATCTCCGACGTGGTCTCCCTGAAGACTTTCGCCAACTCCGAATTCTGCCCCCGCTACATGCTGGATGTGGACGATATGGAACGTATCGGCCGCCGCTTGGAAGGCAAGATTGTCTTGATTTGCTCGGTTTCGAACCACGAACGCAGCCGTAACGACTACGCTATGCGTAACTGCATCCTCGCTCGCGCCGCTAAGGATAACGGTGCCGAACAGGTCGTTCTCGTGGAACCGGATTTGTTCTATAGCGCTCAGGACCGTGGCCCGCACCGCATTGGCGAACTTGAAAAGGATCGCCCGGACATCGACCTCAAGAAGTTCGACGGTCAGGCATTCACGAGCCTCCTTTACGCCCAGCTTTTGAAGACCGCTGGCGTCGATGCCGTTGTGACTTGCCACAACCACAGCATCAAGGTCCAGAATCTTTTCAACGACGTTTTCGAAGGTCACTTCCACAACTTGATTCCGACCGACGTTTATGCTCACTACATCAAGAACAGCAACTTTGTTCAGACCGGTAAGGATGGCAACAACCTCGTTATCGTTTCCCCGGACAAGGGCGCACGTCCGTTCATGAACGCTGTATACGATGCTCTCCAGCTTCCGGAATGCAAGCGCGTTGTTATGGACAAGGTTCGTACTGGTGAACGCGAAATTTCCATGACCTTCAACCCGGAACTTTCCGACATCAGCATCGAAGAAATCGAAGGCAAGGACGTGATCGTATTCGACGACATGGTTCGTACCGGTACAACGATCGTTCAGTGCTGCGAACACATCAAGAAGGGCCACCCGAACCGCGTTTGCTTCGGCGTGACGCACTTCCACACCAGTGCCGAAGCCCGTGAAAAGCTCAATAGCCCGGCTATCGACGAAATTCTCACGACCTCCACGCTTCCGGATATCATGAACCGTGACTGCCAGGGTCGTCTCCGCAAGAAACTCACTGTCTTGAAACTTGGCAAGTGGATTGCTCGCCACGTGATGCAGATGTACGGCATGGACGACGGACGTTTCGAGAAGGACTTCTACAAGATTGATATGTCCTCCAAGAACCCGCGTTGGCCGCCTGCATTCTTCTAATTTTGGCTGTATATGGGAATGAAATCCGGATATCGAAAGATATCCGGATTTTTTGTACTTTTTTCGGGAAATGTGGTTCGAAAATCGGTATAAAGTGTTGTTTGCCTTGACATATTTATTTTCGTTGGTTTGAAATATTGATGATAAAACGTATTATTTTTATAAGGTAGTTATGGTAAATGTTTATGGCTGAAAATTTGATTCCCTTGACGACAAATATTCTGGATGCTGTTGGCATCGGTCTTTGGGCTGTTGAAATCGATGAAGGTTGCGCCCCACGGATGATCGCCAACGAAACGATGCTGAAATTGCTCGGCCTTTCGGAAGGTGTTTCTGGGGAAGATATTTTTCATGCCTGGTTCGATAACATTGATCCGGAACATTTTGCCGAAGTGAAGGCGTATGTCGATAAGATGAGCGCTGGTCAGGCGGCTGAAATTCAGTACCCATGGCATTCTCCCGATGGTCGAGTTCGTTTTGTCCGTTGTGGAGGGAACCGTAATTTTGATTATAAAAAAGGTGTACGGCTTGAAGGCTGGCACAAGGATATTACCGAGCTTGCGTTAATCCAGAAAACGGCAGAAGATGAACTGCGTCAAGAAATCACGACGATGGACTTGGATACCAAGCGTGAGCGTTTGCAGAGTGCCCTGAACGAAAAGTTGTACGGAAAGGCAATTCTTGATAAAGCTTACAGTTATTTCAAGGTGAACCTTTCCGAAGGAAATATCTACCGGCCGTTTATTCAAATTGTCGAAGGAAAGTCGGTCGATGTGAGCGAATCGTTTGGCACTGATTTTCCGTCATACGATGCTGTTATACGAAAAATTGCAGATCAACTTGTCGATAAGGAATACAGGAAGGCTTTTGTCCAGCACCTCTCGGCCAAGACGCTTATTGACCAGTTCCAGAAGGGCGATTCAATCCCGGAATATACTTGCAGATTCTATTCGCCGCACATTGGCTGGCACTACAGCCGCTTTGTCTGCTATGTTTCAAAGAATGAAATCTTGAACGAGTACCAGGCAATGATGGTCGCGTACAACGTTTCGGAACAGCAAAAGCAAGATGCTGCCATTCGTGACTGTATCGATGTTCTTTATAAGGAAAACCGTTCAAGGGATGCTGTCGAGGAACTGCTTTCGACGCTTGCTTCTTTTTATGCGGCCGATAGAGCATACATTCTTGAAAGCGACAAGGAAAGGCAAACTCTTAGCAGTACGTATGAATGGTGCCGCAAGGGAATTAGGCCCAACAAGGCGGATCTTCAACGTATTCCGATAGTGTTCTTTAAACCATGGATAGATTCCGTGGGGGACATGGACGCTGTCTATCTCGATTCGCAAAATGACGAGTATGGCGTTTGGGATAGGTTGTATAAAGAATTGCCGGTTCAAGATGTAAAGAGTATAAGCGCCTCGACAATTGTTTCTGACGAAGAACGTTTTGGAGTTCTTGTTCTCGATAATCCGAAGGAATCGCAGAAAAATTTTGCAGTGCTAAAGCTAGTGGCCGGCTTTGCCGAAAACGAAATTAACCGCCGGAAACGCATGGATGAAGATGCTGCCGTGACATCTCTTTTGGCGTCGGATTATTCGTGCATTTTCTATTGCGATTTGGAAGCGGACTTGGTGACTGCACACAAGCTCAATGCGAATATCCAGAAAATGCTTGGCACTTCGCTTGGCGAAAAGACTTATAGCGGGGCCATTGATTTTATTGCAAATAAGGTTGTCTCTCCTGAAAATGTCGACTTTGTTATCAGGAAACTTTCTGTTAAAAATTTAAAGCCGCTTCTCCAGAAAAAAGGCGTCACGAGCTTTGAGTATGTCAACTATGCCGATCGGTTCTGTGAATGTAAGGTTGTTGCCGTAAACAAAAAGCAAAGGGCTTTTGTGATTGGATTTGCCGACAAGGATGAGCAAATCCGTACGGCGCGCATGCACCAGAAAAAGATTGAACAGGATCTTGAAATTATCGATATTTTGGCATCGGAGTATTCTTCGGTCTACTACATTGATCTTGAAAAAGATTCCATTACACCTTATTCCATGAACAAGGAATCGGAATCGCTTTTCGGTAGCCGCTTCCGCTCGGGTGTATTGTATTCTAAGGCGTTTGAAGAATATGTAAATGGTGTTGTCTGGGAACGCGACCGCCAGATGATGCGTGAGGCTGGCGCTATAGAAAACATTAAGCGCGAACTTTCCTTGAGAAAGACGTTTATTACAACGTATCGCGGTAATGTCGATGGTCGCCCGCATTATTGCGAAATGAAATTTGTAAAGGTCGGGAACGAACTCGATAGCCCCAAGGCTGTGGCGCTTGGTTTTGCCGAAAAGGATGATTTGATTCTCAAGGACTTTGTGAACGATATCCTTTATGACGATTACGTGTCCATTTACTTTGTGAATGTCGAGGATAATTCTTTCCGTACTATCAAGTCTTCGAATGTCTCGTGGGTGGAAAAACGCCCCCTGTACAGCACCTACTCCGGTGAAGTCAAGAAAATTAGCGGTCTCGTTTCGGATGATTTTAAGCAGGATTGGCTAAAGCTTTCGAACCTCTTCTATGTGCAGAAGTTCTTGAAAGATGCCGACCAGCGTGAACAGGAATTCAAGATTGAAAGTGGAGAATGGTTGCGCGCTAGGTTTACGACGATTGAGCGTAACGAAGAAAACGAAGTCGTTTCCTTTGTGCTTTCGTTTATGCTCTTGAGCGATGACCAGGTCGAAAAACTTGAACTTGATGCAAAGATTGCCGAGCAGAACGACTTGCTTGAAAAGCAACAGGTCATGTTGCAAAAGGCTCTTTCGATGGCGCAGTCCTCTGACCGTGCAAAGACGGCTTTTCTCTCGAATATGAGCCACGATATCCGTACGCCGATGAATGCGATTGTCGGTTTTACCGGGCTTGCGATGGCGCATATCGACGAAAAGGACGTTGTACTGGATTACTTGAAAAAGCTTGGACAAAGTTCGAATCATTTGCTTTCGTTAATCAATGACGTGTTGGATATGAGCCGGATTGAATCGGGCAAGATGATGCTTTCGGAAAATGCCGAAGATCTCGTTGATATCGTTGACACGCTCAAGGACATTGTGCAGGCTGATGTCGATGCAAAGCATCTTGAGTTTGAAGTGAAAACCGATATCCATAATTCGGGAATCATGTGCGACAAGCTTCGCTTGAATCAAGTGCTCCTGAATGTGCTTTCGAATGCAATTAAGTACACGCAGGCTGGCGGCTCCGTTATGATGCAGGTCGAAGAAAAGGAATCGTCAAAGCCGGGCTTTGCGATGTTTGTGTTCCGCATCAGCGATAATGGCATGGGCATGAACGAAGAATTCCTGAAGACCATTTACGAACCGTTTACGCGTGCGAATTCTTCGACGGTGAGCGGTATTCAGGGAACAGGCCTTGGCATGTCCATCACCAAGAATATCGTGGAAATGATGGGTGGCGATATTGAAATCTTTAGCGAAGAAAATAAGGGTACAGAAGTTATACTGAATATTGAATTCAAGCTCCACAATAAAAATAAAGGGAACTTGAAGAATCCTGTTGTCACGTCAGATTTTGCGGGTCGAAAAATTTTGCTTGTCGAGGACAACGAAATGAACCGCCAAATTGCAAGCGATATCCTTGCCGATTGTGGTTTTGTGGTGTTCACGGCTGAAAATGGAAAAGAAGCTGTTGAATTGATAAAGAAGTCGATGCCCAAGCAGTATGATCTTATCCTAATGGATGTGCAGATGCCTATCATGGATGGCTTTGCCGCAACACGTGCGATTAGAGAACTCCCGGCGCGTTACCAGTCCCGTATACCGATTGTTGCGATGACTGCAAATGCTTTTGAGGAAGATCGCAAGGCTGCGCTTGATGCGGGTATGGATGAACACATATCCAAACCGATAGACATTGATAAAATGAAGTATATTTTGTCCAAGTTCATTAAAAAGTGATGATTTGAAGATGAAGAATATTGATGGTGTCCATAATGAAAAACTGATGAATCGGGATCATCTGTTTTTTGCTGTTCTTTTACTTGTTTTGACAACTTTGGTATTCTTGTTTGTTTGCCAGAAAATATTGAAAATTGTCGAGGACGGTTGCTTTAACAGACTTCGTGAATATGCCGAAGTGGCGTCGAACGAATTTATCATGAGCAATTTGCATTACGGCGGAACGCTCCAGTTTGTGGCCGATGCCTTGGGTGAACGTGCCGACTACTCGACGGATAGCTTGCAGCCGAAACTAGACGAATTGCAGCCATTCTTGCGGGACCAAAAAATAAACATTCTTTTGCCGGGCGATACTGTAATTACGCCGGATGGCACCTTGATGAGTTCCTCAAAATTGGGAATTTCATTTGAAGAAGAGGCTACACCACAATCGCATGTGACTGTACGCCTTGAAAGCGATAAGTTCGAAGAAAAGCTGTTGTACCATTTTGTGCCTATCAAAAGTCATGACCGAGTTGTCGCAGTCGCTTTCTGGAATTTTAGTTTAGGTCTTATCCATCAATACTTGCGTAAGGATAAACGTTACGACCATAAGATGTACGTTTATGTTGTCAACCGTGATGACGGTCGCTTGATTGCCGACACGAAGCACGATTCCCTCAAGAGTATCCGTGACTACGTTAACGAAATGGATAACGAAAAGGGCTTGTTCTCGGCGCTTTTGGATAGCATGCTTGCGGGTGGCACGGGCGAAGGTTGTGTTGAAAATTATTGGGAAGAATCCAATTGCTTCTATTATAAGCCGTTAGCGGTAAATCATTGGAGCATTGCAATTTCATCTCCGAAAAAAGTTGCTTTTGCCTCAATCCATAAAGTCCGCTTTATTCTGCTTTGCTTTGGCTTGGCGGTGCTTGCCCTTTTTGTTGCTTATTATGTGTTGCTCCGTCGCGTGGCGGTACGTTGCTTTGCGGGCGAATCGGATCGTTCCAAACAGGATGATGTAGGTAAAGTCCGTTACATGCAAATGAAACTTCTAGGTCTTTTGTCCAAGAACTTCATTCATATTTACTATGTCAATCCGGAATCGGGCTCGTATGTCGTTTATCCGAGCTTTATGAACGATTTATACAATGAAATTCTCAGCCGCTTTGACTGCAATGTCTCGCTGTACGACATCATGAATAATGATGAACTCACGAAAATCCACAAGGACGATTTGGAACTTTGCCATAGCGTGTTTAACAAGGAAGCGTTCCTTGAAATGATGGGTTCGAATGAATCCCGAAAAGTGGTGGACATGCGCTGGTTCATCAATGGCAACTGGGTCTGGCTGCGCCATACGCTGATTGGTCTTGCCGATGGCAAGGGTGGCGGCTATGTGCTTATTGGTGTTGAAGACGTGAACGATGAAAAGGTCGCTATCGAAGCAGAACGTGAAAGACTTTCCGTGATCAAGGGCCTTTCGGAAGACTTCACGCTCGTGAGCTTTATCAACCCGTCCACACGCGAAGACCATCTTTATTATGTGAAGAAAAACAACTGGGCGGACAACCCGAATTGGCGGAAGGTCGGGAATTTTGAAGACCGCCTGAAGCTGATTGCGAATACGCTTGTGCATCCGGATGACCGTAAGATGTTCATTGACATGACCACTCGCGATGTGGTACGCGAAAAGCTTTCTGCAAAGAGCGCCTATTACGTCAACTACCGTATGATTATCAATGGCGTTGTTGAATATTGGCAGCTCAAGTTTGTGATGGCGGGCAAGGCTCCCGATGCCCAGGAACAGATTGTGGCAGGCTTTATCAGCGTCGATGAATCTACCCGTTTGCAGTTGGAGCAGAAGGAACAGCTCGAAACTCAGGCCGATGCGTTGAAGCAGGCGCTCTCGGCGGCGCAGGCTGCGAACAGTGCTAAAAAGGAATTCCTCAATAGCATAAGCCATGAAATCCGCACCCCGCTCAATGCGGTGATAGGTCTTACTTCAATTGCGACATCGCATTTGGAAGACCGTGAACGTGTTAAGGATTGCCTTGTCAAGATTGACCAGAGCTCGGATCGATTGCTCTCGATTATCAATGACATTCTTGATATGAGCCGAATTGAATCGGGCAAGTTCGACCTCAACGAAACGCCGACGCACTTGTTCGAAGTTATTCATGAAGTGGAACGCGATATCCGCAATGACTTGCAGGCGAAGGAATTGAAATTCGAACTCGACTGCGTCGACATCAATGATGATGAAGTTGTTTGCGACAAGAATCGCTTGCGCCAGGCGCTGCTCAAGATTCTTTCGAACTCGATCAAGTTTACGAGGGAAGGTGGCTCCATATCGATGAGTGTCAAGGAAACGCCGCTTACGAAGTCGAGCTATGCCGCTTACGAGTTCCGCATCAAGGATAACGGTATCGGCATGAGCGAAGAATTCCTCAAGACGGTTTATGAACCGTTCACGAGGGAATTGTCTGCTTCGAAGGAAAATCGCGGCATGGGTCTTGGACTTGCCATTACGAAGAACTCTGTCGAGATGATGGGTGGCCAGATTGAAATCGCGAGCCGCCTGCATGTGGGTACCGAAGTCGTCATGACGTTCGAATTCAAGCTGGTGCAATCCAAGAAGCGCGAAAAGGATGTCGAAAATCTTGCCGATTCGGGCTTTGCCGGAAAGAAAATCCTCTTGGTCGAAGACAATATCCTCAACCGCGAAATTACGATGGAAATCCTCCAAGACAATGGCTTTATCGTGACTGCCGTAGAAGACGGCGATGTGGCTGTGAAAATGCTTTCGAAGGCGACTTCTAGACCGTTTGACGTTATCTTGATGGACGTCCGCATGCCGGTAATGGATGGCTATGAGGCTACTAAACGTATCCGCGCCCTTGACAACAAGGATGTGGCGGGTATTCCGATTGTTGCTATGACCGCCAACGCGTTTGATGAAGACCGCCAGGCTTCTTTCGAAGTGGGCATGAACGAGCATATCGCCAAACCGGTGAGCATCGAGAAGTTGAAAGGCGTCTTGGCGATGTTCTTATAGCAGATTTGTAGTATTATTCCTATTTATGTATTACAATGGGTGTTATGCTAGAAATTTTTTGTAAAAGTTATCTATATTGAAAAACGTATGTCAGCACGAGTAACTAGCAGCGATAAAATTGAAGACATGTTTCCGGAAACCCCGGTACGTAAGATTATCACCCCGATTGAACGCCTGATGAAGGTGGAGACGACGGGCGGCATAGTGCTTATCATTATGACGCTTGCAGCTCTCATTTGGGCGAATCTCAGTCCGTCATCGTACGAGCATTTTTGGCATTTGCCGTTCGTGGTGACCATAGGCAGCTGGGTCGGCTCTGCTGACCTGCACTGGTTCATCAACGATGCCTTGATGACGATATTCTTCTTCAATATCGGTCTTGAAGTCAAGGGCGAAATGACCTACGGCGAACTCCATGACCCGAAGGCGGCGAGCCTCCCGATTATTGCGGCTGCTGGCGGTATGCTTTTCCCGGCTTTGATTTACTTGGCGCTTTGCCCTCCGGGAACTTCGCACGGATGGGGAATCCCCACGGCAACGGATATTGCATTTGTGGTGGGCTGCATGGCAATCTTGGGCAAGAAGGTGCCGCATGCGCTCCGCGTGATGATTTTAACCCTTGCTATTGCAGACGATATCGGTGCTATTCTTGTGATTGCCATTGGTTACCCGAGCGGTGACGGCATCAACTTTGCGGCTCTTGGCATGGCCTTTGTGCTTCTTGCCTTGTTCAACGTGTTCTTCCGCATCGGTGTCCGCAACATGTTGCTGCTCCATTTCACGGGTATTGCCGTGTGGGCGTTCTTTGTCAAGTCTGGCGTTCACCCGACGATTGCGGGCGTGCTCCTTGGCCTCTCCGTGCCCGCAAAGGCCGTGGTGGCGAAAGGCGTGGTGGCCCAGTTTGCAAGTGGCGTAGGCAACGTGCTTTCGGGCGAGACGAAGGACCGCAACGAACAATATGAAGTATTTACGATGCTCAAGCGCGGTGCAAGCGAAAGTGTCTCCTTGCAGGAACGTTTGTACAAGATGCTTGTGCCTTGGGTGAACTTTGCTATCATGCCGATTTTTGCGCTTGCAAATGCCGGTGTCGAAATCAAGCTTGGCGGTCTGGATGTCCCGGTGCTTGGCGCCGTGGCTCTTGCTCTCATTTTCGGTAAGCCCATTGGCATTTTCCTTTTCAGCCTCCTGTCTGTGAAGATTGGCGTTTCCAAGAAGCCGAGTTACTCCTGGAAAGTCCTTTGGGGTGGCGGCATGCTTGCCGGTATCGGGTTTACCATGGCTCTCTTTGTTGCGGGACTCGCTTTTGAAGATGGTGCGAATAAGGATTCCGCAAAACTTGGTATTTTGCTAGGAAGCTTTAGCGCCGCTATTCTTGGCACAATCTACATGAGCATCGTGTCTAAGAAAGAATAGTTGGTGGAGTTTAGAACTTAGGAATGTCATGCCGGCCTCCGAGCCGGCATCTCCATATACAGTTCAAATTGCGTTTTTCTAAAGGCTAATGACTAATGACCAATGACTAAAGCTCACTTCGTCTACATGCTCCGTTGCAAGGGCAATCGCATTTACACTGGCTATGCCGTGGATGTCGATGCCCGCTATGAGGAACATTGCAGTGGGCGTGGAGCGAGATTTACTAAATCGTTCCCGCCAGAATGTGTATTGCGCACGTTCGAACTTGAAACCCGCGAAAAAGCACTCCGCCTAGAAGCCCGTATCAAAAGGCTAAAGCGCCCGCAAAAGGAACTGCTTGCCGCAGGAGATTCTGCGATAGAAAGCGAACTGCGCGCAGGTCTTGGGGAAACGCTTAAAGCCCGTACTGCAAGACTCCGTCGCGAAAAACGCGAACGTGAAAAATTACTTCATCACTAGGTCAACAACGAGCGCGATCGCCATGCCGATGCTACAGACGCTGATGAATCGTTGGATGAACTTGTTCCCTTTTTTGCGCTGCGTAAAACTGCCGAGGTAACCGCCAAGCCAGGCGCCTGCAGCCATGATAATGGCGATGGGCCAGTCAATTTTCCCTGCGATGCCGAGTGCAACCGTGCTTACAATCAGGAATACGTTCGTGAGCGCATTCTTGATGGCGTTCACGTGAATCGGATCAAGTCCCGTGTAGCGCGTGAGCCCGAAAATTTGTACAAAACCCACGCCAACTTGCACAATGCATCCGTAAACCGCGATAGCGAAAAATCCGATGGCGCCTTTGACGGTAAGCTTTTCGGGAGGGGTCTCAGGAGGCTTTCCGAGAATGTCCTTGCGCAAGTTACTCATGACCACCACAAGGCAAATCACGACGGCAAGAATTGCTTGAAATAGCTTGTCACCAATGCGGACCAAGAAGCATGCGCCAAGGAGTGCACCGAAGAATGTCGGCAACAGTAGCTGCAAGAAAATTTTCTTGTTCAGGTAGCCGTGACGCGCAAGATTGAAAGCGCTGCTGAAATTCCCGATGATAAGTCCGATGCGGTTTGTGCCGTTTGCGACAGTCGCGGGGAGCCCGAGGAAAATCATGATAGGGAGGCTAAGCGTGGAACCGCCGCCTGCGATGCTGTTGATAAGGCTTACGACTGCACCCAAGATAAAGAATGCCGGGTACTGGGCGTAATTCCACCAGTCTGTCACTTGGCGAGTTCCTTTTCAATAAACTTTCTGTTGCTTTCGACTTTTTCGCGCTGCGTTGTTTCCGGGAATTCCGCAAGGCACTTGTCGAGCGGTGCAATAGCGTCGTTCAGCAATTTCTTTTTCTTTGCTTCATCCGTCTGCTTTAAGGACTTGGCAAAAATTTGCGATGTCGTTTTGCGCTGCTTGTTGCAGTATGCATCGGCAAGGACTATGTATTTTTCATTTGCTTCTTTGCGGTACTTGCTCGATTTGAGCTTATTCAACAAGTCCTTTGCTTTTTCGAACTTTTCGTTTGCAATAAGCGTGTCTGCTTGAGCGAGAGCCTTTTCGGGGTCGTTCTTTTCCCACATTTTTGCAGTTTCAGAATCGAGCGATTTTTCAAGTTCATCGACATGCTTCAAGAAATCTTGCACATGCAGCGTGTCTTCGAAATCGCGGTAACGGATGCGGAATGTCTCTGTCTGCTTGCGGGCTTCGGCAAATTGTGCCTTTTCGTCGGCCAGAACTTTGATTTCGTTAAATTCCTTTGTTGCTTTTTTGAGCGTGTTCGTATAAGCGATTTTCTTTTGCCCGGCTGCCCAGTTTGCGAGCGAATCGCCCGGAGCGAGTTGTGCAATCAAACTGTCGGCGGTTTCGGAAACCATGCTGTACGAGGCCTGTACACGGTTCATGTTTTGAATCTGGAGTGCCATGGATTCAAATTCTTTTGCTTTTTCTTCACGGCGCTTTCCAAAGTCGTTGCGCAATGTATCCGAGTAAGCTTGCCATTCTTGCCACATGGGGGCGATGGATGAGAAACTGTTTAGAATAACAGATGCGGAATCTGTTTGGCCTGCTCTGCTGAGCGTGTCGGCGTAGCTAAAAACGTAGTTTGCGAGTGCCGGGAATGCCTTGTACGGATCCATTGTCGTTTCGAGCGTGCAATGCGAAAAATGCGTCTTGTCGCACGGCGGCAACATCATCAAAACGGTATCGACTCTAGTTTGTACAATAACGGATGGCGTTTGGTCTTGGCTCGGGGCGGGCAAGTTGAATTGGTCGAGCAACTGCGTTGCGCTATCGCCAGTAACGACCTGCATTTCGGTATGTGTGCCGGTTTGCGTTTCTGCAGATTGAATGGTGTCTTGCCCTAAAATAATCGGCTTTTGTACGGGTGTTGCTTCTGGAGCCGGGCATTGGCTTGTTCCAATACATGCCGTGAGCGAAATCGCAGCGGTAAATGAAGCTATCTGAACGAAAATAGTTGATTTAGACATGAAACGCTCCGAAAAAGTTCTATCCAAAAGATAGAAAATTCCGGATGTTTTATTACGTCTTTTCTTGTGCCTGCTGACTGTATTTATATCCATTGTATATTAAAATAGGTAGCCCGATTAGCGTGCAAATGACGCCCATGAACGTCAACTTGCCGGCTTCTACAGCTTCGCCCACAGCATCGCCAATGCGTTCTTTGGATTTCTTGTTCGATTTGTCCTTGGATTCGTTCGGGCTTGTTGCAGACATGAAACACAAAATCCCGAAAACGGTGAGGCCACTTCCAAGAATTATGCCATCTTTACCGGGCTCGGCTTCTGTATCGCTACTTTTATTTGCAACGATATTTTTATAAAAATCAATGTTGTCGAATTTAGATTCGAACTTGGAAAATGTTGAGGAATTTTGTGCAGCATTTGCACTGCAAATGAGTGAACTTGTTAGTAAGAATACGAAAAGGATATTCTTCAAGAAATTCATTTTGGCTACCTCTTTTTTTAGGGTAACCAGAAATATATATGTAGAATTGCAGTACAATAAAACCCCCGTGATTCGTGTCACCGGGGGGCTTTATTTAGGTTTTTGTGGCTTAGGGCTCCGTTTTGCCTTTATTGAGCTCTAATGGCCATTTTTGTGAGAATAGAATGTAATTTCATTACATTTTCGATTATTCTATTCTGTATCAACTTCGATAGGAACAAATGCATTTTTGCTGTTGAAGTTTTCCGGCAAATCCCAGTCGTCATCCTTGGGCATGGCGGCTTGCGGCTTGGGCGGCTGAATCTCCTTGACCGTTTGCGGAACCGTAACGACTTGCGCTGTTCCTTGCTGCGGAGCTACGCTTGGCGCTGGGGTTGCGGGCTTCGGCTGTGTTGTGGCCGCTTCTTCTGTGGCGCGCTTGATAGAATCGGCCTTCATGACTTCGGAAACAGGCCTTGCATCAGCAGGGATTGCTTGCTGAGTCTGCTGGGCAGTAGCGGGCTGTGCCACGCTGGGAGCGGTTCCCTGTGCTTTCGCTGTGGAATCTGTTGCGGTTCCCGTTTGCGGAGGCGTGCTTGTTTGCGGCATCGGCAAGCTTACGACAATTCCCGACTTTGCAATAGTTTCTGCGGCAATCTTTTGCACTTGCGGCGGCGTGAATCCCGGAACGTCAAGCCACGGGAGCGGGCGACCTTTTTCGCCGTTCACCAAAGCTTCACCTGTCATCGGGTCAACTGTGAGTTCTCCGCGTTCGTTTGTCAGCATCAGCGGAACTTCGCCTGTGGCGAGCATCGAAATGTCTAGGAAGTCAATCTGTTTCGGGAGCCCGAGAATGTCCATTTCTTCTTTTGCAAATGCAGCCCATTGCGGAAGGCCACCCGAAGCACCTGCAATACGTGTACGTCCCGATTTCAAAGGTTTGTTATCGTCAAAGCCTACATAGCTTCCGATAGCAATAACGCTATCCAGTGCTACGCCGTTCTTTTCCTTGACGTATGTCGGGAGCGCGCCCAAGAAAGCCACGTTCCTGTAATCGTTTGTTGTACCCGTCTTGCCCATTACCGGGAAGCGGAGCTTGGAAGCGCCTTCGGGATTCTTGATGCTGAGTGCCGAAAGCTGGCTATGAGCCGTACCATTCGTAAATACGGAGCGCAACATGACGCCGACTTGAGTCGTTACAGTGTCGTCGAGCACAACTTTCGATTCCATCTTGTTTCTAAAGATGACGCGTCCATCGCGGTTGCGGATTTCCTTGATAAAGCAGGGTTCCGTCCAATCAGCATCCTTGCATTTGAAAATTTTACCGGTGAGAATGGTCTGGTAGGCGGTGCTGATTTCTGCAAGCGTAATGTCGTTTACGCCGAGCGGCATACTGAACACTCTTTGCAACTTTTGACGGATACCGATTTCATTTGCAAAGCGTGCGTAGTCGGCCATCGAGAGTGCACGGCGGTAATCCGGCCAGTAACGCAAATGAGCCATGTCGTAGTAATCGGCATCGCTGTCTACAGGCTCAATCATGGCGTTCAAGCGCTTAAAGTCTGCAAGTGTGAAGTTGTCTATAAGTTGCACGGAATCAAGCGGCTGCAAGTTTACAGATTCATCAGGGTCGAGTTCCTGAATTTCACGGGCGCGCCAAATTTCAGAATAACGTTTAAAGTTGTGGTTGACATACTTTGTAATCTTCGGGTCTCTCTTTGCTTGTTTTAGCCCGATGTCGTTGAACATGCCGTAACGCAAATTCTGCACGGCGCGAGCCTGCAAAATCTTGCCATCGTTCATGTAACGCTCTACAAGTGCGTCGCGTGCCTTCGTGAATTCGATTTCACGCTTGACTTCTTCTTTCATCATGAGACCGTACTTGTCGCGCAGTCGTTCAACAAACTTGATACGTTCTTCGCCAGGTTCGCGGGCAAAACCGTTTTCGCGGGCAACGTCCTCGAATTCCTTGTCGGAGAGTTTGTCTAAAAGATGTTCCAGAAGCCAAATACTTGCAATGTTTTCAGAACGCGTGGCAGCCCAAGCGATGCTTACAACGTCACCCTTGTTCTTGTGGTCCGGGCGCGGGAAGTAGAACTGGTTGCCGTATTGGAATGCGTTGAATTCGTTTTCGAGATTGTCGAGGTAGTTCCAGTGGTACTTGAGAGCTAGTGCGTAAAGAATCGGCTTCCAGCTAGAACCGAGCTGGCGGAGAGCCTTGAAGCTACGGTCAAATCCGGTGTTATGGAACCCGCCTTGGCTGGCGAGCACCTTGCCGTTCTGGATGGCGACCAGGGCGCCTTGCAGTACCGGTTCCGTTTCGATTTTGCACGGAGCGTAACCATCGATCGGAGTTTCGTCGATAATGCTCACGAGGAGAATGGCGCCCGGCTTGAGCTGGGTCGCGAGAATCTTGTTCACATCGCCGCCGGCGAGTTTTGCAAAATCGTTGACCGCCTGTTCCGTGACAATGCCCTTGAGCTGTCCGAAGTTGAGCTTGAGCGATTGGAGCCTGCCGGTAGTATCGTAGAATACGCTATCCACGGCGCCGTACAGGTAGTCGCCTTTGCGGGCGTTGCGGGCGCGGTTTGCAAATTGAGCCTTGGGGAGTACAAAACCGCCGAGTTGCAATTGCAGGTTGCTGATGTTTGTCTGCAATGCGCGCTTGGCAGCATCTTGCGACTTGGCATTCAAAGTTGTCGTGATTTCGAGCTGTGCCTTACGCCAGTCCTCGATGCCTTCCTGCTGGAAAAGTTCGTGGAAAAAGTCGCTGTCGAGGCGTTCTTCCAAGCGTTCGAGCGTTGTGCTCATGGTAAAGCGGAAGTTGCCGTGGTTAAATTCCAATGGCTTTGCAAGTGCCGCGTCCATGTCGGCCTGTTCGATGTAGCCTTCTTCGACCATGCGTCCGAGCACGTACTTGAGTCGTGCTTCTCCGCGTTCGAGAGCTTTCTGCCTGCGTTCTTCGGTGCGCTGGATGAACGGGTCGTAGTTGAACGGGCCCTTGACCGAGCCTGCGATGAATGCGCATTCGGCAAGCGTCAGGTCCTTGAGTTCCTTGTTGAAGAAGTATTGAGCTGCAATGGCAACGCCTTTACCCGTACCCGAAACGTGGAACTGGTTCAGGTAGAATTCCAGGATGTCTTCCTTGGAAAAATGCTTTTCCATGCGGAGCGCGTTCAAGAATTCCTTCAGCTTTTCCTTGACGCTACGTTCTTCGCGGCCAAAAATGTTCTTGACGGCCTGCTGCGTAAGCGAGGAACCGCCTTGGCTCATCCTTCCGGATTTGACGTTGTTGACCATGGCGCGCATGAATCCCTTGAGGTCGTAGCCGTTGTGGGTCCAGTAACGGGAGTCTTCGGCTGCAATAAGGGCGTTAATGAGGTTTACCGGAATATCGCCGTAGGGGACGTAAACACGGTGGTTTGCGTCAAAGAAGGCTCCCAACAGGTTTTCACCGTCTTCATAGAAAACGCGGGTTTCGCCCGAGAGCACCTGCAAAATGGTCGTGCGGTTGAAAAGGTTGTCCGGGTCGCGTTCGGGGAGGATTTTGAACACGACAATATAAAAGGGAATGTAGCATATCAAGGCTACGAGAAAGAAAGCAACTGTAATTTTGACAAACTTATTCATATTTTACGTAACTTATTGACTGTTAACGACTTACAAGATATAAAAGTTTTTGGGGTGTGTCCTGTGAAATGGGACTCATCATGTAAAAAATACGCTTATTTGCAAGGAAAAACAACGAAATTGGCTCTTACCCCTTGAAAATTTGCTGAAAATTTTTTAAAATTAGTGTCCCCAAGATGGGAAGATGGCCGAGTTGGCCGAAGGCGCGTCCCTGCTAAGGACGTATAGGACTTAATCCTATCGCGAGTTCGAATCTCGCTCTTCCCGCTGAAAAGCCCCGAGTCATTCGACTCGGGGTTTTTTCTTAACGTCCTTTTTTCATTTTGCTCTTGTCGATGTACATAAAGGTATCCGCGCGTTTGAGCACGTCCTTTACGCTTTCGTCAATTTGACTGCTGTAGTCTGCCATTCCCGCTGCAAACGAAATACGTTCTTTCGGGGATTTTGACTTGAGATTGACGGATGTTCTGAGCTTTTCGAATAATTCAGTACGTTGTTCGTATTGAGTATCGTAAAGGATGATGACAAATTCGTCGCCACCGATGCGGAATACGGGGCTGTGGCTAAACACATTGCAGAAAACCTTGCAACAATTCTTGAGGTATTCGTTACCCATGTCGTGTCCGAAGTTGTCGTTCATGTATTTCAAGTCGTTTACGTCGCATTCTACAATAGCGAACCTGATTTTGTGCCCTTGCTTAATTTGATTGTCGATAAGATTACATTTGACCTTGAATGCGGCGGCGCTCCCGATTCCTGTGAGCGGGTCCTTGTTCGCGATAAGCTTTGTATGCTGGAGGTCCTTTCTTAACTTTTGGGCGGTTTCTTCGAGGCGGTGTTCTTCTTCGACGTTCGTAATACCGACAATAAAAGCTTGTGAATTGCTCTTGTCGCTTGCAATTTTTAAGCGGTAGTGTTCCGTGCGTTCGTCAATATTTGCAAGGAATGGAATCGTGTAGTAAGGGGCCGTCTGCAAGATATCGATGCACTTGTCGAGGGTCGATTTTTCAATAAATTCGCTAAACTCGTTGGGAACGTAAATGCGTCTCATCAGGTCGTCAAAGCTCTTGGGATCCGATGAATTGCGGCCTTCCCAAAGAAGGGGGGCGAACTTTTCGCTCACCTGGAAATACTTGGCTTGTTTTTTGGCCGTGTTCACGTACACGACCAAGTCATAGTCGGCGGAGAGTCCGGAGATGATGACAGCCCTTTGCGAAAGGTCTCTGTTCCTGCTGATTTTTGAAATGAAGAATGCATAGATTGTGCAGCAACCGAGCATGAATCCGATAGAGTCGCAAGGAGCGAGGATATACACTTTCTGGAGCAGACCGCAAAGGACGGGGGCGAGAATAAATAAAAAACCCGCAGCGTAGTGACGTCGTGTGCCGACGTTTTTTGCACTCGCAATCCTGTATGCTGTAAAAAGACCGATGACGAAGAACGTGAAATATTGGCTGTAGTAGAGGAGGTTCCTGCCTGCACGTACAATATAAACGCCTTCGGCAGAAACGTCGAAAATGAACCTGGACCTGTAATTTATTACGAGTAATACAAGCTGGAACAAGACAAGCGAAATCGAAAGCATCTTGGCCGGGATTGCCTTGTCGCGTTCGATATTGATAAAATTGAGGATATAGCTCAGCCAGATGTAGGCGAGTATTGCCGCTGCCGCGTGTGAAATGGATGACGAAATGAAAAAGTATTCGATGTTGAAAATGGTGCCGCTACCGAAAAGGCCCCAAACGCCGTCTTGAAGGCAGAAGAAGGTCACCCAGTACGAAAGCCGTGAAAAGTCCTTGTCGGTTTTTTCGCTTTTGTCCAATACCAACTTGAACTGATTCATGAAAATCAGCAAGACGAGAGCACAAGTAAATGAAAGAACTGAATAAAGCGGATTGGCCATATGCACCTATAAACCCCACATGCAATATAAGAATTTTATAATCATTTTGCAATGTCATGCTGGAACCGTTATCCTTGACCTGTCATTCTGGAGCCGAAGGCGATAGAAACCATTATTTCTTGTATAAACATTTGGCGATAATGGCGATTTTTTCTCGAAAAAAAAGGCGTTTTTCTAAAAAATTCTTGACTTTTACGTTCTTAGAATGGATATTATTAGGTGGATTTAATTACAAGGAGTTTGACCATGAAAACGAATAGCTTTTTAGTCGGTGCCATTCTCGGTGCTGCTGCGACAGTTGCGATTACAAAGAAGTTTTTTAAGTGCTGTTCTTGCGATGAAAACGAAACTTGCGATAATCCGGTTATCAAGGATGCCGACGATGCCGTCGAAAAGCTCCGCAATTCCGTGGACAGCCTCCGCAAAGAGCTGAACAGCCGCATCGAATCCGAACAGACCTACGCCGCCAAGTGCGAAGACCTCAAGGATCAGGTGGCCAAGCAGAACGCAGAAATCAACAATCTCAAGAACATCTGCGAAATGCAGGACAGCCGCAACAAGAAACTCGAAGACGAACTCGCCAGCAAGAAGTAATTAGCGAACGTCCCTGCTAACGTCATTGCGAGGAGCAAAGCAAGCCTGCCACGAGCAAAGCTACAAACGTCATTGCGAGGAGCAAAGCGACGAAGCAATCTATGAAATTTGTCATCCTGAAACCCGTAAGGGTTGAAGGATCCAGTCACATTGTTTAATGAAAAGTCGGCCTCCGCCGACTTTTTTTGCATCTTGTCATGCAACACACTTTCTCATTGTCACCCCGCACTTTGTTGCGGGGTCACCATCTTGTAAAACGAAAAAAACACAATTTTATTTTACATACTAATTCATTTAGAACGTCACATCTCTTGAGTTTGATTTTGTAGGTTGCTTTTATAAAATCAATTTGGGAGGTGTTTGTATGAATATCTTGAAAACCGTAGTATTGTCGTTATATGTTATTTTATGCGTTGCATGCTCGGATAAAAATTCTAGTGAAGAAAAAGTATTGCTGACGGAATCCATTCCCGTGACGTTCTCCGGTATTGTGTATGGTGAACTTAGCGAAAATGGATTTGTAAATCCCATATATCCTAAAATACCATTGATGGATTCTATTCCCTCTGCTTTGGAAAGATCGACGCTTATAAATAGACGTTTGTCGAGAGTCATCAAGGCCTATGTGATTAAAAGTTCCATGACCGAGTACGACTCGTTGAAAATTCGCTTGTCTATGCGAAAAGAAGACAAGACTCCATACGATTTTAAACCGGTGAATTTCGTGCTTTATAGAAATGGCGAAGAAGATGGTTTTTATGTATTCCAGACGATGACAAATTCAAAAGGCAAGCCGTTGCTGTTTTCGAAAAACGAAAATGATATCGGAAATTTCGATGATGCCGTTGTCTTGTGCATTAAAAAGTCTACGGATAGATTTTACTATGATTTGCTCGAATAGTTGAAGGTTTGACATTGATGAATATCTTGAAAATAAAAATATCGATTTTATGTATTTTCCTTTGCATTGCTTGCTCATTGTTTTGTACAGCATGTTCAGATAAGGTGAAGTATATTTCTTTAAATCGCAGTTCATTAAAAGCCGAAACATGGCTCGAGGTCGAAAAGAACGATTCCCTCAAAATTTGCATTGATTCGAAAGTCCACATGTGGGAAACCTCGTTGGATACCGAAATTCTCAATGATTCGTGCCTGAAAATCCAGGTTCCGACGCTTGTCGGTGTCAACTCAATTAATGTGAAGTTTTTTGATTCTGACAGTGCCTATAAAATTAATCTAGTAGTCGGCATGAAGTATTTGAACTTCAAAAATGAAGAAACTTTATATGGTAATGACCGTCGTCAAATGCATGCGTCTGACACAAAGACGGTGTCTGTTACAGGAACTTATCTAGTAGATGAATACCCGGTTACCAATTGCGAAATCACTCAATTAATGTGGGATGAAATTCCCTTAAATCCAAAGGATCATCAGATTGAAAAAGAATGGTCAGAAAGAAAAAAGTCCAGCATGCGTAACGAAAAATGCGATGCCCATGATTCTGCGGCAAATATGATTTCTTTGTATATGGCAATGAAGTATGCCAATGCGCGCAGCATTCGAGAAGGATTGAAGCCATATTATAATTTTTCTGCGACTAAAGATAGATATATAAAAATAATTGAACCTGAATCAGGTGAATATGACGATTCAATAATCAATCCGCGATATCAATATGTTGCAATATACTATCGTGAGTCTACTAAACAACGCAAAGGGCCATTGCATCAATATATCATTATGTCTTATGATTTTTCCAATCATGAAGAAAAAGCAATTCATGTTAGCGCTGATTCAACTTCTGATGGTTACCGGCTACCGTATTATGACGAATGGATGATGCTTGCTCGCGGTGGAGAAAAAAAGGCCAAGCCTTGGTGCAATAATTCCGCTAAAATAAAAGACGTTACGAAATATGCAAGATTTGCCAAATATAAGGAACATGTAAAAACAGAACCAGTAGGTCAATTACTCCCTAATGGTTATGGCCTGTATGATGTTTTGGGCTTGGTGGAAGAACACGTTCTTTTAGAAGATCACAATTGGTTAAGACCTATTGTTGAAGGTTTAATGATAACAGTAGTTATAGATAATAGACATGAGGAAGATATAGAATGTTACCGAAACGACTGTCCATACTGTTTAAAAAAAGGTAGGGATTGTCCGTCTTGTTTGAAGGGTGGAGGCCTTTTTCACGATTGGAAAAGGATAAACTATAGTTATCGTTCTGAGGATCGATATACAGGTTATTCCGGCGGTTTCCGCCTCATCCGCAACATCGGCAATAACGCCAAATGGACCGATGTCAAGGCCGACAAGGAATAACTTTTACTTCCTTCTGCTCTGAAAACGAAAAAGTCGGCTTCCGCCGACTTTTTTTGCAACATGTCACCTCGCACGGGTTGTCTTTGACTACGCTTTCCCCAAATCCTTTGCGAATTCTACAGCAAGTTCTTCAAGCTTCGCGGATGACGTTTCGTCAAGTGCGGACTTGAGCGAGACCGTTGTTTCGCAGAATGTCACGTTCTTGAGCGTGTCGAGAATCTCGTGCATTTTCTTTGCTGCCATCGGAGCCCAAGTGCCGTTTTCGACAATGCCCACTTTGCGGTTGCTGTAGTTTTTCGCCTTGATGTGCGTGAGGAACTTTTCGGCAGCGGGGAAGAGCCCGGCGTCAAGCGTTGTCGCGCATACGGCGAGATGGCTGTAGCGGAATGCCTGTGCGACTGTTTCCGAAGAATATGTGCGGGCTAAATCCATAATCGTCACGTCAACGCCTTTTTCGCGGAGCGATTCGACGAGCTTCTTCGCGGCTTCTGCCGTGTGGCCGTAAACGCCTGCGTAGGCGACAAACACGCCCTGCGTTTCTGGCGTATAGCTGCTCCAGGTGTTGTACTTGTCAATGTAAAAACTTAAATTGTCTGTAAGAACCGGACCGTGCAATGGGCAGATTGTCTTGACTTCGATGCCGGCGAGTTTTTTCAAGACGTTCTGCACCTGCATGCCGTATTTCCCGACGATATTGATGTAGTAGCGTCTCGCTTCGCTCACCCAGTCTTCGCCGAGTTTACCGGAGAGCCCGAACGTGCCGAATGCGTCAGCGGAGAACAGAATCTTTTCGGATTCGTCATAGCTGAGCAAGACTTCGGGCCAGTGGACCATCGGGGCTGCGATAAACTTTAGCGTGTGCTTGCCGAGCGAAAGAGTGTCGCCATCCTTGAGCGTGAGCGTCTTTGTACCTTCCGGGAGTTTGACAAACTGCGGAATGAACGCAAGCGCTTTTGCTGATGCTGCGATAGTGGCGTCCGGGTACTTCTTGATGAAATCGAGAAAACCGCCAGCGTGGTCGGGTTCCAAATGGTGGACAATCAGATAGTCGGGTGTTTTACCCTGCAATGCATTTTCAACATTTGTCAACCATTCACTTACTTTGTGTGCGTCTACGGAATCCGTGACCGCAATCTTCTCGTCAAAAATCACATAGGAATTGTACGAAACTCCGTCAGGAACCTTGTACTGCCCCTCAAATAAATCAATCTCGCGGTCATCCACCCCAACGAACTTAATGCTTTCGCTAAAATCTGAAACAATCATTTTATTCCTCTTTTTTTAATCCTAAACTTGTCATGCCCGACTTGTTCGGGCATCTCCTTTTTCGGAGTTTTATACATAGTTAAAACCTTAATAATATATAACAAAAAATTACTTCTTGTTTTCGCGTTTCTTGAAGTCCGTGCCAAGGATGCGCAAAATAGTTTTTTTCTATATTTGCGTTCGTTTAAAAAACGATTAAAACAAAAAAGGAATATCATGCCAGCTTTTGATCCAAATGCGAAAAAGATGCTGATTTCGGGTAACGAAGCCATTTCCCTTTCCATGCGTCATTGCAATGTGCAGCTTGCCGCAGGTTATCCGGGAACTCCGTCCACCGAAATCTTGGAAGATTACTCTGAACTGGGTGGCTATGCCCAGTGGGCTCCGAACGAAAAGGTCGCTGCCGAAGTCGCTCTCGGTGCCGCTTTTGGACATGCCCGCAGTGTTGTCACCATGAAGATGGTTGGCTTGAATGTGGCAAGTGATGTTCTCTATACTGCAACTTACACGGGTGTCGATGGCGGCATGGTGTGGATTGTTGCCGATGACCCGGGTCAGGGCAGCTCCCAAAACGAACAGGATACGCGTAACCACGCTAAGGCATCCGTTTGCCCGATGTTCGAACCGTCCAACTCCCAGGAAGCCTACGACTTCTTCCGCATCGCCATGCAGACGAGCGAAAAGTTCAAGATTCCTGTCATCCTCCGCATGACCACCCGCGTGGACCATTCCAAGTCCATCGTCGTGCCGAAGGAAGAACTCCCGGCAATGGTGCCGAACTTTGAACGCAATATCGCCCAGCACGTGATGGTGCCGGGCTTCTCGAAGCCGGCTGGCCGTCGCCTCCGCGCCAAGATGGACGAAATGGAAGCCTGGAACGTTGCCGAAGGCCCGAACAAGGTCGAAATGCGCAGCGCAGACTTCGGTATCATCGTGAGCGGCATTAGCTACCACCACGTCCGCGAAGCCGCCCCGGAAGCAAGCATCCTCAAGCTCGGTATGACTTATCCGCTTCCGATGCAGCTCATCAAGGATTTCGCGAAGAAGTTCGAAGGCAAGCGCCTCATGGTCATCGAAGAAAACGACCCGTGGCTTGCTGAAAACATCAAGGCCGCAGGCATCCAGTGCGAAAGCAAGTTTGACCCGATTTTCCGCTTTGGTGAACTCGACGTGAACCGCGTCCGCCGCATTATCGCAGGCGACAAGAACCCGGATCCGGTTCCGGTCAAGGGTAAGCCGCCTATGCTCTGCCCGGGCTGCCCGCATCGCAGCTCCTTCGCAGTTCTCAAGGAACTCGACTGCATCGTTTCCGGTGACATCGGCTGCTACACGCTCGCCGCTCTCCCGCCCATCAGCGCCATGGACTACATGATTGACATGGGGGCCGCTATCGGTATGGGTATCGGCCTCCGCAATGTGCTCCCGCGCGAACAGGCAAAGCGCGTTGTCTCCGTCATTGGCGACTCTACGTTTGTTCACAGCGGCATCACCGGCCTTGTGGAAGCTGGTTACAACCGTCCGGAAACTGGCCATGTCGTTATCATTCTCGACAACAGCATTACTGCTATGACCGGTCAGCAGGAACACCCGGGTACGGGCCGTCACCTCGACCACTCTCCGGCATACAAGATTGACTACAAGGAAGTTGCAAAGGTCGCCGGTTTCGACAACGTCTACGAAGTGAACCAGGTCAAGGAACCGGAAGAATTCAAGCGCCTCGTGAAGGAATCCCTCGAAAAGGACGAACTCACTTTGATCGTCGCTAAGAGCCCCTGCATTCTCGCCCTCAAGAGCATTCTTGCCTGGGACAAGGCGAACAAGGAAAAGGCCGAAAAGGCCCTCGCCGAAGCAGAAGCCGCTGCCAAGAAGAACAATAACTTTTAATAGAGAGGTTGAATAATTATGAGCGTAATGAACGTTAAATTTGCAGGCCTCGGTGGCACAGGTGTTATCAAGGCTAGTGACGTGATGGCCGAACTCGTTTTCGAACAAGGTTACGATGTGAAAAAAGCCGAAGTCCATGGCATGAGCCAGCGCGGCGGTTCCATCGCTTCTGACGTGCGCTTTGCAAAAGATGAAGAAGTGCAGTCCCCGATGATCCCGTGCGGCGAAGCCGACTACCTCGTCGTCTTTGACGAAACGCAGGTTGTCGTGAACGAAGCCTACATGAAGCAGGGTGGCGTGCTCCTCACTCCGGCTGATATCGATGTTTCGAAGCTCGAAAACGTAAAGGCTTTGAATGTCGCCATGCTCGGCAAGCTCTCCAAGTACTTCGACTTCACTGTCGATCAGTGGACCGTCGCTTTGAACAAGCTCTTCGCTGAAAAGTTCCACGAAGGCAACAAGAAAGCATTCATGCTCGGCCGCGAAGGCTAAGTAACAAAGGCTCTCGCCTTTGCAATGTCGCCCCGGCCACTGTGCCGGGGTCGCCTTTTTTTAGCGTTATCCTGAACGAAGTGAAGGATCCAGTAACATTTCAAAAGGACTGCCCCCGCGCAGTCCTTTTTTCTTTATTGTGTTATTTCCCAAACAAATCAGCGTGTGTTCCTGTTGCGGTAGCGGAAAGGATTAGTTCGTCGTTGATTATTTGGTACATCAAAAGCCAATCGGGTTCAATGTGGCATTCTCTAAAGTCCTTCAGACTGCCAACTAGTTGATGGTCGTGGCATTTGGGAGGAAGAGGAATGTTTTTAGATAGTTTGTCAAGGACTGTGACGAGCTTATTTAAATCCTTGCCACGTTTTTGCATGGTCTTGACATCGTGCTTCATTCTGTTGGTGTATTTGATTTGGTACAAACTTAATCCTCCAGCATGGAGGCTACGGCTTCTTGTGCAGATGAATAGGGCCCGTGCAGATTTTCTTGCTTCCGTGTATCGCTAATTGCCTTTTCAAGAGATAAATCTTCAGGGGCGTGGCGTACATCGAAAGGTATGCCGTTCTTTTCGATAGCGAATGTCAAAAAAATGCGAATAGCGGTGGATGTGTCCAAACCCAACGATTGGAACAAGTCGTCTGACTTTTTCTTCAATTCATCATCTACTCTTAATTGCAATGTCGCCATGTTCGACTCCTTTTTTTTATTAAATATACTATAAATGTCATTACAAATCAATACTTTTGATATTGGCTGTAATGAATGTTTTGGTTATCTCTTGAAAATCGCTCCCTTGACTCCACATTAAAGGGATGATACTTTTAGTATGAGGAGTGCGTCTGTTATGAAAAAGATGAAATCAACTTTTGAAAGGGTTATGTCTGACCTGAAACAGAAGATGGCTTTTGAAAAGGAATACGCAGAATTTCTTCAGTCGGAAATTCAGCTAGAAGTGGAACGAAAGAAAATAGAAAATGACTGAAATGAGAGATCCTTTAACTTATGGACAAATTAAAGAAACAAAAGTTGGAAAAGAAAGGGTGGAAAGTAGGGGATGTTGACGAATATCTCGGATTGAGTCCTGCAGAAATGGAGCTTGTCACGAGGAAAATCGCCCAAATTCCCTCAAATTTCCGTGAAAACCCTAAATAACGTGCTTTTATATTTGTAATTTGTGTTTGTGGCACAATTTTTGCAGAACATAAAGAATGCTCTTGCGCCGGCATCTTGCCCGGCGACGTCTCGTTATGCGTCCCACGCATCTCGTAAAGCATCCCGCAAAGCTTCTCGCTTGTGGGGCGTTCTTGCTTGTGCCATTTTGGCGGTATTTTTCCTCGGTTGCGAAGAAATCGAAGAACCCAAACCTTGGATTCGCGTCGAGCGCCCGCAGATGCTCTTTACCGATACGACCCTTCTCGACAGTTACGACAAGGGTGTGCTCAACTGGCGCCTCAAAACCGCTTATCTCGAACGCTGGGCTGACAAAGAAATCGTGACCGTGCGTCCGGTGTTCGTGGACATTTACGATTCCATCGGCGAGCGTGTGGCGTTCTTGCGTGCGGACTCCGGCAGTCTCGACATGACGTTCACGTACGTTTACGCTTATGGTCACGTTTATGCATTGACTCCCAAGGGCGCTTCGGTCCGTGCAGATTCGCTCCTTTGGAACAAGAAAGATAATTTGGTCAGAACCGCTAGTTATGTGCGCGTCGTGTCCGAAGATGGCGACGTGTTGCAAGGGGTAGGTTTTGAAAGCGATGCGCAGTTCGACAACTGGAAAATTCTTTCGAATGTCACGGGCATTTTCCAGGATGCCGCCAAGCGCATGAAGGATGAAGACAAACGACAGGCCGAGGCTGAACGTTTGAACGCTCCGCCATCTTCTTCTTCGCAGGCAGCTCCAGTGGCTAAGCCTGCTCCGGCTGCAAAGCCCACTCCGGTCAAGCCCACTTCGTCACCTTCGCAGAGTCCGAAGCCTGTTGCTCCGCCACGTCCTGCAGCTCAGAATCCCGCCGCAATTCAGCAGAAGCTCCTCCCTAAATCAAATTCGGGAGCGGCCAAATGACGAAGCTTTTTAAACAGTTCGCCATCCTCTCGGCATGCGGCAATTCTCGTCGAATTTGCGCTGGCATCTCCCTTTTGTTGTTTACCGCGGCCCTTGCTTTTGCGCAGTCGTCGCCGCTTATCATGTACCACGCCGACAATCTCGAAGTCGCGCGCAAACGCGGTACGCTTATCTTGACTGGTAACGTCCACTTTGTTCACGATAGTGTCGCTTTCAGAACGCAGCGCGCTTCTTGGAACCGCAACAGCGAAACGGTTGAATGTGGCGGCGGATTCCTCTTCACGCACCCGTCCGGTTTTGTCCGTGCTAGGAATGGTTCTTACCAGAGAAAGAGCGAAATTGCAATCGCCTCCGGCGAAGTGAGCGCAGGTGATTCCGCGGGCAATTACCTCATGACAGGGCAATACCTCAAGTACGACCGCAAGGAGGACATCGTGACAATCCCGATGTCGCCACGCCTTTACCAGTACGAAAAGCAAAAAGACGGGAGCGTGGACACGGTGACGATTTCATCGCGTTCCCTTATTTTCGACAAGAAGAACAGTTTTGCGCAAGCCTATCAAGATGTGAAGCTCACGCAAAAAGACTTGGTCGTCACTTGCGATACGGGTTACTTTAATCGCAAAGATAACTGGCTCAGCATGAAGGGCCACCCGACTTGCGACATGAAGAATTATCACCTCACGGGCGATTCCATTTTCCTTGTGCTCGACGAAACGGGCAAAATGCTCAAGTCCGCACTTGTAATCCGCAATGCTCACGGCATCCAGAACGAAGCGCCCAAACGCGGTAATCCCGGCAACGTGACCGAAGCTTTTGGCGACACGCTCTACTGCGAATTTAAAAAAGGAAAAATTGAACGCCTTTACGTGAACTTGAACGCTAAGGGATTTTTCTACGAGACGGATTTAAAAGACTATCGAAATTTGATGGACGGCGACCGCCTAGATTTGTATTTTAAAAAAGGCCGCATGGATAGGGCTGTTGTTTCGGGCAAGGCGCAGAGCACTTACTTTTATGTGAAAAAAGATAGGACTGTTTCTGGCAAAAACGAAGCGACCGGCGATACCATCCATATCTTGTTCGATGCGCAGAAAAATGCCGTGAAGTCGCTCAGACTCATGGGTCGCAAAACGAACGCGAGCGGGCGATACATCGATTTGGAAAAAGCGAACCGCATCAAGGAAAACGCCAAGAGAGATTCTCTCGCAAAACTGGATTCGCTTTCGAAAAATGAACCGAATGCGAAAAAAAGTTCGATAAAAGCGGATTCGGCGGAAGTTAAAAAAGCGGTCAACGATGGAAAACTGAGAAACCTTTTCCGTCGTAAGAACAAGGCGAAGCAGGCTGAAGAGGCTGCGAAAACGGGCGAAACTGCGAAAACGGAGGAAGCACAGTGAAAAATTTGGTCAGCACAATACGCACCGACAAACTGCGCAAGATTTATGGCCACCGTCAGGTGGTGAGCGATGTCTCCATTCAAGTTTCGCAGGGCGAAATCGTCGGCCTTCTTGGTCCGAACGGTGCCGGAAAAACAACCACGTTCTATATGATTGTGGGCATGGTCCGCCCGGATGCAGGCCACATCTTTTTGGACGATATCGAGATGACGGACAAGCCGATGTACAAGCGTGCCCGTCTCGGCGTGGGCTACCTCCCGCAAGAAGCGTCTATCTTCCGCAAACTTTCTGTTGAAGATAACATTATGGCGATTCTCGAAACGCAAGACATGAAACGTGCCGAGCGCAAAAAGAAGTTGGAACAGCTCCTTGAAGAATTCAAGATTACGCACATCCGCAAAACAAAGTCTATGAGTTGCTCCGGTGGCGAACGCCGCCGTTTGGAAATTGCACGTGCACTTGCAAGCGACCCGTCGTTCCTCTTGCTCGATGAACCTTTTGCGGGCATTGACCCGATTGCCGTTGCCGACATCCAGTCTATCATTTCGGAACTCAAGGATCGCGGCATGGGCGTTCTCATTACCGACCATAACGTGCGCGAAACGCTTTCGATTACCGACCGTGCCTATATTATGTACAAGAGCCAGGTGCTTACCGAAGGTTCTTCGCAGCATTTGGCTGAAGACCCGGAAGCGCGTCGCATTTATCTCGGTGATTCTTTCCGTTTGGATTAGGAGTTTTTATGAATCTTGGAATGCAGGCAAATATTGGACAGACGCAGGAGCAGACGCTATCTCCTGCGCTTCTCCAGTCTGTGAAAATGCTTCAGAAAACTTCGCAGGAACTGGAAACCGCCATCAAGGAAGAAGTCGAAGTCAACCCGCTTTTGGAAGTGGACGATGGCGACTTTGACGATCAGGAAGTTCCCGTCGACAAGGACCCGGAAGAACTTGACCCGCGTGCGGATTCAGATGAATATCCTGATGATATCGAGGACATGGCTCGCGGTTCCTTGGACGATACCGCCGATGTCGATAGCAGTTACCTCGACGGCGAATCTTCGGATGTGAACTGGGATAGCTATTTGGGCGATGGCACA
Source organism: Fibrobacter sp. UWB12 (assembly GCF_900142485.1). Classification (NCBI taxonomy): domain Bacteria; kingdom Pseudomonadati; phylum Fibrobacterota; class Fibrobacteria; order Fibrobacterales; family Fibrobacteraceae; genus Fibrobacter; species Fibrobacter sp. UWB12. The sequence goes on along the minus strand of NZ_FRAZ01000007.1, from coordinate 147,851 downwards.
TCGTACGATGATGCTCCCTTTAACGATTTGAATTCAGGCGGGAAAGATCCGGACGAAGATTGGGACCGCCCGATCAAGGACGTGGGCAAGAGCTTGCAGGAACAGCTCGAAGACCAGCTCCGCCTTTGGAACGGCACCCGTGAATTGCAGGAACAGCTTCAAGAAAACGGCGTGACCGAAGAGCATTTCCGCAAGTTGGTGCAGTACCTCATCAACTCGATTAACGATGATGGGTTCCTTTGCGATGTCAACCGCGACAGTGCTTCCGAAGCTATGGTTGTGAAGTCCGATGACAAGTACATCGACGAGATTGAACGAGTGCTCCGCGGAGAACTCAAGCTCGAAGACGCAAGTCTCCCGGTACGCGAGGCGGTTCACGTTTTGCAGTCCTTCAAGCCGAGCGGCATTGGCGCCCGCGACCAGCGTGAATGTTTCTTGATCCAGGCATACGCCATTCCGAATTTCCCGAGTCTTGCTATTCGCATTCTCGAAGAAGAATACGAGAATCTTTTGCAGCTCCGCTATGCAAAAATTGCAAAGGCATTGAACGTCTCCGCCGACGAAGTCAAGGCAGCTGTTGCAAGCCTCTCGCGTTTGCGCCCGCACCCAGGCTTCCAACTTTCACATTCGTATTCGCACATTATCAATGCGGATTTGAAGGTTGTCGAAAAGAAGGGCAATTACGAAGTTATTTGCTTCAAGACCAAGATGCAGAAGTCGCTGCGCATCAATCAGACGTACAAGGCGATTCTCATGGACCCGTCTGCATCGAAGCAGGACAAGGAATACGTGAAGGCGCAGCTTGCAAAGGCGAATGATCTCATCAAGGCTGTCGATAACCGCTTCTCGACGATTGAGCTTGTGATGCGTTCGATTGTCAAGCGTCAGCGCGGATTTTTCGAAAACGGCCCCGCATTCCTTAAGCCGATGATTCTCCAGGATGTCGCCGACGATGTCCATTTGGCGGTGAGTACGGTACAGCGTGCGACCGACCAAAAGTACGTGGAAACGCCTTACGGCATCTATGAACTTAAACAATTCTTTACATCAGGTGTGAAGCAAGGCACAGCTCCGGATGCCGAAGAAGTCGGTTCTGCGCAGATTATCGATGCCATCAAGACGCTCATTGACGAAGAAGACAAGTCCTCTCCGCTCTCCGACCAGGACATCAGCGATGAACTTTTGAAGCAGGGAATCAAGGTGGCTCGCCGTACGGTGGCTAAATACCGCGAAAAAGAGCTGAAAATACTGCCCAAAAATCAACGTAAACGGTAGTGAATATTCCAAAGTGGAACGATTATTTCTATAAAAATCAATTTAGTAGTGGACTTTTGTCGCAAAAAGATGTATATACTTTAATTGCGGAACGGAAGTTCCAAAATGTTTTTAAACGTAAATAAATCGTAACATTAACATACGGAGGTTTATCATGGATATTCAGTTTTCTGCTCGTCATTTTAATGCATCGGCTGGTCTTCAGGACCGCATTCAGGAAGAAATGGACAAATTGGCCAAATTTTACCCGAATATCACTAGCGCCTCTGTAATTCTTGATCATGAAGTCGAACACCAGCGTCACTGCGAAATTTCTGTCAATATTACAGGTTCCGTCGTGGTTGCTTCTGCCGATGAAGAAAACATGGGCAAGGCCGTTGATGTAACGCTTGAACGTATCAAGGTCCAGCTCAAGAAGGCCAACGACAAGCAGAACGATCATAGAGCTCAGCCGATTTCTGAATTGACGTAATGGCTGATAGGTTGAAAGATCTAAAAATCCTGCACCGGGAACGCTTCCCGGTGCGGGACTTTTTTATCCGCTACGGCAAAGATTTGCAAATGATGCAGCATTGTCCCGACGAGGACATGGAATCATGCATCGAAGAAAGCGGACTTCACCGCCCTGGCCTTGCCATGGCGGGTTTTACTAAAGTTTATAGTTCCCAGCAGATTCAAATAGTCGGCCACACGGAATGGAATTATCTGGAATCTGTCGGTCCAGAAGCTCGTGCGAAAATTTTTGAAAATTTGTCTGTATTCCGTGCCCCGATGTGGGTCGTGACGCATGCGCAGACTCCGCACGAAGAACTCAAGGCGATGTGCAACCGCTTGCATGTCCCGCTGTTCTCGACAACGCTTCACACTTTTGAATTTTTCAAGATGGCCCAGAGAATTCTCGAAGAATTCTTTGCACCGCACGCCATTATTCACGGAAGCCTCGTGGATGTTTATGGCGTGGGCATGCTTTACGTGGGCGATAGTAACGTCGGTAAGTCCGAATGTGTGCTCGACCTTGTTGAAAGTGGGCATCGCATGGTGGCTGACGATGTTGTTCATATTAGCCATGTGGGCAAGTCCATTATTGGTCGCCCGGACCCGCTGATCCGTCATCACATGGAAATTCGTGGCGTTGGCATTTTGGACATTCGCTCGATGTTCGGTATTCATGCAATCCGCAAGGTGAAAAAGATTGAAATGATTGTCGAACTCCAGCAGTGGCGCCAAGATGTTTCGTACGAACGCACCGGCCTTAACGAAATGGAAGAAAACGTCATGGGCGTGAACATCCCGAAGGTGGTGCTCCCTGTGGCTCCCGGCAAGAACATGACTGTGATTTCCGAAGTCATTGCGATGAATGCCCTCATGAAAATGAGCGGCCAGAACGTGGCAAAGGATTTCAACGAGTCGTTATTGCAAAAGATTAAGGCGAAGGCTAAGGGCGAATTTACCGATGATTTGCTAGATTTTAATCCGCAGAACTGGTCTTTCTATGAATAGTTTGCTGATTAAAATCAAGAAAAATTTTGTTGCAAGTTTAATCTTTATTATTCTCGTGGTCTCGTGCGGGCTTGCGGCTTATTATTTCCATCCGTCAAGCCCTTACCATAAACGCTACTCGTTTGTGGTCAAGTACGAGACTATCGGTACGCTTTCTCCGGGCAACCTTGTCCGTGTCCGTGGCATTGCTATGGGCGAGATTGTTGATGTGAAACTCACGGATGAAGCAGTCTATGTGAAGGCTCGTGTACTTGCCGATGCAAAAATCCCCGTGAATTCGGAATTCCGTTTGGTGACGGCTGGCCTTATGGGCGAACGCGAAATGAGCATCATCACTGGAAACTCTAGCAAGCTAGTTGCCGAAGGTGATACCGTCAGTGGACTTTACGACGAGGGAACTTCTGGAATTACGAAGAACCTTGCCGCCGTATTCGAGGATATTGACAACCTTCAACAAATGATTAATAGTTTTGTTGATTCGATTACTGTGGGCGAAATCGGAAAACGTGTAGACCGCGTTTCAAAAAAGGGTAAGAAACTTATTCGTGTGACAAAGGCCGATGTCCGCAAGTGGAAATCTAGCGTGGATTCCTTGCTCGATAGCTATCACGAAGTCGCCGAAAAAATGGAACATTCTTTGCAGGAATTGTCCGATCGCGGAGGCGAGAGTGCAACGAAGGCAAATGAACTCATTGATCGTGTGCGCGCTTTGATGGACCGAGCAAATGTTTCTAAGGAATCTGTTGTAGCGCTGGTGTCTAAGTTCGACGAAAGCGAAGGTTCGGCAAAATTGTTCCTCGAAGAGTCTTCCAAGGTAAAAGAAGACTTTGATACCTTGATGAAGGATTTCAAAGTGTTGCTTCAGGACCTGAAAAAGAACGGGCTCAAGCTTAACGTAGATATTTTTTAGCTAATAGGGATTAGTTTTTACTGATTCCGTTATCTTAGGTAAAGACTTGTCATGCCCGACTTGTGCGGGCATCTCCTTTTTTTTACCGACTTATCAACATTTTTTTTGAAAAAATAATATTTTAATTGTTCTTTTTTGTAAAAAAAAGATAATTTAAAGCGGTGCTTATCACAGTGTAACTCACAAAGAAGGAGTTTAATATGGCTGAGAAGAAACCCGTAAAGATGAGCGATGCTGATCTTAAGTTTTTTGAAGAGCTGCTTTTGGAAAAAAGACGTGAGCTTGTGACCGCCCAGAGCGAGTCCGAAAAGGCAAACGTGTTCCAGGGCCAAAAATCCCAGTCTGGTGATGGCGGCGATTCTGATGGCGCTGATTCCGCGACGGACTACAATTCGCTCGAAACCAACTTCTCGTTGGCTGCTCGCGAAGGTAAGTATCTTGTTTATTTGGAAGAAGCCCTCAAGCGTATCAAGAATGGAACGTTTGGTATTTGCAAGGTTTGCAACCAGCTGATTCCGAAGGCTAGACTTTTGGCCGTGCCGACGGCAACCAAGTGCGTGAACTGCAAGGAAGAAACAAAGAAAAAGGAAATTCTTGACAACCGCATGGAAATGGCCAAGATGTTTGCTGAAGCCCAGCGCAAGGAAATGCTCCGCAAGGCTGCTGGCCGCTAATCTTATAACAAGTGTGCAAAAAAGGCTCGACATTGTCGAGCCTTTTTTATATAGTCATCCCAGCTGTCATGCCCGACTTGATCGGGCATCTCCCTAACACCTTCTAAGGCAATTCCCCGAAGAATGCGTCGGCGAGTGCTGCCCTGAACGCGTGAATTCTGTCTGCGTTCGGTTCGCGGTGCGGGTAGGTGAAATTGCTGAGTAGCACGAGGGCACCCCCCTTGTCCGGGTCGGCGACGATGCTTGCGCCCGTGAATCCGGTTTTTCCGAAAGCTTGCGGCGAGACTTTTGTTCCCATGAACTTGCTTGCATTCAGTTCCCATCCAAGGGCGGTGCAGGCGCCAACGCTATCGGGGAGCGCGTTGTGGCTTACGATGTCCAGGATTCCGGCGGGGACGATTTGCTTGTCCTCGAACTTTCCGTCCATGAGAATCATCTTTATGAACTTGAGCAAGTCGGGCACGCAGCTGAACATGCCGGCACTGCCGACGGGGAATAGCTTTTGTAGGACCCAGGCGCTTTCGTCATGAACTTCGCCTTGGATTTCGCGGTGGCGGAACTCGCAGAGTTCTGTCGCCGCGATTTCTGATTTCGGGACGCGGGTGAGCGGGTCGTAACCCGAACGCGTCATGCCGAGAGGTGTAAAGAACCTCTCGTTTCCCTGCTCTTGCAAAGTCTTACCCGTAAGTCTTTGCAACAAAATCCCGAGCAGCACGCTGGCGGGGTTCCCGTAGTTGAAAACTGTACCCGGAGCGGCTTCAAACTGGTACGTGTAAAGTGCATCGAGAATCCCTTCCGGCGAAAGGGTTCGGAGCGTTTTCATCGGGACGCGGTAATCCAGACTGTGCGTGAGCAAGTGCGAAATATAAATCTCGTCACGGTAGTTTGTATTGAGTTCCGGGATGAAATCGATAACTTTGGCATCAATGGAAAGTTTGCCTTCGAGAATGTACGAAAGTGCAAGTGTCGAAGTGGGGCAGACCTTCGTAAGCGAAGCTATGTCAAAAACGGTATCTTCTGGGGTGTTCAGTGTGACAATGTTGCTTGTACCGTCAGGGAGTAAGTAGCCGGCAACAGCCTTGTCGAAAATGTCTTCGTCTTCTGCAGTTTTTAAAAGTTCTGATAGCTTCTCGGAAATTTCCATTTTTGCCCCGATAAATATTTGGCGCCGATAAAAAAGGGTAAAAAAAAGGGCATCTCCTACGGTGCGAACACTCGAAACTACTTATCTACAATGATAGCAGCGCCTCGGGGATTTGTTTTTCGCGTCAATGCGCGCCTAAACTGAACCACAAGAGCAACGAGCTGATTTATTCCTGTTAGATCGGGTGTAAAATCCGTGGGATGCCCGCTTATAATATATGTTTCTTATACTCCAAAAACAAGGGGATAATTGCAAAAAAATCTCGGTAAAAATACCGAGATTATGCTATGTGTATTAAATGTATTCGCTTGAGCTTAAACTTGGTTGTCGGCTTTAGGGAGCGCTTCGTCCAACTGGAGCGAAAGTTCCCTAATATCCTTGTCCATCAGGTCGTGATATGATTTGGCCTTGCGCAATTGCTTGCGCAACTCGACAATTTCAGAAGTGAGTTCCACAGCGAGTAAACAGAGCTGCTTCTTCAATTCCAGTTTAAATTTCGAGGAATTATCGAGACGACTTTCGATGAAATCGACGATTTCTTTCAAGTCCGTATCGGGCAGGTCCGTGCGGATGTGGATGCGTTCTTGAGCGACGTTAATGCTGACTGATCTAAGTGTCTCGTTTGCCATATTATTTCATTCCTACGCCGAATGGATCGTTATCCAACAACCACCTTAGCCGAAAAAACCGGGTTGCGAGCCTCCGTTGCTCGCGAACAGGTCTGGGTTTTCATCTTGCGGTTTATTCTCGGGCTGTGCTGCAGGGGCCTCGACCTGTTCTGCAGCCGGCTCGTTGAGATTGATTTCGGTGCCGAGTTCGTTCTCGATGGTGGAGAGAAGCTGCTGGAACTTGCTTTGTGCTTCGGCGATTTCGTTGCTCTGGCTCTGAACTTGATTATTGAGGTTGTCAATGATATCGTTCTTTTCGGCCACTTGACCGTTCAGGCAATCGATGATATTGTTCTTTTCGCTTATCTGGCCGTTAAGATCGTCGATAATGTTGTTCTTTTCGTTGATCTGACCGTTGAGGGAATCGATAATGCTGTTCTTTTCGTTGGTTTGGCCGTTGAGGGAATCAATGATGCTGTTCTTTTCGTTGACTTGACCGTTCAGGGAGTCGATGATTCCGTTCTTTTCGTTAATCTGGCCGTTCAAGGAATCGATAATACCATTCTTCTCGTTAATTTGTTCATTCTTGGAGTTGATGGCGTTTTCTTTTTCGGCGACTTGTCCGTTCAGAGAGTCGATGATTCCGTTCTTTTCACTGATTTGAGCGTTCAAGGAATCAATAATGCCGTTCTTTTCGTTAATCTGTTCGTTCAGGGAGTCGATAGCGCGGCTTTTTTCGTTGATGGCTTCGTCCTGAGCTGCGGCTTGGTTGGCTCTTGCATTGAGTGCGGCCTCGTAGTCGGCAATCTTTGCGTTGGTGGAATCCAACAGGTTCTTCTGGTCTTCGGTTTGAGCTTTGGCGCCTTCGAGCAGCTGCTTCAGCTTTGCGTTTTCTTCACGCAGGGCGCGGACCGTTCCAAGGACTCCTTCCACTTTCTGCGACAACAAGTTCATGCTTTCAAAATTCATTTTATCTCCATATTAAAATGTCGGGGGGTGCAATCTTACCTATGTAAGATATATAAAATTTTGATGTTGCAAGATTGTTAGAAAATGTAAAAACGCAGCAAAATTCTATCTTCTAAAAATCATGATCCCTGTAAGTGAACATATTGAGCGTCGACTGGCAGAACTCCCTCTTTTGCCGGGGGTTTACATCATGAAGAATGCTCAGGGGAAAATCATTTACATTGGCAAGGCGAAGGTCCTCAAGAACCGCGTGTCGAGCTATTTCGACGGGAGTGACCATGCCGGTCACCGGGCGGCCACTTTGATGCTCCCGTACATCCGCGACATCGAGTGGATTATCACGGAAAGCGAAACTGAAGCGCTCATTCTCGAAGCGAACTTGATTCGCAAGCATACGCCCAAGTACAACGTGCTATTGAAGGACGACAAGCACTTTCCGTATTTGGCGTTCTCCGTGAACGAACCTTTCCCGCGACTATTCCTGAGCCGTTCCGTGAAGAAAGACGGCTGCCTGTATTACGGCCCGTACATGAGTTCCCGCATGATCCGCCAGTTGCAGGATATTGCTGCTAGGTTGTTCAAAATCAGGGAGTGCAAACTCAAGCTCCCGATTAATCGCCCCGTGCGACCTTGCCTCAATTATCACATCGGCCGTTGCGAAGCGCCGTGTGCAGGTCTTGTAACCCGCGAAGAGTATCGCAAAAAAGTGGCGCAGACTCAAATGCTCCTGGGTGGTAAACGCGATGACCTGATTGATCTCTGGGAACGCGAAATGCTCGAAGCGAGCGAGCGTATGGATTTCGAAACCGCGGCAAAAAAGCGCGATGCCATTCAGGCGCTCAAGGCGACGAGCGCACACCAAAAAACAGACGTGTCCGATGCAAGCCTCAGCATGGATGTGATTTCGCTGAAGCGTAACGGCACGATGGCCGCCGCGGTGATTTTTGAATACCGTAATGGTGTACTTTGTGGGCGCCGCCACTATCGTTTGGAATGTAAGCTCGAAGATGACGAGACTGAAATTTTCAGCCAGATGGTTGTGCAATGGTACATGGACGTGGAATTCATACCCGGCGAAATTGCGACGGATGTGCCCCTGCCTGAAGATTTGGCGGAACGCGAATCGATGGAACAGGCGCTTGCCTCGAAGACGAATCACAAGGTCGTGCTCACGAATCCGCAGCGCGGCGAAAAGCTCGGGTTCTTGAAACTCGCTGCAGCGAATGCGGACATGATTCTCGTGGAAATGCGCGCCGAAGTGCAAAAGTATAGCGAAATCGATAGCAGCGTTTTTGAATTGCAAAAAGTTCTCGGCTTAAAGAAGACTCCGTTCCGCATCGAGTGCGTGGATATTTCGCATTTGTCCGGTACAAATACGGTGGCGAGTTTGGTTGCGTTTAAGAACGGTCGCCCCGACAAGAGTAATTACCGCAAGTTTATTATCAAGACTGTAACGGGTGTCGATGACTTTGCGAGCATGCGCGAAGTGATGACCCGCCGTATCCGTCGCTTGGAAGATGAAGGAATCCCCATGCCTGATTTGTGGGTGTGTGATGGCGGTAAAGGTCAGGTCGATGCCACAATGCAAATTTTAAAGGAACTCGGTCACGATAAGGATTTGCCTTTGATTGGGCTTGCTAAACGCCTCGAAGAAATCGTGTTTCCCGATGACCGCAAAAGTATTGTGCTGCACCGTACAAGCCCCGCGCTAAAGCTTTTGCAGAATGCTCGCGACGAGGCGCACCGATTTGCAATTACATACCAGCGTAGCAAACGCAAGAAAGACCTTGAAGTCGAATGGCTCAAGATGCCCGGCGTGGGGCACGAAACTCGCGTCAAGATTCTGAGCAAGTACAAGAGCGCCGAAGCGTTTATGGACGCCCCGCTCGAAGATATCGTAGAATTGCTTGGAAAAGTCCGTGGCACAAAGCTCCGCGAACAAGTCGCCGAATACTGTGCTAGTGGTGACGCGGCAGAAGATGTAATTTGACTTAATAGCTTCGGTTATTTAAATTTGTATTGATAGACAAAGGTTGTATTAAAAATGAAATGTTTGTTAAATAAAGTTGGTTTCCTGCTTGTAATTGTGGTTTCTTTCTTTATCTTGTCCTGTGCGGGGTATATCGGATTTACTCCAAAGGATAGACAATTAGCTTTAAGTGGGAAAATGGTTTCTGAAACTGAATTTGGTGGTGTGGAACGATGGTATGCTGTGGATAAGTATGGAGAATCAAGTAAAGTACGGTTTCAGGTGGGATATTTTAGGGATTGGCCGAGTTATGGATTTGTTTTGTTCGGAGGAGGCTCTCAAGGTGAGAAAGCGTATTTTTATAGACAAGGTTTGGATTTAAGATGGGATTGGGGGGATTATGCAATTATTATTCAACCTGATGGAACTTGCCTATACTATGATTTTTCATATCAGTCAAAAGGTGTAAAGCCTAAAGGAATTTATAAAGCTTATAAATTCTAAAAATTAGCATGAAAATTTTTGCCACAAATAATGTATAAGCGTTGTTTGTGGCTTTTTTATAGATAAAGCGGGAAGATTAGTTAAAGAACGACAAGTATTTTTTGTTGTGAGAATGAGAGCGTCGGCCAAGGATGGGGAGGGTGCAGGGAGGGGCCCGTGCGGCCTTCGCAACTCCGAGCTGGGGCCCCGCCCGCATGATTGCATAATAAATGTTGTAAGGATTTAAGGGCGTTAGCCTTTTCTGAGTAAACTTTTGTAAATGTAAAAATTCCTAAACTCATTTAAATTTCGTCAAGGCTTTTTTACTAAGTCGCAAATTTATTTTTAAAAGGAATAATCTATATTAGATTCGAATTTTCATTAAAGGGCCCAAGGTGGGCCTATTCTAAGAGGACTCAAATGATTGGACTGAAATCGATTGCTAGAACGGCCTTGGTGCTTTCGGCAACTGGCGCACTTTTTGGGTGCGGTAGCTCATCGCAAGACGAGCTCGCCAGCGGTTCTTTGCCGCGTCAGGAAACGCTCTACTTGTCTGGGCAGCAGAATGATGCTCCTGGTACGTTCAACCCCCTTGCAGAAAGCTGGATGACGACGTGGCCTGTGAGCGGTCGTTTCAACTTGATGTATGAACCGCTTTTGACGTACAACTCCCTGACGGGTGAAATTGAATCTCTCCTCGGCTCGCTCGTGAACAAGAACAACGATAGCATCGTTGTTGACTTGAACCCGGCTGCAAAGTGGAGCGATGGCGAAAAGGTTACTTCTCGTGATGTGAAGTTCATCTACACGATGGGCTCCATCAACACTAGCGAACAGATTTCCGCAATCCATGTTGATACTATTAAATCCGAACCGGCAGGTGAGGTGGAACGCATTGCTTTCCTTATCAACAAGAAGCAGCGTAATAACCCGCTTTCTGTGATGGACTTGTTGCAGGCCATCCGTATCGTTCCGGCTCACGTGTTTGAACCGCTTATCGAAAAGCTCGGCTCCAAGGACGAAGTGAAGAAACTTCCGATGGACCAGAACCCGGTTGTTTCCGGTCCGTACGCTCTCCGCAGTGCTGACCCGAACAAGATTATTCTTGAACGCCGTGACGACTACTGGGGCAACGCCGCTCTCCACGAAGGCAAGCTCCCTGCTCCGAAGTATATCGTTCACCCGATTTACAAGAACAACGAACATAACACGATCGCTATGCGTAGCGGCAACCTCGACGCTTCTCAGAGCTACATCCCGCGTATCAACCGCAAGGCTGGCGCTGGCGTGCACACATGGCTCAATGAACCGCCTTACTTCTTGCCGGGTGCAATGCCGATGCTCATCATCAACACGATGAAGGAACCGCTTAACGACAAGCGCTTCCGCCGTGCTCTTGCAACCGCTATTGACTACATGGCTCTCCGCAAGTTCGCTGTGTCCGACTACACGGACCAGATCAAGCCGGGCCTCATCATGCCGACCAATCTCGAAGGCAAGTACATTAGCGATGAAGACCTCGCTAAGTATGGTGTCAAGCTCACCATCACCGACGAAAAGGAACGCGTCGAAACTGTGAAGCAGATGCTTTCCGAAGCAGGCTACAAGTCTGTATGGAATAGCGACGGTACGCTCGACCACATGGAAAATGCCAAGGGCGAAAAGATTCCGACGATGTACATCACGAGCCCGAACGGCTGGACCGACTGGGAAGCTATGGTGACCATCGCTGTTGAAGGTATGCGTAAGGCTGGTATCGATATTCGTGAAGGCTTCGTGGACGGCGGTTCTTACTGGCCGGCTATGGGTCTCGGTAACTTCGACCTCATCATGCACAAGCCTGTTGCTGACGTGACTCCGTCTCTTCCGTGGAGCCGCTTCAACGAAATCATGGCAAGCCGCGATTGGCAGCCGCTTGGCGCCTGGGCTGGCACGAATATCGGCCGTTACAATCAGCCGGGTACCGAAGGTTTCCGTCCGGAAGTGGACAAACTCCTTTCTGCAATCCCGCTCATGAAGAACGCCGATTCTATCGCAACTGCTTACCGCGAATTGAACAAGATCTTCATGGAAGACCAGCCGTCCATTCCGCTGGTTTACTTGCCGGAACAGTTCTACGAATTCAGCGACCGCGTCTGGACGAACTGGCCGACCGCTGCTAACCCGTACGCTCCCGCTCAGCTTCCGTGGGTGGCTTCGGGCACGAAGACTCTTTGGAACTTGAAGCTTGCTAAATAAAGGATAAAGGACAACAAATGCTTAAACAATATCCTATGCTACGTTATGTCCTGCAGAAGGCGTTCTGGTACTTGCTGACCTTCGTCTGCGCAGTGGCACTCAACTTTGCGTTGCCGCGTCTCGGCGACAACAATCCGGTTGACATCATCATGGGTCAAGCCGGTAAGGGCCTTTCTCCGACTGAAGCTCAGAAGAAAAAGGCTGAACTCCTTGTTTCCTTCGGTATGGCCGAATTGGACAAGGATGGAAACGTTATCTATGAACCGGAAACGGACGCTAACGGCAATGTCGTGATGCAGAAGGTTCCGCAGCTCGACGCCAACGGCCAGCCGGTCGTGAACGTTGTCAAGGTTGTCGACGAAGCCGGTAATCCGGTGATGGTCGAACGCCAGAAGCTCGATGAAGCTGGCAACCCGGTGTTTGTCGAAAAGTCTTCTGCCGTAGAAAAAGGCAAGAAGGGAAAGAAAGGCAAGAAGGGTCATCACCATCACAAGATGAAGAAGGGCAAGAAGGGCGCCAAGGCTGCTGCAGAAGTTGCTGCTGCTGACAAGATTCCTGTCATGGAAAAGGTCCAGGCCGAACGCATCGATACCGTCATGGTCGATCAGCCGGTCATGAAGACCGATCCGAAGCTCTCCTCTGCAGTTTCTCAGTTCTTTAGCTATATCGGCAAGGTGTTCCACGGTGACCTCGGTCTCTCTTACCAGAACAACGAACCGGTGACAAACGTTATTAAGAAGTCCCTCCCGTGGACGCTCGCTATCCAGGCTCCGACGATTCTTCTCGGCTGGATTGTGGGTAACCTTCTCGGTGCTTTCGCTGCATACAAGCGCGGCATTTTCGACAAGGTATTCTTCCCGTGCGCCATGTTCTTAAATGGTGTGCCGTTCTTCGTGTTCGGTATGCTCTTGGTCGCATTCTTCTCCATCACGCTCGGCTGGTTCCCGGCTATGGGCGCTTATAGCCCGGACATTCCGGAACTCACGTTCAGCTGGTCTTGCTTCAAGAGCGTCAGCTGGTACTACGTGCTCCCGTTCTTCTCTGTGTTCCCGATTCTTCTTTCGGGTCAGGCAACGGGTATGCGTTCCATGTCCATTTACGAACTCGGTACTGATTATATGAAGTATGCAAAGTGGCTCGGTCTCCGCGAAGGCAAAATCATCAGCTACGTGTTCCGCAACGCTATGCTTCCGCAGCTCACTGGTCTTGCCCAGAGCCTCGGTGCCATGGTGGGTGGTGCTCTCATTACCGAAATGATCTTCTCTTATCCGGGTCTCGGTATGGCAATGCTCAATGCCATTCAGAAGAACGACTACGCAACAATTCAGGGTTGCACCTTGATGATTTCTACTTGCGTTCTCGTTGCAAACTTTGCAGTTGACGTTTTGATCGCTGTCTTTGACCCGCGTGTCAAGGCCGGTCTCCAGATGGGAGGTAAGTAATCATGGGTAAGCTTTTAAGAAACCTTCTCAAGTCCCCGATGTTCGTGATCGGCGTGTCCATCTTTGTGCTCACGCTCCTCATCGCCATCTTTGGACCTTTGTTCTATAACGTTGACACCCACGCCCGTGACATCGTCGCTGGCCCGTATGCAGGTTCTAGCTCTGCTCACTGGCTCGGCACGGACCACCTCGGCCGCGACTATGTGTCTCTCTTGATTGCCGGTCTTCGCAGCTCTCTCTATGTGGGCTTCGTTGCTGGTATCATTGCTACGACGATTGGTGTGCTTATCGGTTTGTTCGGCGGTTTCCGCGGTGGCTGGGTTGATGAAGTATTGAACATGCTCACCAACATCTTCATCGTTATCCCGCAGTTCGTGATTCTCGTTCTTATCAGCTCCGCTGTTAAGGATGGCCGTTCCCTCACTTTGATTGGTCTCATCATCGGTCTTACCGCTTGGAGCTGGTCTGCCCGTGCCGTTCGCGCTCAGGCATCTTCTCTCCGTAGCCGCGACCACATCGCCCTTGCCCGCATCAACGGTGCATCGACTTTGACGATTGTGATCAAGCATGTGCTTCCGTACTTGCTCTCGTACGTGTTCATGGTGTTCATCATGCAGGTGTCTTCCGGTATTCTTTCCGAAGCTTCCATCTCCATGATCGGTCTTGGCCCTGTCGATTCCACTAGCCTCGGCATCATCTTGAACCAGGCTAAGGACAACGGTGCTCTCTCCGACTCCATCTGGATTGCTTTCATCCCGGCAACGATCGTCGTTACCCTCACGGTGTTTGCTCTCTACCTGATCAATACTTCCATGGAAGGCGTCTTCAACCCGCGCCTGCGCAAGTAAGAGGTAAAAAATGTCTGAAAATGTTTTTGAAGTTGACCACTTGGGTCTTTATTACCTCGGCCGTTTTGGAGACAAGACTCACGCTGTTACAGACGTGTCCTTCTCCATGAAGCAGGGGGAAATTCTCGGTATCGCCGGTGAATCTGGTTGCGGTAAGTCCACGCTCGTTTCTGGCCTTATGGGCATGTGCATCCCGCCGCTTTACCCGGAAACGGGTGACGTTCGCGTCAAGAGCGGCGACAAGATGGAATCCCTCATGAACCGCAGCATCGAAGATGTTCGTGCTAACGTTCTCGCTCAGAAGGTTTCCATGATTCCGCAGGGTGCATTCAACGCCTTGAACCCGGTCCGCAAAATTAAGGATATCGCTGCCGACGTGATCGCTGCTCACCAGCAGCCCGGCAAGGCAATCGACATGAAGGAAGTCTATGACCGCCTTTGTGAACGCTTTGACTTGTTCGGCATGGACACGAAGCGCGTGTTGAACTCCTATCCGATCCAGCTTACCGCAGGTGAACGCCAGCGTTCTGTGATCGGTATTTCTACCTTGCTCAACCCGCAAATGGTTATCGCTGATGAACCGACTTCTGCTTTGGACGTTTCCACGCAGAAGGAAGTGATCAAGATGATTTTCGATCTCTTGGACAAGGGCATCTTCTCGACGATGATCTTCATTACCCACGAACTTCCGCTCCTCTACCATGTGGCAGACAACATCGCCATCATGTACGCAGGCGAAATCGTCGAAAAGGGTACCGCAGAACAGGTCGTCAAGGATCCGCGTCATCCGTATACGCAGGCTCTTATGGGTGCTATGCTCAGTACCGAAGCTAGCCAGCGTGGCCGCCATCCGGTGGCTATCGAAGGTGCTCCTCCGAGCCTCAAGAACAAGATTGTGGGCTGCCGCTTCGCTCCGCGTTGCAGCAAGGCATGCCCGGACTGCAAGAAGAATACCCAGAATCTCCGCATTGTCGGCGATCGTGACGTGAGGTGCGATTATGCAAAGTGATAAGCCCATTGTTTTTTCTGCCAAGCGCATCAGCAAGGACTTTGGTGCCGGCAAGAACCTGAAGACTGCCGTTAAGGACGTTTCCTTCGATATCTACGACGAAGAATTCATCTCCATCGTGGGTGGTTCTGGTTGCGGTAAGTCCGTGCTTGCAAAGATCATGCTCGGCCTTTACCAGCCGACTCGCGGTCAGTTCCTCTATCGCGACAAGCCGATCAAGAACTTGAAGGACCACTGGAACGAAGTCCAGTCCGTTTTCCAGGACCCGTTCGGTTGCTTCAACCAGTTCTTCACCATCCGTAGCCAGCTCGAAGACGCTCTCAACATCCTCAAGGACAAGCCGTCCAAGGAAGAAGTCCGTCGCCGCGTTGACGAAGGCCTCATGGCTGTGAACGTTACCCCGGCTGATATCGAAGGCAAGTATCCGTTCGAACTCTCCGGTGGTCAGATGCAGCGTATGCTTCTCGCCCGTATCTTCGCACTCCGTCCGAAGGTCCTTATCGCTGACGAAGCTACCTCCATGGTGGACGCTTGCGTTCGTGCAAACATCCTCGATTACCTCCGCAAGTTGAAAGACGAGCTGAAGATGACCGTGGTGTTCGTGACCCACGATATCGGTCTTGCAAACTACGTTTCTGACCGTATCTTCATCATGCACGACGGTAAGATCGTGAACCAGGGTACTCCTGCTGAAGTGCTCGACAACACGAACGAACCGCACACGCTCCGCTTGCTCGATGACATTCCGGAAGTCCACAAGACTGAATGGATCAAGAACAGCCATCGTTCTAAAAAGTAATCGAAAGGCGAGAGTCGCGAAAACAAACTTGCTTGTTTTTATGACCGAGCCGAAGATTACTGCGTTCGAAGAACGCAACTAATGCAATTGTCACCCCGGATTTATTCCGGGGGCGCCATTTGTGCGAAAAGCCGCAGCAACCGCTGCGGTTTTTCTTTTTTATAGTCGTTTTTTCATGGAACCTGTAGCTGCAATTTCGCAAAATATCCACCGCTTGCTCAACGCAACTTTTTGATTTTTGTTCTCGGAATCCAAAAATCTTTATCTCGTACAAATTTATCAAATGTTAACAACTTGTTTGTAGTATTGCGTAGTTTGTTTATTATGTGTAAATGAATTGAAAATTACTTTATCTTATAATTACTTTACTTGAAAGTAATTAAGTTGTATGAGAAAAATATTATTGCTGTCCTATAATTTGTGACAAAATACCCCGAAAAATTGCTAAACTAGATTTTATGATACAAAATGTATCATGAAAATAAATAATAGGAGTAATAAAATAGGAGTGTACTATGAATAAAAAAATGCTGGCATTGACAGCAATGGCGGTTCTTGTAGGAGGATCCGCTTCTTATGCAAAGCCGATTTCCAAAGACGCTGATGTCCTTGAAACGGAATTGGTGGGTGAATCTGCCGAATCCCGTATGGACAAGGGCGTCCAGAAATTCGTCGAAGCACAAAAGAAAAACAACCTAAAGCGCAGCGTTCCGGTGACGTCCGACTTGTTGGGTCGCCGTGGCGGCTCCCTCAAGGGCAAAGGCTCGTTGAAATACGAAATCAACGATTCCGATGTCCAGAAGATTAAGGTTGTCATTAGCGATATCAAGGTGAACGATGCCACTGTGCAAAACACAAATGGTCGATATGAATTCAATTCGGAATCGAATCAGAAGGTGTATTGGCTGAATGGTTCCAAGGTGAGCGAAAAGGATTACCTGGATAAAGCTGATAAGCGTAGAAAGAAGTACGATAGTTCTAGAAAATCCTTTAGAGCACCGCGTATTGCCTATTTGACGGCTAGCGAAATCGAAAAGGAACTTTCGAGCAACGAAACAACGTATATCTCGGAATACAAAAAGCCGAAGCCGCAAATTACTTATGGCGTGAACGAATTCTGGGATTACAGAAGAATCCTTGTGAAGTCTGGCGTGACGGCTTATGCGCACAACAACGGCATTAAGGGAAAGGGCGTTGGCGTCCATTACAATGAAGGTGGCTGCGTTCCGAGAAATTATATAAATCCCGGTTACTTCCAGCAGTTGGAACTTCCTTGCAATTCGTATTCTACCCATGCAATCGGTGTAATGAGAATCTTGCAGACAACAGCTCCGGAGTCAAAGCTTTATGGCTTGCAAGATGTTTATGGCCCGGCAAATCCTGCCAATTACACAACACCGATTCTGGTGGGCTCGAATTCCTGGGACTATGTCATTGAAAATGATGTAGGCGATTACACGGATGGCGATGCAACAATGGACAACTATATCTATGAAAATGGCGTGGTTGAATTTGTTGCAGCAAGCAACGAAGGTCGCGAAAGTTTCGTTGGTTCTCCGAGCAGGGCGCTCAATGCTATTTCCGTTGGCGCTATTTCTCCGGTAGATAACAAGTACGTGGATTATTCTTCTTCCAAGAATGGCCGTACTTTTAGCGACAAGCCGGAAGTTGCGAACTATACGAACTTCATTTTCCCGGATGATCCGTCGTACACAGCAAAACCGGGTGACACCTATAACGGATATTTCAACGGAACGAGTGCTGCAACTCCGTTTATGGCGGGCATGACTGCAAACTTGCTTTCTAACCATCCGTTCTTGTGGTGGCATCCTGAACTCGTCAAGGCAGTCTTGATTGTGGGCAGTAATCCTGTTCAGAATCCGGAATTCGACATTGATGGCACGAATGACTTTGAAGCGGGTATTCCGTACTATGGGAATTTTGCACAGGGTAAGGATAACCGTTGGAACTTCTGGGCTGGTAATAATAATTCCAACTTCGATTCTGATCGCGAAATCAAGTTCACAGAAGCAAATATCAAGCAGGGCAGACGTTACCGTATTGCAGTTTCTTGGTTGACTTCTGGTGAATTTGCCATGAGATATCGTAGAGTTGCGCAGGACCTCGACTTGAGCGTTTGGCAGAATGGCAAAAAGATTGCTTCTTCGGCTACGGCGTACAATCCGTTCGAACTTGTCGATTTCGTAGCTCCGACTTCTGATCCGCTGACGATCAAGATCAAGCGCTACAACAACCTTTCTAGCACGGAAAAGGTTGCTATCGGTTACGCATTTAACCGCGTGAACTAATTGAGTTCAGGGTAGAAACGTTTGTGAAATGTTAGGGGCCCGGCGGAAACGTCGGGCTTTCTGCGTTGATTTGATATATATTACGGGTATGAGTGTTTCTAGTTTTTTCAATTTGAGGGGTGCCGCGCATTTTGCGCATTCTGCACTTATGGTTATGTTGCTTGCCTTGCCGCAATCTCCTGTTTTTGCAGCGGGGCTCGTGAAACAGGATATCGACACGACCGACCACATGCTTACTTTAACGAATTACGACCGCGGATTCTACACACCGCAGGTATTGCATATAAAGCCTTCGGGCGGTAAGCCGATCGAAAAACCGTATAGCAAGCTTTTGCATTTGCGTGCCGAAATCTCGGAATTTAGTAGCCGTGCATGGCTTGGGATTGATACAACGGGTGGCAAGAAGGATACGACATGGGGCAAAAGCCAGGACCTCACGGAAGATGCTCTAGGCGTTTTGCAGACGACGTTTGACAATATCCGCAAGAATGGTGGGCACGTTATCGTGCGCATCTGTTATGACCCGTGGTACAATGGCCGTAGCAACGTGACACCGGAACACAAGTGGGTCCTCAAGCATGTGGAACAGCTCGCGCCGGTGCTTTCGAAGAATACCGATGTCATTGTCGCGCTCGAAATGGGCATGCACGGCGCCTATGGCGAAATGCACTCCGACACGAGCATTACTTATGACCGCGTTGCCGAAGCGACGAACCTGATGCTCCGCAGCACACCTCCTGAACTCAAGATTCTAACGCGAACAGGGAACTATTCGGCGAAGGTGCTTGGCTTTGACAATTGGGGCGTGGACTTCCATATCGACGGCGAAAAGTTTGCTGAAATCGCAAAAGCCAAGGGCGATACGATGTACCGTGTGGGAATGTTCAACGATGGCTACTTGGGTACGCAATATGATTATGGCACGTGGGGCGCGGATTGCAAAACATCCATCTGCCGCGAAGAAGGTGTTGCTTGGCTCGAAAAGTACGGTATCAACACGCCTTATGGCGGCGAGGCGCTTACGACTGCAAACGGTTATCAGGTCATCAATACGCCGGAATTCCTTGCATACGAGGGCTTCCGCACACATACGAGCTATTTGAATATCCAGTGGAACAACAACCTGATTGATAGCTGGAAAAAATCTCATTTTAAAGGGACAGATTTTGAGTACGATGGCACGAAAATTGATTCGCTTACGGGTTTCAAGTACATTAATGACCACTTGGGCTACCGTTACGTTCTGCGCGAATCTTGGCTGAGCGATACGGTGGGCTCTGATGGCATGTTCCGTGCGAAGTTGCGCTTTCAGAATGTGGGTTTTGGGAATTTGACGCGCAAGATGAAAACGAAGTTGGTCTTGTCGATTCCTCAAAGGCAGGGAAATTTGGATACCGTCCCTGCACCATTGGCAAAATATATTGAAATGTCAAATGTTGATTTTCGTGACGTCCATAGCCGTACAATTTCGGTTGCTGGCGGAGATACTGTAATGACGTTTGATGGCAACAATGAAATTTCATTTGACGTAAATCTGAGCGAACTTAAATATGGAGATTGGAGCGGTGGTAATATTGATGTTTACTTGAGCGTTTGTGGTGAAACGATAGGCGCAGACTGTATTCAATTTGCTAATAGATTGTCGGGCTATGGAGTCTACATCGGACGTTATGTTTACGATGAGAATAAGCACACGGCAAGGTTGAACTCAATCTCTAAGTCTGCACAAAAGCAAAAAGTTCCCTTCGTTGAGCGTACCCGCAATAACGTGATTATCCGCGATGGAGAACGCTCTTACAAGTTGAACGGCTCGAAACAATAGAACCTTACAAGAATTTTCACGAAAATGCGTTGTCATGCCCGCCTCCGAGCGGGCATCTTCATTTCAAAAACTTTGCAAGAAAAAAAACTCCAGCCAACGGCTGGAGTTTTTCACATTTGTTTTGCGGGCGGAGCCCGCCATTATTTAATTACTTGTTCGTCCAGCGGATGGAAGCCTTCTGGCTACCCTGGCGGACAACGAGCGTGTAGGAGCCGTTCGGGAGACCCTTGAGGTCGATGGCGTGGCTGCCCTTGCCGTAGACTTCGGACATCTGCTTCACGCTTGCACCGAGTGCATCGTAGATGTCGACCTTCACGAGACCGGTATTCTTGGTCGTGAACTGGAGCATCGAGCCGTTCATGCGGGCGTTGAGGCTGTTTGCAATCTTGTTGGTCGGCTTGATGGCTGCCGGCTGCGTGTATGCAATCCAATCGGCCAAGTTGACTGCGGTACCAGCGTCGCCAACGATAACCGTTACAGATCTTTCGAATTCTTCGTAGTCCGCAGTCTCAGCAATGTGAGCCGTGACAACGAAAATTGCGTTCTGGTTTCCGCCGACGAATGCGTTGCCGACCTTTGTCAAGTAAGGCGTGGTGGGCTGGCCGTTGAACGTGTAGGTCACTGCGCTGCCAAGCATTGCGTCCGGGAAGCCTTCAGTAGTGGTGCCGCCAAGAGCGATGGTCTGGTCCTTGAACTTGTTGTTCATGTTGTAGGAACCCTTCTTATAAGTAATTTCGAAGGTGTCCTGCATGGCGCGGAAGCCTGTAATTGCCGGTGCAGATGCAACGACCTTGGCTGTGCCGTACTTGTGGAAGTGCAACATCCAAACTTGCTGGTTCTTCTGAGAGTTGGAGCAGTTGTTGTTGGTGCACTTGGACTTGCTTACAGAAACGGTTGTCGGGTCAAGAGAAGTGAGGGTGAACTTGGAGCCTTCATTGGTTTTGTCGTCCATGGTGAGGAGGTAGTCCTTGACGCCGTCACCGTCGAAGTCGCGAGACATGCCGTTCTTGGATGCGGCAGTGCAGCTACCGGAGTAATTGCAAGTGATATCAGAGAGGTTCGTGATGGTCTGGCCTGCAACTTGCTTGACCGTCACGATAGACTGAGAACCGTCATTACCAGTGAGGATGGCGAAACCATAGTCGCCCACGACGATGTCGCTGCCAGAAGCGGAAGCAACCTTTTCGTTGCTGGAAGTGTAAGTACAACCGGACTTGAGGACTCCAGAAATCTTGCCGTCAGTCTGCTTGGCTGTTGTAGCCTTGAAGGAGCAGCTGCCGCTCTTGCCCTTGACGAGGGAGTCTGCCCAGGAACGTGCGTTCTTGGTGAGGTAGCTCTTGATGATATTACCCGAGGAGGTGAAAGTTGCTGCATCGAGGGCTGCGGCCGTGATGAGGGACTTTTCGCCAGCGAAGATGGCGGACTTTTCGCTCTTCTGGTCCACATCGGAAGTCTGCTGACGCAAGCTCCAGTTGCAGTTCGGAATCATGTTCTGGTCCATGAACTGAGTCCATTCGTTTGTTGCGCTGGAGTTCGGTTCGCCGTCACCGTCAGCGTTCGTGGTACCCCATTCAGAGATGAACACCGGATAACCGGCGCTGAGTGCGCTAGAGACGTTACTGCCGTAGCTACCCTTGGAGTGGCTGGAGGCGTAGAAGTGCAAAACGTAAGCAATGTTCGTGGATTGGATCGGGTCTCTTGCGCCCTGTTCCGGGTGCTGGGACCAGTTCGGCGTACCGACGATGATCAAGTTCTGCGTGTTGGTACGGATAGCCGGTACGACAGAGTTGGCGTAGTTCTTGATGGCACCCCAGTCGCCACCGCTACCGCTGACCGGTTCGTTGTAGATTTCATAGATGATGTTCGGGACATCTTTGTATTTCTGGGAAATCTTGGCGAAGAAATCCTTGGCGATGCTTGTTTCGAGGTGAGCTCTGTGGCTATGCCAGTCGATGACGATATAGACGTCGTTTTCGATAGCAGCCTGGACCATTCTGTCGATGGTGGAGAGCTGGCCTTCCGGGGACTTCGTATAAGAAACCTGATCGTCCAGCTTGTTCTTGGTGCCGCCATTGGAGTCGTAGTATTCGATACCCATGGCATAGCGGAACACGTCAATTTTGAGATTGTCTACAACCCATGAAATGACGGTCGGGTTATAGTAAGAAAGACCCGTTGCATCGGACCAGAAAAGGCTCACGCCGCGGAGCATGACCTGCTGGTTGTTCTTCGCGCCAATGATCTTACTGCCGCTAGTGTGGAGTGCGCCGTAATAAGATACCGGCCCAACTTTCTTGGGGGTTGCTGTTGATGCATCGGCTGCAAAGGCGGATATAGCCGCGCCTGCCAAGATGCTTGTCAGTAGCTTTGTCAATTTCATGAGTGTTGTTTCCTTTTGTTTTGACAAAAATTATCTTAATAAATCCAAGATAGTAAACATTTTAGGCTAATTTTTTGTTTACTATTGTAACACGTTGCTCGTTGAGCTTTTGTGTTTGGGTTTTACACCGTCACCCTGTTTGGTATTACTATATAATGTAGCTTTCTGCGGGCTAGAATGAAATACCCGTTATCGTAATAAAAAAGTTGCGTTCCATTTATGTGATAAAATACACAAAAGTAATTTGTAAGGAAATTTGTATGTACTTTGGCCGCTCGCGATGTGCTATATTACTAGAGAAAGGGCGGTTTGTATCTTCTAATGTAAATTTTTTTTTCAAATGGCTGTAAGTATGGCATTTTTGAAGAAAAAAAAATATATTGTTGTCCAAATCACCCAATTTGGGTAAAACAGTTAAAAAAGAGAGAGAATTATGAATAAGAAACTTACACTTGCATCGGCACTTCTCGCTGCCTCTGCTGTATTTGCTTTTGACACCTGGCTGGGCGATGCTCCGCAGGTCGAAACTGGTATTGGTAACGATACTAACACCTACGGTTACTGGTTCAGCTACGGCGACGACGGTGACGGTGGTGAATCCAAGGTTATTTGGCCGGTCGAACTCGGTAACGAATACTCTGCTACCGCTATGGACCCGGTTGTTGAACACTGCGGTGGTATCTGCGGTACTGCAGCTCTTGCCAAGGGTTCCTTGACCTATAACCCGTTCGTTGGTATCGGCTTCAACGTCGTTGGTGAAGGTGCTTCTGGTGATCCGGTGCCGGGTGACGCTTCTGCTTGGGGTGGCCTCTGCATTACTTATACTTCTGCTGCTGCTCCGTCTCTCGAACTCGGTCTCGGCGACGTTGACGCAACGATCGGTTACGCTAACCCGGCTGCTTCTCTTGCTAAGGCTGCTTCTGCCGCTGCAACGAAGTCCATTCCGTGGTCTGGCTTTACTCAGCCGTCTTGGTACAAGGGTACCACAAAGATGAGCGGTACTGACGCTGCTGCACAGCTCGTTGCTGTTAAGTTCAAGATCCAGGCTGCTGCTGGTAACTATGACTTCAACATCTGCGCTATCGGTCCGTACACTGGTGGCACCTGCCCGTCCGTCTGCGGTCAGACAAATGTTAAGGCTGTCCGTGCTTCTTCCTCTGTTAAGGCAAACCTCACTGGCCGTACCCTCAGCTTCTCTGGCGTTAAGTCCAACGCTACTGCAGAAGTCATGAACCTCCAGGGTCAGGTTGTTGCTAAGGGTGACGCTTCTAGCGCAATGAACCTCGCTGCTCTCGATGCAGGCGTCTACATGGTTCGCGTTGCTGGCAAGTCCGTCAACTTCTCCAACAAGATCGTGTTGAAGTAATTTCGGATTCCAAAGAATCTTTAGAGAAGGGTCGCGCAAGCGGCCCTTTTCTGTATTCTAAGCGTTGTCATTCTGGAGGCACGAAGTGCCGATAGAAACCATTATTTCTTGTTATACAATTGCGATAGGATCCATACAGTTTCGAATACGCTTGTATATTTTTAGTTCTTTTGCTTTGATAAAATGTTATATTGATTTGTGAGTGTTTGTTCTAAATAAGGAGGATTGCTATGAACAAGAAAATCATAATTGCATCGGCACTTCTTGCTGCCTCTGCTGTATTTGCTTTTGACACCTGGCTGGGCGATGCTCCGCAGGTCGAAACAGGTATCGGTAACGAATCCAACACCTACGGTTACTGGTTCAGCTACGGCGACGATGGTGACGGTGGTGAATCCAAGGTTATTTGGCCGGTCGAACTCGGTAACGAATACTCTGCTACCGCTATGGACCCGGTTGTTGAACACTGCGGTGGTATCTGCGGTACTGCAGCTCTTGCCAAGGGTTCCTTGACCTATAACCCGTTCGTTGGTATCGGCTTCAACGTCGTTGGCGAAGGCGCTTCTGGTGATCCGGTGCCGGGTGACGCTTCTGCTTGGGGTGGCCTCTGCATTACTTATACTTCTGCTGCTGCTCCGTCTCTCGAACTCGGTCTCGGCGACGTTGACGCAACGATCGGTTACGCTAACCCGGCTGCTTCTCTTGCTAAGGCTGCTTCTGCCGCTGCAACGAAGTCCATTCCGTGGTCTGGCTTTACTCAGCCGTCTTGGTACAAGGGTACCACAAAGATGAGCGGTACTGACGCTGCTGCACAGCTCGTTTCAGTCAAGTTCAAGATCCAGGCTGCTGCGGGTAACTATGACTTCAACATCTGCGCTATTGGTCCGTACACGGGTGGCATCTGCCCGGCAAGTTGTGGTTGTTGCGGTCCTGTGCCTCATGCAATTAAACCGGTTCGCGAAGCTTCCAATGCCAAGGCGACCCTTTTAGGGCGTAATCTCGGCATTACGGGTGTAAATACTGCTGCTACGGTCGAAATCAAGAACATCCAAGGCCAAGTTGTAGCCAAGGGCTCGATTGACAAGGTCTCCACGCTAGACCTATCTTCTCTCGATGCTGGCGTTTACATGGTCCATGTGACCGGTAAGTCCGTCAACATGGTAGACAAAATCGTGCTGAAGTAATTTCGAATCTGTCAAATTTTAGAGGGCTCGCACAAGCGGCCCTTTTTTTTGTCAAAAAATTATATATTAATTCATTAGTGTTTGTTTGAAATAGGAGGATTGTCATGAACAAGAAAATGCTAGCGGCTTCGGCGTTGTTCGCTGTTTCTGCCGCAGTTGCAGGTGAGTTCGAAACTTGGTACGGTGGATACGGGGAATCTCAGATTCAAACGGGTCTTGGTAATGGATCCGGTACTCATGGGTATTGGTACAGCTATAATGACAATGACGATGGTGGTAATTCGAAGGTTGTATGGCCGGTTGAATCTGACGAATTTAATTCCAATTCTGGGAGTGATCCTGTAATCGAGCACTGCGGTGGTATCTGTGGTTCGGCGGTTCTCGATAAAGGCATTTTGACCTATAATCCGTTCGTTGGAATCGGTTTCAACGTTGTTGGTGAAGACGCTTCTGGTAATCCGGTTCCAGGTGATGCTTCCGCTTGGGGTGGCCTCTGCATTACTTATACTTCTTCTGTTGCTCCGTCTCTCGAACTCGGTCTTGGCGAGTTTGACGCTACAATTGGTTACGCAAATCCGGCAACTCTTCTTTCGAAGGCGGCCTCAGCTTCTACATCCAAGGCTATTCCTTGGTCTGGCTTTACGCAGCCTTCCTGGTACAAGGGGACTACGAAAATTTCAGGTGAGGAGGCTGCAAAACAGCTTGTTTCGGTGAAATTTAAGATGCAGGCTCAGCCGGGGACGTATGACTTTAACATCTGCGCTATTGGCCCGTACGATGGATCTTGCCCGCAAAGCTGTGGCTGTTGCGGTCCTAGTCTACCTTATGATGCGATTAATTCAGTTCGAGGACCATCCAATGCCAAGGCAACCCTCTTGGGGCGTAATCTCGGCATTTCCGGCGTAAATTCAGCCGCTACGGTCGAGGTCAAGAACATCCAGGGGCAAGTGGTTGCCAAGGGGGCCATTGACAAAGGCTCTACGCTAGACCTTTCTTCTCTCGATGTTGGCGTGTACATGGTCCAAGTGACCGGCAAATCCGTCAATTTTGTGGACAAGATTGTGCTGAAGTAATTTCAGATTCCAAAAAATCTTTTGGCAAGGGTCGCGCAAGCGGCCTTTTTCTGCATGTTGAAGCTCGTGTTTGTGCTCACAAGTAAACTTGATTTTTGCTTGCGGCCTTTCCTTAAATGCTATATTTATATATATTACTTTGGCGTTTACCAGCCCCGCTATTTGGGGATATTTATTGAGAGGCTTTTATGGTTTGCAAAAAAATCCTGTTGCCTGTTTTGATTGGCTCAGCATTTTTCTTTGGCGCCTGCGGTGATGATGCCGCTCCGAGCGCTCCTAATCCGACCCCGAGTTCTACAGTTGTTCCGCTTCCGGGTTTGTCTAGCAGTTCCTTTGCCCCGATCCCGATGAGTTCTACTCCGGTACCGACTAGTTCTGCTCCGGTTCCGGCAAGCTCTGCTACGCCGGCTCCGATTGGAACTTATGCTCCGCTTGCAACTACGGCTAACCCGGCTTTTGCTGTTAACCATTATGCGTTGTGGAAGAGTTTCCACTTCACGACCGAAGAACAGGAAATGATCACGTACCCGACCCTTGCAACGGAATTTAACGTTGTGTTCCCGGCTGTATATATGCCGGCAGGCCGTGTCGTTTGGTCTAGCCAGACGGGTTATTACAAGAGCTACTGCTCTGATAACACCACTACGGTCCCGAACATGAAGACCCGTGCTTGCACGGTGTCGGAAGGTATCGGTTACGGTATGCTTTTGGCTTACTTCAATGGTGATGATGACACGTTCCTCCGCTTGTGGAATTACAGCAGAGCTTTTAGGGAATATTCCAACAGAAAGCTTATGCCGTGGATCACCCAGTCGTTCCACTGGACCGAAGTCGATAACTCCAGTGCTACTGACGCCGATGAAGATATCGCGACGGCTTTGATCCTTATGTATTTCAAGTCGGGTAACGCCTTGTACTTGCAAGACGCTATGAGCTTGATCAATGCCATTTGGGATGCCGAAGTGAACCCGGCTAACTTGCTCATCTACTCTGGTGACGAAGATATGTGGAAGGGCACAAATCCGGTTTACAACCTGAGTTACTTCTCTCCGGTGGCACTCCGTCTCTTTGCGATCGTGGACGTTGCTCATAACTGGACTGGCGTCTTGAATGCAATGTATGCTTACATGCAGCAGGTCCAGAACGCTGGTACGGGCGTGTTCCCGGACTGGAGCGATGGTGCTGGCAATGCAATCAAGCCTGCTAACGGTTCTGCAAACACGACTTACTGGCAGTTCAACAAGGAATCTGTACGTATCCCGTGGCGTATCGCTTGGGACTACTATTGGTACCAGGATGCTCGCGCTCTCGCAGTACTTTCCACTTTGAACTCCTTCATTTCGAAGAAGGCTAGCGGTGACCCGAATAACATGGCTCTTGCCGTCAACTACTCTTGGAATTTGGCTGTCGGTGCTGACTACACGAGCAATACGGTTGTTCCGTCGCAGTGGTACGGTGCTTGGTGCGCTACGGGCATTGCTGGCAATGCAACATGGCTCTCTACCTGCACGACGGGCTTGAACGCAAAGGTGCCTTCGCTTACGACGCAGAGCTACTTCTCGGATATCTTGCTCACGATGTATTCTGCCTTGCTGAACGGTTTGTTCGTTCGCCCGGCTGGAGTCTAGTCTAAATCTAGCTTAAATCTTTCTTTATCTGTCGCCCCGCATGTTGATGCGGGGTCGACTTTTTTTAGATGGAATTTGTATATTCTTTAATATGAAAAAGAACGCAAATACTAAGGCCGCGAAGCCTGTCAAGGCTAA
Source organism: Fibrobacter sp. UWB12 (assembly GCF_900142485.1). Classification (NCBI taxonomy): domain Bacteria; kingdom Pseudomonadati; phylum Fibrobacterota; class Fibrobacteria; order Fibrobacterales; family Fibrobacteraceae; genus Fibrobacter; species Fibrobacter sp. UWB12. The sequence continues at coordinate 120,083 of NZ_FRAZ01000007.1, read as the reverse complement.
AAAAGCTAAGGCTGAAGATCAAGAAAAAAATGCTGATTCGTTGCTTGTCGCAACACAAAAAGATTCGACGAATGTCCTTGCGGTAGAACCGGATAGTTCAAATGCTGGTAGTACTGCGAACGAACTCCAGCTTCCGACTCCGGAGCAGTTGGGGATTACTATTTCGACTGGATTTTCGGACGCTCCGCTTAAGGTGACTGTGGGCGATACGATTGATTTCCCGGTGACCGTCTCTTGGAGTGTTCAAGGTAGTGCCATTTTGGTGGTGCCGACGAGTTCTGCAAATGCGAAGGGCATTATGCAGTTGGGCGTTTCGCAGGAATCGAGCCGTACTGTTAAGGACGGCAAGGAACTGGCTCAGATTACGTTCAACTACAAGATTGTAGTGCAGGATACGGGTAACTTGAATATCCCGGCAATGCGTTTTGAAATCCCGACACCGATGGGACAGTCGCTAGACTTGCGTAGCGATTCTGTGCCGGTGCGTGCTGAAGCCCCTGTTAGTATGCTTCCGATCGCAGTGGGTGTTGTTGTCGCTTTGTGCCTGGTTTTTGCGGGTATTTGGCGCATGCGTCGCAGGGCGAAGGCGAAAAAGGTTCTTGAAAAATGGAGAGATTCTTTATCGGCAATTCGTGAACGCATGATTGTCTTGAAGCAACGTGTGATGGTGGCCGATAGTCGCGAATGGCTCTTGGAACTCGAAGGAATTTGCAAGGAATATGCAGCGCTCCGCTTTGGGGTCAAGGATGCTTCTACGATAAATCTCGACAACCTTGTGAAAACGGGTTCGCTCGAAGGCTGGGAACACCTTGTCGAAGAATTTGCCCATGCCCGCTATGGCGGCGGCATCCGTGACAGCTTCGAGAACAAGGAAACTTGGAAACTTGCCATGACCCTTATGGATCTGGAAGAAGAAGAGTAGAGCTTAGGAATGTGTCACCCTGAGCGGAGAGGCGAAGCCTCGAAGTCGAATGGGTCTAAATGTATGATTATTGATAAGGAAAAGGCGAAACATCGTGCAGCGGGGCTCGACTTATTTCGGGTGGTAGCTGCCATTATGGTGCTGCTGTTCCATTGCAATATTCACCATGAAAGCAGTTTTGGACCGCTGACGGGATTCGTCTCGATGAGTGCGATTTTCATGACCGGATTCTTTATGCTTTCCGGATTCGTCTTGTTCCGCACTTACCGAGAACGTGAACTTTTTCAGAAGGATGCACTCAAGAATTTTTACCTGAAACGCATTTTCGGGATTTTTCCTTTGTACTTGTTTGTAGCGGTGTTGTATGTCGTGACCTTGGGGCAAGAATCGATGTTCCAGAATCTAGTGCTGTTGCCGATTGAGCTGCTTGGATTGCAGAGCGTATTTTCGACGCTGTTTCCGGTGAGCCATAATGGTGGTACTTGGTTTATTTCTTGCCTGCTGTTTGCGTACTTGGCGTTTCCGCTGATGCAAGAGGTTGTAAAGCAGTGGGGGACTCGTGCGAAGATTGTTGCCATTGGCCTGAGCTTGTTTATTTTGTTCTGGTCTCCGTTGGTGGTGCATACATTTTCGACAGATTCCATTTATTCCAATCCGTTTTTCCGCGGGCTGGAATTTTTCATCGGCGTGGTTTTAGCGTCGCTTTCCGTGAATGTAAAGTGGTTCGCTACTTGGAAAGCGTTTGTCGTGGAGGCTGTTCTTTTAGTTGCAGGTGTTTCGATTGCGGTGCGGCTCAATCTTTTCGTGGGTAATTACATGCTTTACGATTGGATTGCGGTGCCGCTGTTTGGCTGTATGGCGTTGACGCTTGCGGGGCTCAAGTCACCGCATTTGCAGAACTCATCGGTGTTGCGGTATGCGAGTGCGGCGAGCTATGCGTTTTTCTTGGCGCAAACATTCAATACTGATATCGAAAATTGGCTGTTCGCAGCATGCGGAATCCAGAACAATGTATTACAAATTACGGTGTCGATTGCACTTTGTTCGCTTATCGCTGTTGCATTGCATGAGTTTGTCGAAAAGCCTTGTGCAAGGATGCTGAAAAAGAAATTGTCAAAGCTATCGTAGGGCTGTTTCAAGGATTAGGGCGAGTGCAACTAGCGTAAGCCCGTGCCTGGGACGGAGCTTTTTACTGATAGGATAAAATGCGTTTGCGATAAATATTATCGAGAAAAAGAGAATCCCTGTAGCAAGCATGTATGCGGGCGTTCCTGAGCAACTATGGGAAATCCCGTTGTATGTTCCCGAGATGAATGTGGTAGCGGCATCCACAGCGAGAAATGATGCGACACCAAGTGCAAATTTAAGATGGTTTTGCCAGTAGTCTCGTATTTTGTTGTCTTTTGTTAAGAAACTGAAAAAAAGGATTGCGCCTATAGGGATATATTTGAGATATGGCAGAATGGTTATTAATTTTAAATCGTGAAAGCCTGCGGTTCGGTTTGCGCTCATCGAACATCCAACTAGAGCAAAAAGGGCCATGCCAAAACCGAGTGCCATGCAGAATAGGTATGATAAAAAACCATCTGGATCGGGCATCGGTTGCGTGTTATTGCATTTGTCTATTTCTTCTTGCGTGATTTCGTAATTCGATGAGTCCTCGTTTTCGGTGTCTGCTTGTTCAGAACTTGGAACTGAAATTTGGATATCGTTTAAGTCTGGATTTGATTCGATAGGTTGCTTTGGAAATGTCTCGAACTGCGCGAAATTATGTTCGGTGTTTGTTTCGTCTATTTCGTCTTCTTCGCCTTCGATTTCTGCGATACGCGCTTTGACGATGTTTTGACGTTCTGGGGAATCGTCTTTCCTGATGATATCTAAAACTTCATAAAGTTCGTCAAGCGGCAGCTTGCGAATTTGTTCTTTATAGTCCTTGAAATATTCTTCAGTGAATTTTGTTATCATGCGGCATATAATATACAACAAATTGTGCTAGTAGAAAATTTAATGAGTGAAATAATGTATTTTGTAGTGAATGGTTTTGAAAATATAGGCCTCAGAAATCATCGAATGTGGTAATGTAGGCTTTATGATTCTGATGTTATTTGGGAGATAAAATGCCGAGTTCTGAAAAGTTCCGTGATTACGTCTTGGCGCAGTTCAAAGGTGAACTACGTGTGACGACCCGCAAGATGATGGGCGAGTACATCCTTTACGCTGATGGAAAAATATTTGGCGGAATTTACGATGACCGCTTGCTTGTGAAGCCTGTGGCTGCTGCAAAAGCGATGCTCCCGGATGCAAAATTGCAATTGCCGTACGATGGCGCAAAGCCGATGTTGCGTGTCACCACAGAACAAATTGCAGACAACGGCTTGCTTGTGCGCTTGCTTGACGCCATGCTCCCGGAACTACCCGCTGCGAAGAAGAAAAAGTAAGACCATTTTCCCGGCGTGGGGAAAATGGTCTGTTTGAGAAACATATTGGGTTATGTAAAATTTTTGTGTACCCCTTGCCAACTTTTTGATATATAGATACATTAATGACTGCGCATCTCGCTATACAAAGGCGAGGTGCGTTTTTGCTTTAATCATAATTTGATTTTGCAGGAACGCCTCTAATCATAAACTTGCCGCCAAAAGCGGCACCGCATAATGCGATTACATGGAGGCTATAATGAAGTCCGAAGAGATCAAGACTCTGTTCGAAAAGTTCGAAACTATTGCTTGCGAATACCAAGGAGTGGAATGTTGGAGTGCTCGTGACTTGAGTACGTTACTTGGATATACTAAATGGGAGCGTTTTAGTAATGCTATTGAAAAGGCGAAGGAAGCCTGTAAAAATGCAGGCGAAATTGTAGATGATCATTTTCCCGGCGCCGGGAAAATGATCCATCTTGCAAAGGGGGCGGTACGTGAAGTTGATGACTATATGCTTACTCGATATGCTTGTTACTTGATTGCACAGAACGGTGATTCTCGCAAGCCGGAAATTTCTTTTGCGCAGAATTATTTTGCCGTGCAGACTCGTGTGGCAGAAATTGTTGAAGACCGTATTCTTGAATTGGAGCGTGTGCAGGCGAGGGAAAAGCTTGCGCATACCGAAAAGGTCCTCTCGGGAGTATTGTTTGAACGAGGTGTAGATAGCAAGGGCTTTGCCGTTATCCGTTCCAAGGGCGATCAGGCGTTGTTCAATATTGATACGAATCTCTTAAAGCGTAAGTATAATGTTCCTACGAGTCGCCCGCTGGCGGATTTCTTGCCTACGGTAAGTATCAAGGCTAAGGATCTTGCTGCTGAAATGACTTCGGTTAAAACGCAGACGAAAAATCTTTTTGGTCAAAAGAAAATTGAGAAGGAACATGTGGATAATAATCGCGCTGTCCGCAAAATGCTTCTTGATCGTGGTATTGTTCCCGAAAATTTGCCTGCAAGTGAAGATGTTAAGAAGGTGGCGCGTCGTTTGAAAGCGACTGACGCGTCTCTTTTGAAATTTCAAAAAAAGAAAAAGTAATATCATTTTCCCGGTGTTGGAAAAATGATGTTTTTCAGATTGGGCAAGCACAGCTTGCCCAATTTGGTAAACGCCGTTTGCCAAATTCGTTTCTCCAGAGGGCGTTTTGTCATGCCCTTCTCAAATGTCATTCCGGGCTCCTTGTCACCCCGGACTTGTTCCGGGACAGAATCGCCTTCTTGTATGAATCGCCTGATGGGCGGTTGAAAATTGCCGATGGATTACGTTGAAACTTTTTGAATTAAAGCTATTTTATACGAGATGAATCGCTTGGCTTGTTTATTGGTTTTGATTGTGTCAGCAATGCTTGCTGGGTGCAGTTCTATAATGCGTCCGCCATCGGCTGCGGCGTTCATGAGTAGCTGCGAAAAAGATGCTGCTGTTGTAAATATGAGCCTTGCGTTGTATGGCGGCGATTTAGATAATAATGATGAGCATTACAATTACCACAAAGATATGAGCGAAAGCTATTCAGAGTGGGTACTTGATTTATCAGAAATTGTTTTTTGGAATAAAGAATTTTTTTCAATTGGTTTGGGCGCTCAATCAGTAACACCGTTTGCACAATTGGGATTTGTTTCTCCGTATTTTGGTCTTTCTGCATGGAGTTCTATTTATTCTCCTTTTAATATGGGTAACTATGTGAAGGATGATTTTTGGAAGGATGTTTCATTTGGTACAATGATGATTCAACAAATTCCTGTTGGAGCTAAAGCGAAGATTGGCTTAACGGAGCATTTTTCTAGAAATGGAGCTGAACGATATCTATCCGAATCAAAAGAGGGATTCATGGCGCTTTCTTTCCCTGAACCGCATCCGCTTTTTTATTATGAGGTAGGAGGTGGATTCTTTGCTTCGTATCAATTAGAAGGGGTCATGCTTGCTTTGGAATTTCGTTATGGTAGAGATTTAGATAATAAACGGAATCGGTTTGCTGTAACTTTGAGCGCTGTTGGTATGAAGGGTAAAAAAAGTGCGAATGAAAAAATGCAAGAAGAAGAGCGATTGAAAAATTTGGAAAAAGAAAAGGAAGAAGCAGAAGAAAGACGAAAGGCGAGAGAACTGCAGTCTTTGGAAGAGTACGAAGAATGGCAAAAAATGAATGTAGGTAATTGATTACCCGAAAATTTTCTCGATGATGAGATTGAGGATAACAGCAAAAGCGAGTAATGCTATTCCGTATTTAGGACGGAACTTTTTGCTTAGCGGGTAAAATGCGTTGATGATGTATGAAGTAGAAGAAATGAAGTAGCCTGTGGCGATGATATATGCAGGCAGCCCGGCTTGATAAAAGAATAATCCATTGTAATCTCCGCGGACAAATGTTTCAATGGAAAAGAAGAAAAAGTAAGAGGCTATGCTCAAGGCCATTTTAAAATGCCTGAGCCAATAACTGGGAATATCCTTGCCTTTTGGAGAATCTTTTTCTTCCCATAAATATGTTCTGAATATGGGAATGTATCTTGTAGACAAGAAAATGATTCCTATGGCGGGAATGTATTTAATGCTGGCTAAAAAGCGGCCGCTGAAGAAATCGCTTATATGAATATGGGGAATAAACTCAAGAAAAAGGATTAAGAAAGTTCCTGCGATAACGAGAAGAAATTGAAATAAGCCGCTTTTGTCGGACAATGGTTGTGGCGTATCGAGAATTTTTTGTTCGGCTCTAGCTTTTCTTCTTTCGCGTTTTTCGAGGATGGCAATGCGGGCTTTGATAATCTTTTTACGCTCGGATGCTTCGTCTTCTTCGGCTTTTAGCAGTTCTTGATATAGTTGGTCTAGAGGCTTTTCGCAAATTTCGGCCTCGTAAGCTTGGAGTTCTTCTTCGGTAAAAGTGGTCATAAGTCTGAATAAATGTAATATACAAAAGCTGAGTGTGAAAAAATCTGCTTTGGATGCACTATCGGGCCGAGGAGGTCGTTGCAATGAATAACGCATTTGTTTTTTTTCAAAGATTTTAGTATCTTAAAGAGCGAAAAAACTTAGAGGTTAAATAATGGATATTCAGGAACTTTCGGAAAAGATTAGACAGCAGAGTTCTTTTTGCATGAACTTGCTGCATGAAGTTGAAGATACGGTGATTGGCCAGAAGGCTATGGTCGAAAGCATTCTGACGGGCATTTTGGCAGATGGCCACGTGCTTTTGGAAGGTCTTCCGGGCCTTGCCAAGACAACTGCGGTGAAGGCTTTTGCAGATGCCGTGTCGCTCGACTTCAAGCGTATCCAGTTTACTCCTGATTTGCTGCCGGCAGACTTGCTCGGTACGACGATTTATAACGCCCGTGAAGCAAAGTTCGAAACGCGCAAGGGCCCGCTCTTTACGAACCTTGTGCTTGCTGATGAAATTAACCGTGCTCCGTCGAAGGTGCAGAGTGCTTTGCTCGAAGCTATGCAGGAACGCCACATCACGATTGGCGATGAAACGTTCAAGCTTGATGAACCGTTCTTGGTGCTTGCAACGCAGAACCCGATTGAACAGGAAGGTACGTATCCGCTGCCAGAAGCTCAGGTGGACCGTTTCCTCTTGAAGGTAAAGGTGAGCTACCCGAACAAGGCTGACGAAATGAAGATTCTCGATGCTGTTTCGGGTGCAGGACTCCGCCAGCCGAAGGCTGTTGCAACGAAGGAAGACATTTTGAAGGCTCGCGAGCTTGTGAAGCAGGTTTATGTGGACGAACGCGTGCGCGAATACATCGTGAACTTGGTCTTGGCAACGCGTGATCCGGATAGCATCAAGCGTAGTGACTTGGTGGGCTTTGTGGAAGTGGGCGCTTCTCCGCGTGCTTCTATCGGCCTTGCCCAGGCTTCGAAGGCTCATGCGTTTATCCAGGGCCGCGCTTACGTGACGCCGGAAGATGTGAAGGCTGTCGCGATGGAAGTGTTGCGCCACCGTGTGATTCTGAGCTACGAAGCTGAAGCAGAAGAAGTCACTGCCGAAACCGTCGTGCAGAAGATTTTGGATTCTGTGGAAGTGCCGTAAAGGCGAGCGTCGCGGACGTCGAGCTTGCTCGAAAGCCCATGACCGAGCCACCGGGCAGTGCGCTTGAAAAGCGCAACTGCTGTAAAGGCGAGAGCCGCGAGACTTTGTCATTCCCGCCTCCGAGCGGGCGGACAGCACTTGGAACTTTGTTCCATAGTGCGCATGGCCACTTTTAGGTGGGAATCTCCTTTTTTGACATTGAAAAAAAACAACGCCTTACGGGGCGTTGTTTTTTGCTATTGAACTATTCTTCGATGTCTTTGTAGGAGTGCTTGCCGAGGGAATTGCTTGGTGGATCCGCTTCTTTAGTCTTGGCTTTATTGCTTATGCTGTGTTTGATTCCTTCGACTTTGCAGATTTCTTCTTCGTAGGCTCTTTTGCCGCGTTCAAGTCCCTCTGTGGGGAGGTGGAACGCTTTGAAAATGGCGATGAGAGTGACGATGCCTGCGTGCCATGTATGGAGTAATATTGGCTTTAGTACGATTGAGTGATGAGTCCCGCATATTGGAGTTAGAAAAAGACTGCAAACTAGAATTGCTAAAAATGAGAGCGCGCAGATACCGATGGATAATGCGAGAATGACTTGCACCCACCAGGGCGAGGTGGCGAAAACTTGATAAAGTGTGCCGAAAAAATTTTCCATTGATTACTGTTGTTTGGATATGAGAACAACGGTGGTCTTTGCGATTCTATCACCAATTCTTTTCTTTGTAATTATGAATGCGAAAATTTCTATCCAGCTTAACAGCCAAGTGACGTTTCGGAGGATTCTTCTGCCGGTGGAAACGGGCGCCTGCGTTTCGATATCAACGACTTTCAATTTCATCACTTTTTTTCCGATGCTGCCGCCGCTTGGAACATCGCGGAATATGAGATACTGCATTGCGATTAATGATGCAAGTAAGGTCTTTGCCATTAGTTCCTTAGGTTCCATTTGCCCGTTCCTTTGAATCAGTGGTAGCATGACTAACAGGATGAAGGGTATGTTGCTTATTGCGGCTGCGATTAAAAAATCAATAAAGCAGGCGATAATTCTTTTTTGTTCCATAAGGACTCCTTTGTATGTGAATATACGAATTATTTCAATGAGTGTTGATGAAAATTATTCCGTTCATGGTAAATATTGCTCAAGAGTTTTTTATTTTATGTTCATGTGTTTTTGCGATTTAGCCATGAGAAGATTGTTTGCGTGTTTCCTTTTGTGCGTGGTTCTTGCGTCATGCTCGGATTCGCATGGGAATGGACGTGAAAATCCGGCTGTGGGTGTCGATTCGGAGTCGACTCCTGTAATCGTGCTGGATTCTCTTCGTGAAGGAATGATGAAAATTGTACCTAACGGGGCTTCTGTTTTGTTAGGCAAGAATCTTGTGCGCGTAAAGCTGGATTCCGCTTACTCGCTAGGAATTCATGAAGTGACATGCGCTGAATTCGATAAAATTGCCAAGGATGAGGACTGGTACTTTGCATTGGATTGTGCAAATGATAAGTTGCCTGTAACTAATGTGTCCTATTATGATGTTGTCCTTTTTGCAAATGCGTATAGCAGGTTGTTTGGATATGATTCGGTTTATGCGTACCATAGGCCCTTTTTTAATGCGAAAGGTCATTGCATTAATTTAGAAGGACTTGAAGTTCGTTCCGATGTAGAAGGTTTTCGTTTACCGACCGAAGCGGAATGGGTGATGGCCGCATCGCAGTCATGGAATCCTGAAAAGTATAGTTGGAATTCTACAAATTCGAATTTTGAACTCCATGAGCCGTGCATGTTCCCTGATTCGGTTGGCTTTTGTGATTTGGCGGGGAACGCTCTTGAACTGACAAATGATTGGTTTGGTTCGCTTGAAAAAGTCGTCAAGGGGGGTATGATGGTTCAGGCTCCTTCTGAAATGAATCTGAATACTCGTGGAGATGTTTATCCTGTAACTCCTTCGACGTTATCTGGGTATATAGGATTTCGTTTGGCGTTTGGAAAAATTCCTGAAGCCACTGGATTAGATGAGCAAAATGGTGTTGCAACAAATTACATGAAGATGATGGCTTTCTCGTCGGATGTTCGTGAGAAGGTGGGAACATACCATTCGAAACTTGCTTTTAGAAACAATGTGACAGGCAATTTGGTTTATATTGATTATGATGGCAGAAGTCCAGGTGCTATAGAAATTTTTGATACGGTTCAAGTATTTCATCCTGATATTTCGCCTGATGGAAGCAAGGTTGCTTTTTGCACGGGAATAGAAGGTGTTGATGGCCCCTCTTCGGTATATGTAAGAAACTTGGATGCAAATGGTGGTGGCCTTGTAAAGCTCGATGTTGAAAAGGCTGTGATTCCACGTTGGCATGTGAGTGAAGGTGGCGATACTTCGATTGTGTTTGTCGACAATGCATCCGATAATAGCGATGATGCGGAATTCTTGGCTCGCGGGACATGGATTGTTCCTTTTTCAAACGGGAAGTTTGGACAAGCGAAGAAACTGATGGATGGTGCGTACCACAGCGGTGTTTCGCAAAGTTTGAATCGAGCTGTATCGGGAGCGCGTAGGTTGCGCGTGCATGTGAATGGAAAAGATGATGTATGGTATAATGGTGAGCAGGCTTGCAATGCGTCACTTTCGAAGGATGGCTTGAATCAGACGCTGTTTTTGGATTTTGGCGGTTCTACAGGGAGGTCTTTTGCAAATGAAAAATACGGGGTGCATGAACGCTTGCTTGTTGCGGATAGCAATGGTAAAATGGTACAGGCAATTCCTGCGCCAAAAGGTTTTTCGTTTGATCATTCTGAATGGGTGAATCGCGATAATCTAGCTGTTGTATCGCTTGTTGATGTTCAAGGAGAACATGCAAAACTTGCGTTAGTGAATGTTCTTGATTCTAGCGTGACCGAGTTGGTCGAAGGCGAAGATTTGTGGCACCCTAATATGTGGGTGATGCCCAAGAATACGTTTGGAAATAAAGATCTTGATTTGGATAGTGCAGGCGTGTACTGGGACCCTATTTATCAAGGCGGTGAAAGAGCGGCAAGCTTGAAAATGCGCATGTTTTGGGACGAGCATGATTCTTTAGAAGTGATAGCCGTAGGAACATCCCGCACTGAAAGGGGATTTGACCCAACGCAGATATCAAAATCGGCTCTTAATTTTGGATACGTTGGTGGGAGTATTTGGGCATCACTCTATTTGATGGATAATTATTTTATTCCGCATGCTAAAAATTTAAAGTATTTGATTGTTGAAATATCGTATGATTTGATGCATAATTCTAAGGCTAGTAGAATGCAGAATGCGTTTGGACAGGCTCCGGGTTATTTTTATGACAGAAACCATAATTTTTGGAAAGAAGGTCTGCCTCAATCATTTGTTCGCTTTGTCGATGCCAATGTTGGCTATACAAGAGCCGATTCTTTGAATTATGTCTATATGAAGGGTTTGCTGGTGTTGGAACCCGGCTGTTGGAGTGACAATCCAGAGATTAAGAATGATTCTGCTATGCTCGCAAGTTGGCAGAAAAATTATGACAATAGTGTGGATAGCTTGACCGCCTTTATTGACAGCACGCAAAACAAAGGCTTTAAAATTATTGGGCTTGTTTATCCGCAGTCTCCTGGTTATGCAAATACGGGCAGTTTTGGGCGGCATGGAACAAAGCGGAGCCAGGCTTTAAAAACGGCGGCCTATTTTGATTCTTTAGCGCAAGTGTATCCGCATTTTATAATGGTGGACGAAAATAAATTTGGGATGCATGACTATACGGATGATATGGCAAATGATTGCGACCATCTGAGTTTTGTTGGTGCAAAACATTTGTCTACTCGTTTAGATTCGTTGATAAAAACGCTGGAAAAGTAGAGCGCCAAGTCACTCTTCGATGTCTTTGTAAGAATGTTTGCTAAGAGAGGGCTCTTTTTGAACGGGCTCTTTTAGCGCTGCCTTGCGCATAATGTGTTCTTTGATGTTTTCCAATCTTCTAATATCGTTTTCGTATTTATTCTTGCAGCGTTCAAGTTTTTTAGTCGGAATATGGAACGTTTTTAAAATACCAATGAGCAGAGTTATTCCTGCTTGCCATATATATAAAGTTGGCAATTGGGGTACACGTACTCCATACAATGGAATGAAAAATAAATCGCATAAAAAAACGGACAAAATCGAAAGGACGCAAAGTCCTATGGAAAATGCGAGTAAAATTTGAACCCACCAAGGGGAGGTTGCCAAAATGTCGCACAATGAATTGAAAAAGTTTTCCATTTTGTAACCTCCTTTCCCCTAAATATAAAACAAAGTATTACTTACAAAATAGTTATTTAATAATTACTTTACAAAGGGGTTTGTTGTCTTCCTTGAAATAAAAAAAAGCCCCCGTGAAGGGGGCTTGGAGAGAATTAGAAATCGTTTTACGGATTTTCGTATTTACGCAAGAACCCGTCGTCGAGAGCCTTGACCGGGATCTTAACAACATTGTTGTTTTCGTTCACGATAAGTACGAAACCTGCAAGGTAGTTAATCCAATAGTTGAAGTCAGGTGGCCAGTTGTCGTGCTTGTGGAAGCGGAGGTCATACTTCGAGTTTACTACGTCATCGTGGATTTGCTTGTTACTGATGGTAATGACAAACGGGACCGTGTATTGGTCATGTGAAATGGCCAAGGTGTACTTGTGCATTTGGTCGTAGGTGAAGTAGGTGTTGATGAAATCGTTAACTCTGTCAGCGATGGGGTAGAATGCATTTTCGCAGTTCTGACGGTTGCTGTTGTTATCGTATTCTTGATATGCAATTCTTGAGTAAGAGCTCCAGCCCCAGCTTGCGCTGCCTTTGCAGTTGCCGGCATTTCCGTTGGGTCTGATGTACCAGGATTCCTTCAAGTTCAAGTTGATTTCGCTAAGGCCGTCAATGCTATGTTTGTGCCAGTCGTTCAAGTTTGTAGAAACGTTTTGGCCTTTATTCACTGCGATGATTTGAGCGGTTTCTGCAGTGCGCTTGACGTTCGTGTACATGTAATAGAAGTCACCGAGGTTAAGTTTTTTCAGCTTTTCGCCGACTTGCTTTGCCTGCTGTCTGCCCACTTCGATGAGTCCGTCCTCGTCACCGTATTTATTGATGTCACGCTGGGCGTGGCGGAGAACGATAGCGACCTTTTCGTTAGAGAGGGTGCAACCGAGCACATCGTACAGGGAATTGAACACGTCTGTTTTAGCGCGGAGTGCTGTGCATGCTTCGCTGAGTTGTTCAACGCTTGAGCTAGAAGGAATCGGTTCGCTGCTGGAGCTAGATGCGATTTCGCTGCTAGAAGAAGCGATGCTGCTGGATGAAGGAAGGATGGTGTCCTTGCCGTTGCGGAGTTCACCGACCTTTGTATCGCCGCAGTAAACGTCGTAGCCGTTGATTTCAAGGTTTTCGACTACGGTGCAGGATTCGCCCGGATCGCCCTTTTCGCCTTTAACACCATTGTCGCCATCGTGGCCATCACTACCATTGCGGAGTTCACCAACCTTTACGCCGCCGCAGAGGATATCATAACCGTTGATTTCAAGGTTTTCAATGACAGTGCAGGATTCGCCTGGCAAGCCCTGTTCGCCCTTTTCACCCATATAGCCTTGTTCACCTTTATCACCCTTGTCGCCTTTATCTCCTTTTTCGCCTTGATCACCCTTTTCACCTTTATCGCCGGTGTCACCCTTGTCGCCTTTATCGCCCTTTTCACCTTGATCACCTTTTTCACCCTTTTCGCCGTCCTTACCGTCATTACCGTTACGGAGTTCGCCGGTCTTTACGCCGCCGCAGAGAATGTCGTAACCATTGATTTCAGCGTTTTCAACAACAGTGCAGGACTGGCCATCGGCACCAGCGTCACCTTTTTCGCCTTTAGCGCCATCTTCGCCATTATCGCCCTTTTCACCCTTTTCGCCGTTAGCACCATCTTTACCGTCTTTACCATTGAGGAGTTCGCCAACCTTTACGCCACCGCAGAGAATGTCGTAACCGTTGATTTCCTTATTAGCTGCGATTGTGCAGGACTCGCCATCGGTACCGTTCTTACCAGCTTTGCCAGTATCACCCTTGTCGCCCTTATCGCCTTTTTCGCCCTTTTCACCATTCAAACCGTTATGGAGTTCGCCGACCTTCTTGTCGCCGCACATAATATCATAACCATTGATTTCCTTATTTACTGTGATGGTGCAGGATTCGCCAGCATCACCCTTATCGCCTTTATCACCCTTGTCGCCTTTTTCGCCTTGAGCACCGGTATCGCCTTTATCACCCTTGTCACCCTTTTCACCTTTTTCGCCATCTTTACCGTTACGGAGTTCACCAACCTTCTTGTCGTTGCAGATAACATCGTAACCATTGATTTCTTCGTTCAGCGAAATTGTGCAAGAAACTCCATCGAGACCGTTTTCACCGTTGTCTCCCTTGTCGCCTTTATCACCCTTTTCACCTTTATCACCGGTATCACCCTTATCGCCGGTGTCACCCTTGTCACCTTTTTCGCCCTTTTCTCCATCCAGACCGTTATGAAGTTCGCCGACCTTCTTGTCGCCGCAGAGAACGTCATAACCATTGATATCCTTGTTAATCACTAAGGTGCAGGATTCGCCAGCATCACCCTTATCACCCTTGTCACCTTTTTCGCCCTTTTCACCGTCCAAACCGTTATGGAGTTCGCCGACTTTTTCGTCGCCGCACACAACGTCAAAACCATTGATTTCAGCGTTGACCTTCACGGAGCAGAAGTCACCCTTGTCACCCTTGTCGCCTTTTTCGCCTTGAGCGCCGGTATCACCCTTATCGCCCTTGTCACCCTTTTCGCCGTCTTTACCATCTTTACCGTTACGGAGCACGCCGACCTTCTTGTCGCCGCACATAACGTCGTAACCATCAATTTCAGTGTTTTCTACAACAGTGCAAGATTCGCCATCGGCTCCCTTGTCGCCTTTCTCGCCTTGAGCGCCGGTATCGCCCTTTTCACCTTGTTTGCCGGAGTCACCTTTGTCACCTTTATCGCCGGTGTCTCCCTTATCACCCTTGTCACCCTTATCGCCTTGGTCGCCTTTATCTCCTTTGTCTCCCTTGTCGCCTTTGTTTCCTTTATCGCCTTTATCACCCTTGTCGCCCTTTTCACCTTGAGCGCCATCTTCGCCGTCTTTACCATTTACACCGTCCTTGCCGTTTGCAAGGAAGCCGAGCTTTTCTTCACCGCAGAAAACGTCGTAACCGTTCTTTTCGGTATTCTTGGTCACGTAGCAGGATTCGCCATCCTTGCCAGAAAGACCATCCTTTCCGTTTTCGCCATCCTTGCCGTCTTTTCCGTCTTTACCGTTCAATACGACGCCTACGGAATCGCCTCCGCAGATGATCTTGACACCGCTATTGTCCTTGAGCGGTTCTGTGGTGCAGGCTACAGCCGAGGTCAGGTTTTCCTGGATCTCGTTTGCTGCTGCCTCGGTGGCTTCTTCAAAACAGCCGCTCAGCATCGCCAAGCAGAATGTTGATGATATTAGCAGAATTTTGGAATTCATGTAATGCTCCCTTTAGGGTTGTTGTTTTTATCTCGCGCCGCAAATTTAGAAAATAATCTTTTCTTTTTCTTACATTTGTTAGTTCGTTAGCATTGATTATTTGTCAAATTTGGGCTTTTTAGCGAAATTTAGGGCATTTTTCAATGTAAGATTTGACCTGTTTTAGGGGGCGAAAACTTTTTTTACGATAAAAGGCGTATTAATGGCGTTTGAAATGTGCTGTTTTTCACGTTTGTTTTGCTATAACGCTGTAGTTTCATTATATTATACCATAAGGAATAGGTGATTATGAGCATAGTTGAATTCGCGAATCACGTGTTCTTTTTTCCGTCATTGCTAGTAGGGAGCGTTTACCTCGCGACACTTGTCGTTTTGGGCGAAAAAAAGAAAATGAAAGAGGTCCTTTTTTGGGGCGTCGTTTTTTCGTTATGTCCGTATATGATTTTATCGGACTTCATTTACCATGGCGTGATGAGTGTGCTTTTTCATGTGTTTGGGGCTGTTCCGCTGTTGGTGGATGTAATTGTTGATTACACAAGCCGTGTGTTGTTGATTCCTGTTGCGGTAATTGTTTGTTATAAGCGTCTTTCGGTTCATTGGTCGCTGTCGCTTTTTATGATGACTTCTTTTGTGGGAATTGGCTATTTAGGTATGGTAGTCGGGAAAACCCAACTTATGGCATTTATTGTAGATGCTGTGGCCATTATTCTTTGGTGGGTATTTGTTTGGTACGAGATATTACGTGTTCGCGAAGCTCGAGCTTTTGTGCGTTTTGACTTTATCGGCTTTGTTACGGCGTTCAGCATGTTCGTGAACCTTGCTATGTATGTTTGCGTGCGCATGATCGAAGTGACGCCTGAGTTCTTGAATTATTTGGTGTTCGTAGCTAGCCTTTTCTGGCTTACGCTTACGATTGCTGTAAAGTTGATTTTCAGAGCAATCCGTTTGACGCAACAGGCCGAAATTGCTCGTAACCGAGATGAGCTGACGGGACTTCCAAATCCGTTGCTGTTTTCGAATTATGTCCAGGAACTTCTTTCTAAAGATACGCAGAGCCGTTTTGCGTTTGTCGTTTTTGATGTGGATAACTTCAAGGCGTTTAACGAAAGGTATGGTTTTAGCGAGGGCGATGCTGCACTCAAGGTCTTAGCTTCAACACTCCGGAAACTTTTTGGCGAACGTTATGTAACTCGTGTTTCGTGTGACATGTTCCGTGTGATTGGCGATGTTGCCGGGATGAATTTTAAAGTAAAAGAAATACACGATAAAATACACGCTTTTTCGAAGCAAGGTGCATTGGAAGTCAAGGCTGGCGTTTATGCGCAGCGCGAACCGAACGAGAATATCGAAAGATGCTTTATGAGAGCTCGCCTTGCCGAAACTTCTATCAAGGGCCGTTATGACGAGTATGTTGCTGTTTACGTTGACGAAATGAGTTCTCGTGAACGTTTGAAAATGTACTTGATTACGCATATTGACGAGGCAATCGAAAACGAACATATCAAGGTGTTCTTTCAGCCTGTTATCGATGTCAAGACGAATAAACTATGTGGATTCGAAGCACTGGCCCGTTGGATGGACCCTGTCCATGGTATGATTTCGCCTTTGGATTTTATTGGGGTGCTTGAAGAAGCCCATTTGATTCATAAGCTTGATGTATTTGTTCTAAAAAAAGTTTGTGAAGGGTATCGCAATGAGGTGAATTTAGGGCATAAATGTGTGCCTGTTTCGTTCAACCTTTCTCGCTTGGATTTTAAGCTGAGCGAAATCTATAAAGAAGTCAAACGCTTTACGGATATGTACAAAGTTCCGCACGAAATGCTTCATATCGAAATCACGGAATCCGTGTTGGAAGATGATGATGGCGGCTATATCAAGGAACAGATAAAGCGATTCCAGGATGAAAAATTTGAAGTCTGGATGGATGACTTTGGTTCGGGATATTCATCGTTGAATATGCTGAAGGATTATGATTTTGACTTTATCAAGATTGATATGGTCTTTTTGAGAAACTTTACCGAAAAGTCCAAAGTAGTTATCCAGTCGATGGTCGAAATGGCTAAACGCCTGCATTTGGGAACACTTGCTGAAGGTGTTGAAACGCAGGAACATTTGGAATTTCTAAAGGCAATCGGTTGTGACCGCGTACAAGGTTATTACTTCTCGAAACCGCTCCCGTATGACGAGGTGATGAAGGTGCTCGAAGAGAAGGGAATAAGCGCGTAAAACGACTTGTAGAATTTATTGAGGGTATGAAAAAAGCCGCAGCGGAATGCTGCGACTTTTTTAATTGCGTTTGGCAATGGCGATCCCGGAACGGAGTCCGGGATGACATGCGATTAAGCCTGGTGAGCCTTGAACCAGCGGATGAGACCGTTGGTGGAGCTGTCATGGTTGAGTTCAGCATCAGCCTTTGCAAGTTCCGGGAGGATCTTCTTGGCGAGCTGCTTACCGAGTTCAACACCCCACTGGTCGTAACTGTTGATGTTCCAGATAACGCCCTGCGTGAAGATTTTGTGTTCGTACATGGCGATGAGAGCGCCGAGCGTTTCCGGAGAAACGTAGTCCATCATGATGGAGTTGGTCGGCTTGTTGCCTTCGAATACCTTGTGCGGAGCGAGGAATGCGATTTCTTCTTCGGACTTACCATCCTTGCGGAGTTCTTCCTGAGCCTGAGCGAGCGTCTTACCGTTCATCAAAGCTTCCGGCTGGGCAAAGAAGTTGGAGAGGAGCTTCTGGTGGTGATCGCCAATCTTGTTGTGGCTATTGGCCGGGGCGATGAAGTCGCACGGAATCATCTTGGTGCCCTGGTGGATGAGCTGGTAGAAGGCGTGCTGGCCGTTCGTACCCGGTTCGCCCCAAAGGATCGGACCCGTCTGGTAGTTCACGCGCTTGGAATCGCGGTCAACGGTCTTGCCGTTAGATTCCATGTCTGCCTGCTGGAAGTAAGCGGCGAGGCGGTGGAGGTACTGGTCGTACGGGAGCATGGCGTAGCTAGAAGCGCCAAAGAAGTTGTTGTACCAAACGCCGATGAGAGCGAGGATAACCGGGAGGTTCTTGTCGGCCGGAGCGGTCTTGAAATGCTGATCCATTTCGTAAGCGCCCTGGTGGAGCTTCATGTAGTTGTCGAAACCGATGCGGAGTGCAATGGAAAGACCGATTGCAGACCAGAGAGAGTAACGACCGCCAACCCAGTTCCAGAATTCGAACATGTTAGCAGTGTCGATACCGAAAGCGGAAACGGCTTCGGTGTTGGTGGAAAGAGCAACGAAGTGCTTGGCAATGGACTTTTCGTCGCCATTGAAAGCCTTGAGAACTGCAGCCTTTGCAGTTTCGGCGTTCGTCATGGTTTCAAGAGTGGTGAATGTCTTGGAAGCAACGATGAAGAGCGTTTCTTCGATGTTCACCTTCTTGAGGGTTTCGGCCATGTGGGTGCCGTCGATGTTAGAAACAAAGTAGACTTCCGGAGAGTATTCGCCAGCAGCCGGCTTTTCAGCATACGGCTTGAGAGCTTCGGTGACCATCACCGGACCGAGGTCAGAACCGCCGATACCGATGTTCACAACGTACTTGATGGACTTGCCGGTGTGGCCCTTCCACTTGCCCGTGCGGACGAGCTTGGTGAATTCTTCCATGTGCTTGAGCACACGGCGAACTTCGGGCATCACATCCTTGCCATCGACGCAGATCGGATCGTTGCCCTTGTAGCGGAGAGCGGTGTGGAGCACAGCGCGCTTTTCGGTGGTGTTAATCTTTTCGCCAGCGAAATACTTGGCGCGCATGTCTTCGAAGCCAGCAGACTTCAGGAGGTCCTGGAGCTTTGCCATGGTTTCGTCGGTGATGATGTTCTTGGAGTAGTCGAGGAAAAGTCCGCAAGCTTCGACGCTGAACTTGTCAGCGCGAGTCGGGTCCTTTGCGAAGAGTTCCTTCATCTGCCAAGTCTTGGCGACTTCGGCATGGGCCTCGAGGGCCTTCCATTCCTTAGAATCAGTCAATTTAGACATAGATTATCCTTTCCGCACACGCGGGTTTTTGTTACGGGGGAAAATATAGAAATTAGAATGTGGTCTTTAGTCATTAGTTCTTGGTCATTAGATGTATAATCATGTTGTTGTCTTGGGTAAAAACCAACGACTAATGACCATTGACCAATAACTAGTAACTACTCAAGATTGTATATTAAACTTATAGCCGTGGGTGTTTTGCGGCGAAGGAGAAATATATGTCTAGAGTAAAAGAAGCTTTGGTGTTGGCAATTGCAATTCTCGGTCTTGGAGCTTTCCTCTATTGCGCCATGATGCACACGAAAGATAGGGACCGCGTTGTTTCTGTCCGAGGCCTTTCCGAACGTGAAGTTAAAGCGGATTTTGTGATTTGGCCTATCGTGTACAAGGAAGTCGGGAATGACCTCTCTGTAATCTATGATGCAGTGCAGGCGAAAAATGCAACACTTGGAAAGTTCTTGCGCGACAATGGCGTCGTGGATTCCGAAATCAGCTGGTCTGCTCCGGAAATCGAAGATGTGCAAGGCGAACGTTATGGCGACAACAAGCGCCCGTTCCGCTACATTGCGACTGTCGTGACGACGGTTGCATCGAAGAATGTGGACCGCGTCCGTGATATCATGGGCAAACAGGGCGACTTGCTGAAGCAAGGTATTGCGTTCAGTGGTGATGATTACCGCTACCGCAAACTTTACAGCTTCAATGGCCTGAACGAAATTAAGCCCGCGATGATTGATGAAGCAAACAAGAATGCCCGTGCTGCCGGTGAAAAGTTTGCAGCGGATTCCGATAGCAAACTCGGAAAAATCAAGACTGCATCGCAGGGGCAGTTCTCCATTAGTGACCGCGATGAAAATACGCCGTACATCAAGAATGTCCGCGTTGTTACCAATGTTCAGTATTTCTTAGAGGACTAATTATGGATACTTCAGTTCTCGATAAGGCTATTGTTTTTGCGGTCAAGGCTCATGCTGGCACGGAACGTCGCGGAAAAGGTTTCCCTTACATTGTCCACCCGATGGAAGCTGTCGAAATTGTCGCTACGATGACAACCGATCAGGAACTTTTGGCGGCGGCTATTTTGCACGATACCGTTGAAGATACGTCTGTTACGTTGGATGATATCCGTCGAGAATTTGGAGACCGTGTGGCAAAGCTTGTGGAAGAAGAGTCCGACGTGTTCATGGAAGGCGTGAACGAGTCGGATTCTTGGCATGCCCGCAAGCAGGCGGCAATTGACAGGCTTTCGTGTGCAAGTCGCGATGCAAAAATGGTGGCGCTTGGAGACAAGTTAAGCAATGCTCGAATTATCTATCGCGATTTTGTACAAAAAGGCGATGAACTTTGGAATATTTTCCATGTGACCGATATAAAAGAGCATGAGTGGCATTATCGTGGCTTGGCTGCGGCCCTGAAAGAACTTGAAGGAACTTTTGCTTATTCGGAATTTTCGGATTTAATTGAAAAAATATTTGGTGGTAGAAAATAATGGGCGAAGATTCTGTAGAAAAATATGGGTTGAATCCTGCTGAAACGATGATTCTTGAGGATTATCGCGAAAAAAAGCCAATTTATGAGCGGTTGAAAGTTTTTGTTTGTGATTTGCTCAAGAAAAAAGTGGCAGAGAATAACATTTATGTGACTGCCGTTGAAGCGCGAATCAAGGCAGAAGCGAGCCTTGCCGAAAAACTTGAACGTAAAAATGGCAAGTATAAGTCTCTGGCGGATTTGACGGACATTTTGGGTGCCCGCGTGATTGCGTTCTACAATGACGATGTGGACAAAATTGCGGCACTTGTTGAAAGTTTGTTCAAAATTGACTGGAAAAACAGCGTTGATAAACGTAAAATGCACGAACTCGATAGCTTTGGATATAATTCGTTGCATTTTATATGTACCATCCCGAAATCTCTGTACGAAGATCCGGAATGCCCTGAAATAAATGAAATTCACTTTGAAATTCAATTGCGCACGGCTTTGCAGCATGTGTGGGCGGTGCTTGATCACGATACGGGCTACAAGTCGGGTTTTGAAATTCCTCGGGAATACTTGCGCAACTTGAATCGCCTTGCGGGAATGTTGGAATTGATTGATGAACAGTTCAGCAAAATCCGTACGGATCTCAATAATTACAGGTTCCATGTGCAATCGCTGGTGCGTTCGGGGCGCTTTGATGAGGTTGCGCTGAATGGCGACTCGTTTACGAATTATTTGAAGTTGCGACCGTTTGATAAGTTGAACCAACGCATTGCGGCAATCAACCAGGCCGAAATTCATGAATCCTCGCTTATGCCATTCCTCAAGGCGTTAAAATTTTTGCGATTCAAGACGCTTGGCGATGTCGATAGGTTAATCAAGGATAATGCCGATGATGCCTACAACTTGGCGGCTTTCCAACTTGCGAGCACGGATTTGGACATTATTGATTCTTCGTTGGGCGTGATTAGTTTGCTTGCTGTGTTCATACTGAAAAAAGGTGGTGGCGTGGCGGGCATCCGGACTGTTTTGGATGATCTTTACGGTGAATCGGCGAGTCACGAAAAGTGGGCGAAACGACTATACGATAAGGCGTTGAAACTCTCGTTCATGAACCAGTAAAATGTATCTTTGGCTTATGAAACAGCCGATTCGAAATATTGCAATTCTCGCCCACGTTGATGCGGGCAAGACGACTCTTTCTGAGAGAATCCTTTTTGCAGCAGGCGAAATTCACCGCCCGGGACGTGTAGAAGATGGCCTTGCCACGATGGATTACATGCCCGAAGAAAAGGAACGCGGCATCACGATTGAAAGTGGCGTGGCGCATTTCGAATGGAAAAATACGTGGTTCAATTTTATCGATACGCCGGGACATGTTGATTTTGGTGCCGAAGTCGATATGGCGCTTACGGCTGTGGAAGGTGCTGTGCTTGTGGTGAGTGCCGCAAGTGGTGTCGAAACGCAGACGGTTGCCTCGTTCCGCAAGTTGCGAGAATCGCGTGTACGTACGATTTTATTTGTAAATAAACTCGATAATCCCGATTATTCGCTGGACGAAACGCTCATCAACATTGAAGAAACGCTTGGTGTGCGCCCGGTGCTCATGTCTGTGCCGCAATTCAAGAATGGCAAAATGCATGCCGTGCTCGATGTGTTGAGCCAAAGCCGTTTGGTGCATTCGGAATCGGGTGCAGAAGTTCTCGATGACGGTTGGGAATCGGATGCGGGTTCTGCGGAAGAGCGTGCGCTTTTGAAAAAGTATTATGCCGAAGCGGTGGAATTTGCAAGCAATTTTGACGATGAAATTTTGTCGCTTGCACTTGAAAATAAGCCGGTGCCGCCCAAGATGCTTTTGCGCGGGCTCAAGGCGCTTGCTGCAAGCGATGAATATGTGATTTGCTATGCGGGCTCTGCGCTGGAAGGTTTTGGCGTTCGTAGCCTTGTGACGGCGCTTTCGTTCTTTTTGCCGGAAGTCCCGACTTTTGGTGAAAACGAGTTGGGGCAAGTTGTGCGTTTGAGGCATTTCCGTGGGATTGGCGAGATTTCGCTGTTCCGCAGCCATGTGGATTTGTTGCGCCGTGATTGGCCGGCGGGCTTTGAGTTTTCAAGGCTCAAGGCGAATATGCTTTTGCCAGTGGATGAAATCCGTGCGGGCGATATTTATGCGATGGTCTCGCCGTTTGAAACAGAACTTGGGCAGGTGATTTATTTAGACGAGAGAGGCGAAAGTGCGGCGGGTACGTCATTGCGAGCCGAAGGCGAAGCAATCTATGAAGCTGCAGGAGATGCCGCGGAAAATGCCGCCGGAACTGCCGCGCCGTCGATCAGCGAAAATTACTTGCCGTTGTTGCAGACGCGTGTGGAATGTGTACGCACTGAAGATTATGCCCACGTGGAGCGTAGCCTCTCAGTGCTTGCGCGAATGGATCCGAGTTTCCGCGTGCAAAAGGACGATGGAGGTTTCTGGTACTTGCATACGGTGGGCGAGGTGCAGCTCGATGTGCTGCTAGCCCGCTTAAAACGTGAATTTGGTTGCGAAGTGAGAGCCGGTAGCCCCGAAGTGCGTTGGCAAGAACGCTTGTGCTGTGCCGTGGGACCTGCAGAAAATACGTTCCAGATTGGGCCGCATAAAATGTCCATTAGCATTTCGGCTTCTCCGCTAGAGGGTGATGCTCACGATATTCGTTTGTCTGCGGAGTTCATGGAAAGTGCCCCGCGTGAAATTTTGGCGGGTGTGCGTTCGGCACTCTTGGAATCGACCGAAGTCGGCGTGCTCGGCAAGGGCCCGCTTGTAGGCGTACGTTTTGAAGTCCATCGCTTTGAATGGACTGAAGGAGCGCTTCCGCCGATGATCAAGAAGTGCTGTGCCGATGCGGTGGCTAAACTCGTGAAACCTGCAGATGTGCAGTTGTACGAACCGGTGATGGAACTTTCGCTGGAATGTCCCGTGAATTTTGCTGGTCTTGTGACGGGCGATATCCAGGCTCGCGAAGGCAAGGTGAAGGAAATCGAAGGCGATGGCAAAACGCACTTTTTGAAAGCTGACGTGCCACTGCGAAAGATTTTCGGTTATGCTACGGGTGTCCGCAGTATAAGCAAAGGGACGGCGCTTTACAGCATGAAGCTGCTCGGCTACCGTCCTGCTTCTGTTTAATATTTTACAGTTTTAAATTTGAATGGAACGCTCGCTTTGGCGAGACGCGTTATTTACTGATTCCAATGCGTATGGCGCGTTCACCTTGCACGTGTAATACGTAAACGCCATTGCTAAGCGAGCTCAAGTCTACAGATTCATTTGCGGATACTCTACCCGACATTGCTGGGCGGCCGCGAAGGTCCATCACGGTGTATTTTAGGTTGTTGCCGCGAGTAACGATGAAGCTCAAATTGCCCTTTTGCATCTGGATTCCCGATGCGCGAGATGCAATAGTGTGCTTGCCGATAGATGTTGTCGAATTTGAGGAAGCGAGTTTAAACAAAAAATCAAAAACTTTTGTTTGTACTGTTTTTTCGTATTCGAGTTCGTCGTATACTTCGTGGGTTGAAGTGTTTGCGAAAAATGTTTCGTGCTCAATATTCTTGGCTTTCAAGATGGAGTCGATGACGTAGCTTCCGTAAAGTGTAGGGGTTTCGACAACAAAGTCGATTGCCTCTACAAGGGGTGCGTATTCCTCAGGTGCCATTCTCTTTAACATTCTTGCAGCGCCATCGAGTGGATGCCCGACTTTAAAGGGAACAGTTTTGTCTTCGGTTCCATGAATAAGAAGGACGGGAACCTCGCTGCTGCCGATGATGCTGGGGTCATGTGTTGCTCCCCACAAGAAAACACCGCCATTTGCATGGAAACCAACGCCTTGTTCGCCGTAGAGATTCAGTGGGCCGAGATCTGGTGCATCGCCGTAGTTAATGTAACTTGGGAATTCACTTTCGTTGTTTGTATAAATGTTTTCGATGGAAAGAATTGCTCCAGAACTGTTACCGATAAGGTAAATTTGGTTCGTGTCGATTCCGTATTTGTCTGCGTTTTTGCGCATGTAGCGCACTGCGGCGTTGATATCTTGTACTCCGCGATACACTGATCGTCCGAAATCAGCGCTGTCAATGCTGAGAGAGTTGCCTTCGCCTCTAAGCGATACGCCTGTGCGGTATCCCATGGATGCTGTCACGAATCCACGTGCTGCAAGAGAATCGCAATAGGTGATTGAAAGCTGGCTGAAATCGTTTTTGGAACCTTTAATCATGGCTCCACCGTGAGCAACGATAACTGCTGCGCGTTTTTTTTCTGTGTCGCCCTTTGGTGTGTAGATGTCCATTTTCATGGAACTGAGTGTTACTTCGCTTTCGCTTGTATAAAAGAAGATGCTGTCTCCAAAGGAAAACGTTAATTTCGCGATATCATGCAGTGAACTTAGTTTTGGAACTTTTTCTGCATAAGTGACATCTACTTCTTTGGAAACCTCGAATAAGCGGTCCTTATAGCGAGTTTCTGCTGCGTTTGTGGTAATGGCTAAAAGTGTGACTGTTGCGAGAACGGTCCAAAAAACTTTTTGGCCGAAAATGTGCGTATTCATGCGCCCCTCCAGATTGAAATTTTAGGAAAATATAGACAAATTTTAAAATATATTTAGAGTATGAGCGAAAAAATCCCCAATCCAAATACAATTTATCCGATTGCAGGCTATGAAAAGGAAATCTATGTCAAGCCTACGGTTAAAAATCCGAATATTATCGTCGGAGATTTTACGTACATCGCGGATTCGGAATTCGAAAGTCATGTGACGCACCACTATGACTTTATTGGTGATAAACTTATTATTGGCAAATTCTGTCAGATTGCGGCTGGTGTGGAATTTGTAATGAATGGCGCGAATCACCAGATGAATGCTGTTTCGACTTTCCCGTTCTACACGCTCGAAGGCTGGAATATGAAACCGCCTGCAAAAAGCGATTTGCCGTTCAAGGGCGATACCGTCATCGGGAACGATGTGTGGATTGGGCAAAATGCGGTGATTTTGCCGGGCGTGCATGTTGGCGATGGTGCTATTATCGGTGCGAATAGCGTTGTCGGAAGCAACGTGGAACCGTACACGGTTGTGGTCGGGAATCCGGCGGAGACAATCCGCTACCGCTTTGACGAAGAACTGACTTCGCTCTTGCTGAAGTTCAAATGGTGGGACAAATCCATCGAAGAAATCAATACGCTGATTCCGGTGCTTACGAATAGCGATTTGGAGTGGGTGAAAGAAGAACTAAAAAAGAGTATTCGCTCTGGAGCGGAGTTCAGAATGACAAGTAATCGGAACGACGAATAGAGGATTCTTTTTGTGGGATTGACTCGTTATTTAGACATCGTTTTCCTCAATTGGCTGCATTCGCTTGTTAGCGAAGATGTTTTGTTTTATGTGTTGTTTTTATTCCTTCCCGCATTGTTTTTGGTGGTGATTTGCAAATATAAGCCATGGAAAAAATTGCGGCGCGGAGTCACTTTAACTTTGCCAATAATAGTTTGCGTTTCTCCATTTGCTTTTTTGACGTGGGTATTTTGGAAAACTTTAAGTAATGGTGATGCTGATGATTTTATTCGTATTTCCGTTGCTCTGCTTATATATGCTTTCGGTGGCGTCGTTGGCTATTTCTTCAATGTTCGTAGGGGGCGACACTGGTTACTTCTTCTCGCGGGGTTGTTCTCTGCGTGTTCCGTATACGCATTTCTGGATTCTTATCCTCCGAAGTTGTTTTCTTTCGGTTCAATTGTTGATGAGTCTATTTCAGAAAAGCAGGACGACTTTGATTATGAAATTAGAATGGAACTTGCAAAAAAGAATATAATGATTGATGATTATATAATGATTGAATCTACAATTTATGATAAACGAATTGCTCAACTTCGTGTAAAGAAAGATTCTGCTTTTGTTTGTACGTCAAAAGAAATATGCGGAATTAAGGACACTACGGAAATTTGCGAGTGGATTGCTTTAAAAACGAATGATGACGCTGCGTCGATAAAAGGCGTTAATGATCAATTCTTTATAAAGATTGATACGATTTATCATTCTCCATTGAGAGGTGCCGACAATTTACGTCAGTTTTATGAATGTTGTGCCGAAATTTTGAAACCTTTCGCGTTAGAAATTCCGTTCGATGTGTCGCCAGAAAAAAGAACGGTTTCTCAAATTCATCTACTGAAAAAACTTGTTGAATCTTATAAAGAAGAAAAAGTTCCGTATGATATATGGGACGGCTACATGTTTGATATTACACTACTGGATTATCGCCACGGCGTCAAGCGCCGTATTGAAATCGGGAACGCCATGGCTGCGGAACCGCGGGATTTGTCGAATGCAAAACGCATTGACGAAATTGCCCGTGCGTTCTTGCCGATAACAAAAAACACGCCAATGGATTGGCGTGGTGAAAAGTGTAAAAAATAGATCCTTCGGCATGCTCAGGGTGCTTGGATGACGTGGTTTGTTTGCTGGATTATTTTTGCTCACAACCTCAAAGGGCGAAGCTCGACCCCATACTTCACGCTTACTTTACATCCTTGCGGCTTTCGCGCGTCGGCGGAAGTGTTCGATAAGCGGGGCGACGGTTTCCTTGAAGTCGTCGTGCGTCTCGATGCGGACAAAGTCGATCGACATGCGCTGGAAGAGTTCCTTGGTGGCTTTGCCTTGACGTTTGGCTTCGCGAGCGAATGCTTCGCGGAAGGCGGCGTCACCGGTGTCGATGAGGAGCGTTTCGCCGGTTTCTGGGTCTTCGAGTTCTACGAGGCCTGCAGGCGGGAGTTCCATTTCACGCGGGTCAACGACGGACACGGCGAGAACGTCGTGGCGCTTGCGCAACACGCGGAATGCATTTTCAAAACCTTCGTCCAAGAAGTCGCTCATCACAACGACCACGGCTTTGCGGTTCAATATCTTGCCGGCATATTCCAACGCAACCTGTGTGTTGGTGCCGTGGTGCTGCGGCTTGAAGTAAAGAATTTCGCGGATGAGGCGCAATACGTGCTTGCGGCCTTTCTCGGGCGGGATGAACAGTTCGACTTGGTCGGTGTAAATGAGGAGGCCGACCTTGTCGTTATTCTTGATGGCCGCAAAGGCGAGGAGAGCCGTGAGCGTTGCCATGACTTCACCTTTCATTTGCTTGCCAGAACCAAATTCGGAACTGCTAGAAGCATCGACCATGAGGAGCATGGTCATTTCGCGTTCTTCGATGAACTTTTTGACGTAAGGCGTGCCGGTTCGGGCGGTCACGTTCCAGTCAATGGTACGCACGTCGTCGCCTGGCATGTATTCGCGGACTTCGCTGAATTCCATACCGTTGCCTTTGAAGGAACTGTGGTAAGCTCCGGTCATCACGGTGTCGAGCGTGCCGCGCACAGAAAGTTCAATGCGGCTAACGGTCTTTAAAACTTCTTTATCAAGCAATTCTTTATCGGCCATCGTAATTCTTCTTTTTTTCGCTAAAGAATATACAAATATCGCACGGGAAAGACCATATGGAGGCGCTTTATGTAATAGGGAATGGCGACCCCGCAACAAGTGCGGGGTGACTGTATTGTTAAAACTCCGCTTTCGCAAGAATGCTTATATTGCGGCCTTTTTCGGGCATGACGGATTTGAGGCGCGAAAGGTGATTGCGGACATCGGCATTGAACAAGTTATCGCCACGAAGGATGATGCTGTAATTAGCGAGCGTGAGCGCCCAATGGAATTCTAGGAGCGTACCGAACGTGATGTAGCCGGGGGTGCGTTGTTCGTAGCGGTCTAGGCGATTTTGCGCGAGTGCAAATTCCGTGTTGATTCCTGCGCGGATGTGTTGCCAAATATAAGCCATTTCGGCATGAAAATGGAACGGCGGAATTTGTGGCATGTCGCTCCAGTTTTCGTTCTGGTAGAATCCACAAACATAACTTGCGCCTGCTTGGGCATAGAATCCCTGCTCTGCCGAAGTCTCAATGGATGCGTTTGCACCCATGAGAAGCGCGTCGTCGCCGCTGACTTGGTAAATCGGCAAAAGTTGTGACCAGTTGGTGTCGCCGGTGGCGCGTGGTGCTAGGTGGTTCAGGAACCATGTGATGTGCGTTGAAGCTCGCCAGTTGAAGTGCTCGCCGTAATCTCGAAATTCAAGTTCTGCTCCGTAACCGCTTTCGGCATCGAGTTTGTGATAGCCACGTTCGTAAGTGTAGGCGGCGAGATGCGGACCTTGGTTGTAGAGTTCTTCGATGGACGGGGCGCGTGTGGTGCGGAAAATATCAAGTGTCAGGAATTTCCCGGGAGCAACGATTTGTGAAAATTCGGCAGCGAATGCCCATAACGCAAAATTGCGGTCTTCAATAGCGTCTTTGTCTGCAACGATGCTTTCGCGTGGTCTGAAAAATGCTCCTCCAAGTCGTGCGGACAAGGTGATTTCTAAACCATCCCATCCGTTCAAGCATGCGATGGAAAATAGCGATGCAGCGTAAGAATTGGTGGGAGGCGTAAAGACATAACCGCCCATTTCGACAGAGCGGCTGTCGAGTTCTGTACCGAGACGAATACCGAAAAATGGACCGCTATTGGCGATGAATTTTTCAATGCGCAAGTTTGCTTGATTGACGGCGAATTCTGCGCCAACGTATTTCTTTGTCTCAAATTCCTTGTGGTGGTATTGATTGTAACGGAAGATAACGTTGAGTGTGTCAGGGCGTGCTGCTGGAATGTACAATCCTTGCAATGTGAAGTCGCGTTTGGATAGTTCAATGTCTACGCCGTTGGGGTGACCACCGATGAATCCGCCGGGGATGCCATAATCGGAATTGAAGGAACGGAATGAGGCTCCAAACTTGAATCGGTCGAGATTGTAAGCTGCGCCGATGGCAATACTCCTGTTTTCGATATCCGTATTTTTGAGCGTGCCTTTGGATGTTTCCATGTCGCCCATGTTGCGGGCGGAAACTTCACCTTTGAGCGAAACGCCGTGAACGCTTGCATTTGCGCTGATAACGGTTGCAAATCCCGGTTGGCCAGTTTCGGCGTAGTTCGCGATGTAGCCGTGGAAAAGCGAATCATCGTAGGGAATGTCATGGTGATTTACTTGAATTACGCCACCTGCGGTGGCGAAAGATTGTGCGAGAATTTGTGGTCCGCGCGTGATGCGCAATTTGTGTGCGGTCAGGACTTCGGATGCGACGGCGTGATCGGGCGATGTTGTACTCATGTCTCCGCAAAAGGAACCGTCTTCGGTAAGCGTGACGTGACTGCCTGAAAGCCCCTTGATGACAGGGCGTGCAGCGGCGGGGCCCATCGAACGGATGGCAATGTCGGGCTCGTTTTTTATAGTCTCTGCGATAGTTGTAGAAATTTTGCGGTCGAGCTTTTCGTCTTTTAAAACTTCGTCTTCGCGGAGGCCGTTTAAAATTGTTTCGCTAGAGTGTTCGGCGACAACTGTTGAATTGCCTAAATCTTGGATAAATTCTTGGGCAAAAGAAAAATGAAGGAAGCCTCCGCAAAGGAGGCTCCCCATGACAGCCCTAATAAGGGTGTTATTCATCATCGTCATCGTCCTGGAACGGGCAATCTTCTGCCTTCAAGGCTTTGTCGACAATGACGCGAATTTCCGGCGTGCGTGCGTCGGCGTGATCGTGGTGCTTGACCTTGAGCGTTAGCGTTGTTTCGCCTTCCTTGACGCCTTTCAGGTGGAATCCCCAGCTGCCACATGCTTCGATGTCGAGGATGGATTCGTCGCCAATGTTCCAGCCGAGAGAATGCTCGTCGTCCTTTGGTGCAGAAATTTCTTTCTTTTCGTCGTCGAGGAACTTGACGGTCAAATGTTCGCTAAGGCAGTTTGCATTGACGCGGAGCGTTTCGAGGCTCTTGTCTTCTTTGCCCTGGTAAACGCTATAGGCAAGTTTCCAATCGGGCCAGTAGAGGTTCCAGCCTTCGGCTTCGAAGTGTTCGTGCTGATCGGTGGAGGTGGAATTGCTGTCGCTGCAAGCGGCGAACACAAGAGCGAAAATGGCGAGTGCCAAGAATTGGAGTTTTTTCATTATAAATCCTTTGTTTTTTGCACAAGTGTGCGAAGAATGACAACGCTTCTAAACGCTTAGGGAGGTGTGCCTAAGCGCCTAGAAGGTTGCAAATGTTGTTGATAGGGTTTAACAACATTTTTTTTTGTACAAGTTTATGGAATTGTTTGGATTCTGATCCAGTTAAGTCTTGATGGCGGGAGGGCCGCGAGGGTTATAACGATGAACAAAAGTCTGCGGATTTTGCGAGGCGTACTGCACTTGTAGAATAAATAACAGAATCCAAAATACGACCGCGATAGGCGTGAAATTGTCTAGATTGTATCCGTCGTGAATCAATGCGCAAACGGGGCAGTCTTCGTGCTCCTCGAAATCATCGTGATGGTGTTGGGCAACTGCCAAAAGACATGCCGTAATCAGCACGATGATGAATTTGCGTATGTGTGATAGACGAATCATTTATCTAAAAAGTTTTGCGTTCTTGATAATTGGAAAGCCGATTCCATCTTCTTCTTTTTCAAATTCAAACGTGCCGATGATAGTGATGGAGGCACCTTCGCTTGGGTATTCACTAGGATACTTTCGAGGCTTTGCAGTTTCGAAGGCGAGCCCTTGTGAACAGCAGGCGAGTGCGTCCTTTATGATGCAACCGAAAAAGCGTCGCCCGGTTTCTTCGTCTTGATAGCTCGAAAAAGCGCCTTTCATTTTGACGCTCTTGCCGACAAACTTTTGCGGCTCGGTTACCATCTGATAAACCATGGAATAGACCATGGTGGCGCTCATGCGAGAAAGGTCAATGTCAACATGATTGGAGTGTTCCTTGGCGAATGTTGCTGTTGTGAATAGAAGCAAAAGTAGAATTGTTAATAATTTGCGCAAATCAAAATCTCCGATAAAAAATTATGGATCCTTCCCCTATCGCTACGCTTCTGGGTCAGGATGACGTTATGCTCTCCTGCAACGGATGAAATTTGTTATATAACAGACCAAAAACGCAGCGATGTCCATGGCTACAATCGTAGAACCGACGGGAGTTCCGGCCAAAATGGCAACGAGAATTCCTGCGAGGTAGCAGACTACCGAAATAACGGCTGCAGCAACGGTCACCGTGAAAAAACGCTTGAAAACGCGCATGGCAGAAAGTGCCGGAAATACGACGAGTGCGGAGACCAAAAGTGCGCCGACGAGGTTCATCGCAAGGACGATGATGACCGCGATAATAATGGCGATGATTAAATTGAATAAATTAACGTTTACGCCTGTAGCATGTGCAAAATTTTCATCAAAGGTGATGGCAAAAATCTTGTGGTAAAAAAGTACGAACGTTATGAGGACTACAATAGAAAGGGCTACGCAAAGATAAACGTCTGTCGGCTTGAGCGTAAGAATGGACATGGAACCGAAAAGCGTTGTACAAACATCGCCTGCGACATTTGCAGAAGCGGAGAAAATGTTCATTAGCAAGTAGCCGATGGCGAGAGCCCCCGCTGAGACCATTGCAATGGCTGCATCACCTTTGATTCTGGCGTCTTTCCCGCCGCAAAGGAGCAGTACAGCAACCGTGACAGTTATTGGCAAAATAATGAACATGTTATTTGTGACTTTCAGGACTGCGGCAATGGCGAGCGCTCCGAATGCCACATGCGAAAGACCGTCGCCAATGTAAGAATAACGCTTGAGAACAAGCGTTACTCCCAAGAGCGATGAACAAAGCGATATAAGCGTACCGACGATAATCGCGTAACGTACGAACGGAAAGTCGAGATAGAATAATAGAGTGTCGAGCATTTGAAATAGAAAGTGGAATTTTTTAATGTCATTCCGGCCTTGAACCGATAGAATCCAATGGAAAAAATGACTGGATTCTTCGAAGCGGTTCGCTTCTCAGAATGACGAGATGCATTGAGTGACCGTTTACAGATTAATTGTTGAACATGGTGTTAAAATCCAATACCCGCGTGGCGTACTTTGTTGCGGCTTCTACATCGTGCGTGACCATCACGATTGTCATTTTCTTTTGTTCGTGAAGTTCCTTGATGATATTATACATATTTTGTGAAGATTCAGGATCGAGGCCGGTAACCGGCTCGTCTAATAGCAACATGCGTTCGGCGGCGCAGAGCGCCCTCGCCAAAAGCACGCGCTGCTTTTGGCCACCCGAAAGCTCGCGGAAACACGCTTTCCGCAAGTTTTCGGTTCGGGTGAGCGCCAAACATTCGTTGGCGCGCTCCCGGAGGGCGCGACCGTAAAACGGGAGCAGCAAACTTTTACCCTGAAATGCCGAAAGCACAATCTCTTCGACGGAAGCAGGAAAATCCTTTTGCGTAACCGTAATTTGCGGCAAGTAACCAATATGCTTTCGCTGTAAATTGTCGCGAAGCTCGATTTTCCCCGCTTTGGGGCGCAATACGCCAGCAAGCCCGCGCAAGAACGTTGTCTTTCCGCAACCGTTTCTACCGATGATGCAAAGGTAATCGCCTGTGTTGATTTCGTAATTGAAACTATTGACTATGTTCTTGTTACCGTAACCGAGCGTAATTTGGTTGCATTTAATAAGAGGTTTATTGTTGCTCATTCAGC
Organism: Fibrobacter sp. UWB12; assembly: GCF_900142485.1. NCBI lineage: Bacteria > Pseudomonadati > Fibrobacterota > Fibrobacteria > Fibrobacterales > Fibrobacteraceae > Fibrobacter > Fibrobacter sp. UWB12. The sequence goes on along the minus strand of NZ_FRAZ01000007.1, from coordinate 87,089 downwards.
TTGTCATGCCCGATTTAGTCGGGCATCTCCTTTCTACTTGAACAATTACTTGATCGCTTGTTTCAGAACTTCAAGATTCGACTTCATAATTGACAAGTAACTAAAGCCTTCGGCAATTTGCTGTTCTGTTACCGATTGCATCGAATTGATGGTAAGAACTTGTGCTTCCTTTGAGCTCTTGCTTGCTTCGAGAATGGCGCGTGCGATTTTCTGGTTCCCTTTTTCGATGGTGAAAATGGACGGCAACGATAGAGAATCCATCTTCCCCGCAAGGAACGCAATTGTCTCAAAGCTCGCTTCGCTTTCGGCGGAACAGCCCACAAACGCAGCATAATACTTAAGGCCATAATCGTCCACCAAATAACGAAAAGGAAAACGGTCTCCGAAAAGAACTGTCTTGCGTGCTGCGCCGTCGACGGTAGCGCGGTATTCGTTATCGAGAGCCTTGATTTTTGCGATGTAGTCTTTTGCGTTTTCGGTGTAGAGCGTTGCGTGTGCGGAGTCTTTCTTTGCAAGTTCTGTTGCAATCTTTTGTACCAAAATTTCGGCGTTCTTCAGCGAGAGCCAAACGTGTTCATCGTTTTCGACTTCTTCTTCTTGGTCGTGATGATGGTGGTGCTCTTCGGCATGCTCGTCGTGATGTTCATGTTCTTCGGCGTGTTCCCCGTGCTCTTCGTGTTCCGCCTGCATCCCTTCGACAACTTCTTCCGCCTTGACGCGGTCTCCGAGAGCTTCCATCAAATTAATTTCGGAACGGCCTTTTTTCGGGGATGCTTCGAGCACATCCTTGATCCATTCATCCGATTCTCCACCCACGTAAACAACCATGTCAGCACTTGCAATCTTTGCAATATCCTGTGCCGTGGGCTTGTAGCTATGCAAATCAACACCGTTCTTCATCAAAAGCGTGAGATTTACAGAGTCTGCGCGTGAACCGAGAATTTCTTTAGTCCACGCGTATTCTGGATAAATTGTTGTGACGATGGAGAATTTAGTTTGTTCTGCTTTTTTGTTGGGGGAGTCGTTGCAAGCAACGAGTGAAAATATTGCTGCCGCAAAAACGGAAAGCAACAAAGAATAAAATGAAATTTTTTTCATTTTTAAATCCTTTTAAAATGTGTAAATAGAGGCTTTGAGCCGTGATTTTATTTGAATATTTTTTGCGTAAGCGCAGACGCTTATTGACGATAATTAGTCTAATTCAATAAAAGGATTTTTTGCGAAACGAGCGTAATCGGCCGCAGAACAATGACCGCGAACCGCACCAGTTTAAAAAGAAAACAACGGCAAATGAGCTCTATCGGGGCTTCGACGAGTTCAAAGCAAAATTCCGAAATAAGGTTGAGACAGTGGTGTATATGGTGACAAGTATGGCAGTGCTCGCCATGGCAATGATGGTCTATGTGGTGCTCTGTGTAGAGCAACGCCAAAGTGACCATTAGCTTGTCTAGAATATGAAACACGGTATCTCTCAAAAAGTAAACAATCTGAAATTGAGAATGATTCTCAATTTAAAAGATAATAAAAAAAGTAAAATTTGGCAATCAAAAAAAAGGCTCCCAGCAGACGTCGGGAACCCTTTTGTTGTTCTAAGGAGGAGTTGTATGAAAAAGGAGCTTATGAATTTTTTTAGGCGTTAGCCCGATTGCCGGTTAGGCAATCGTGATTTTGCGGGCTGCGGCCTGAGCTTTCTTGGTAAGGTCAAATTTCAAGATACCGTTTTCCAAGGAGACCTTGATGTTGTCGGTGTTAATATCGTCTGCCAAGCGGAAGCTGCGTTCGTAAGTGAACTTTTCGTCCTTGCGGGCGCGAGTGGCCTTGACAGTCAAAATATTCTTTTCAACTTGGATGTCCATATCTTCTTTCTTGACGCCCGGCAATTCAACTTCGAGAGCAAAGCCGCCTTCGGTTTCGTAGTAGTCAGCCTTCGGCGTGTAAGTGCTTTCGCCCTGTGCGTTTGCTGCGTTCAAGCTGTCAATGAAATTCTGGATACCATAGAAAGCGTTCGGAAGGATCTGTGTGTTCATCATAATTTTAACCTCTTTTTGTTGCGGGCTCGGCGTTTACCGTTGGCCCTTTTGTTTTACACCCTACCTTAAGCGAAAGCCGTGCCAACTTTTTTAAAAAGCGCGCTTCGCGCAGAAATTTTTATGGAAATTTGTGATTGCTGCTCCAAAAATGTCGAAATTCGCTCAAAAACAGCAATTTGGGGTGGGGTTAAATGCGAAAAATCTCGGGCAAAGGCTGTTTTTTGCGATTTGTTCAGCGCAGTATTTCATCGCGAAACGCCCCGTGTTTCGCGCGTGAAACATCCGGTGGATCAATTTGAAATGGGGTGGTTTTGGGGAGCAAAGCGACCCCTTGACGGCGCTTGTTTGACGGATGTAGATTCTTGTATTGTCAGTTAAACGAACGGTAAAGGAGAAAAAATGGACTATACATTTACAGAACAAGAAGCCGAAACAATGTATTACTGGGGACAAGTCTCTAACTGCGAATGCGGTTTTAAAGAACATGAACAAAAACTATATGATAAATTGGAACGGCTTCTCACTCCGTTGCTAAAAAGAAAAGGAAGAATCTGACGGTTTCTGGGTTTCCGTTGAAAATGCGAAACAGGCGCCGCAGAATACGACGCCTGTTTTGTATATTTTTATTGTCCGTTTAGCCAGATGTGAAATTTTCGCTGATTCTAGTCTGTTAGACGGATTTTTTTATTTGCGAGGATTGTTATTCCCGCGTCCACCACCGGAAGGACCTGTGCCTCCACCGTGTCCACGAGGCCATCCTGCTCCGTTAGGGTCGTTTTGTGGTTGGGCCATGATAGTGTCTCCTTTTAATAAAGTCCTGAAATGTGCCAGCCTTGACCAAAGGGGCATTTGTAAGTGTACATTCTGATCCCGGTAGCGTGGGTTCGTTCGGTCGCTACTTCGCGAGCTGCCGCTTCGGAATAATAGAGGTTCTTTTTTTGGCCATTTCGGCCTGTGCATGCACACATTATCTTTTGCTTCCCTGATATTTGGAATCCATCGGATTCATTTGGCGCGAACGGTTGTCCAACATGGCCTGATATTGCGCGTTGTATCCTGTGGTTCCCTTGTTGGCATTGCATTGGTTGGCATGATTATCAATGGGCTTCATATTTTACCTCTTTGATAAAACGAAAGCTGAATTACCTTCGTGCAAGAATCTTTTGCGAAGATTGATTGCAAAAGGAAAGATAGATTTGAATCTCTAAAAAAGTATGAATTGAGGAGGAACACAAAGACACCGTTTTTTCAAGTTGAAAAAACGGAAAACTTTTTCTTCAAATTTCAAAAAGTAGGTACAAAAAATTCAAGTTGTCGAATTTGTTTGGACCGTTTTTTCATTTGACCAAGAATTCGATAACCTCTGAATGGCTATGACAAGCAGAACAACTGTAAGAATATTCAATAGGTCTTTTAAGAATTCTGCATCAATATCGTTCGAGGCTATCAGAAACAAGTTCTTTTCATGATTTAAGCCTTGGGATATGATTAGGTTGCTTTCAAAGCCCCAAAGGGTAGGATTTTTAGTCCAGTCTTTAAGAATTCCAATATCGTCTTTTTCATGGTTTTTGAACGATTCGCAAAGAGATATCATTACAATGAGAGTGTTGAATTTTTTTGGTTCTTCTGCGGCCCATTTTTTTATGTGTTTGTTAGAAAAATCAAATTCGTTCAAAAAAGTATTCTTGCTTCGGTGCGACTCGGCTGCTTCTAGAAATTCACGACTTGGATTACTTTCATATTGTTCGTCAATCTCTTTACATTGCTTTTCGAGCTTTTCCCATTCCTTGTCGCTACATACTGTCGCGCAAACTTCAAACAGGGAAATCCTTTTGTCTCCCCACTCTAGCTTCCTTTGTTTTCTCTTTTTTTCTACAATTTCATCTAGACAAATCTTTTTTACTTTCTTTATTGTTTCGGGATTCGAAGTATTGTAAATCTGCTTGAAAGCCTTGTCTGTAAAACCTCGTTCCCCGTTAAAAAAATTGAACGTGTAAGAATGTATTAAATAAAAACGACCGAGAAGCCAAATGCTGTCTAGGGGATTCTTTAGAGCTGTTTGAACGGTTTTCCCCTGTATACTCGAAATGCATGCCTTTTTCCAAAACATGCACATCTCATTTATTGTTAAGTGTTCTGGAGAAAAGAAATAAAGGAACTTGTCAAAAAAATCAATGCTTTCTGGAGAGAGCGTTTTTAGCGCATCATGTAGTTCATCTGGAACATTTTGCGCTTCCTTACAATTGTAATCAATAGGAGACTTCTTTTCAGAAAGAATGAATAAAAAATTCTTTAGCTGGTTTATACGAGTGCTATCATCACGGCTTTCGAATAGTTGCCAAAGTCTTGCCACGCTCCAGGCAAACTTAAAAATGTTTGCGTATACGATATACTCCGGTTTAGTCCATTGCTCCTTGTTAGGTTTTGGGAACCATTCTATATACTCTGTTTTAATTTGAGTCCTTGGAACATCGGATTGGAATGATTCGATGAACTTTCGTATGCTTTCGCCGACCAAGCCGAGATCGTTTAGGTGGAACTTGAGGTCTGTTAGATATTCGTTAGCCTCTTTTTCTTTGTCCGGCTCTAGGCCCTTGTTTTCGCTATGGTTGAAAAATTTGAAAGCGTACAAGAAGGCGTTATGGGCGTTTGGCTCTGTTTGGATTAGATTCAACCAATACTTTAGAAATGGATGGTATTTCTTTATGTCCACACCCATATCGTCACAGGCGATAATCATCGCTTCCATATAATCATGGCAATCACGGTCTAATAGCGGATGTTTTAGATATGTCAACTCGTTCATGGCTGTCAATATACCAAATTCGTGTATTGTGGTGTGTGCGATTGATGTCAGTTTTCTTTTTTGCGGAGGAGAAATCTGTTAAAGTTCAGGCTATTGCATCTTGAAATCGGTGAAATTAAATTCCCTTACAGGGAAAAATAACATGTTCAACGCATCACTTTCATGGATTAAGAGCAAACAAGTCTTCCTGAAAATTCAGGCGGGCACGGGAGACAATTTGCAGCAAGAAGACATCCAAAAAGGATTTGTCGATTATTGTCTTTGGTCTACTTTCAAGCCGGAAAACATAGACATAGACGGGGAACTCGATATGGAATGTTTGGATGGCGGAATGGTTCTGTCCAAGGAGTATTTCACCCCGAAAACAGCGTTGGAATCATGTTACTACGAGGCATTTAGCCAGAATCACAACGAAGGAGATGTTGTTATTTTGATAGAAGAATCCAGTTAAATTAAAACAAAACTTAAGCAATTATTAGATCATTAATATATGGCCATAACAGGCCGGTTAGCTATATGAGAATTGAAATGGAACACAACACACAAAATGGTTTACGGCTATATACGCGTAAGCACCGACAGACAGACTGTCGAAAATCAACGCTTTGAAATAAAGCGATTTGCACAGCAACAAAATTTGCAAGTTGACGGTTGGCTTGAAGAAACAATCAGCGGAACAAAAAGCTATACAAAACGCGGACTCGGACGCCTCCTGAAAAAAGTCAGGAAAGGTGATTTAATTATTTGTGCAGAGCTTTCGCGCCTCGGACGCAGCCTGTTCATGATTATGGAAATCTTGAACATCTGCATGAACAAGGAATGCCGCGTATGGACAATCAAAGACAATTACCGTCTCGGCGACGATATTCAAAGCAAAGTTCTCGCGTTTGCTTTTGGCCTATCCGCTGAAATCGAACGGAACCTAATAAGCCAACGCACTAAAGAAGCGCTTGCCCGAAAAAAGGCCGAAGGCGTAGTTCTTGGGCGACCGAAAGGAAAAACGCCCACACCCAATCAGCAATGCGAAAAGAAACGCGAATGGATCCGCGAAATGCTGTCACAAGGCATGCCCAAGAGTGACATCGCCAAGAATTTGCACATCGCGCGCGGAACGCTTTATAGGTTCTTGGATGGCGGGATAACCTGAAGCCCAATCGATTCTAGATATTTGTAGGTGTTATCGTAAAATTCAGGTTGTCGCGTAGGGTCTTCCCTGTTGCCCTCAGGTACGCAGAGAATCATTCCTTGTCGGGCCCTAGTCAATAGAACTCGGTAAGCATTGATTTGATATTTCTGATTAATTTCCTGCCTATTCTTTTGCCATCTGTTGTTTCTGAATGTGTAATAATCCCAATCGCTTTCTTTATATCTCAAATCGCCATCCCACGCAACGCAAGCCCAATCTAATTCCAAGCCTTGAACGTCAAACTCCGTGGCGACATCTTCCAAAAAGAGCGAAGAGCGTAAATCACGTTCATCGTCCAAGAACCAATGAACAACATCGCATTCGCGTTTCACATCTATCGCCAAAGGGCGTAGACGTTCAGCTTTGGAACTGACGATGATGCCATAGCGCTCGCTACCCCTGGCCCTTTTTCGAAGCCAGTCTTTGGCTACATCGATATTGCGCGTTAAGCAAATAGGATAATTTGCCTTTATTTCCTCGTAAACCTTTTTTGCTTCGGGAACATTGCGCTCTAGCAGATGGTGTACGAATAGCGAAAGTTTTTCAGCGCGGAAAGAACGCATCGATACAGCCAAATGCAAATCAGACGAATAATTGATATTGGGGCAACCGCTCAGGATGTTTTTAACGTTCCCTTCGGCATATTCTTTATCGGTCAAATGGTCTGAAATATACACGTTCCAATTGGGGAACGACTCCTTTACGGCTCGCACCCATTCTCCGATGCCGGCTTCTCCATTATGAATTTCTTGACCGCCTCCGACAAGACAAACGATTACAGCCCAGTCCTTACGAAGATTTAAGGACCAGATGAGAAACTCGGCCTCGGACATCGGAAAATCAGGAACTTTTCTCTTATTGCCATAGCTACCGCCTCGCGCAAGCCAGTCCGCTAGCTTTTTGAGATTCCATGAACGCTGTGCCTCATCGAAAATAGCGATATGTTCGATTTCCGAATGTCCCGCATTTTCGTCAGCGATGGAAATCGTTTCGTCAATTTCAAGTTTTCCGCCGACAATTGGCGTCTTGATTTTATTCAGCATCTGTTCACGGTAATTGTAGATTTCCTGAATAAACAGCTTTACTTTGCGAACGGCATCGGTGTAATTGCCGCCATCGCGTTCTTTTTTATCCCTAGCAAGCGCCGCCGTGAGAACCTTTACTAAAGGCCCATTTCCGGATAGATAGACGGCCAAACTATCGTGCGTTTTTCTGGAGTTTCTCTTAGATTGCTCAATTGCTACATTTAGGCCGACCAATGTTTTTCCGGCGCCTGGAACTCCCGTGACAAAGCAGATGCTTTTCTCTTTTTTATTGCGAGTTTTTTCAATTACGTCTAGAATAAAATCGGTCGTTTTCTTTAACGTTTCGCCTGAAGCTTCCGTACGGGTGATATCTTCTACCGAGTGGTTCAAGTACAAGGCTGTGGCTGCTTCTATGATTGTGGGTGTCGGCTCGTATCGGCTTTTCTCCCATTTATCCACAAAATCAAATTGTGTAGGATAAGGGCTTTCCCTTTCCAAAACTTTATTTATAATCTGCGAAAGGTTAGAAGAATTGACGAATAACGGCTTGTAAACCCTATCATTGTAAACAGAAAACTTTAGGCAATGAGAAATTTCTATTGCCTCGGTAGCAATCAATATCGGAACAATGACTCTATTTTGACTTTCTTTATGGAAGTTCTTCAAGTCAAGAGCGTAATCCATTACCTGTTCTTCATCGTTTTGCAGATATTGAGTTTCACCAACTTTAAATTCGAGGCAAAAGACAATGTTGCGCAATAAAAGAACGACATCTATTCTCTTGGCCAGACGCGGAATTGTATATTCAAATAAAACTTGAGTTGCTTCGTTTTTCCACTGCGAAAGAATTTCTTTCAACAGCAGAATTTCCTCTTTCCAGGCATTTTCTTGTAAAGGATCTTTCCCGCCTGCATACACTAATTGCTTCAGAATTTCATGCGTGTCTTCTGTTAAAAATTCAGCGAAGGATTTCGAATAATATGCGTTGAGAGACATGGCATCCTTCTTGATAGTGTGTATTGGGAAAACGTTCCTTTTCTTTGAACACAAAAATAAATAAAAATACTGTCATTCTAGTGACAATATTTTCATCAAGAAAAGAAAAACCGGTCTCTTTGAATCGGTTTTTATGAAAAATTAATTGAGAATTGGTCAGTCGTAATAAATCTATTTTTTCTCAATGATTTCCCAATATCCGTTTTTGTTACTGCCGACCCGCTTCAGAACACCTAATTTCTGTAGTTTTGACATGCATTCGCTTACGGAAGAACGTTGAATTTTAAGAATGGTTGCCAGTTTCGCTTGCGTAATACTTGAATTTCTAGAAATTTCCGCGAGTATGGTCTGCTGTGTATCTGTAAGTTTTATTGTCGGGTTTATTGTCGGGTTTATTGTCGGGTTTATTGTCTCTTCATCCAGGATGATTTTCCCCTGTTTCTTTTCGGCATCCATATATTGCTTACTCGGCGGACAATCCACAACAAGGCCTCCCGAATTTTCTTCGGGGATAGGCAACTTTGCCTTGCGGAACTTGCATATGTCAGAAATATTCTTGTAGCCACGGCCCCAGCTTTCAACATAACCAGCCTTAAAGAACACATTTGCAATATTCGGATTGCGCGGTTCGGAAGAATGTGGCTTGAACAATTTTTCGACAGGAACATCAACAGGCATCTTGCCGATATTCCAAATGCGGATTTTATGGGCATACACGCGAATCTGAATCGGTGTAGGCCTCGTATAATCACGATGAATTACTGCATTCAAAAGTAATTCTCGAAAAGCTTCTTTCGGGAAGAAAAATGTTTCCTTACGATGAATGCCTTCGTAGCTTATAAGAGCCTTCATGTACTTCGTGTAGATAAGGTCCATCGTCTTTTCAACCTGCATAATAAGCGAACCATGGACTTCATCCTGATAAATAATGTCAGCATCGTTATCAGCAAAGAACCCAATCTTTGTGTAAGCACACGTGACCCATTTTTCAGGATCCGGATGGAAACACATAACTGCTGCCCTCGTCAAATAATCATTCTCATACAACCGCAAATTACGCAAAAGAACATCTGTCGGAACATCAAGCGCCTCGCGGTCAAGACGGTTGTGGTCAAGAGCCATTTTCTTGAAAATCTTGATAGAATTATTATCCAAGTCATTGACATCAACATTCGGCACGGGAACGCTATCCCATGTACGCCCTTGCACTACAAGAATCATCTTATCCAATTCGTTGCCCACAACCTCTTGCGTTGTCGAACCGCTACGCTTATAGTATTTCCCGTGATAACTGACTGGGAACGGATATTTTTCCACATCGATACGAAAATATTTCTTCCCAGCGGCATCAAGAAGCCCCACTTCGCAAATCAAGCCCATGGATTGCAAAATTTTGTTTGGAATATCCGTTGAAAGTTTGCGATAATCCTTTAATCCGCAAATTTCGCCATTATCCATTACGCCGATATACAGCGACCCACCATGCGTATTGGCAAAAGCGCAAATCCACTTGAGATATTCGTCTCGCCAGCTCTGCTTGAATTCAAGATCATGCTTTTCATCTTTATTGATTTTGATGATAGTCATTGTGGCTCCTTTGAAAAAAAAGAAAAACATTTGATAATCATCAAATGCCTTTCGGAGCCTACACTATTAGGAACCGCAGCAGAAATGTAGCATATATGCCAAAGTTGGCAAGGGCCTTAAGGAAATTTTACATAGGGCATCATTTTCCCTTTTCGATTCAAACAAGTGTTCCGTTTAAACGAACGTTTAAATGGGACAGAAAAAGCCTATTCGTGTATTGTCGCTGTTTTCCGGTTGTGGTGGTTTAGATTTGGGATTCTTAGGAGGTTTTTCATTCTCCGAGAAAAATTATGATCGATTGAATACTGATATTGTATTCGCAAATGATTTTGATCCAGATGCCGTCAAATGCTATAATAGCAATTCTCTTCTTGTTAAAGATTCCGCTCAATCTATTTGTAAAGATGTTAGAGATATAAAGGACGAGGATTTTCCTGATTTCGACATAATGATTGCTGGTTTCCCTTGCCAGCCCTTTTCTAATGCAGGGAATCGTAAGGGGGTAAATGACAAAAATGGCCGAGGTACTTTGTTTGAAGAATGTGAGAGAATTTTAAAGTATAAAATTTCTCAAAAGAAGAAACCCAAGGCATTCTTGTTTGAAAATGTTCGAGGAATCCTTTCATCTAAAATGCCTGACGGAAAAACGACCGTTCCGAACGAGATTAAAACAAGAATGGAAAAACTTGGTTACAATGTCTCCATGCAACTGGTTTGCGCAAGTGATTATGGAGTTCCACAAAAAAGATATCGTGTGCTTATTATTGGCGTGGATAAGAAAATAGGTTCGTTTGATTTTGAAAAGATAAAGGAACTCGTTCAAAAAGAAGACATTCCTTCGGAATCTTTTGGAAAACAGGAAAAATTGCTTCTTGGTTCTATTTTAAAGGACGTTCCTAAGGAAGAATTTTGGGAATATACAAAAGCCACACAAAATATGATTGAGAAAATCGGACCATGTGCTCATGGTGCAAGGGCCCTGAATTTCTTCAAAAAAGATTTTGATTACGACAAGATGCCTGAAAAATATCGTATTGGAAAATCGTGGAAGGATATTCCTCCAGAGGATTTAACGCCTCGTTTTAAGAAAATTTATGATGATCCTAAGAAATATCATTCGCCTAAATTTTTCAGAAGGTTTGCTTTTGGCGAAATCAACGGAACGATTACAGCTTCGTCTCAGCCTGAAAACTGTGGGATAACACATCCGATTGAAAATAGACGCTTTACCGTTCGTGAAATCGCAAGAATTCAGTCTTTCCCGGATAATTTTGATTTTAGCAAAATTCCTTTGCAATCAAGGTATAAGGTTATTGGAAATGCTGTTCCGCCGATTCTTGGATGGGTTGTTGCAAAAACGTTAACAGAAATTATAAAGGAGGGATAGTTGTATGTTTTTGTCAAAAGATAGTTTGAAAAAATTATACAGTAAATTGAATTGTTTAGTCCCGGAAAAAATGGTGGATGGAAAAACTATTGTTAGTGCTATAAGATATTTTTTAGCAACAGATGAGTTCAAAAAGAATGAACAACGTTCTTGTGATACAAATAAAAAGGAAGATGACGAAAAGTTTGTCAATTATGTTGGACACGTGGTCTTTCTTTCAAAAGAAGGCAAGTCTGCATCTTTATATACGAAAAATTTTGCTGAGCTATTAGGTACTGAAAAAGATTATAAGGTTCAGAGCAATTTTTTTACACAAGGACAAGTGCGAATTTCAAAAGCTACTAAAAGAGCGGAACCGTATCCTAGTGGAAGTGGAAACAACGCCCTTCTTGTTTGTGATGACGGCGTGGTTGATATAGCTAAAAATGGATATCAGGTTTTTGCGGAAAAATATCTTCAAAATGATTTGTTGAAATTTACACTCCTTTTTATATGGCTCAATCGATACACTGGTTTCAATTCTAGTGATACAATTTATGAAGATTTTTTAAACGAATTGCAAAAAAATTATACAAAAATATTGTGCGAAACCCTGCAATGGAACTCGATAAATGTAAAACAAACTTTTGATCAGGTGATATCTGAATATACATTTGAAGATGGTTGTTCGTATCTAGAAAAAAATGATATTGTAGATGATGAATTTACACAGCTGTTAAAGAATTTGGGGGCTATGCTGAATGAAGGGGCCAATAAAAATCGGCTGAACGAATTTCTTAAAACTGTAAATTTAGAAGAAATTGAAAAAGAGGATGAATCTGGTTCCGGTGACGAATGTCGTCATTCCCAAATCATCTACTACGGTGTTCCGGGGTGTGGCAAGAGCCATCAAGTTAATAAGAAAATTAAATCCATTCCAGACTACAATAAAATAAGAACTGTATTCCATCCGGAATATACAAATGCAGATTTTATAGGACAAATACTTCCCGAAGTGTGCGTTGATACGAATGGACATTCTGTTGTTGAATACAAGTTTAATCCGGGACCATTTACGGAAATTATTCATCGCGCCTATCTTAATCCCGATGAAGAATTTTTCCTAGTGATTGAAGAAATTAATCGCGGGAATGCTGCGGCAATCTTTGGAGAAATGTTCCAATTGCTAGATAGACTTGATGCAGATGAAAATCCTAAAGAAGTGTCTTCGGAACATATCTATGGGAAGGGCTGGAGTTCGTATGGCATAGACAACCCTGATATCAATGCGTATATCAGGAACCAGCTTGTAATTTCTTCAGAAAGACCTGAACATTGTTCAAAGGTTAGTGGGTCGGGTGAAGACGCTAATCCAAGACTTTATAAATCCATAGACATTGAATCTGGAAAAATGACGGTCACATGGAGAGAAAAGAACGGAAATGGTTTTACCCCTAAACCCAATCATCTCCATTTCTCGGCCAATACAGCGATCCGCCTTCCACCAAACGTTTCCATCTACGCAACGATGAATACCAGCGACCAAAACGTATTCACGCTCGATAACGCATTCCAACGTCGTTGGGATATGGAACTGATTCCGAACACCTGTAATTGGAACGATGTCGACCATAAGAATCAGGCTCAATTGTCTATCGGTAATACGGATATCTGCTGGGAAACCTTCCGCGAAGCCGTAAACGCAGAAATCTCTGGCGGTGATTTTTTCAATGCCGATGACAAACAGTTAGGATTGTTCTTTATCGAAGCCAATGGCAAGAAAATTGACGAGAAAAAATTTGCAAACAAGGTCCTGAAATATTTGTGGACCGATGTTTTCAAACGCAATACTGATAAAATTTTCAAAGCCGAGAACTTGAGTAAGGCCGTGGAAGATTTTACGGGCGCAGATGCATTCGACAAGGTATTTATAGAATCATTCGTTCAATCGCTGAAAGACGTCAACGAAGAAATAAAGAATAAATGAACGGGCTGCAAATCAATGTTGCCGGAAAGGGCTCGGACTTTGTTGGTCTGAACATCACATCTGATGCGAGATGCGTTACATTCCCTATGGGCTATGCGATTGCATCGTGTGTTAACGCCGACATTACGCCGTCCTTGCGTTCTGAAATCCTTTTACTGATTCGGAAAATCAGCGACTGCGAAAAATTGCAGGACGAACGAATTTGCCGCATAAACAAGAACAACCTCCGTCACGATTTCCCCATTGGCAGCATCCTGTTCTTGATAGAAGATTTCCTTAACCGTGGTTCCTATTACACCGAAAAAGAAAAGGTCAAGGGAAAAGGCTTACCCGGGAAAATTTCCTGGAACAGCACTATCAAAAGGATCAAGCCGATTGTCTCCGAGCGAGGCATTGCGTTCCTGGATTTTATAGTCCACAAGAGCCGCATAAAGCACGACCGCCTTATTACAGAACTGCACAAGTACTGCGTTTACAAGTCGTTTGAACTTTTTGGGTTCCTTTATACGTCTGCCTTGCCGGAGCTGGGGCTCATCAGCGAGGCTGACGTCAAGAAGAACAAGGCCTATTATGTTCGTTTTCTGGATTCGAAAATTTCGGAAACCCATCTGGAACAGAACGCCGAACTCTTCGTCCACATGAAAAATGTGATTCAGAATTTCGATAGCGAAGACTCGATAAGTTCAGCAACTTACGGGACGAATTCCTTCCATACGGTCTGGGAAAGCGTGGTGGATAAAGTATATGGAACAGTAAGCAAGTCGGAAATGGATAAATATTACCCCCGTTCTGGCTGGAAAAGGCCGATTGGGGAACTGCTAAAAAATAACGCACCTTTGCGACCCGACACCATAATGATTGACGACAGCATCGGAATTAAGTATTGCTTTATTCTTGACTCCAAATACTATTCATACGCCGCAATGACGAATAACGGAGCAGATGAGTCTGAAGATGACTCGCAGATTTCAGTTTCTGCCCATGGCTCTATCCCCGGAACGGATTCAATTCAAAAGCAAATCACCTATGCCGAGTTTATTGACAAGTCAAAGACTCCGCCTAAGAGCGAAAGCCTTGCAAAATACAAGTTTGATTCAGATAAAATCTTCAACGCATTTATTCTACCGGGAAAAGTTGATAACGAAAGCGGAATAAAATACATCGGTTTCGCTGAAGCCGATTGGAATACGCAGGCCACAGAAGGCTACCGAAAAATCCACGGATTTCTTCTTGATACAAAAACCGTGATGCAAAAGCATGTTTCGCCATCAGATGTGCGAAAGACGTTGGCGGGGCGTATTTTAACAGAAATCTCAAATATCCCTCAGCAATAAATCGATCGCGTTAGGGATAGTGACCCCTTGGGGCGGCGCTGTGGCTCCGTTGCAAGAGTGGCGCGGGCGCACTGGGTGCGCACGGGGCGCCTTGCAAAATAGCCCGACCCGGCGTGTGCACCGGGGAACACGCCCATAGGCTGTTTTTTTGAAAATATGATTTTGAGGTAGTGACCTCAAAAAAGAAAAAACTTGAAGTCGTCTAAAAAACTAAAGGAGATGCCCGCTCGGAGGCGGGCATGACAATCGCACGGGGTCGGGCATGACAGTGAAAAGGCGACGTTCTGTGAGTCTTGTAAAAAAAGAAAATGCCCGCTTTCGCGGGCGCTTCTCTCGAAAAAATTACTTCTTCTTTGCGGTGCTCTTTTTCGGGGCGGTGAAGTAGTTCTTCATGAATTCGTCGAATTCTTCGTCTTCGATTTTGTGCATCACGGAGAGTTTGTCGAAAATCCAGCAGAGTTGTTCATCGGTCTGGATGGCGATATAGCCGTCTTTGCGGAATACCTTGAGTTTCAAGAGGCCGCTATCCCAGCGGTTCGAAAGCTTGAAGTCTTCGAGCAAGCGTGCGTGTTCCTTGCAGATGGCGAGTTTGTCTGCAAAGGAGTAGATTGCCGGGTAGATGTTCGGGTTGCAGAGGTGCAAAAGGCCGTTGCGTGCATTGGCCGGGTTCTTGGCGAACTTCTTGGAGGCGAAGTCTTCGAGTTGTTCCTTGATTTCGGAGACGGTTTTGCCGCGCGTTGCTGCCGGGAGTGTCGAGAACTGGTTCAGGATTCCCTGCAAAAAGCTGAGGTCCCAATTCTTGGAAGATGTGCCGGTACCAGCTTTCCAGAGGCCTGCGTTGCCTTTGGCGGTGTTGGCGATGGCGTAGAGTGCGACTGCCTGTGGTGCGAATTCGCCGCCGTTGGCCGGGGCGGCGGGGATTGCTTCGACGGTTTCACCGAGGAAATTTTCTGCGAGGAACTGGTCGAATGCGTCGTAGATTGCTTCTTTGCCCGGGACTTTAAAACGGGGGGCGCCATTTGCTTTGAGTTCTTTAATTGTTGCCATTTTTCGTCCTTTGTTTATTTATTTACTATTTAAATATACACAGAAAAGAGGGCGTAGGTACAAAAGAATTCAAAACTATAGCGAAATTCCCGTATTGCGCTCGCTGACGGTGGTAACTGCGGCTTTGAATGTGTCGTCGTTTGCGATGATGGTGACGCTTTCCTTGGCGCGGGTGATTCCTGTATACAGAATTTGGTTTGTCAGTAGCGGGTGCCCGATTTTGGTCGGGAGGAACATGGTAACGTGTTTGTATTCGGAGCCTTGCGATTTATGGATGGTGATGGCGAATGCGGTTGTGAGCGAATCTTCGGGGAGAATCGAGAGCGGGTAAAAGACAAAGTCATCGCGCGTTTTTCCGGTAAGTTCGCTGTTTTGCAGGGGCGCCTTTTTGAGCATAAGGCAGGGGGTGTTGCCTTCGAATACGACTATGCCTGTGTCACCATTGTAGAGTTTGAACATTTCCTGATTTTTGGTGATGATGAGCAGTTGTCCTGGGAAGTAACCGGAGTCATCCCATTGGACTGTTTCGCCTTGCTTTTTCTTTTGTGCGCGCCAAAGGCTCTTGATTTTACTACAAACTTTTTTATTGATGTTTTCGATGCCGCGGAGTCCTCGGCGTTCGGCGCAGAGGATGCGCTTTGTCAGCGAGAGCTGCCAGATTTCATTACGGCGGGCGGTTTCGCTGTGGTCGGTGTCGCTTGCTTCGGTGCCGGTGCGCTCAGGGTGGATGTTTTCTGCAAGTGCGGGGAGTTGTGCAAAGTCGCGGGACCATTCGGCGATGAAGTTTTCAATGCGTTTGTCTTCTTCTTTTTTCGAAAGCGGTGTGGAGTCGGTTTCGAGTTGCTTGTAGAAAACCTTGTCCTTGAATGTCGCGGCGTTTCCCGTTTTGTCGGGAGTGGGCGCAATTTCGTTAACGGATGCATCGCTGCTAGTGAACTTGTGCGGAACAAACTTTGTGTTGTCTTTTGTTTCTGCAACGGTTTTGATTTCGGCAGCGAGTTTTCCGATGTTGGAACGGTCGTCGAATCGGTTGGATTCGTTGAGCTTGACAGAAAAGTTGCTGCCGCTTTCGTTCACTTTGAGGATTTCGCCGAGGACGGCTCCTGAGTCAACTGAGGGGAGCTGGAACGGGTCGCCGAGAATGAATATTCGTGCGCCTTCGGGAATGGCTTCGAGGAGGGCGGCGAACATTTCGATGTCGATCATGCTTGCTTCGTCAATGACGAAAATTGAATTTTTTGGGAATTGTTCTTCGCGGTTGAACGAAAAGCCGCCTTTGCTTTTGGAGAATCGGAGTAGGCGGTGTATGGTGCTACTTTCGAGTTCGTTCAGCTTGCGGAATATGGGTTCGTTGTTGGTCTTTTGTTCTTCGCGGATTCTAGCGAGACCATCGATGAGGCTTTCACGCATGCGGTCGGCGGCTTTGCCACTCGGTGCTGCAAGGTAAATGTTCCAATCAAGCATGTCGCTATGGCTTTCGAGTAAATTCCACAAAATGTAAAGGACTACTGTTGTTTTGCCAGTGCCGGGGCCACCTGTAATGACGAGGTTTTCTGTTTGCCCGCGGATGATGGCTTCGGCTTGGCGTTTTTTGATGAGGAATTGTTTGCCGTTGCCGAATGGCTTACACATGCTCGCGATTTTTTGTGTGCAGTTTTCGATTTCTTTGTCGGCGGGGGTGTGGCCGTTTTTGAATAAGATTTTTGCGGATTGTTCGATGACGCATTTGGCATCGAAGTGCTTGGTAAAGTAGAGGTGCGCTCCGCTTTCGCGTTTAGCGAGGACGAATGGACAACTTAATGCATCTTCGATGGAAGTTGTGTCAGTTTCGCGGCTTTCCATGATTGCAGAAAAGTCGTTTGTCAGAATGTCTTGAATGCCATCGCGAATAATGTGGGCGAAATCGGCGACACTTGCGAAATTGCTTTCATCAATGTCTTCTTCGACGGTGCTGATGCGGAGTGTGACTAGGCCGTTCCATTTGCGGGCCCACATGTCTGTGAACTGCGATGCATCTAGCGGAACGCGCGTGTTGCCGTCGTCAAGGAGCGACAGGCAGAGCGTTAAGAATTTTTGCGTTTGCAGAGGAACGTCTTTTTTGATTTCGAAAAGTAAATGGAGTAGATGTTTGTCAAGCGCAACGAGACCGCGCATTTCTGTGAGCGCGTCGATAAATTCGTCGAGGGATTCGGTGGCGATTAATTTATTATCCATTTTAATTTTCCTCCTTGATGTGGGAGGGCTTTACCATAAGGTCTTTAATTTTCTGGTAGGCGCGTTCGAGGTCTGCAAAGCTGTTCCATGTTTGTGCGTAAATGCCTTTGGGCGTGTTGCCTTCGGTGCCGCGAATGAATGCGTAATAGATACCACCAAAATGTTGTTCAAAAATTTCGGCTTCGCTTAAGTTTTCGGCAGTGCCTTCGCCGTAGAATTGCTTGAGCCATTGGATAAGGCAATAGCTGTAAAGAACTCGTTGGATGGAGTAGTCGTTATCGACTTTTTCTTTGAGCGCTTCAGGCGTGTAGGTGTTGTTTTCGAGCAGGTCCGATTTCCAGTCGAGAATGGAGTAGCGCTTTTTGCCGTTGACGCTGCGGACGAACAGCAAGTCGATAAAACCTTTGCAGAAGCGCTTGAGTAAATCGCTTTCGTCGCTTGCGTTTTGGTTGAATTGCACTTCGGGCTTGTGGTCGCTTTCGGGAATGTCTATAAGCGCGAATGTATCAGTTGTTTTAGAACTGCCCGCGATTTCTGGCAACCTTGCGTTTTGCGTGTTCCATGTATAGCGTGTGGCAATGTCGATCCAAGAGTCGCGATGATTCCAGATGGGGAGCGATTCGCGTTTGAATTCTTCTTCGATGATGTTTCTCGTTTGTGGATTGGCAAGTGCGTTTTCGAGCGTCTTGTTTTCCAAACCGAATTGATGGAACTTTGTACGTTCGAAAATGCGATGGAGGGCATTACCGGCGTGCGAACCGCGCGGGAATCTCTGCGCTGTTTCGTTGAGGTGCGTTTGGTAATCGAGCGATTCGTCAAATGCGATGGTGCAATCGTGCGCTTCGGTGTCAATATCCCGAATTTGTACAATTGGCGTACGCGCTGTCGCTATTTCGGCACCCTCTGGATTCAAACGGTCGCCTTCGTCTGTATCGACTACGGAATCGGCTTTGCCAGAAAGCGAACTGTAGGAATACTGCATGATGCTTGCATCGGTGAGCTTTTGCTGCAAGCGGACCATTTCGGTTTTTTGATTTGTAATGTTGTTCTTAATTTCGTCTGCGGTCAATGTGTTCCCGATTCCAGAAAGTGCATTGAACGGCTTGAGGATGCGTTCCTTGACAGTCTCGCTTAACTGTTGCGGATTCCAATTCTCGATTTTAGGTAAATGTGTTGTCAATTGCGGCGCTGTTTCAAGCAGGCCTCTAATAGAGCCTTCGAGGAATCTGTATTCTTCCTTGACGCCTTTGGTGTTTTTCCATTTTTCGTAGCGCGGCAACATCAAGATCGAAGATGCACGTGTGAAATCGACGTAGAAAAGTCGTTTCCATTCTTCGAGTTCTTCGCGTTCGCGAGTTGTTTTAGCTTTTTCGCTGAACCCGAGGCGAATTTCATCGTTGTCATGATAAAGGAACGGGCCTGTTCCCGGTCTTTTGCCTTTGAACCCTGCAACAGAAATCACAACCGGAAATTCGAGGCCCTTGGACGCATGAATGGTCATAACTTGTACGGCGTCATAGTCGCTGCTTTTTTCTACAAGGTTGCCGTCTTCATCATCGGCGTTGTCGCTGTAGTTTGCAAGCGCTTCTAGATGGCGAACAAGGTCTTCAATAGAGCAATTGTGATTGTAAAGGTATTCGATGGCGTAATTTCCGATTTGGCGGAGCCTTGCCAAGTTTTGCAATCTGGAAATTTCTGTGAGGCGTTCTTCGACTTGCGTATCACCGTAAATGCGTTCGAGCATTTCGGCGTAGCGGCGTCTTTGGGCAAGTTCGCGCCAGGCGTTCAATTGCAAACGCACAGAATTGTTCGGGTCGTCAAACGCACTGCTTTCGGCATAGTGAATGTCTTGCTTTGCGATTCTGAAAAAGTCCGTGATGAGTGCTTCGCTTAAAAGTCTTCGGTTCCAAGCGGAATAATCAGGGGCGTCAATGGCTTTAAAAATGGCAATCCATTCGGCGCATTCGCGGCAGCTGAAAAGGTTGCTGTCTTTGTAACGGCTGAAGGGTACGCCTGCAGAACGCATGGCATCTTCGATGGAATCCATTTCGGCACGGCTGCGTGCGAGTACGGCAAAATCCTTGAATGTAACGTTTCTGTATTTGGTGCAGTCTTTTTTGTCGAATACTTGCAAGGCTGTTTTTTTATCATCGATAAATGTACACCAGTCCACAATTTTTTGAACGGCCGCGCGTGCAAAATCTACTTCGTTAATGTCCTCGTCGCTAATCCAAATTGGGGCGATTTCTTTGCCGTTGATTTGAGGCGGTGCCTTGATTTGCGAACTATTTTGCGGAGGGAGCGATGGCTCAAAATCTACGAGCTTTGTTGCGCCTTCGTTGGGCGTGAAAAAATCGCCTTTGAAAAGTTCGTTGCAACCGTTGATGATTCCTGTAGTAGATCTAAAGTTTGTTTGCAACGACATGCCGTTTTTGATTTCGTGAATCGCTTTTTGATAGACGTTCACATCGGCGCTTTGGAAACTGTAAATGGATTGCTTGGGGTCACCGACGACAAATATCTTGTCGAATACGGCACTGAATATATCCCATTGCAATTGGTTGGTGTCTTGGAATTCATCAATAATGGCATAGGCGTATTGTGCGCGGAGCCTTGTCTTTAGCAGGGATTCGCCTTTGCTTGTTTCAAGCGCTGCACGATGAACCGATAGAATCATGTCGTTGAACGACTGGTATTTCATTTCGGTTTTATAGGATTGCCATTCGTCAAAAACGTTGGCGGCTTGCGTTATCAAGAATTTGTTCAGTAAAAAGCTGTTGATAGAACCGAGCAAATCTTTTAGGTTTTTAAACGCGATAAAGGCTTCGTATGCATCTGCTGGCCAGTTTGTTCTAATAAACTCGTTATCCTTGAACGAAACGGCTGAAAATAGCGAACTGCCTTTTTGCCATTGCTTGAGTATGTTCAAAAAGTCTTCGATGCAGTTTTTGGAAGTCTTGCTGAATTTTTCAGACGGATATTTTTCAAGTGTTGCATATGCTTCGTTAAATGCGGGAATGACGAGGATTTCGTCAAATTTGCTGACTGCTGCGATGGCGTGCAAATCCTCTGTGCTTAAAATCGTTTCGCCAATTGCAATTTCTTCGGGCTTGTCCAGTGGAATAATTTCGCGGTTGCCTTCGCTCCCTTTGTAAATGTTCGTGATGCTCTTGAGGCCTTCAGTGATTTTTCTTGTAATCGCTTGCGCAGAATCGTGCTTAATCAAGAACTGAAAATCTGAATTGTCGCTCCAACGGTCTCGAATAAATTGCTCGATGAGATTTTCGACTTCGGCATCGTCAATCATCGACATGTCAAAGGGCCTGCCTGCATCGTAGGCGTATTCCTTTAACGCTTTTTGGCAGAATGAATGAATGGTGAAAATGGCGGCGTTATCGACGTCTTGGTATGCTTTTGAAAAAAGTGCAAGTGTTTCGCTATCGAGTTCTTTTTCGCTTTCGTTGGTCTTATCCAGTTTTTTGCTGATAAGAACTTCGTCAATTTTTTTGCGGATGCGGTCTTTTAATTCACCTGCCGCTTTTTCGGTATAGGTGACGATGAGAATTTTTTTGAGCGGTGTCCCGAGGCTAATGAGTTTCGCCACCATCAATTGGATGGTGTATGTTTTGCCTGTGCCTGCAGAAGCTTCGATAAAAAGGCTTTTGGAAGGGTCGAATTTTTGGAGACTGAAATTTTCCATGATTATGCCTTCTTCTTTTTTACAGTTTTGCTAGCGGAACTTTCAGATGTTTTTGCCTTGGAGCCTTCATCTATCGTAAATTGCATAAGGCCGCGCATTTTTTGTGTGGCTTCTTTCCACTGATCTGTAAAGTTAATTGCGTCAAAGCCCACATCTGTGATGGGGTCGAATAGCGATTTTTTGTCGAAGTATTTCCAGGATTCGCTGAGCAGTTTTTCTTTAAAGGCGCGAATGTTGATGATTCCCGATGCGTCGAGCATGTTTGCGGGAACCGCCTTGGAATACGGAAGTTGTGATTCATCGCCAAATGCAGCCGTGTAAATATCTTGCAAGATTTCGTTTGCTTTGTGCGGTGTCATGGTAACGGTTGCGCTTGTCGCGTCTTTTGAAATGTCGCCGTTGTAGATTGTGATTTTAATAGTTTGTTCTTTTTCTGCGGTGCTTTCGTTACTTGCTCTTTGTGCAATAATGGCGAGCGCCTTGATGTAAGAAGGCAAGAACTTGGACAAGTTTGGACTCTTGTCGGACGAAGAAACCGAAACCATCTTGGTGATTTTATCGAGGTCGTCGTTGTCGCTCCAGTCAAGCGTTCCCGAAAGTGTCCATTTGCCGGTGGCGTTTTTGCGATTGAGCTGGATGTCCTGAATTTTAGCTTTGTAGCTCCAGGAATCCTTGATTTCGTTGATGAGCGAGTCGCCCATTTGCTTTAGAATTTGCGACTTGTTCGATTCTATTTCGGTAAGCAATTTTGTTCCGAAAATGCCGTCGGGCATGTTGCCTTGAAGCGTAGATTCTTTTTTGAATTTTTCAAGTTCATCGGACTTGTGCGAAAGTTCTGCAGCGACCATCATTTTGAGGAGTTCGCTTTTTTGCAATGCATCGAAATGGATGGGCTCGAACATTTCCTTTTCGGGATCGTCGGAATTGGAAGCGGCGAGCATTTGGCTGATGCGGAATTCGAACGGATCTTTTAAGAATTCGCTGAGCATGTATAGCGGAACGCGTTCGGGGCATTTGAAGTTGACGTTCTCTGTCGCGGTTTGCATGGCGCCCGTTTTCGGATTCACGTGTGCAAATCCGTCTTGCATCATGTTGAGGAATGCGCGCTTGTTGCGAAGACTTTTTTGCGTGAAAAGCTCATCGAAATTGCGGGTTTCGTCAAGCGAAATTTTGTTTTCGGGCCAAGCTTCTGACGGGCTGATTTTCGCGGCAGTTCCGGCTGCATCTCCCACGGCATTTGCCAAAAACTTGCGGATGTCGTTTACAACGGAGGTCGGGTAAAGTTCAGCATCCTTGCGAATATCTTGATTCACGTAGCTCACGTGGAAACTTTCGCTTGTACTCATGAGCTGGCAGAGGAACGCGTAACGGCGCTTTGCAATGGGTGAATCATCGCCTGGCCACGGGCGGCAAGATTTGCGGAGGTCGAGCGTGTTGTGCTGCTTTGCTCCCGGGAAGTTCATGGAATCGCCGCCGATAAAGAACAAGTGCTTTACGGGGATGATTCTGTTCGGGATAAAGTTCATGAACGTAATGCCGTTTACGAACAATGTACCGCAACTGTAAGCTGATGATTGCGCTGCTGTGAGAAGTGTTTGCTTGATGACTTTCCACGAGATGCTTTCGAGACCTGCGTCTATTTGATTGCGGAGTCCTTCGATGGCTTGCATGACGTTGCTTACGATAATTGTTTCGCTTGCGAATCCTTCCGGAGCGCCGGGCATCGATATCCATTCGTTGAGAAAATCGGTGAGCTTGTCGAGGTCCGTGACTTGTCCGGCTGCTCCGAAATCCATCCACTTTTTGAGCGTGTCGATGCAATCGACAAATTTGCAAAGAGAGCGGTTGTCGCTTGTTGCCATGTCGGAATACGGCATGAGAATATCGCTAGATGTCATGACGGGATTTTTCGTCATTTTAGCAAGGAGCAATCGACGTACGCCACCGAGCCAATCTTCTTTTTTATGTTCACGATCGCGATAGACGTTGGTGCCTTCGATCCAGCTTTCCCATTTACCAATGTCTTCTTCGCTGATGTGGCGTGTTTGCTGTACGACCGGATTGCGCAACAATGCAAAGAATGTAGGGCGTGTGATAGTCCCTTGTTCTAAAATCGTAAACAAGTTGTCCAAAACGTTCTCGGTTTGCGAACTTCTGGCAGGCGAGTCAACGATGGCAAACGGAATGTGCAAAAAACTGTCTTTATCGTTCTCGCTGGCGTATTTTTTCTTTTCAGGCGTTTGGTCAAAAATCGTCTTGATGGCAGTGCGGTAACCATCTAAATCGGGCGATACAACGAGAATGTCGTTCACGCGCGCACCTTGCTGCATGAGCTTGCAGATAGAAGTGTGCAATGCTTCGACTTCGCGAATTTTGGTTGGTGCAGCTGTTACGTCTAAAGAAGTATCTGTGCGCTTGCAATCGTCAGCGCTAAAGTCGGGCAATGTGTTGATGCGGTTTGCAATTGCGTATTGCACTTTGTGCAAAAGCGTGTCGTGCGGAAGTTCGCTTGCGTCGCTGATGGTGTCGCCTGCGCGGAAGTCAAAATCGTAATTGGCGGCTTGGCACCAGAGCTTGATGTTGTCGCGCCCTGAACGTCCCCAATTGCAAAGCAATGTATTTTCGGACTCTGCTTCATCGTGGGTGTATTCGGGAATGTCATCGACATCGTTGCTGTCGCCTGCTTCAGAAATATCAACGGACATCCTTTCGCGAACTTTGTTTATAGTCCCGGTGTTGTCGCTCCATTGCCCGTCTCGTGAGACCCAATTCCTGTGGATAGTCGCGCTTTGATTGTGGACGGTTGAAGTGTCTTCCCAGAATTCCATGCAGGGGTTTTGAATGTAAGCGTAAACGTCGTGTGTCTCGGCATATTTCTGCAAGATGACGCGGTAGAATTGCCCCATACCGCCAAGACCGAAAATGAATAGCGGTGTATTGCCGATATGCTCTGTGTGGAAGTTGACGTTGCCTGCATTGTCGTGACATGCAATGTACAAATACGGGATTGTCAAGTATTCTGTGCTTTCGCCATTTTTGCGTTTGGCTTCGTTTTCGAAAACTTCAGACAAAAGCGATTGTTTGCCATCGTGCGCATGGAAAATTGCGGAGTACAAATCGCGTTGCCATTTTTCGCGCTGCGAGATTTCTCGGTTCGAAAGTCCGAAAAATGATTCGAGCTTCCCTTGTTTCCATTTGTCGAGAATGCCTGGTGCAGAAGTTCCGTCTATGTGGCGGATAAAATTGCTCGGCCTGCTTGTCTCGTATTCCAAAAACAGCGAAGCCATCTTGCTTGCAAAATCGAAAAGATGCGTTTCGTCAAGTTTGCCGTCAATGACCAAGTAACGCTTGACTTCTTCGTCCATTTGCAAATAGTTCGGAGTACCGTTTGTTTCTTTGACGAGGTGCGCAAGGATGACGTTTCTCAGCATGTCGGAGTTTAGTTTTTTCTTGCGCGTGTCGTCGCCAATGAGAATCTCCATGAGAAAACGGTCAATCATCATGGAATTGAATCCGACAAGAGATTTCTTTTTTTGCACCCATTTTAACCTGAACCATTGCTCCAGTTTAGGATCCGGGAATAGAACTGCCGGTGCTTCAAACGGGCTTGTCCATGCTTTGGAAACGGTGTCAATCATTTCGTCGGCGAGGTTTTCGAGGTTCAGTGCAAATTTCAAGTACAGCATGAGTACAATATATCTTTTTGCAAAAACAGAAAGCCTTCGGCTGGTCGACCGAAGGCTTGTTAATCAAGGAATCATGAAAATCAAATGTATTGCGTTTTATAAAGTCTTAATCGCGAGGTTGACCGTTGTCGTGTTCTGGGCCGTGTTCGCCTTTGTGGTGCTTGTCGTGCTTCATGTGTTCGAACTGCATTGTCTTGAACTTTTCCAACTGTTCCTTGGTAAGAATCTTGTTGAAGTCCTTGACTCCCTTAATTCTGTGGTTGAGCAAAGCTTCTTGAGCCTTGAGAATTTCAGCTTTGGCGGCTGCAATTTTCTTGTCGTCGTTGGCATCGAGTGCTTCGCGGAGAGACTTTTCAGCTTCTTTCTTTTGCTTGCGGAGTGCCTTGAACGTAGAGTCCGTAACGCGACGCTGCTGTTCGAGTGCGGTCTTCTGTTCGTGGGTCACTTGCAATACAGAGTCCATGAAGGCTTCGCCCTTCTTGAAATCGAACTTCTTGTCGAAATCTTTGCCCTTGAAATTCGGATCGCGCGGCGGTTCACCACGGAAGTGGTCGCCCTTGTGGTGGTGTGGGCCTTCACCGAATTCTTGACCGTGGCGCATGCAGTGTGGGCATTTGCAATCCGGGCCGCAAGGGGCTTTCTTCTTGCAACAATCTGCCTTTTTCTTGCAGCAGTCTAAATTCTTTTTGCAGCAATCGCCAGGCTGGAATTCGCAAATTCCATTTTTAGAGCAAGGCGAGAAACCTGCGTTGTTGAATGCGAATGCTCCAATGAAGAAGCCAAGAGAGCAAGCGAAAATAATCAAGCTTGCAAAGAAGGTTTTAGTGGATGCGTTCATTATTTTGTCTCCTGTAATAAATAGCTGATGGAAGTGTATGTATCCAAATTTTCAAGTTCGTCATCGCTCGTTTCACCGAGTTCGCTGTACCACGAGACAAGTTCATCGGATGCGGCGTTCGTTATGAGGAGCGTTTCGGAGTCCATGCGGTTGAATACCGTAAAGACGGCGAGGAACGAGACAACTATAAGGCTTGCGGCGAGGGCGTACATGGTTCTCGCCTGGATGAATTTGATAAACTTTTTCTGGTTCGAAGAATCGAGTCTTGCGCAGACCTTTTCCCAAGAATCTTCTCTGGGCTTGATTCTATCGAGTTTTGAAAAATCGATTTGATCACGCATAGTTCACGTTCTCCTGTAAATAGTTCTTGACAACAGTACGTGCACGACTGAGCCTAGCCTTGATGGTTCCTTCGGGCATGTTGTAAATCTCGGATAAGTCCTTGATACCGAGGTCTTCGGCATCTTTGAGCCAAAGCATGCTTCGTGTTTCGGCAGAGAGCTTTGACAGGCCAATTTCCAAGAGTTCCGGGTCGTAATCCGTTTGTTCCTCGTGCTTGCTCCCGAGTGCGGAAACCGTCACGAGCTCGATATGTTCCTCTTCGAGTTCGGCGTGGCGCTTTTTGGAGCGTAGCCTCATCAGGCATTCGTTGACGGTGAGGCGGTACAACCAGGTGTTGAGTGCGCTCTCGCCGCGGAACTTGTTGATTTTCCCTGGAACTGAAACGAAAATGTCCATCAGCACATCTTCGGCCTCGTCGCGGTTTTTGAGCATTCTGAACGCCAGGTTCAGCACGTTTGTACTGTGGGCTTTCCACAGCATGCCAAGCGCTTCGCGGCTACCTTCTTTGATTTTCTGTATGATGACTTTTTCGTCCATTTCGTTATTTTTGATGCATGGGGGTGGGGGTAGGTTGCATGGGTTTTGAAATTTTTTTTGAAAAGGAGGTGCCCGCTCGGAGACGGGCATGACAAGATGAGTAAGAAATAAAATATATTTTAGAACGATGCAAAAAATCCTTTTTGAAAAATTAAAAGAGGCTTTTGCCTCCGTTTTGCCCATCACGCTTATTGTGTTGCTGGTTTCGCATACTCCACTTGTCTCTTTTTCGGTGAAGGAACTGGTTGTTTTTTCGATTAGCGCTGTTTTTTTGATTGTGGGGATAGGGCTTTTTAATCTGGGCGCTGACCTGGCCATGACGCCGATGGGGGCGTATGTGGGGTCTGGGCTTACCAAGTCGCGGCGTCTATTGCTACTAGTTTCGGTATGTTTTGTAATGGGTGTTCTCATTACGATTGCGGAGCCGGATTTGTCTGTGCTTGCAGAACAGGTGAAAAATGCCGTAAAACCGATTTTGCTCATTTCGACAATTGGTGTTGGTGTCGGTATATTCTTGTTGCTTGCGATTTTGAAGATTGTATT
Source organism: Fibrobacter sp. UWB12 (assembly GCF_900142485.1). Classification (NCBI taxonomy): domain Bacteria; kingdom Pseudomonadati; phylum Fibrobacterota; class Fibrobacteria; order Fibrobacterales; family Fibrobacteraceae; genus Fibrobacter; species Fibrobacter sp. UWB12. Next base: position 59,865 of record NZ_FRAZ01000007.1, on the reverse strand, counting down.
CAAAAAAGACCTTTCGCTGATTATCATTTTCTTTTACATGGTGTTGTTCATGCTCGGGATGCTTATGGTGTCTGTCGGGCGGAATGCGTTTGTGCCGCTCGCGTTTGACTCGGGTGGTGTGACGACGGGGCCGATTACGGTGCCGTTTATCATGGCTCTTGGCGTGGGTGTCGCAGGTGCGATTGGTGGTAAGAATGCATCGGAAAACAGTTTCGGCTTGATTGCGCTTTGCTCCGTGGGTCCGATTTTGGCTTTGATGGGCTTGGTCGTTTTTTCGAAGGGCGATTTGACTTATGAACTTTCGACTGCGGCGTATTCTATTGAAGCTAGCCTTGGCGAACACTTTTGGCCGGTTGTCTGGACGGTTGCAAAAGAGGTGTTTATTGCGCTTGCGCTGATTGTTGCCTCTTTCTGTGCTCTCCAGTTTACGGTTCTGAAGCTCCCGATGGCAAAACTTGTGCAGGTGGGCGTTGGAATTTGCTACACGTTTATAGGGCTTGTAATTTTCTTGACGGCGGTGACGGTCGGGTTCATGCCGATTGGTTTTGAAATTGGCCGTGAACTGGCTGCGCGTCCGCATGCGCTTGTGACGGCGGGCTTTATCATTGGTATGGTGGTCGTGCTTGCAGAACCGGCGGTGCATGTGCTCAACAAGCAGGTTGAAGAGGTGACGGGTGGCCTTGTGACCAAACGCTCCATGCTGATTGCACTCTCGGTTGGCGTGGGTATTTCGATTGGCCTTTCGATGCTTCGCATTATTATCGGATTCCCGATAATCTATTACCTCTTGCCGGGTTACTTTATTTCGCTGGGGCTTTCGTTCTTTGTGCCGAAACTTTATACGGCGATTGCGTTTGACTCCGGTGGCGTGGCAAGTGGTCCGTTGACTTCGAGCTTTATTCTGCCGTTGGCAATTGGCGCGTGCTCCGTGATTCACGACGGTGGCGATTCGATTTTGAATTATGCTTTTGGCATTGTGGCGATGGTCGCGATGACTCCGCTCATTACGATCCAGGTGCTTGGCTTCAAGGCGATTGTGGCAAGGCTTTGGCGCAATAGAATTATGATGCGTCGCTTGCAAGATGCCGATGATGAACAAATTATTGACTTTGTGTAGAGGCTGTTATGGTTGAAACTGTGAAAAAAGTTTTGAAAAGAAGTACGCCTCAGAAGGTTCATTCGAAAGTTTCGATGAATCGCTTGAAGATTCTCGTAACAACGGTGAACCGCGCAAAGGCTGACTTTTACATGGATTACATCCAATCTTTTGGCGCAAATATGCAATTCGTGTTTTACGGGCATGGAACTGCACCGCGTGAAATCATGACGGCGCTTGGCCTTGCTGATTCGGAACGTGCCGTGATTATAAGCATCATTGGCGAAGACCATGTGCCTGCTGTTTTGGAATGTCTTGAAGAAAAATTCAGGACGATTGTGAATGGAAAGGGGATTGCCTACACGATTCCGATGTCGAGTGTGATTGGCAAGTCCGTATTTAACTTTTTGAGCGACAACCGTTCTCAGGTGGGGAGAGGATAATCATGAAAGCGAATACACATGAATTAATTATTTGCATTGTGAATAACGGATTCTCTGACACTGTGATGGAGGCCGCTAAAGAGGCTGGTGCTCGTGGCGGCACGGTCTTGAACGCCCGTGGTACGGCGAACAAAGAAGCGGAAGCATTTTTTCATATCGCTATCCAGCCTGAAAAAGAAGTGGTGATGATTCTTGTGCCGCTGAACGTGAAAGATGCTGTGTTACATGCTTTGTACGAAAAAGCAGGCCTTGATACGATGGGGCAGGGAATCGCGTTTGCACTCCCGGTCGATAACGTGGTGGGGCTCACGCCGTGGAAGGTGGAGCACAAAGCACCAGAAGAGAAAAAGTAAGGGAACTTTTCGCGTTAATTATTCCAAAACAAATAAACCGTGATTTTGGCTATTCTCTTTATCAAAGCAACTTTCAATAATTGAATAATACGAATTATCATTGTGTACAAAATAACGGTATAGGGAGAAAGCTACTAAATCGGCAATTTGGATAGAACGAGATATCGATGATTCCAAAAATAATGGAACTTCAGCAAAATTATTTAGTTTTTCATTCCAGCGGTTCCCTAACGTTTGGTATATTCGTGACCAGTTCTGGTATTGATTTTCCCTTTTTGACTTATCAAAAATACAAAGACCCCTCGCAGAATCCCCATGCTTAATAAACTTTCTCTTTAGGAACTTGTCAAACCGACTCGTTAATTGCGAAAATAATTCCTCCGACACACTTTCTTTTTTGTTATTCACGACAGCTCCAAATAAAATAAACTGGCGAGGGTAATTCGCCTTTATGTAGCTAAGGCTTTCTTTTAATAAAGTTTCTCTTGTTTGCTTGGGTACGCTTCGCCAAAATCCTTTCCCGCTTCTTATTGGACTAGCGTGCAATTCAATATCGGCACGCCCTAGATATTTTTCCATAATGGTATCAATTTCTTTTTGAATCCAATATGTTTGGTTTTCGTATGTTGCAAAACCTGCTAATACGCTGTATTTGGCATTGGGATCAGAGGCGACTCCTGAATCATCTGCATACAACAGATACATCAGCCCTCCAAAATAAAAGAGAGCCAAGCAGGATAACCTGACGCACCGCATAAAGGCAGTACTCTTGACTCTGATATATTTAAGATAAATAATAATTTCATCAGTGTCAATGATGCAAAAAACATGCCAACAGAAAAATTGCCGTTTTCACGCGAAAAACGGCAAATTGCAATTTGCGAAAAAGTGATTAATCGATTTAATCACTGATTAATCAATTTATAATGGTTATGAAAGTTCGACGTTTTTTCCGTTACACTTTCACATTGAAGTATTCGATTTCGGGGTGGCTGATGTAGAGGCCGCTGACGGAGGCTTGCGGGTACATGGCGCCATTTTCAGTGAGGCTGATGCCTACGCTGCCAAAGTCGATGAGCTTTGCAATGTTGAAGATTTCCTTGATGTTCGGGAGCACGGGGTAGCCAACGGCCGGGCGGATGCCCTTCCAGCCGCTTGTGCGTTCGAGTTCTTGGCTCAAGTATTCTGCGCCTGCTTCGGCGAGGCGATCTGCAACGGTCTGCATGAGGAGAACGTCGTAGTCGCTGCCGCCCTGTTCGGCTTTCAGCTTTTCTAAACGCTTGACGAACGTGTCGCTCATGGTCACTGCAAATGCACCGACGATGTCGCGGAAAACGTCCTTGCCTGCGGGGGATGCGAAAACGCTTGCGGTATTTGCGTTTGCCGGAGCGATGTAGTCGCAGAGGGCAAGGCAAGTGCCTTCGGGATTCTGCTGGCGCGCAGTTGAAACTTCCACGAGGTCTTCATCGGTGCCTGTGCGGCCCGTGTTGAAGATAACGGATTTTTCAGTACCGGCGGCAGGGTAGAATGCTTGAACGGCGCGGAGTGCGTATTCGGGCTTTGTGAGCGACTTGATGAGCGCTTCGGCGTCGGCCTTGAGTTTTTTCGCCTCTTCTTCGTCCGGCTTGATTTTCCAAGTGAAGAAGAAGTATTCCCAGCTGATGAGCGGGATAATCTTTTCGATAGGAATCGGCGGGAGCTTGCTTTCGCCCATGAACGGCGGTTCTACTGGCTGGTACTTGCTCCAGTCGCATTTATAGCGGCGTTCTTCCGGTGTGGAGGTTGCTGCGGCCATGGCGTTTGCAGCCTCGGTCTTGATGCCGTTTTGCTTGTCGCGGATGCGTTGTTGCTCTTCGCGGTTTTCTTGAATTGTCTGTTCGCGGGTGGCGGGGTCGAGCAATTTCTGGGCGAGGCCCGGATTGCTTGCTGCGTCGCGCACATGGAAAACAGGGCCGTCATAGCATGGAGCGATTTTCACGGCGGTATGCGTGGGCGAGGTGGTGGCGCCTCCGACAATAATTGGAATGCGCTGACCGGCGGCTTGCATGGCCTTTGCGACCGTACACATTTCTTCGAGAGACGGCGTGATAAGACCGGAAAGGCTCAAGATATCTGCTTTGTTTTCAATCGCGGCCTTGACAATCACATCTTCAGGAACCATCACACCGAGGTCTACCATGTCATAGCCGTTACAAGCCATAATCACGGAAACAATGTTCTTGCCTATATCGTGCACGTCGCCCTTGACGGTTGCGATAACGATTTTACCGCGGCTCGATGCGTTTGCGTCCTTGCCCGCTTCGATGTAAGGCTGCAAAATTTCCACAGCCTTTTTCATGGTACGTGCGGTTTTGACGACTTGCGGGAGGAACATCTTGCCTTCACCGAAACGACGGCCGACTTCGTTCATGCCGTCCATGAGTGGGCCAGAAATAATGCCGACCGGGCTATCGCCGCGGTTGATGAGCTCCATCAAATCCGGTTGGAGCGTTGTAGATGTTCCCTTGAGGAGAGCTTCTTGCAAGCGTTCTTCGGGCGTGGTGGGCTTGGCGTCAGCAGCTGCGTTGCCTTCGTCAGAAGATGTGCTTGCGCCTGTGCTTACGGCGAAAATGGCTTTCGGATCGTACTTGGCGCCTGTTTCTTTGGCGGCTGCGGCGGCAGCGTTCATGCGGCTTGCAATTTCAATGAGTTCTTCGCTTGCTTCCGGTTCCGTGTTGAAGATGACTTCGGTAATCGCCATGCGGAGTTCAAGCGGAATCGTCTTGTACTTGATAATGGCACTCGGGTTCATGATGGCCATGCCCATGCCGTTCGGGATGGCGTAATGCAAGAACGTTGTGTGCATCGCTTCGCGCAAGTAGTTGTTGCCGCGGAATGCGAACGAAAGGTTCGAAAGACCGCCCGAGATGCGGACGCCGGGGAGGTTGTCCATAATCCAGCGGACAGCGCGGATAAAGTCAATGGCGTAGGCATTGTGTTCTGCCATGCCGGTAGCGACTGTCAAAACGTTCGGGTCGTAAATGATATCGGAAGGGTCGAAGTGCAGCTGCTTCACCATGATATCGTAAGCGCGGGATGCAATTTGTACGCGACGCTCGTAGTTGGTGGCCTGGCCTTCTTCGTCGAAGAGCATCACGATCACGGCGGCGCCGAGGCGCTTCACGGTGAGCGCGTGTTCGATAAACGCTTTTTCGCCCATCTTAAGCGAAATCGAGTTCACGATGCTCTTGCCCTGGATGCATTTGAGGCCTTCTTCGATGACTTCGAAGCGGGAGCTGTCGACCATGATAGGCACGCGGCTTACGGCCGGGTCCGATGCTATCAAGTTCAAGAATGTGCGCATTTCGGCGGTCGCATCGAGGAGGCCGTCGTCCATGTTGACGTCAATGACGTCGGCGCCGTCATCGACCTGCTTACGGGCAATGTCGAGCGCTTCTTCGTAATTCTTCTCGTTGATGAGGCGCAGGAACTTCTTGGAGCCCGCGACGTTGCAACGTTCGCCGACCTTCACGAAATCATCGGCATTGCAGCTGTCGGCGCCGTTGCTCGGGCGAACCTGTTCTCTGAACAACGGTTCGAGCCCCGCAAGGCGGAGGCGCGGGCTAGTGACGTACTTCGGCGCGGGTTCACGGCGCTTGTAATCGGCCGGGAGCGCATCAAGCATCTGGCGCATCGCGGCGATATGTTCCGGAGTCGTACCGCAGCAACCGCCAATCATGTTTACGAGCTTGTCGTCCAGATAAACGCGCATCAGGCGCACCATGTCTTCGGGCGTGTCGTCGTAACCGCCGAACTGGTTCGGAAGACCTGCGTTCGGATGGCAGCTGAGGTAGCACGGAGCGATGGCTCCCATGCGGCGGAGGTACGGCACCATGCCGTCTGCACCGAGACCGCAGTTTAAGCCGATGGAAAGCGGATGCATGTGCATCACGCTCACGGCAAATGCTTCGACGGTCTGGCCCGAAAGCGTACGGCCGGAGGCGTCGCTCACGGTCATCGAGAGCATAACTTCAATCGGCTTAATTTCGGCTTCGGGAGTGCCTGCTGCTTTTGCGGCTTCAATGCGCGCATCGTTTGCCTTGCTGTAAGCGCTGAGGGCTGCCTTCGCGTTCAGCGTATCAAAAATCGTTTCAATCAGGATGGCGTCAACGCCTTCTTCCATGAGCACGGAAATTTGTTCCAAGTACGCATCTTCGAGTTCGTCAAAAGTGATGGCGCGGCTTGCCGGGTCGTTTACGTCTTCGCTCATGGAAAGCATCTTACTTGTCGGGCCGACGTCACCTAAGATATAGACCTTGCGGCCGTACTTCTTGAAGCCTTCTTCGGCGGCCTGCTTTGCGATTTTCACGGAAGCGCGGTTCATCTCGGCGATGCGATGTTCCTGGTGGTATTCGTGTTGGCTCACGCGCTGGCTCGAGAACGTATTCGTGGTGAGGCAATCCACGCCTGCATCCACGTAACGACGCTGGATGTCGAGAATTATCTCGGGCTTTTCGATGGAGAGCATATCGTTGTTGGCGCCCTTAATCCCGTAAGTCTGGATAACAGAGCCCATGCCGCCATCGAGCAGCATCATCTTTGATTCAAACGCTTCGCGAAGAGTCATTTTGATTTCCGTGTTTAAAATTCGAATTTATGCGTATATTTGCTTTTATGCATAAAGATAGAAAATGCTCGGATTGCTGTCACGAGCCATGAACCCATAATACCCTAAATTACATATTCCTATTGAAATGGTATGTAGATTAATCGGTTGAATGATTTCAATGACGGCTGCGTGTGCTTTTTATCTAAAAGAAAAGTCTTTAAAAAGTTACAATGAAAAAGCGTTGCGGGTGATTTATAACTACTTAATTAGTATAGATTTGCACTCATGAATATCGTTATTTACGCGCTTTTTGCTCTCTCTGGTTTTGCGGGTCTCATTTACGAGGGGTCGTGGGCCAGGTACCTTAAACTTTTCCTCGGACATTCGAGCTATGGTCAGGTGCTCACGCTCTGCATTTACATGGGCGGGCTTGCGATTGGCAGTTTTGTCGCGGGCAAACTGGTGGAGCGCGTGAAGAGGCCGCTGCTCGGGTACGCGGCGGTGGAACTTGCAATTGGCATTGGCGGCATCATTTACCACCCGATGTACATTTGGCTCACGGATTACTTTTACGATTCGAATTTTGTGGCGGGGTTGAGTTCGCGCGGAGCGGAAATTCTGAAGGTGGTGCTGGCGACGGGTTCGACGCTCCCGATTGCGATTGCGGTGGGTATGACGTTCCCGTTCATTGCGGCGGGACTTATGCGAAAGAGTGGTGCCGAAGTTTCGCTCCCGATGCTTTACTTTACGAACAGTCTCGGCAGTGCAATTGGTATTTTGTTCACAAGCTACACGTTGATTCCTGTGCTAGGCAATCATGCAACGCTTTGTGTGGCGGCTTCGATAAACTTCTTGTTGGCGGCAGTGTTCTGCTATATCGGCTATACGGCGCCTTCGACGCATGAAGAAGAACTTGAAGAGGAGGGCGCTGGGGCGCTGGCAACGGCTGGCGGGGATGCGGCGAGTGTTCGCGAAATGCGCGCGGAACCGCTCAATGAAGATTATGTGGCGGAACACAAGCTTGCGATGCCTCCGAAGAACATGTGGTTCTGGATAGCGGGAATTACGGGCCTTACTTCGTTTGTCTATGAAATTGTCTGGATCCGTTTGCTTTCGCTGTTGATGGGATCTTCGAGCCACAGCTTTGACCAGATGCTTTCGGCATTTATTCTTGGCCTTGCGATTGGCAGTGCCGTGAGCGGAAAGCTCTTGAAAAAAGATTCGCTGGTGGTGCTTTCGCTCGCGCAGATTTTCATGGGATTCTTTGCGCTTTGCACTCTGTATTTTTACAAGCCGTTCTGGGAAGGCATGAACATTGCAAACCAGATTTTCAATACGACGAATGACGGTTATGTTTGCTGGAGCATTTTCAAGTACGTACTTTCGATTTTGTGGATGGTGCCGACGAGTTTCTTTGCGGGCATGACGCTCCCGCTGATTACGTTGATCTTAACGCGTGCGTTCAAGAGCGAGGCTCCGATTGGTAAGGTTTACGGCTGGAATACGGTCGGTTCGATTCTCGGTTCTGCCGGCGGTGGACTTTTGCTGTTGCCGCTTTTGCAGCTCAAGGGTTCGCTTGTGCTCGCGGCTGTACTCGACTTTATGATTGGCTTTGTCTTGCTTGTCATTTATCGCAAAAAGTTTCGCTATAGCGTGCTGTTCTACGTGATGACGGCGATTATGATTTTGCCTTCGTTCTTTGTGAATTTTGATCCGCACATGATTACGTCGGGTGCGTTCCGTGCGTTCAAGAATTTGCATCCGGATGAGAAGATTATCGTGCGTGACGGCAAGACGGCGACAATCAGCTTCCACGAATCCGACGTGCATTATTACGTGAAGACGAACGGCAAGGCCGATGCGAGCATGAGCAAGAATCGTGAACGCCCGATTGAAGGCGACGAACTCACGCAGGCGGCGACTGCATTTATGCCGATGGCCATGAAGGACAAGCCTTACGATGCAGCAATGGTCGGCTTTGGAAGCGGCATGGGTGCGCATTACTTGCTTGCCGACCCGCTGGTGCGCGATTTTGACTGCGTAGAAATCGAAGAAGAAATGATGAACCTCGCTCGCGGATTTTATCCGTGGAACGCTCGTGGTTATGATGACCCGCGAATTCACATTTTCATTGATGACGCACAGACGTTCTTCCTCACGAACCGCCGCAAGTACGACTTGATGATTAGCGTACCTTCGAACCCGTGGGTGAGCGGTGTCGCAAGCTTGTTCAGTCATGAATTTTACACCAAGATGCGCCGCTACATGAAACCGGGCGGACTTTGGGTGCAATGGATCCAGACATATGAATTCAATGACTTGCTGTTCCTCAACATCTTGAAGGCGCTCGACGTGACGTTCCCGTACGTGAGCTTGTACAAGGCTCCTGAGGAACCGGACATTATCATAGTCGCTAGTGACGAACCTGTGATGCAGCGTGCAATTGGGCGCTTCAGCACGGATTCAACGCTCGTGAAGGAATTCAAGCGCATCCACCGCGAACCGGATTTCTTTGGCGAACAGAATTTCCTCTTTACGTCGAAGATGATTACGTCGCTCCTGGATGGCGTGGAACCGAATAGCACGTTTATCCCGATTGTCGACAACAAGGCTGAAGAAGCTCGCTTCGTGCATTCGAATGCACGCATTGTGCAGGTGTTTGACAGCTGCGAAATTTGCTGGCCGGAATATTTGGACTCGGCAGATTATGCGTTGCGCCGCCCGATAAAGGTGCAATCCATGCTCAAGGCGGGTACGGACAAGTACCGCGAACGCGCTTTGCTCGCTTATATCAAAGAAGTGAAAAAACGCAAAAAGGCGTTCGATGGCATCTCGGCGATGCTTGACGCGAATGCTGACGATTCTAACAATGATGCGGATTCCGCGGCTGTCTCTTCTGCAGAGGTCTCTTCCGCTGCGGTTACGATGACGGTTGCCGGTGAGGAAAAAGCAGAAGATTCAGCGACGGCGGTGGATAGCCTCGTTCGCCCGAAATTCAAAGTGGATGAAACTTCCCCAGATTGGAAAAAATTCCGCGAAGAGTATGTGGAATGGATGCGTGGCGTGCCGATGGAAGCTCGCGACACGAACAAGGTCTATGTTAAGGTTCGCAAGCTTGTGAATGCGGGTGCATTGCCGGAATCGTTCGTGGATGAGTTCAACATCATGGAAGCAGCCCGCGCCAAGAATTACAGGCTCGCTGCGGAATATGTTGCAAAATTCTACGAGAAGTACGAAGTCGCTGCGATGGATGAATTCTTCTTGCGCAACGCAATTCTGATTGCTTTCCTTGCACACAACCCGACGCTTGCTAACGTGCTTTACAAGGAAGCGATCAAGCCGCACGAAGAATTTGCCCCGATCGAGAAACTCCTCATCCAGAAGGAAATCCCGAGACTCCGCCGAAAGTAAGTGCCCGTGTGGTGTCCTGGGCGAGGCGAGCGTTGTTCAGTTATAAAAAAAGGAAGCGTTTGACGCTTCCTTTTTTGCTTTTCATAGTTCTAACTATTGACTGGTGACCACTGGCCAATAACTATTCGATTAGAACAAGAATGCGATACCGACGTTGGTGTAGAACGTGAGGAGTGTCGAGTTCGCAAACGACTGTTCCACCGTCAAGCCTTGGTTCAGCAAGTTCGTAAAGCTCTGGACAATGCGGAGGTTCAAGTGAACGTTACGCGTGAGCATGTAGCCGCCTTCAAGAGCGAGGCCCACTTCCATATTCGTCGAAACAAATGTGTTGGTGCTCTTGTCTACGTTTCCGGTGACCACGCCGCCATTAGCTTCGGAGCTGAATTCTGTATCGCCCATTAGCTTAAGCCCGAGGTGCAAACCGGCGGCTGCAAAAAAGTCGTATTGTTCGAACGTGTAACGGAACATGATCGGAAGCTCAAATAGCATAATGTTGAGCTTTGCCTTGTTCGTGTAAACGCCCATGTTTTTTTCGTAATTGTACTGACGGTAGTTGAACGTAAGTTCCGGCACGAGGCTGAAGTTCTTCGAGAACATGGAAATCTTGATGATAAGACCTGCACCGGCGTTCCAACCTGCGCCCCACCCTTCGGAATTGGAACCGAGGAATGTGTTAAAACCACCCTGTAAACGAGCTCCCAAGAAAACAGATTGCGAAAAGCCTTCGCTACGCTGCTTACTGATTTCGGAGCGGGAAGTCGTCTGCGTCTTGTATCTTGCGTATGCGCTGGCATATTCTTCGTCGTTTGCGAATTCGCTGTCATTCGATCCGTCGTAAGAACCGGACTGTTTGTTTTCTGACCAACCCGAATTGTTGGAGTCGGCAGAGACCCATTCGTCATCGTCGGAACTTTGAGCGAATGCACTTGTGGTAAGTGCTAAAACCATGGACGCGAGTAAGCAAGATTTTCTTAAAAGCATGGCGAAATTATAACAAATCGTGGAGGTTCAACGAGTTAAAAATATTTTAATACGGCTGAAATAAAAAGAAAAAAATGTTTACAGAAGGGCGGAAATGCGCTATTTAAAGGGAATAAAGGCTAATTGGGATGAAAAGTCTCTATTCCACCTAGAGCCGTTCTCTTGTTTATCATATATTTTTGATAAAATTTTAAATAAAATGACGCTTAATGTGCTATTTTATCAAGTAGTATTTAAAAAGGAAGGGCCCTTTTTATGTTCAAAAGGAATCGTGTTTCTGTGCTGGCTATGCTGGCGTTTTTCTCGTTGTTGCCGTTCACGGCGTGCAATGACGATATCGTAAGCGGTCCGTTTCAGCCAATTGCGGAATCGTCTTCGTCGGAAACGGGCGCTGTGGAGTCGTCGGCTCAGGAGTCTTCTAGCGATGTGGTTTCGAGCAGCTCGGAAATTTTGCTGTTGGAATCGTCCAGCAGTTCAGAGCCTTTGCCGCTTAGTTCGTCGAGCAGTATCAAGTCTTTGATACCTGAATCATCGTCTGCGACTCCGGAATCTTCGTCGTCTGTTAAATCTCCGATTGACAGAGTATGCAATGATGAAAACGAAGGTGAAGTCGATTCTTTATGGACAGGGAATGACGGTAATCCTAGATTCCGTTTTGTGGGTACCGAGGAGTATTATCGTTGCGAAAAGGGCTCGTGGATTCATGGAGATAAGTGGCTCGCATGTGATACGACCGGACTTACGCCGGGGGCGGTTTGCTCCAAGACGGAATGGATGGCTGGATTAGGATCTACTGAGTATTTCTACACTTATGAAGGAGGTGGCATTTGGAGTACTTTGGGTGCTTTGAGTGATGTGCCTGGCGGTATTATGGACAGAAATCGTATAGTTGTGCCCAAAGAGTGTTCCGCTGAAAATGAAGGCTCGCTAGAAAAGATGACGTTGGGAAATGAAACAGGCAATGTGGTCATTCTTTTTAAATGTGTAAGCGGTACTTGGAATAGAGTAACCAATGTTGATTCGGGTGAAGATGCCCCGTAAAGTTTCTCTAGACTTGCAAATGAGCCTGGGCAAATGCCTGGGCTTCTTTTTTTCTTACAAATTTTTGTAAAAATGGTTTTTGAAATTGTGAGTTTGTATTTTACTGATAAATTTTGGAACATAATGGGAGTTGTTTTTATGTTCGGAAGGAATCATGGCTATGCGCTAGCGATGCTTGCATCTTTTTCGTTTTTGTCTTTTACGGCATGCAGCGACGATGTGGTGAATAACCCGATGCCCATGGCAACCGAATCTTCGGCGGCTGAATCTTCGAGCAGCGAAACCTTTTCAAATCCAATATCTTCTAGTGATGTGGCTTCGAGTAGTTCTGAAATTTCGAGCGCGTCAAGAATCGTGAATTTAACGCAACTTTCAAAGTGTGATGCGCACAATGAGGGCGCTGTCGATTCGATATGGAATGGTAATGCTAAATATGGCTTTACGATTAATTATTATAAGTGCGAAAAGGGCAATTGGTATGAGGCGGAGCCGGTTGCCGCTTGCGATACTGCGGGTGTATCTGTAGGGAGTCTTTGTAATGTGCATATTTCGGAGGGCGGCTTTTACTGCTGTGGCGACCGTTGGGGAAAATGCTATGAATATGCGGGAAACGGTAAATGGAATGAAAGCGATTGCTTAAAAGCACCTGCCAAAGAATGCAATGCTGAAAATGAATGGGATACTGGAAAAATTACATATTCAGATGGATATACGGAATACTATCAATGCTTGCGTAATGTGTGGGAACTCGTAGATGAAGTTGTTTATAACTGCACGACTAGTAAAATTGTTGAAGGAGATACTTGCTCGTTTGAATCTCAAGGCGAAATGCACTACTATCTATTTGAGGATGGCTATTGGCATGAAAGTAATTTTGACCCTAAATTGGGCGCATGCCCGATTCGTGAATACGCGTATTATAGACAACGTTTTAAAGAATCTGATGGTGCGTTCTATTATTGTGGTGAAGGTAAATGGAAACCCACAAAACTTATTCCGCAACAATATACGGATCCTCGGAAAAAGGGCTTGACTGACGAGGAATACGATGTTCTGGATTTGCCTAAAGAAGCTTCTGTAAATGATCGTGCTGCAGGCTTGCTTGAAGATTGCTGGGATAAGGATGTTCTCTTGGCGCAAAAGCTAGAGCATAATTATGATATCGGTTTTCAGTATAGTTATTGCTTGCCTCAGAATTATTATCGCTACCGGGAAGATGGAACTTGGACTTTGGAAACTACAGATGAAGAAATTGCTGACGAACTACTCCATAACACAGTGTGTAGCAAATCTGAAGACCCCCAAAGCGTTCGGGATACGATTCCTGCTAGTCGATATCGGTTAAGCCGTGTTGTTGGATGCAAGGATAATTCTATTGTGAGAATCTCCTTTATTTATCCAGAGAAAAAGGCACAGTAAAAATTGAAATTCTTTTTCGCTTACATTTATTAGAAAATGTGTCTTTTGATAAAATAAGTTTATATTTTTGGATAAAATTTTGGAACGTATAGGGAATTTTTATGTTCAAAAGGAATCATGCTTCGGTGCTAGCGATGCTAGCATCTATTTCAGTTTTGTCTTTTACGGCGTGCGGTGACGATGCCGTGAATAACCCGATTCCCGCAGCGACTGGATCGTCGGCTGTAGAATCTTCGAGTAGCGTGGCTTCTAGTAGTGAAACAGGCTCAGGTCCAGTATCTTCTAGCAACGAGGCTGTTTCAAGCCCTGAGTCTTCTAGCAATGTGGCTTCGAGTAGTTCAGTTCAAGAAATTGAACGCCCTTCGTTGGAAAAAATGAATGAAAAATGTAGAGAACAACATGATGCTGTTAGTATTGCTGCGTTTGACGGCGTGAAGACGGAGTATTTTTGTTTGCTCGAAGCCTATGGCCCTAAAATCGAAGAAACGTTTTCGATTTTGGACCATGCTGAAATTTCTCTTTATACCTATGCAGAAAATGGATGGCAAGAAGTAAAATGCAATGCCGAAAATGAAGGCCGCAAGGAACTTTATGCTTTTTTCAATACGCACTGGCCAGGCAACTTATATTACAAGTGCACTAACAATCAGTGGGTTAAAATTGGATATGAGGAATACCATAGTTTGTCTGAGTTGACGTGCTCCGCCGAAGAAGAAGGCAAGGTGGATTCTGCGTGGGTGGGTGCAAGCAATCCTAGATTCCATTATGTTGGACAAACAAAGTATTATAGGTGCGAAAAGGGGCTGTGGACCTTAAGAGACCGGAGAATAACCTGTGATACGACGGGTGTTGCTGTTGGTGACGTGTGCACTAAGGAAGAATGTTTTGTAGGTGTAGGATGCTCCCAGTATTCTTACACGTATGTTGGGAATGGTGCTTGGAGAGAAGCTTCACTTTCGCTCACGGATAAGGCACAAATAATCGCTAATTGCCAAAAAGAGGATACCGTTGTCGGCGATACTTGTTCTGTGGAAATGTCTGATGGCACGAAATGCTACAGGTTCAATGAGCAGAACGACTGGGAAGAATGTGAATCCTTCTAGATAATTTTCTAAATTTTGCCTCGAAAATTTAATGAGGTCGTGGCGGTTCCGTCGCGGCGTTAGAGGAATAAATAATGGCAAAGTATAATCCGCAAGAAATCGAAACCAAGTGGCAAGCCTACTGGGAAGAACATCAGACGTTTAAGACTGGCGAAGACAAGTCCAAGCCGAAGTATTATTGCTTGGATATGTTCCCGTACCCGAGTGGTGCTGGCCTCCATGTAGGTCACCCGGAAGGTTACACTGCAACGGATATCATTTGCCGCTACAAGCGCAGCCGCGGTTTCAATGTGCTTCACCCGATGGGTTGGGACGCTTTCGGCCTCCCCGCTGAACAGTACGCCATTCAGACCGGTACGCACCCGGCCATTACCACCAAGAAGAACTGCGACAATTTCCGCCGCCAGATCAAGCGCCTCGGTCTTTCTTACGACTGGAACAAGGAAGTCAACACCACCGACCCGAAGTATTACAAGTGGACGCAGTGGATTTTCAAGCGCCTTTACGGCACCTGGTTCGATGAAGACCAGCAGAAGGGCCGCCCGATTGAAGAACTCCCGATTCCTGCTGATGTCGAAGCCAAGGGTGCAGCCGAAGTCCGCAAGTACAAGGATTCCAAGCGCCTCGCTTATTACGCCGATGCTCAGGTGTGGTGGTGCAAGCACTGCAAGATTGTCTGCGCTAATGAAGAAGTCTTGAATGACGGTTCTCACGAAAAGTGCGGTACCAAGGAAGTGGAACGCCGTAACCTCAAGCAGTGGCTCATGCGCATCCCGCTGTATGGCGACCGCCTGCTGAAGGGCCTCGACAAGCTCGACTGGCCGCAGGGCGTGAAGGACATGCAGAAGAACTGGATCGGCAAGAGCTACGGTGCCGAAGTTGATTTTGCCATTGCCGATGCTGAAGGCAAGCCGACCGAAAAGAAGCTCCGCGTTTACACGACCCGTTGCGATACGCTGTTCGGTGCAACCTACATGGTCGTTGCTCCGGAACACGCTATGGTGCCGGAACTCACGACTGCCGAACAGAAGGCCGCCGTGGAAGAATACGTGCATGCCGCCGCTCTCAAGAGCGACCTCGACCGTACGGAACTCGCCAAGGAAAAGACCGGCGTGTTTACTGGTTCTTACGCTGTGAACCCGCTCACCGGCACGAAGATTCCGGTGTGGGTAGCCGACTACGTTTTGACCGGCTACGGCACCGGTGCCATCATGGCCGTGCCCGCCCACGATACCCGCGACTTCGATTTCGCGAAGAAGTTTAATTTGCCTGTCATCTGCATCATGGAACCCGATGCAAGCTGCCCCGAAGATGTTCGCCCGAAGGTTCTCGCTGGCGAAGCCTGCTGGGCTGCCGACGGCACCTACATCAACAGCGAAAATGCAACGCTCTGCCTGAACGGTCTCAACAAGAAGCAGGGTATCGCCAAGGTCATCGAATGGCTCGAAGCCAACAAGATCGGTAAGGCTACCGTGAACTACAAGCTCCGCGATTGGCTCTTCAGCCGTCAGCGCTACTGGGGTGAACCGTTCCCGATTATCCACTGGGAAGATGGCGAAATCTCTACGGTGGACGATGCCGAACTTCCGGTGCTCTTGCCGGAACTCAAGGACTACAAGCCGGGTGACGGCGGTCAGTCTCCGCTCGCGAACGCCACCGAATGGCTCCAGGTCACAGATAAGAACGGCCGCAAGGGTATTCGCGAAACGAACACCATGCCGCAGTGGGCTGGTTCTTGCTGGTATTACCTCCGCTACATCGACGCTTGCAACGGCGACGCATTTGTGGCAAAGGAACTTGAAAAGTACTGGATGCCGGTCGACCTCTATGTGGGTGGTGCCGAACACGCCGTGCTTCACTTGCTCTACAGCCGTTTCTGGCACAAGGTTTTGTTCGATCTCGGCCTCGTCTCTACCGACGAACCGTTCCAGAAGCTCTTCAACCAGGGCATGATTCTTGCCTTTGCATACGAAGATGCTGCTGGCTCCAAGGTCCCCACCGACGAAGTCGAAGAAAAGAACGGCAAGTACTTCAAGAAGGGTACGGACATCGAACTCAAGCAGATTGTGGCTAAGATGAGTAAGTCCCTCAAGAACGTCGTGAACCCGGATGACGTTGTCCGTGATTACGGTGCTGATAGCCTTCGCTTGTACGAAATGTTCATGGGCCCGCTGGACGCCGTGAAGCCGTGGCAGACCAAGGGCATCGAAGGCATGAACCGCTTCCTCGGCCGCGCCTGGCGTTCTGTTGTCGGCGACAGCGATGAAGCCCCGGTATTCGTTGACGAAGCCGCTCCGGAAGCTATCGAAAAGGTGATGCACCAGAGCGTCATCAAGGTCACGAACGACATTGAAAACATGAGCTTCAACACCGCCATCAGCCAGTTGATGATCTTCAACAACGAAATGATGAAGATGGACAAGCGCTACCGCGAACCGTGCGAAACGTTCGTCAAGCTCTTGCACCCGTTTGCCCCGCACATCGCCGAAGAAATGTGGAGCATCCTCGGTCACGAAGGCTCGCTTACGAACGTCGCCTGGCCGGAAGCCGACCACTCCAAGGCTGTGGAAAACACTGTCGAAGTCGTGTTCCAGGTGAACGGCAAGGTCCGTGCCAAGGCTTCTGTTGCTAAGGACTTGGACAAGGCCGCCCTCGAAAAGCTCGCCATGGAAAATGACCGCATGAAGGAATTCATGAAGGGTATGCAGGTTGTCAAGTCGATTGTTGTGCCGGGTAAGTTGGTCAATATCGTCGTGAAGCCAGCATAGTATTGAGCCTGCCCCGGACTTGTTCCGGGGTCGTTTCGGGCAAGCTCGTGAACATCTTGGTGAAGTAGCCATAAGCCGAGTGAAGCGACCGCGCTAGCATGGTCATTTCCGAGGCGTAGGCTACTGCGACAAAGTCGCAACTGACAATTACGTCATTGCGAGGAGTCGAAAGGCGACGAAGCAATCTATGATTATGTCATCCTGAGCGAAGGCGCGCCGCGCCGAAGTCGAAGGATCCAGTGATTTACAAGAAGACCGTAGCTTATTCGCTGCGGTCTTATTTTATTTCTTGAACAAATCGCTGTGCGAGCCCGTTCGCGCCAGTGTCAATATAAGCGTGTTACCTGAAATCTTATAAATCAACAACCAGTCCGGTTGGATGTGACATTCTCGAAAAGAAACCCAATCTCCAACGAGTGCGTGGTCGTGGTGACGCTCGTCAAGCTTTTTCCCTGCCGCCAAATCGTCTACTATCTTTTGCAGAAGGTCTATATTTAATCCCTTCTTTTTGGCTTGCTTAAGGTCTTTTCTGAATTTTGAAGTGGTTTTGATTTCCATCATTCGTCTAGAATGTCCTTAATCATTGCTTTGGCGTTCTTGTATGATTTGCTCTTGCGCTTACCGCTTGCAATTTCGTTTGCTTCGGCCATGGCGGCGATAGTTTCGTCATTGGGGGTGTCAAGTGCTATTTCGAACGGAATCTTGCGGAGACGAACAACTTGCTTCAAGAAAACGGTAATCGCTGTCGACATGTTCATCCCGAGTTCATCGAATAAATTTTCGGCTTGAGTTTTAAGCTTTGAATCGATTCTTGCGCTGATTGTATTCATTGTGGTTCTCATAAAGTACTCCTATTTTACTAAAAAATAGATAAACTTTAGTAAAATAGCGATACAATGTATTAAAAATTACCTGTTTTTTGCATGATGTAGAACATTAAAGATATGAAGATCTCCTTCGAAAATCATAAACGACTCTATAAAACCTCGATGCGATAAATATATAAACAGATAATGACAGAATGTGACATACTATGATGAGTAGCGAACAATTGCCATTTTTGCTCTAAAATATCATTCCCGCGAAAGAGGGTGAATCTTTTTTTCTCTCGTATTTATGTAATTTTAAGGTGGATCAAAATATTTAACAATTGATAAAACGAGAGCTTTTTATGGACGCAAGGGAAAAAGTAATACATCTTTTTCAGTATATACGTGAATTGAATAAGATGAGGTCAAAGAACATAACGAATTTTATTGCTCCAAATAGTTATGAATGGAAACTGTTTTTTTCAGAGATACCAGAATCTGCAGAATGGGTTTCTTTGTCATATAAAGATGTTGATGGCGAAGAACCCTCTAATATAATACTTACGGTTCGTAAACCGCAACTGCCTTTGTGTCCAGTTCCTGACGAGTGTTTGGATGGGTGGCTTTGTCGAGGTTACGATGATGCTCAATATAAGGGAGATTTGATATTAAAGAAGAAACCTAAATCAAAAAATCCCGATGAAATAGAATTTGAATTTTTTGGAGATTTTCCTGCTCGAGCGGAAGCATATAACAAGTGGTCTGTAAAAAGAGAAAAATGGGTTGAACGATATAACGAGTTAAAAAAAATACAAGATTTTTTCATTTTATTATATGGAAAATACGTTCAATTGGAACAGATGTCTGATTCGATAGAATTAGCTGTTGCAAATGGTTTTCTTTGTGATAAAGAAAATAATGAATTCAATCATCCAATTTTGTCTCGTAAGGTCAAAATTACTTTTTTGCAAAATGACGACGCTATTCAGATAACGGACCTTGATGATGGTGTTGAATTGTACGAATCTTTTATTCGTAGCATGAAAGACGTGTTCCTTGGCTATTTCCCCGATTTTAAAAATGAGCTGGATACAAAGGATATTCATCCGCTGAATAGAACTGAAGCTCAGGATTTTTTAAAAAGGTTTGTTGCGTCTTTGTGTCCTGACAACAGATTTGTTGAAGAAGAAAATCCAGATTTGTCTTCATATACAAATAGGTTGTTGTTATATATGAAGCCGGTGTTCTATATCAGAAAGAAGCGTGATGGCGTTTTGAACGCTGTTAATATGATTCTTAATGATTTGGAAAATGGGGGTGAGATACCGCCTTATTTGAAGGAAATTGTAAGTGGAGGCATTTCAGAAGAGGTTGAAATACATGAAGACCCTAGTTTAGAAGAATCCCTAGCGTCTGTTGGTGGTGAGGATGTTGATATTTTATTGTCAAAGGAAGCTAATAAAGAACAGTTAGAAATTGCGCAACGAATAGAAAAATACAATGCGGTTTTGGTGCAAGGTCCTCCGGGTACAGGAAAAACACATACCATTGCAAATTTGTTAGGCCATTTTCTTGCGCAAGGAAAAAAGGTTCTTGTGACAAGTCATACGAAGAAAGCCTTGACTGTTTTAAAAGATAAGGTTGTGCCTAATCTTCAAAGTTTATGTGTATCAATTCTCGATGATTCCAGAGAAGATATGGAACGTTCCGTTGACGGAATTACTGAATATATGTCCCGTAACGATTCGTATGGCCTCCAGAAGGATATGGAAAAAATAGGGAGGGATCGCAAGCAAATCATAAAAGATCTTGGCGAATTGAGAAAGAAAATATTTGGCTTAATTCAAAGTGAATGTGGTTCTATTAATATTTGTGGAGAACTTCTATCACCTTCGCAAGTCGCTAAATTTATTGTTGAAAATACGGGAAAATTATCATATATTCCGGGTAAAGTAACAACGAATGCTCCTTTGCCTTTGTCTTATGATGAATTGCGTGAGTTGTACTCCACTAATAAAGACATTACAAAGCAGGAAGAAAGAGAGTTTTCATATCATTTACCCTCATTGACTGACTTACCACAGCCGGACAAATTCGGTGCGGAAATTCAAACTTTACAGCAAGAATCGGACAAAATAAAGATTTTTGAACGTTGTTTTGGATGTAAAGTAAATAGAGTGTATGGTTCAAAATCACTGACTATTGCTAAATGTGGTTTGTTTAAAGATGTTGTCCTTGGCAGTCCTGACATTGAAAGTATTACTGCGTTAAGGAATATTTGTTCTAGTCTTAAAATGATGAAACGATGGCAGGTTGCTGCTGCTGTTGATAGAATGAATGGTGGCGCACTTGGGGAACGATGGGATACCCTTATAAAACAGATTAAATTGGCAGATGAAAAATGTGAAAAGTTTATTAGGATTTCGTTTGGTAAAGAAATCGACATTAAAGATAAAAATGTTAATTTGAAGCCAATTGTTGATAAAATGCTTCCAATCTATAGAGAGAAAGGAAGAATATCTAAATTCACGCGCTTCTTTAACAAGGACTTTAATTTGGTTTTTGATGGTGTGCTGATTGATGGCAGACCTTTCGAAAGTGTTGAAGATTGTGAACTTTTAAGCGAATACTTAGAATATTGTTTAGAAATAAATAGGTGCGGAGTTTATTGGCACGATTTAATCGCAGAGTATGGAGATGATTCTGAATTGATGGACTTAGGATCGCAATACCCAATAAAGGTGGCGGCGACATACATTCCACTGATAGAAAATTCTTTGGCATGGAATGAAAAATATCTAATTCCGTTAAAAAGTGCTGCGAATGAAGCAAAACTTCCGTTGTCTCTATTCTTAGATGACGTGGCGTATATCGATGAAAAATATGTCAATAGAGTCATAGAATCGGTAAAAACGATTGATTCTGTTGCTGAAATTATCATTTCTTCTGATAGATTGGCTACTACAGAACTAGCTATTCAGGCGATAAAGACTTCGCTAGGATTGAATGAACGAATTTATTCTGATATATGTAAAAATTTGATACAGGCAATTGGATCTGAAGATCCAGAAATGTATGCGAGCGCCTATGAAGACCTTCGATATGTATTGAATAAGAATGAAGTTCTTCAAAAGCGTAAAACGCTATTGTCGAAAATAGATGGAGTTGCTCCTGATTGGGCTGATGCAATCCGTCGTAGAGAAGGATTTCATGGAGAAAATATTGTCCCTGCAAATATTATGGATGCATGGAAATGGAAACAGGGGTATCAAATTATAGAGGATCTCGTTGCCGAACCGTTTGATAAATTGCAACGGCAAAGTATGGAATTGAGTAAAGAGTATCGAAAAATAACGGCCCAGTATGCGGAAAAAAGTGCGTGGTTCCATTTGCTACAAGAAACGGAGCGTAATATTGATTTGAAGCAAGCTTTGATGGGGTGGAAACAGATTGCGAAGAAAATAGGTAAAGGTACTGGAAAAAATGCACCACGTTATAGAGCTGAAGCTCGAAAATTGATGGCAAAATGTCAGACTGCAGTCCCGTCTTGGATTATGCCTATGAGTAAAGTCTTTGACTCGTTGGTTCCTGGAGTAAATACTTTTGATGTCATTATTATTGATGAAGCTAGTCAAGCGGATATTTCTGCTTTGGCTATGGTTTATATGGCTAAAAAAGCGATTATTGTAGGCGATGACCAACAAGTAAGTCCTATGGCAATTGGTGTGGATGTTAATCAATGCAATAATCTTTTAGATATGTATCTAAAAAATGTAGTGCCTAACTATAATTTGTATGATATGAAGGGCTCTGTTTATGATATTGCAAATACGACTTTCCATCCATTAATGCTTAGAGAGCATTTTAGATGTGTGCCTGAAATAATTGGGTTTAGTAATGCATTGTCTTATAATTGTAAAATTAAGCCTATGCGTGATGGAAGCGATAACAAACTCTTGCCTGCTGTTGTAAATTACCATGTTGCAGGTGAAACTCGCTTTGGGAAATGTAATGATGAAGAAGCGAAAACAGTTGTTGCATTGTTAAAGTCTTGTATGATGCAAGAAGAATATTCCGAAAAAACATTTGGCATAATTTCACTTTTAGGCACAGATCAAGTGAAAAAGATATTGTCCTATATGTATCAGTATATTGAACCTAAGGATTTGGAAAAGCATAAGGTTTTGTGCGGCGATGCAGCAAATTTCCAAGGTGATGAACGCGACGTAATTTTCTTAACGCTTGTTGATTCTCCAAATGAAGGTGGCCCTGTAAGAATGACTACAGAAGGCGTTGATGATGCTATGAAAAAAAGATATAATGTGGCCGCTAGCCGAGCAAAAAATCAAATGTGGGTTGTCCATTCGCTTGATCCTGCTAAGGACCTTAAGCCAGGTGATTTGCGTAAGCGCTTAATTGATTATGCGCAAAATCCAACAGCTGTGGCAAGGCAAATTATGGAAACCGAAGCGAAATCGGAATCGCCATTTGAAGAGATGGTTGCAAAGGCGCTAACTTCAAAGGGGTATTGCATTACGATGCAGTATCCTGTTGGTGCGTACCGCTTGGATATGGTCATTCATTATGGAAAACAAAAAGTTGCGCTTGAATGTGATGGCGAACGATTCCACAGTGGAGAAAATAAGATTCGAGAAGATATGGAACGACAAGCGATTCTTGAACGAATCGGTTGGAGATTCATCAGAGTTAGAGGTAGTGAGTATTTTAGCAATTGTACCAAAACGATTGAACGTGTTGTTAAAGAACTAGAAGAATTTGGAATATATCCAGAACAACAGGCGAATTCTCCAATGACTGCTCCCGTAGAATTATATGATAGAGTCCGTAATCAAGCGTCTAAATTTATTAGTGAATGGAGCACGAGTACTTTTAGTCAATCCACTATGAAAACGATAAAAGAGGCTCTAGGGCAGACGAATTTATTCGGGTGATATAGGAATAGACCGTAGCAATAAAATGCTGCGGTCTTTTTGTATGCAACCGCTCAACTAATTATACAGTTTTTTATCATAGTCTTTAATGTGACAATATTTGTCATATTGTTTTCATATATTATGCTCAAACAAGGAGTTAATATGACACTCGAAGAAAAAGTGAAGGAACTGTATAACGAACTGAAACCTAAGTGCCAAGCTGAGGGTCTGAACTTAAATTGGGAAATTCATAAAGCATTAAGGCGATTCCGCAAGGAACATCCCGATTTAGACGATCAGTGGGCTCGTGAAGCCGAGGGGTTGTAAACAGTTTGATTTTTTTTCGAAAAAGCGAAATTTTTGGTCGTTTTAACCCCTAAATGTGCTCCTCGCTCTAGCCCTATAACGTTCGGGCTTATGATAAACGACTCTTTTAACCTTAATCGCTTGTTCTATAACATATGGATTAAGTATATTGCGTTCTATGTTCAAAAAATATAAAGAGCCTTGTTGTATTGAATTTTATAACGCTTACGATTCCATATTGAAAAATATGGGATTTCACATACAATTCTTTTCCTTCTTCAAGACAAAATTTGAAGAAATTCAATCAATAGAACACGCTCATAAGGCTGTCGTTGAATCATTTATTGATTTTATAAAGTTTGAAAAATTTGATCCACAAATCATCTCTCCAGAAGAAACGAAAAAAAGAAGTTCTCTTTCAAAAAAAATTTTTGATTTTTGCTATCGTACTTTCTTTAAGGTCTCCTCAACACCATCAAATTCGAGCGAATTAAAGCAATCTTTATTTGAATCAGAACTCAAATGTCTTAAATTATTTGAAAACGTAAATCGTTGTTTGTTTTCAAAGGATTTTTCTTCAGATGATAAAAAACTGCTTCAATATTTAATTGAACAATTTATATTCGTTCGGACGTTTTCATCCTTTATATACAAATACAGAAGAATAGAGTCTGTAGAGTTTTTTAAAAGGTTCTTCTTTAATTATCCATACGATAGAGAAGACACCCCATGTGACTATAATAGGGAATGGCTTGAGAACCATAATCAAAAGTTCGAAACAATAAAAAACTATATAGATTCCCCAGCGGATGAATTACATAATGTTCGCGAGTGGTTTAAAGAACAATTGGATAAAGTTGATTTTGCCAAACTTAGCGAGGAAAATAAATCAATTTTCTTCAAGGAAATGTTTGTTGCCTTTGGTAATGTTTCCTCTGAAAAAACTGGAGACGTCAAAGGTTTTCGCGTTCCGTTGAATAATTTATTCTACTTAGGTCGATACTATAATGTACAGCTACTTCCATTGCTTTATGTAAAAAAAGAAAGAAGCACTTTGGAACTCATCGCCCACGAAACTTGGCGGTGTATCTGCAAACTAAAACTAACGACAAAGGATGAAATTGAAGAAGCGAAAAGAAAAAATATTTCAGGAAAAATGTCTGAACCGAGCGAAAAAGAACTTTATGGTAAGAAAGCTCCTAAAGTAGATATTAAACGTTTAATGACTCAATTTTCTAATCCTACACCAATAGAGCAGGACGATAATTACGAATCGTTAACGACAAAACTCGTTTCTGGCTTTGACGTTTCAAGAATCCCAGAAATAAAATCAGTTCAAGAAGTTCCAAGATACATTGCTGATACCTTAGGCGCATTAGGTGTAAATACGGAAAAGGTTAAATCTATTTCTAACTTAGGCAAAATAAAAATTCCGGAAATAAAATCTACGAAACAAATTCCAGAAAGTATCTTTGATATTTTTGATGCTATGAGCGAAAAGGGTTATGTTGATGCGGACTATAGAGAAGGTCTCAAGCGTGATCTTCTTGGTCCCAAAATCAACATCTTAAAAATAATGGGAGATGCAGGCTTTTCTCTCTCTGCAGTACTTTCTGTTCAAAAATCGGGAGTTGGCTTACTTACTCATTTTGACATGCGTGAACTACAAACTTCTCCAAGGGAAATGCAAAAGGTAGTGGAGGATATTGCTCGACGAATAGTCTAGTTTCGTTCATCATATACCCCCGTTTTTTTTCACATTTTTCCTCTATCCCCTCTTTTTTTCTTTTACCCCTTTTTTTTGAAAATTTCTATCGACTCGAATACCTTGTACTTCAAAAGCGAACAAGGTATTTTTGTTTTGCATCAAGGGCAATTCCGCCTAAGGTGAAAAAAGAGGAAAACAATTATGCCTAATAATGAAAGTGATCAGAAAAACGGAAACTGGGGTACGCGTGGAACGAATATAACCTGGGACAAGGTCCAAGGAAATCGTGGCAGGCAGATTCAAGAAACAAGGACGAGAAATGGAGGTAAATAGCCATGTGTACTTGTTGTGGTAAAGATGGTAAGAGAAAGAATCTTTATCTTACCGAATATGATGCAAATGCGGTTGCTAGTGAACGTCGGTTTGTAACGGGCATTACAATGCACGTTTACCGTTGTCCCGAAGGCGGCGGCTGGCATATAACGAGTAATCAAAGACAATGGTGAAATCAAATAAAAAATCCGCTTAACAGACAGGAATCAGCGAAAATTTCACATCTAGCTAAACGGACTCTGCAAAGATAGCTTTTTGATATCTTATGCGAAAATTAGGCGTTGCCATCGGCAACGCCTTCCTTCATTTCTTGTCACGCGTTTATTCGCACTTAAAGCCTTGCAGCTCGAGACCGGCGCGCATTTCGCCGTAGGTGGATGTGCGTTTCATGTCCATGGCTTTCATGAATCGGCAATCGTTGTCGATGTGCATTTGGAATCCGGCCATGGTCGGGGTGACTTCGCCTTTGCCGCTGGCTTGAATGTGGGCCATCATTTCTTCGCGCTTGTCGTACATCTCTGGTGGAACGAATACGTCTGTAACGATGTCTACATTTTTGATTTCGGTGTCGCCGAATACGAATGAAATTGTGACGAGGTTTTTGAGGCCATGGAATTGACCGTTTACTTTGCAGACAAGGTTTCTGTCTTTGCCGGTCTTTTTCGCAGGCTTCTTGGCTTGCTGCTTGACGGCTTTGGGCGTGTAATCGAGCGCCTGCAAGAGTTGTTCTTCTTTAACAACGCCGACGAGGCGGTTTACAATTTGTCCGTCTTTGATGAGGAAAAATGTAGGGAACGCTTGGATCGGGAGTGTGTTCTTTATTTTGTCTATGCCGGGCTCGTCAATGCCGACAGAGGCCACTTTGATGTCGCGGTAGTTCTTGGCGATGCCAATGAGTGTCGGAATCATCACGAGACACGGAGGGCAGCTGGTCGATGAAATTTCAAGGATGACCGGTGCTTTTGAGTGCAGAATTTCTTTTTCGAAATTGTTGTCATCTACTTTGACGATTCGAATGTCTTCGCTATCTGTGTTCTTTGCTTGTGCCTGCGAAACGCTACCTACGGCAAGGACTGCCGCTGTAGCAAATGCGATTGCGTTTGAGAAAAAGCTGTTTTTTAAAATGTTCATATAGACTACCTTTCCAGTTTTTGAAAATAGAAAATATTGCAGAGGAAAGGCAACTTGGTATAGTTTTTTCTTATAATCGAGAGCGGCTTTATTTTGTTTGTTCTTCTTTCTCTTTGGGGAGCACCAGGTTCAATGCTACGGCGAGGAGGAATACGACGGCAACGCAGTTTTCTGCGAAGATGGTCTGGATGGTTTGCGGGAAAATCTGGAACATCTTGGAGGCCGAAGTAAAGCCGAGGCCCACGCTGAGCGACATGCTGACGATAATCATGTTGCGCTGCGAGAATCCGCTTTTGGCGATCATGCCGAAACCGGCGAAGAGGATGGAGCCAAACATCATGATGGTGCAGCCGCCGAGAACGGCTTGCGGGATGGTCGTGAGGAGTGTGCCTACGGGCGGGAAGAGGCCGCCGAGGAGCATGATGCCTGCGCTTGTCGCAATGGCAAAGCGGTTCACGACGCCAGAGAGCGAGGCGAGGCCGACGTTCTGGCTGAAAGATGTAATCGGGGTGCAACCGAAGAGCCCGGAAATGGAACTGACAAAGCCGTCGCAGCTGATGGCGCCACCCATTTCGACTTTGTGAATTTGACGTTTGAGGGCGCCGCTGCAAAGGGCGCTGGAGTCACCGACGGTTTCCGTGGCGGACACGAGATAGATGGCGATGACGGAGAGAATGGCGCCCAAGTTAAATTCCGGGGTGAACGGGAGGAACTTGGGGAGTGCGAAAAAGCCGTTGTTTGTGATGCCCGAAAAATCGACCATGCCCATGCAGAGTGCGAGAATGTAACCGACAATGAGGCCGACCAAAACGGAGAGTGAACGCAAGAATCCTTTCGCAAAAATCTGCGTGAGCAAGCAGGTGAGGAGAGTGACGCTACCAACAATCCAGTTCTGTGCGGAACCGAAGTCAGCGGCGCCTTGGCCGCCCGCGAATGAATTAGCGCCAATCGGCAAAAGCGAAAATCCGATGGATGTGACGACCGTGGCCGCAACGATATGCGGGATGAGCTTGAGCCAGTATTTAGCGCAAAGGCCGAGCAAACCTTCGACAATACCGCCAACGATAACCGCTCCCATGAGCGCACCCATGCCCTGCGTGGTGCCAATAGAAATGGAAACCGAGAGGAATGTAAAGCTGATGCCCATTACGATAGGGAGCCTGGAACCGATTTTCCAGATGGGGTAGAGCTGGATGAGTGTACCGATGCTCGCGATAATCATGCAGTTTTGGATAAGCGAAGCGGTGATGCCCTTTTCGATCCCGACAACATTTGCAAGGATGATGATGGGCGTTATGTTGCTCACGAACATGGCGAGTACATGCTGTAAGCCGAAAGGTATCGCCTGCAAAAGCGGAACGCGTCCGTCAAGTTGATAAATGTTGTCCGAAGTCTTCATGCTTCACCTTAAATGCTTTGTTTTGCCATTGCGAACTTTGAATGTTTTATTTCGTCATTGCGAGCCCCGAATGGGGCGAAGCAATCTATGATTTTATTGTTCGCGGAACTTGATAAATCCGGTTTCGGGGTCCATGCTATCGACGATGGCAATAGATTCGAGGCGTATGCCTGCAGCACGGAGCTTTGCTCCACCGGGCTGCATGCCTTTTTCGATGGCAATGCCGACACCGACGAGCTCGGCGCCTGCTTGCTTCACGAGATCGATGAGCGCCTTGCTTGCTTCACCATCCGCGAGGAAATCGTCAACAATCAGAATCTTGTCGGTCGGCTTGAGGTAAGGGCGCGAAACGAAAATGTCGTTGAACTTTTTGTGCGTGAAAGAGTAGGCCTTTGCCACGTATTTGTCGTCGGTGCTGTTGACAGTCTGGCCTTTCTTTGCGAAAACGACCGGAACATCGTTGAGGTATGCGATGAACGCCGCGATAGCGATGCCGCTAGCCTCGATGGTGAGAACCTTGTTGAATTGCACGTCGGCAAAACGATGCTTGAATTCTTCGCCGATCTTGTGCATCAGGCGAATGTCAATTTGATGGTTCAAGAAACTGTCAACCTTAAGAACGTTGCCGGGCTTGACGACACCATCGGCAAGGATTTTCTGCTCAAGAAAGTTCATACCTGAAATCTAGCAAAAAGCGTAGTTTTTGCAAAGATTGTCCTATAATAATGATACGCTCAAAATTCCTTATAAATGGTCTATTTCTCTATATATATGCAAAAGATAAGGATTTAACGCCCGTTATAGCAAAAAATTATAAAAGTTTAGCCTTGACTAATTAGCCTCGGCTTATTAAATTTAGCTTTGTCTAATTAAATTAGGCGACGTTAACGTTTAAAGGATCATCAAATATGGAAAACAATCACGTGAAGCTCAGCCAGAGTCTCGAAGACTACTTGGAAATGGTGCACATGCTTCGCTTGGCAAACGGGATTGCCCGTGTCAAGGATATTGCCGCCGCCCTTTCTGTGAAAATGCCTTCTGTGGCTAAGGCGATTCTTGAACTTAAAAAGCTGGGTCTTGTGACTCAGGAACCTTACAGTGGCGTGGAACTCACGGAAGAAGGTCGCAAGGCTGCTGCCGATGTGCTGAACCGCCATATTCTTTTGAAGGGTTTTTTGATCCGTCTGGGCGTTTCCGAAGCTATTGCTGACAAGGACGCCTGCAGCATGGAGCATATTCTTTCTGCTGAAACTCTTTCGACAATTGAAGACTTCATGAAGAGGGGAAATGAAGGCGCTGTTGCGAAAAAGGCGAATGCTTTAAAGGCAAAAAAAGGAAAATAAAATGGGTTGTAATTGCGGTTGTGGAGGCAAAACCTCTACAAAGAAATGGAATCTTGAACCAAAGTTTTCTGACCTCAAGAAAGGTGATAAGGTGGAAATCCTTGGTTATAACGAGGGCGATGCCCGCTACAAGTCCAAATTGCTTTCTATGGGACTTGTGCGTGGCGTGACGCTTGAAGTTTTGCAGGTGGCTCCTCTCGGTGATCCGATTGAAGTCAGTGTTTTGTCGTACCGTCTGTCGCTTCGCAAGCAAGAAGCGAACGTTCTTAAATTGAAGAGGGTCTAATGGCTCCGAAGCTTTTTACTATTGCTATTGCCGGTAACCCGAACTGCGGTAAAACGGCTCTATTTAATGCTCTTACGGGTGCTCGCCAGAGTGTTGGTAACTGGCCGGGTGTGACTGTCGAAAAGAAAGAAGGCTTTTTTGAACTCGGTAACCAGCACATTCGCGTGGTGGACTTGCCGGGTACTTACGCTCTCTTTGCCAATGCCGAAGACGAACGCGCCGCTGTAGACTACTTGCTCACTCGCGAAGCGGACCTTATTGTCAATATTATTGATGCTTCGAACATTGAACGTAATTTGTTCTTGACGTCTCAACTTGTCGATATGCAGATTCCGATGGTGATTGCTGCAAACATGATCGACATTGCGGAAAAGCGCGGTTTGCATTTGGATTTGGATATCCTTGCTGAACGCTTTGGCGTGCCGGTGATTCCGCTTTCGGCCGTGAATGAAAGAAGTATCACAAACTTCATCAGCGAAATGGCTCATGTTGTCGCTGGCAAGAAGATGACTCCGAAGGCTATCCATTACGGCGAAAATGTCGAAAATGTCGTAAAGTATTTGGAACCGCAGGTTGAGCCGGTTGCAAAGCTTTTGGGAACGGATGCCCGCTGGGTTTCGCTCATGTACTTGGGCAACGAAAAGAGCTATGCGGACAAGTTTGCCGAAGCCAAGGTCAAGATTAACAAGGCCGAAGTGACCAAGATGCTGAACGAAGAAAGCGAATTTGCAATGGCAGATGCGCGCTACAGCTTGGCTCACGAAATTGCAGGCAAGACGATTCTTTCGAACCGTTCCAAGAGAACTTGGTCGGACAAGCTCGATTCTGTGCTTTTGAATCGCTGGGCTTCGCTCCCGATATTCCTCTTGGTGATGTACCTGGTCTTCTGGGTTGCAGTCACGATTGGTTCTGCATTCATCGATTTCTTTGATGTGCTGTTTGGTGCCATCTTTGTAGATGGTCTTGGCTACTTGCTCACGGATGTGTTCCATGCGCCGGGCTTTGTGTCCGCCATTCTCGCCGACGGTATCGGCGCCGGTATCCAGACGGTTTCGACGTTCATCCCGGTCATCTTCTTCATGTTCCTCTGCCTTTCTTTCTTGGAAGACTCGGGTTACATGGCGCGTGCGGCTTTTGTCGCTGATCGCTTTATGAGATTCCTCGGGCTCCCGGGCCGTGCATTCGTGCCGATGATGGTCGGTTTCGGTTGCGGTGTGCCGGGCATTATGGGCTCTCGCGTGCTCGAATCCAAGCGTGAACGTTTCCTCACGATTTTCCTTGTGCCGTTCATGAGCTGCGGCGCTCGCCTTCCGGTGTACGCACTGTTTGCCGCCGCATTCTTTGGAACGCAGGCAGGGACGGTCGTGTTTGCCCTCTACCTCGCGGGCGTTCTCTTTGCGATCGTGTACGGCTTGATTCTTCGTCGCTCCTTGTTTGTGGGTGAGGCTAGCAACTTTGTGATGGAGCTGCCACCTTATCACTTGCCGAAGTTCAAGTCGCTCATGATCCACTCCTGGCTCCGTTTGCGCGATTACGTTATCCGTGCCGGTAAGGTGATTACGATTGCCGTTGCCATTCTCGGCTTCCTCAACAGCTTTGGCTTTGTGGACAAGCTCTACACCGAAATCAATGGCGAAAAGACCGAAATCGTGAAGAGCGAAGAAGGCTACGCCATGGTGCAGGACGAAAAGGAAGTGCCGCTCCCTGAAGGTGTCGTGATTGACGAATCCAAGGTCCAGACGGAAAGCGAATTTACGGCGGGTAACAGTGATTCCGAAAACAGCTTGCTTTCTGTAATCGGTAAGGCAATTACCCCGGTTTTTGAACCATTCGGTGTTGAATCCAACAACTGGCCTGCATCTGTGTCGCTCTTCACTGGCCTCCTTGCTAAGGAAGCTGTGATTGGTACGATGAACTCGCTGTACTCTATGGTCGGCCCTGGCGATGCTGCTGAAGCTCCGAAGGCTGCCGAAGTTGCCGCAACTCCGGAGAAGCCCGTGGAAGTTGTGGCTGCTGATAGCTCTGAAACTCGTCATCCTGAACAAAGTGAAGGATCCAGTGAAGTTTCTGCCGCTGCTGACTCTGCTGTCGCGGATAGCGCGGTCGCTGTAGCCGACTCAAATAAGGTCGCTGAGCCTGCTGAAGCCCCTGCCGAAGAAAAGCCTCTCATCGCTGGCGTGGATGAATGCCCGGCCGAAGAAGAGGAAGAAGGCGGTGCTCCGGATATTCTCGGTGCATTCAAGGAAGCCCTTGGCACGATTCCTGAAAACTTGAGCGAAGTCTTTGGTTCTCTCACAGACATTCTCGGAACTTCTGGCGAACTTGAAGCCCAGAATGCTGCAGAACTCAAGAAGGTCACGCTCGACAAGATTCTTGAAGCCAAGGCGATTACTTGTGAAGAATATGCTTCTATCGAGACCTTCAGCGAAGATGAAGGTGCCGACAAGGCTCGCGAAGAGGTGTTTGCAAAGCTCGCTGCTGCTGGCCTCACGCTGAGCGAAGATGAAATCGGCGCTCTCGAAGAAGGTGACTTGAGTGAAACTGCTGACATCTATGCCAACCTCCGTTCTTACTTCCACAACCCGGACAAGAATGGAAATCCGGTAGACGGATTTAACTGGCAGGTGTTTGCGTTCTTGATCTTTATCTTGCTCTACGTGCCTTGCCTTGCTGCAATGGGCGTGGTCGTTCGCGAAATCGGCCTTGGCCTTGGTGTGTTGATGGCTGTAGTCCAGACGGTGCTTGCCTGGGCGGTGTCGATACTCCTCTACCAGATTCCGGTGGGCGGCGACAAGTTCTGGATTGTGTGCTCGATTGTTGTGCTTGTGGCGACATTTGCCTTCCTCAAGCTCTTCGGTATGAGTGCAAACAAGAAAGGTCGATTTGAAGATTAAAATCTAGATCCAGTTTCATTTGAGTCAAGAACCATTAAGGGCCGATGGTCCAAAAGCCTTCGGCCCTTAATTAAACCCCTTAACTTAGTCTAAACTAATAAAGATAGAGGAGGCTAAAATGATTGAATCAAATGAAGAACAGGAATGGATAGAACTTAAAAATAATTGGCACGCTCTTTGCTTCAAGAAGAGCAAAAGAGGCGAAAAGCCTAGAGTTTTGTAACACAAAATGTAAAAGTCTAGACGGGGTGTTACAAAAAAATAAAAAACCGTCATAGGAGAGTAAAAATGAAGACACGTTTAACATCCAATCTCTTGTTTGGTCTTGCTACTGCATCTATCCTTGCCGTTCCGGCTCTTGCTCAGGAAGCTGAAGCAGCATCTAAAGGCCCGGAAGTCAAGTTCTCTGGCGAAGTTGAATTTGACGCTTACACGGGTGATGTGATCAATGACGATACGCAGAGCCATAGCTACGCTTCTACATTTGATTTGAATGTTGATGTCAAATTTAACGAAAAGTGGTCTGCATCCGTACAGCTCGAAGCTGACGGCGAAACGACCGATCCGGCTGCCATTTACAATGGCGCATTTGTCCAGTACACGCATAGCGATAAGTTTGCTGTGAAGTTTGGCGACTTGACTTTCTCGGAAGGCGCTTTCCTCAACTTCTACGATTATGATGACCCGGCTGATAACGCCGCAGGTATGGCAGAACACGATATCCGAGGTTTTGAAATTGACTATAATGGCCTTGTTTTTGGCCTCGGCTTTGGTCGCGGCGACAACGACAATCAGGTGTGTGTTGAAGAAGGTGATGAAGAAGCATGCGTAGGCGTTGCTTATGACCTCCACCTCGCTTACGAACTTGGCGTTGGCGAACATGTGCTGCGTCCGTTCATTGATTACAAGTCCTATCAGGAAGCAAAGCACAATGAATTGCATGCCGGCCTCGATGCAAACTTGAAGTTCGATGCATTTACATTCCACTTCGTTTATGGATTGCATGTAGATGCACTTAAGGAAGATGATCCGAAGGCTACGCACGCACTCCTTGCTGAGCCGGCTTTGGATCTCGGAACGTTCAGCATCAAGGCTTCTGTGCTCTACGCTATTTTCGACGACAAGACTCCGACTGTTCATGGCGAAGAAATTCCTGAATACTTCTTTGTCTATGGTGAACCGAGCGTGAAGATTAACGATGCTCTTGCTCTTGGTCTTCCGTTGGAATACCACACGAACACGATTGATAAGGACGATGACGTTTCTACGTTCAACGTAGGTCTCCGTGCTTACTTCACTCCGGTCGAAGGCCTTGAAGTGACTGGCTTTGCCAAGTTCAATATTCCGGTTGGCGATGATGCTGGCGACGATACGGGTCTTGGCTTCGGTCTCGAAACTGTATTTGCTTTCTAATAAACTATTCTAATTTTTTGCCATAGGATGAAAATCCCGCCACGATGAAAATTGTTGGCGGGGTTTTTCTTTATGTTAGCTTTGTCTAATTTTTGGATTGTTTCAAGTCTATTTGGAGTAGCATTTGGTTGTATAGATTTCTAAAATAAGGATAAAGGAAATTTTGCCATAGAACCTCAGCTAGTGTATAAGATTCGTTACCTCATATATGCTGGATAGGTTATCCCGCCTACGGCGGAAGTCGTAGGCGGGATTTTTTTTGCTTTTTGCTTAGGTTGTTCATGATTGAAAATATCGATTCTCGCCTAGTTCGCCATTGCGCTCCGACGCTTGCCGGCCTTAAAACGGCAAATTTATTTTGCCTTGATGATGCGGATGGTGTTTTGCTTTGCAATATTTTGGCTCGCTGGAATCGCGTATTGAATCCTAAGGGCGTTTCGGCTCGCATTGTTGCTGAACGATGTGGCCGTTATTTTATATATGTCTACCGAAATAGTGCTTTACAGGAGTTGGGTAATTCTTGTGAGATTAGGGATTTTTTGAAAGGTTTTGGCTACATCGGGTTTGATGTAGAGTCGTTATTGAATTTTTTCCAAGTGCGCATGGCGCGTTCCGTTTGTTTCCCTCATGAAGTGGGAGTGTTTTTAGGTTACCCGTTGCAAGATGTGAAAGATTTTATTGCATATGGTGGAAAAAATTACAAGGTGATAGGGTGTTGGAAAGTTTATAACGATGTACCGAATTCGATGCATATCTTTGATGTTTACAAAAAATGTCACAAGATTTTCAATGAGCGTTTTGAACAGGGCGATTCTTTGGATGAATTGACTGTGGCAAGTTAACTAACCGATAACAAAAGGATAAAAATGAATAAAATTGCTGTTATTTATTGGACAGGAACGGGAAATACCGAAGTTATGG
Source organism: Fibrobacter sp. UWB12 (assembly GCF_900142485.1). Classification (NCBI taxonomy): domain Bacteria; kingdom Pseudomonadati; phylum Fibrobacterota; class Fibrobacteria; order Fibrobacterales; family Fibrobacteraceae; genus Fibrobacter; species Fibrobacter sp. UWB12. Next base: position 25,185 of record NZ_FRAZ01000007.1, on the reverse strand, counting down.
CGAATGAAGTGGTCGCTGGAGCAAAGGAAGCTGGTGCCGAAGTGACGCTTTTCAATACGTCTGCTTTTAAGGTGGAAAAAGCCAATGAATTTGACAAGTTTGCTTTGGGCTGCCCGGCGATGGGTGCCGAAGAACTTGAAGATAGTGAATTCCAGCCGCTTTATGATCAACTGAAAACGCAAATTTCAGGCAAAAAAGTGGTCCTTTTCGGCTCTTATGGCTGGGGTGGCGGCGAATGGATGAATCCGTGGAAAGAAGATGCCGCAAATGCGGGCCTCGTGCTTGCTGATGATCCGCTCGCTATTGAAGGTACTCCGGATGACGCTGGCAAGGAAAAGTGCCGTGAACTCGGCAAGGTTCTTGCTCTTTCGTAATTGTTGAGTTTCGATGATCCATAAAATGTTAGACTCTCTAACAAAATTAGAGAGTCTAACATTGTTAGAAATTCACTAACAATGTTAGCGCCAGTCGCGTGAAACTCAACTGGGACGCGGGGTCTCGTGAGTTATATATTTAGTTTATTTGTAATTTGCAATTAGAGGGGAGAGTATCTAATTTTTTAAAGCGGACAGGTGCTCCGCTGATTTTTCTTTAATAAGGAGAATGATATGTCTATGTTCAAAAACGAAAAATTCTGGCTCGTTGTTGCCGGTGCTGTGGGCTCTGCTGTTGCTAAGAAAGTGCTCAAGGCAAAGAAGACCCGCGAACTTGCTGTTCAGGGACTTGCTCATGGCATGAAGTTCACTGCTGACGCCAAGGCCGCATTCCAGGACATGAAGGATGAAGCTAGCGACATTTGCAACGACGCCAAGGCAGAAGCAGGTCTCGACAAGTAAGAAGCGAACGCTTATGAGATTCAGGATCGTTTACGACAGGCCGGGGCGTTTGCGTTTGCGTGCCGGAGCGTATGCTTTTGATCGTGAGTATGAAGCGCGTGTTCACAAGGCATGTGTTGGCGTGCCTTGCGTAAAAAGTGCCGTGGTGCATAGCGCCAATGGCGGGCTATTACTTGAATATGAGCCGCAGAACGGCGATTACGGCGCGAGTCGTAGCCTGATTCTTGAATTTGCAAAAACGCTGAATCCAAAATCGCTGCCGGAATGTGATGGCGAAACGGAATACCAGTTGCAATCTCTCGATGACGGCTTTAAAGCTAGCCTCATGGGGATGATTGCACGTCGTTATTTGTTGCGCTGGTTTGTTCCGTTCCCAATTCGCACGGCAATTACGGTGGTTCGTGGGTTGCGTTATGTGGCGCGTGGTGTTTCAACGCTCATGAGCGGAAAACTCACCGTTGATGTGTTGGACGGTGCCGCAATTGGCGCTTCGCTGTTGCAGCGCAATTACGAATCTGCCGGAACGGTCATGTTCCTTTTGGGCGTCTCGGGCTTGCTCGAAGATTACACTAAGGCGCGTACGCGTACTGCGCTTACAGGGAGCCTCGCTGTTAAAGTCGATAAAGTCTGGGTCGTGAAAGACGGCGTGGATGTGCTGATTGAACTCAAGGATGTTCAGGTTGGCGACTTGGTGCGTGTGCGTTCTGGGAGCATGATTCCTGTGGACGGTCGCGTCATGGAAGGCGAAGCGCTTGTCAACGAATCGACGATGACGGGTGAATCTAAGGCGGTGATGAAAACTCGCGGTAAGACGGTGTTTGCGGGAACCGTCCTGGAAGAAGGTGCGATTGTCGTGAAGGTTCGCGCGGTCAATGGCAACACGAAAATTCAAAAGATTATCGAGCTGATTGACCATAGCGAAGATTTGAAGGCGAGCGTGCAGAGCCGTGCCGAACATTTGGCCGATAGCATCGTGCCGTTCAGTTTCCTTGGCTTTGGGCTCACGCTTTTGTTCACACAGAACATCTCGCGTGCGGTTTCCATCTTGATGGTGGATTACTCTTGCGCGATAAAACTCTCGACTCCGATTTCCGTGATTTCTGCGTTGCGTGAAGCGGCGGATATGGACATGACGGTGAAGGGAGGCAAGTATCTCGAAGAGTTCGCGCTTGCCGATACAATCGTGTTCGACAAGACGGGAACGCTTACGAAGGCGGAACCGCGTCTTGAAAAGATTATTCCGTTTGGCGGTCGCAACGAAGACGAAATCTTGAAAATTGCGGCGTGCATCGAGGAGCATTTCCCGCATAGCATGGCTCGTGCAATTGTGAAGGTGGCAATGGAACGCAATATCAATCACGCCGAAGAACATGCCGATGTCAAGTACATCGTGGCACACGGTATCGCAACATCGCTCAAGGGCAAGCGTGTGGTCATCGGAAGCAAACACTTTGTCATCGAAGACGAAAAGGTCAATGTTTCTGAAGCGAACCAGGCGATTATTGACGAACAGGCGGGTGCTGCGTCCGTGATTTATCTCGGCATTGGCGGAGAGTTGGCGGGTGCCATTTGCATTGGCGACCCGCCGCGAGAAGAAGCGGTGGATGCCATTCGCGGGCTGCGCGAAAGCGGTATCAAGAATGTGGTGATGCTGACGGGCGATAGCTTGAATGCGGCAGAACGTGTTGCGGAACATTTGGGAATCGATACGTTCTTTGCGCAGGTCTTGCCAGAAGACAAGCACCATTATGTGGAAAAAATGAAGACCGAAGGCAAGCGTGTGATTATGGTGGGTGACGGCATCAATGATGCTCCTGCTCTTGCTGCAGCGAATGTCTCTGTCGCGATGAGCGATGCTTCGGACATTGCCCGCGAAACAGCTGATGTGACGCTCCGCCGCGAGAATCTCGAAGACCTCGTGGAACTGCGTCTCTTGAGCCAAAAACTGATGGAACGCATCTCCGAAAATTACCGCTTTATAGTTGTTTTCAATACAAGCTTGCTTGTAGGCGGTTTTCTCGGGCTCCTCTCGCCGACAACGTCTGCATTCTTGCACAACGTATCGACAATGGGCATTTGCGCAAAAAGCATGACCAAGCTGAAAGTGGAGTAATTGACATTCGTCATCCTGAGCAACGCGAAGGATCTAGTCAATTCTTGTTTTAAGTATTCCCTTTGCTTTTGGGAATACTTTTTTTACGTTTACTCGGTTTTAACCATTGAAAAATGTTTATTCTAGCCTTGCTTGGAACTTTGAACGTGCAAAGATGATGTAAAGAATCTATATTACTATTGACATATTGAATTAGAGTTGTACTCTTGTTCCGGTATTGAAAAGTCTGGTAAATTTTTCTTGAGCGAAAGCTCTGCTATCCGGGAATAAGACGAACACTCACACCGATCGGGTGTGGGTCGTTGGGCGTATGCCCGCGGTTTTGTTCAGTTTCTGAGACTGACAATTTCCGTTGTGCTTAGGATTGCGGGTTTACCAGAGCCTTCAATACATAAGCCGAGCGATACCATGCCTTTTTTGTTTTCCGAAAAAATGTATGAAGTTGCTTGGTTTGGTCTCTGGATTTTCCGAGGAGACTATGATTATTTGAACAATAGTGCTGCTCGTAGGCTGCCTTTGGCAGAATGGAGAAGACTATGAAAAAAGTAATTGCAGCTTTGACTATGACTATGCTTATGGTTGGATGTGGGGATGAAACTAATGTTTATGGTTATTCGGATGAAGATGTGCAAAATATGTTTGCTGTATTTAAAGATTCTATTGTGCACGATATAACAGATTCTCTTGTAGTGTCTTCGAAAGATACGATTTACAAAGTTTCAAAAGATACTATTTATAAAATAGAGAAAGATACCGTTTACAAGACATCAAAAGATACGGTTTATAAGATTTCTAAAGATACACTACGTCTTACTAGAACAGATACGGTGTATTCTGTAATGAAAAAAGATTCTATTGTATATGTTAATACAACAGATACCGTTTTCAATGTGATAAAAGATTCTGTGTTGATTAGGATTGTTGACTCCGTTTATCATCAAAGGGAATCTATAGTAAATGAAATTCCGAGAGATACGTCTATCACTCTATATGACACGTCTAAACAAGAATCTGGCATTACAATAAGCACTAAGACTTGGAATGGTAAGGTTTATAAAGGCGTGTTCTATGATACTTCGGCTTATGTAGCAGAATACCAGGGCTTCCCATCATATGCAATGTTGAGAAATGATCGAAATAACTCTAGTGTCAGTTACTTTTATTGTTTGCATCAATGCGGAGCAATGACGAAACCTGAAGGTACGGGGCTTTATTCGTCTTGTTGGAATGATAGAGAAAAGATGGGTAAACGTTATGATGGATGGCGTGTATTTAGTTTCGCAGATGTTTTGTCATTAGGTAAGAAAATAGAGTCTATCGTAGGAACTAATACAATATATTTTTATTCCGAACCTGATTTTATAGAATTCGGAGCTGGAGAAAGGACTATTTACCACAATATTTCATCGACTGGAGAAATTACATATTCTATTTACAGTGTGAAAGAAAGTATTTATAGTGATGTAAAATATTTGTGTGCTTATGATTTGAGTGAATAATACGAACGAATTTTTATTCCTTTTAGAAAAGAGCTTATGTGCTTGGACTTTTTTTCATAATGGAGAAAATAATGAAAATTCTATTGCTTGTCATGCTATTTGCTTTGCAATCATTTGTTCTCGCAAACCAATGCTATTTTCAAAGTCGTAGAACTTCCTATGATTCTGGAACATCTATAAAAAAGATTTCGTGTCAATGGTTGGAAAAGTCTCTTCAAAATATTGAATTTTATAATGGTAATGATAATTATGCTCCTTATTATGGGAGACGATTTGGTCAGGAAGGTAATCTTATTGAGGATGCCGATGGACTTATTTATATGACAAAATTTTATTATGCATTAGGAGAGTATCGTTATTATGGACAGATTATATATTATGGCGCGAATGTGAAAAGTTGTAAAACAACGACAAGTTCTGGTTTCTGTGACCAAGTCGAATATAACGATTTCGCAATGTATTTACGAGATTTTTTGAGTTCTTCTGTTCGGCAAAAGAAAAATGAAAAAAAGACGACTGTTGGTGCTTCAAAATCTTTTAGAGATCCTCGTGATGGTAAAACTTATAAAACAGTAAGTATTGGTTATCAAACATGGATGGCTCAAAATTTGAACTATGAAATATATGATGGCTATGGAAGTTGGTGTTATGATGATGATCCTAGCTATTGTCGAAAGTATGGTCGGCTTTATACATATAAAGCGGCGATGGTCGCTTGTCCAAATGGATGGCATTTGCCTTCTGAAGATGAATGGGAAACCTTATATTATAGTGTTGCTGGAAAGTGGAATTCTGGCGAGGCTGTTAAAAAATTAAAAACAAAAAAAGGATGGGGTAAACCTGAGGATGGAGGGAACGGAACAGATGAATTTGGCTTTTCTGCGTTTCCTGCTGGAATGCGCTATAAGGATGGATCTTTTATGGGATATGGCAGATTGACTTTTTTTAGGACCACAAACTCATCGACTGTAGCTGATTTTCCTATGGCAAGTAGTTATGGTGGGTTCAATTTTTATAGTCAAGAAAATGCTTATTCAGTACGTTGCGTAAAAGATTAAATGGATGCTTAGTGCAAATGAAAAAAGACAAAGAAGGTTGGATTGCGGACGATAATGCTGCTTTTTTATCATTAAAAACGGCTTTGCATGCCTATTTTGAAACCTATAGAGTTTCGTTTGAAGAATCTCAAAATCCAATTAAAATTTCCAAATTGGCCAAACCAGAAAAGTTTGATAGTAATCTATACAAGTCACTCTACTTTACAACAATAACTCATTTTCAGAATTTCTTTGAATTGATTTTAAAAGATTTTCTTAGAAAAATTGATGAATTACTAGCTGTGAAATGGAATGAAAAGTTTACATCATCTTTGTACAGGAAAATAAAAAGTAAAGAACTTTGTTCTGATGTCTTTTGTCAATCAATTGAGTTTTCTGAGGCGTTGAAAAGATTAAAAATTATTCAAAAAGAAAATCCGAAGGATGATGTTATCAAGAAAATAGAGTTTCTTTTGGTTAAAGAAAATGATGAAACTCTGGATTTTTTGAATGATTTAAGAAATCGTATATGGCATAGGGGCTTGTATTATCTTTTTTATCCAAAATTAGATTGTTTTATTTGCGGGAAAATTCTTCCCCTTGTTAAACAGGTAACGGACTTAGATTGGTATTCGGAAAATAAAGAGTGGATTTATAAGAATCTGAAATGTGGTGTTGATCCGATTGCTTCTTTGATTAATGAAATTGATAATCCTCCCGTAAATTACGAAAAAATAGCACTGTTGAAGGAAATGGGACGTGCTGCTTATCATAATCCAATAATTCAAATAGATGATAATTGTTCTATTTTAGAAAGGGGGGCCAAAGTAAATTGTAATTATGAAAAAATGAAGTTTGTGAATGCAAAAGTAGAGGGTGCTTGTAATGAATTATTGTTAAAAGTTTATGATTGTCCTGTTTGTGGGCAGAACACATTTTTGAAATATGAATTAGATGATACATCTTTTGATGAAAACGATTGCTATCCTCATTATATTCCTGAAAAGCTTAAATGTGAAACGTGTTCTTTTGAAATTAGGTCAAATATAGAGGATTTAAGTCTTTGTGGTATTAACTGCAAAAATTTTTGGAAAGATCATGATTGAAGAATCTTTTGCAAACGGTTGTTTGCAAAATGAACGATAATCTCTTTGACCTCTTGTTTTTATCTGTTTAGTTTTATACATTGATTTCAGCCGATTAAATGCGGCTGATTTTTATTATATCGTTATTTATATCCTTTGCTAAATGAAGTCTGAGTTTTTACTCAGGTGTTTGTGTTGATTCTCTTCTTGAGAAAGGAATTATATGAGCGAAGGAAATAATGTGACGAGGCGAAACCACGATCCATTTTTTCGTTGGCTGTTTTCTGATGTTGGACATCTTAGAAATCTGTTAGAACTTGCTAGCAAAGTAAATTTTGATGTTGGCGTATTCATATCGGCTATAAATATGGACACTCTTGTCCGTATTCCAGATTCGTATTCAGAGGTTGACGATACGGGTGAAGCGGATTTGGCGTTTCGTGTGAATGTGTCGACAGGTGCTCCGATTTTGGTAGGAATTCTGTTAGAACATAAATCGGGACGGGACCCAAATGTTCTTGATCAGATTGCTCGTTATGTGAATTCTGTGATGAAAATTTATGATAAGAATCATGTATTCCGCGGAATTCCAACGATGGCGATTATCTTTTATAATGGCCGAGAAAATTGGAATCCGCTCAAGAGCCTTGAAGATGGTTATCCAGAGTTTTTTCGTGGTTCTGTCTTGCCTTTCCATTGCGCTTTTGTGAATATGGCTGATATACCCGATAGCGATTGTTTGACTTGCGAAGACGTTGCTGCTGGAATGGGCGTTGTCGCAATGAAGTATGCGTACAATAAGGAAAAAATGTTAGATGTTTTGCCTAAATTCCGTGAAAACTTGCGAAAAATGCCACGCAACGAGGTGTCTTGTTTATTGCAGAAAATAAACATATATTTGAAGGAGTATGTTGATGAAGAACTTCTCAAGGAGCTTGACATGGCTTTTGTAAGTGTTGGACAAAAATACGGTTTTGTGAGTGCCGGTGATGTTTTTCGTCAAAGGCTTGCTGATGCTCGCAAGGAAGTGGATGAAGAACGGAAAAAAGCTGAAGAAGAAAAGCTTAAAACGGCTAGGGGACTTTATGAAGATGGGGTTCCCTTAGAGACTCTCGTTCGTAGATTCAATCTTACGGAAGAACAAATTCACGGAAAGTGATTTTTTTGTAGGGTTTATTAAGTCTATAGCTCTAAAATTCAAAAATGTTTACAAAAAGGTAGTCGAAAGACTACCTTTTTATGGAAATTTTTAAGAAAAAGTGGCGTAATGGTGGTGTTATACCACCTTTGCTGAAAGAATAATGGATTCCCTCCCTTCGGTCGAGAATGACGTCGGGGATGACATTGCGTTAGCGGACTTGCTTATTTGCGCTTCTCTTTTCCGTAGGGCTTGGTGACGTACACGAGAGCGGTGGTGAGCGTGTAGTCGGCAACGAGGGCGGCGGCAAGGCCGATGATGGAAAGTAATCCGACGTTGTGCAGTGCGCCCATGGGGCTGAAGATGAACACGAAGAACATCGCGCAGAGAATGAATGTCGTCATGCCCATCGTTTTACCGATTTCGCGGTAAGAGAGTAACAGCGCTTTTTTGTAACTGCCCGTGCGTTCGTAACCGTATTTGATGTGGTTATTCATGTGAATGGTGTCGTCAACGGCAATGCCCAAAATCATCGGCATTACAATCATCGTTATCATGTCGAGCGGCATTCCCGAATAGCCCATGACACCGCCGATTAAAAGTACGGGCGCGACGTTTGGAATCATGCCGATGAGGCCAGCCTTGATGCTTCCGAATGCGAGAATCATCATGATGGCGATAATGACAAATGAACCTCCGAACGAACGCAACAGTCCATTGACGAGCTTGCCGTTCATTTCGGCATAGTTTACGACTTCACCGACGATGGATGTTTTAGCGTCCGGGAAAATTTGCGCTGCGTACGATTTCGCGGAATCGAGGTCTTCAACGATTTTCTTGGCGTCGTACCCGGAGAGTTCTATGTGGATAAATGTTGTTTTATAGTCTTCGTCCATGCGTTCAAAGAGCGCGTCGGCATCTGAAATTTCGTAGAGGAACAGCAGTTGCGTGAGCATGTCTTGCGCATCGGGAATCTTGTAGTATTCTGTGCTGTCGCTGTTCAGCGTGCGGTTCATTTCTTTTACGAGTCGCGTGACGGATTGAACGCGGGGCTTGTCTCCTGAAATTTTTGTGAGCTGGAGCGTGCCGAGCTTTTGTTCTAGCGTTTCGATGCGCTTCATGTTGGCGGGATTTTTAAGCGCGTCGCTTTCGTTGAATTCAACCATCACGTTGAAATCGTAAAGGCTTCCGAGCTTGCCGCTGAGCATATCCATCAGTCTTGTGACGAACGGGATTTTTTCGCCCATTGTTTTTGTGTAGTCCATGTTCACGTCAATGTTCATCACGCCAGGGATTTGCGCTAACATTATGGCGGCGGAAATTGCGGCGATGATGCCGCTGTGCCTGCAAACTTTGCGACCGAAGAATTCAAAGAGGATGTCGGTTTTGGTGGCGCCGGCCGCTTTCACTACTGTCGGGTCGGGCTTTGCGTTTTTGCCGAAGCTCATAAGAATCGGAATCAAGATGATGACGTACAGATAGACCATGAAGACGATGCCTGCCGAAATACCGCCAATCCAGCGGATAGGGCGGATGCCAGCGAACAAGAACGAAATCAGCGAGGCTACGGTAGTGATAACAGTGAAGAGGATTGGCCAGCCTGTTTCTTCGACGGCGTTTATCACGGATTCACGGCGGTTGCCCGTGCGCCTAAAGTGCATGCGGAACGAATTAATGTAATGGATGGAGTAGCCGACCGAAAGTGCCATGCCCAAAAGTACGGGGAGTGCGACCATGCTTTCGTCGCCGACGATGCCGAGCCAAGCGTTTACGCCGAGCACTGAGGCGATTCCTCCGACGGTTGCTATGGCGGGGACGATGACTCCGCGCAAGGAACGTACGAATAAAATAAGGCATGCAAGCATGACGGCGAAGCCGATGATAATACGCATGGCGCATTCACGCGAGATGACTTCGTTTTCTTCCATTTCGGTGTAGCTCATGCCGGTTGGGAGCATCTCGAACTTGTCGCTTTTGAATTCGTCAGAGAGAATGACGTTGCGGGCGAAAGGTGCGATGCTGTCTTTGCCGAAATCGATGCCGCCTTCGTACGATTTCAACGAGAGAATAACCCATGTTTCTTTGGCGTCGTCAGAGACGATGTTGTTCACGAGCGATTCGCGGCTCATGATGAGCGATTTCTTGGCGGCGAGTTGTGCTGAATCTGTCGGGATGCCGCTTTCGAACGGGTCGATGACTTCAAAGCCCTCGTTGTTTGCGATAGGGATGGATAAGTTGTGCGTGAGTGAAACGACGCGGTCAGCGTAAGGGACTTCGTTTTCGAGGCGCTTGGAAAGTCGGTCAATGGCGCTTAAAACTTCAGGGGCGAAAACATCGTTAGCACGGACCATCACCATATAGCCGTCATCGCTGCCGAAAACGTCATTGAAGTGCGCTTGGTCGATTTTGACTTTGTCCCAATCGTCAAACCATTCTTCTTCGCTGCTGGTCATTTGCAGTTGCGGAAGCCCAAGGCATGCGGCGAGAGTCACAAGAATTGTTGCAAGTAAAATCAGCCAACGGAATTTAATTTGAAAACGCCCCAGACGGGCGAAAACTTTATTAACGCGAGAAACTTGCATGTTTCCTCCCCAAAATTTTGCCCGAAAATAACATAACGAGTTTTGTTTTTCTACTCCAATCGGACGCGGAAAAAACTGCAATGCTTATATATCTGTGCTAAAAGTTAAGCAAGGCTAAATTACGTCTAAATGGAGTAGATTTTTATAAAGAAATTTCTCTATTTTCGCTCAAAAAAGTATCCGCAATCGGAACAGTGTAAGGAAATGCCCGCTCTGAGGCGGGTATGACAATTTCGAAAGCGTAACAGGATCTTGAAAATGAGAACTACTGGTAAAAAATCTTCGAATACGCTGGTGCGTGACCTCGTGAACGTGGGCATTTTTGGTGCACTTTACCTTGTTCTTTCTGGACTTGGAGCGAGTATCGGTTTTATTCCTGCGTTTATTGTGGTTTCCACATGCGTAGTGAGCTTGGTGACGAGCGTCCCGCTATTCCTTTTCTTTTCGAAAGTCGAAAGACCTTTACTTTGCTGTGTGCTGCTTTGCACGCTTTTCGGCGTTGTCATGACAATCTCTGGTCATGGAATTTCTTTTGGTTTACTTTGTGTGATATATGGCGTTTTGGCGGGCCTTTGCTTAAAGCTGTTCCATAAAAATTTTGTCGGTTGCCTGCTTGCTAATGTGATGATAAGTTTTGTACCTTCTTCGATGATGATTCCGCTTTGGTCTTCGACCGAAGAATATTTGGCGTATTGCAGTTCTATTTGTGATAAGGCTTATATTGCTCATTTGGCGGAGCTTTCTAGCAGCTATTGGCCTTTGATTGGTCTTTTTGGATTTGGTGCCGCAGGTGCTGTGGTGGGTGGCTTTATTGCCCGTCGCATGATGAAAAAGCATTTTGAACGCATCGGACTTGCAAAATAGCGTCATTGCGAGGAACGAAGTGACGAAGCAATCTAGGAATCTTGCGTTTGCATTAGATCCGCGAACAAAATTGTTTTTAGCGGCGGTGGCAAATGGTATGATTTTTTCCGCTCCGCTTGTCTATAGCTTGTTGATGGTTGTTGTAGCGTCTGTTTTGCTGTTGCTTGAGGGAAAGTGGAAATTTGTTTGCGCTTTCTTTTTTGTTTATTTGACTGCTGGCTTTTTCTTTGATTTTGTGAAAAATTTGGATATTGGTACCTCGGGTACGATAATTCTTGCGTCGTTGTTTTTGATGTACCGTATTATGCCGGCCTGCGCTGTGCTTTATTATGTGATAACAACTACCAAAGTCAATGAGTTTTTGGCGTGCATGTCGCGAATGCATGTTTCGAACAAGGTGACGATTCCCTTGATTGTGATGATTCGATTTTTTCCGACGGTGTATGATGAATCCCGTGCGATTGGCAATGCCATGAGAATGCGCGGAATTCGCTTGTTCAGTTTGCGAACTTTAAAAAGTCCAGTGGCGTTTCTTGAATATCGGCTGGTTCCGCTTTTGGTTTCTGTTACGAAAATTGGTGATGAACTTTCGATTGCGGCGGTGACGCGTGGACTCTCGGCAGAAACAAAACGCACCTGCGTTGCAAAGATTGGATTCCGCTGGGTGGATTTTGTTGTAATTGCGTATTGTGTTGCTGTTGTTTTGTTTTATGTCATTCCCGGTTTAACCGGGAATCTCCCTTCCGTATAGCATTGAAAAGGAGATGCCCGCTTACTTCGGCTTTGCTCAGCACAGGCTCTGGCGGGCATGACAAGGTGGAAAAATGAACATCTCCCTAAAAAATATTTCCTTTTCTTACTCTGATTCCCTTGACGATGCGATTCTCGAGAATTTGAATTTGGAAATTCGTTCGGGCGAATGCGTTGTGCTGGCGGGTGAATCGGGATGCGGAAAGACGACGATTTCAAAGCTCATTAACGGTTTGATTCCGCATTACCATTCGGGAACGATGGATGGCGATGTGCTGCTCGGCGACAAGAATACTGCCGATATGACGCTTGCCGAAATTTCGAGAGTGGTGGGCTCCGTTTTCCAAAATCCGCGTTCGCAGTTTTTCAATATCGATACGGATTGCGAGCTTGCTTTTGGTTGCGAAAATTTGGGAATGGATCCCGAAGAAATCAAGCAGCGCGTGGAAAGTGTTGTCCAGGAATTTCATTTAGAGCATTTGCTTGGCCGTAGCATCTTTAACCTTTCGGGCGGCGAAAAACAGAAAATTGCGTGCGCATCTGTTTCTGCTACGGGCCCTGAAATTTTTGTGCTGGATGAACCTTCTGCGAATTTGGACCTCAAGACGATTGCGGATTTGAAGGAAATTGTTTCGCGATGGAAAAAGGCGGGGAAGACGGTCATTATCGTGGAGCATCGCCTTTACTATTTGCGTGATGTCGCCGACAGAATTTGTTATGTGAAGGATGGGCAAATCGCAGAAGAGTGGATGCCTGCGGAACTCGAAGCGAAAGGCCCGGAATATGCGGCAAGCCTTGGACTCCGATGCATGAATCTGGAAATGTTGAATTCAGTCTGTCATCCTGGAGCCGAAGGCGATAGGATCCATTATCTCTCGTGTTCACAATTGCGACGGGATTACCAGCCTTGCGACGTCATTGCGAGCAAAGCGAAGCAATCCATTATATTTACCAATCTCACTTTCTCTTACCATCGCAAGCATCCGATTCTGGATATTGACCGTCTTGAACTCCCATGTGGACAAATTACGGCGTTGATTGGTCATAATGGTGCAGGCAAATCGACGCTTGCTCAAGTGTTGTGCGGATTGCAAGGCTCGTGGCGTCAAAAACGAGCTGCCCGCAAGCGTGGCACGTACTTGATTATGCAAGACGTGAACCACCAGCTTTTTACCGAAAGCGTTCTGGACGAAGTCTTGCTCGGCATGAAACCGCAAGACGAGAACTTGGCGCTTGAAATTCTTGAAGGGCTCAATCTCAAGCAATATGCGGACAATCATCCGATGGCTCTTTCGGGCGGGCAAAAACAGCGTGTCGCTGTAGCGAGTGGAATTTCAAGCGGCTGCGAAATTGTTGTTTTCGACGAACCCACAAGCGGTCTTGACTATAGGCAAATGCTTGCTGTTTCTGCAACGCTTAAAAAACTTGCTGCAAGCGGAAAAACTTTGCTCGTAATTACCCATGACCCTGAATTTATTTTGAATAGTTGTCAATCCGTGATACGCATGGAACGCGGGAAAATCGTAGAACAGTATCCGCTGTTAGGGAATGAGAAACAGCTTGTCAAGGCGATGGTGAAATGAGAAACGGATGCCGAGTTTTCGACATCCGATTTAGCGTGAATGCGTAATGTTTTTTTTTATCGCACCGCCCTACACCCAATAATTTTATTTCTTGAGATACACCGTATTCACAATGTGTCCTTGAATCTTTTTACGTATAACATAGTGCCCTTGCGGAAGTCCTTGCGTGGTGATTCCCAAATAATGACCATTCATGTCAAAAATCCCAATGGTGGTTGCAGTCCCGGCCATGCGTGGCATGGTTGCGATACTAGTGGTACTTGTGTCAGGCTTGGTTATTGCTATGTACTTGTCCCAACCAGGCATGTCTTCGAGAGTAATGATACGCTCGTCATTCATGTTGCTTTTCCATACACCATCTTTTGTTTGGCCGGGCCAAGTTCCGCTCCAAGTGCTGTACCACGGCATCCACCAACTCCATACGGCTTCGTCGGTATGCATGTTGTTCACATCGGGAATGGGACCATTTTCGCTGAGTGCGATAATTTTCGTGCTTTTCGATGCGTTTTTGAATTTGTCAAAGGCGCTTGCGTTACTGGAATGGTCGTTTGCGCTATTGTAGATGTCGATGGAGAGAATATCATAGTATTCGTTACCCGGATTCCAAGAGGTGACAGTGCTTCCTTCAGGGTTATAGACCCAAATCATGTTTTTTACACCCTTGACTTTGACCATGCGGTCATAGACGAGGCGATAGAGGGCTGCAAACTGTTCTCCAGAATTAATACTCCACCAGAACCACTTTCCGCCAGCTTCATGCAAGGGGCGAAAGATTCCCGCTACACCTTCTTTCTGCAATTCAAGGAAGTAATCGGCGATGTGGTCAATGTCGGCTACGATTCCTTTGTAAGCAGCACTTTCGGTATTCCATTCAGTGGTGCCTGGCTTGAAACCTGTAGAAAAATCGAAATCGGTGTATTCGCCTCCGTTTGCTGCACTTTGGATATAGAAGGCGTCTTTTTTGTCTAGCGGATCTTTCCAGTGCCAAGTGAATGCCGGGATGCCGCCCGCTTTCCAAAGGCCTTTCGCGATGGAAATTGCCTTGTCCGTGTATTCCTTGTTCCAACTTTCGTTTGCCTTCGGGCCGCTTGCAAACAAGAAATCTAAACCGACAAGGGCCGGGTACTTTCCCGTACGAGTGAATGTGTATTTTACATCGTCGTGCGTCTTAAAATCGGCTCCCATGGTGTAACCGCTCATATCGCCGGTCATCATGCCGCTAATCGTTTTTTTGCCAAAGTTCTCGCGCAAAAAACTGTAGAGTTTGACGGCGCTTTCGGTGGCGTTCGGGGTAACCGGTGTTGCGGATATTTTGAAAGGGGAGGATTGATAAGGTTCGACATCGATATAGTCCACGCTAATCCAGCCCCAGTATTTCTCGATAGAGATTGTGTTTGTCCCGGCTTTAAGTGTAGCGACTGTCGTGACATCCGCCCATGAAGTGGTGGCGTTAAAGTCGATGGTGCCTGCGGTTGCGCCGTTTACTTTCAAGTAGTTTGCTTTGAAATCCCCGGCCTTGTAATGGATGGTTACTTGGTACTTGCCCGCACTCTCTGCGGTGACTCCATTAAAAGAAATATTTCCTTCTTGCAAGTCGGCATAACCCGTTCCCGAAACTCCGGATGCGTTGACATTTTTTGCTCCTCCGGAAAGAGTCGCTGCTTCAGCTTCGTACTTAGTTGCAAATGCCATACTCGAAAGAGCAAGAATCAAAATAAGGAAGTTTTTTCTTTTAATCATAAGGGTTCCTCCATTTTACGAAATTATATTCCCCAAGTATATTTATCAATTGTTTTTTTTCGAATGGTGTGGACAAAAATGTCCACGAAATGTATAATTTTTTTACGAGACGCCAGGAAATGAAACGATTTTTCAAATAGGGTCATTTTATATCTGGCGAGACGCTTTATGTTTGCAAAAAACAAAATCAACATCTACGACTATTCGGACTACTGCAAGTTCCTGCAAGATTGTAGAAGCCCTTGCGGGCGAAGATTCCGCATTCATGAGCTGGTCGCCGGTCGATTTTGCAGACACCTCGGTTCAAGAAATTGCATTGTTGCCTTCGGCATCGCTCATTGTACGTACCGGTGTTTCGGCCCAAGAAATCGAAGGCCTGTTAGAAAATGTTCAACTGGAATCGACCCCCTATTTTGCAAACCGCTTCGGTAGCGAGTATGTGTTTGCGCATGTGCCGGCAGGGTCCTTTACTATTGTTGCTGGAGATTCGACCGTCGCAGAAGTGGCGCTTGCACCAAATGAATCCGCAGATACGCTCGTTCCTGTTCCAGGAAAGTCTGTTGAGTATGTTTTCGAAGACTTTGACGATGGAGATAGTTTGAATAACCTCGCCAAAACTTATCCTAACTACGGATGGTATTTTAATGCTGTTGGCAAAGCGAATTTTGCAATACCTGATAGTGCTGAAAGTTTCTCATCCGTATTAAAAGAAGATAAAGATCATGGAAAGTATCTCGCTGTTAAATTCGCAATAGATACAGGCTTCGTTTTGCTCGGAACACATCTAGGACTTGATACAGGATTTTTCGACCTGAGCAATCTCACGGCGATTCGCCTTACGGTAAGAGGCGACTGTGAATTGAATATCGCTTTGGAACATTACCGTGAAGTTGGAGAAAATACCTTTAAAAAATCGTTATGGAAGGCCAAAGCGGCTGAAAACTGGAATGAAATCATCTTGCACCCCGGTAGGGAAGTTCTTGAAGAAAGCTCCTATCAAGTGGAGTGGAAAGAGATTTCTCACGAAATCGGTCTGTTTAGCATTTTTATGAGAAGCGGAACTTATCTAGAAGTTGACAAAATCGTGTTTGAAGGAATTGATTTCAAATAAGATTTTTTGTCCGTATTATTCCAAATAAACAACTTCGCCCATTTGCGGCATAAGCACGGGCTTGCCCGATTCCTGAGCGGCCCGTTTCGCATTTTCGAGCGGTTCGAAGTAAGTATGGTAAGCTAAGCAGAACTTAGAATGATGAACCGTCATGTAGCGGTTTGCATTCAGGTCCAGCATTTCTTTGCTGAGCTGTTCGGGCAAGGCATGAATTTGGTTCCAATCTTCATTGTACTGCCCGTTTTCCAAAATAGCCAGATCGATATCCGCAAATTTTTCACCAATCTTCTTAAAATGTTTACCATAGCCGCTATCTCCGCCAATCCAAACGGAACGCTTTGGCGTCTTGAATACAAACGAAGACCACAACGTTTTATTCGACCTTATCCCACGACCCGAAAAATGTCTTGCCGGAGTCGACGTCACATTAAAACCTTCACTCAGATCGGTAGAATCCCACCAATCGAGTTCCACAAGTTTCTCGACGGGGTATCCCCAGTATTCAAAATGTTCACCCACACCAAGCCCCGTCACCACACGCTTTACGCGCGGTTCGAGTTCCTTCACGGCCTGATAATCCAGATGATCCCAATGATCGTGCGAAATAACTAGGCAATCGATATCCGGCATGTCAACAGGCTTGTAAACATCGGTTCCCTTGAACATCTTGTTCACAAAGCTTGCTGGCGAACCCTGATAAAATACGGGATCCACAAGAATCTTCTTCCCAGATAAGTTCATCAAATACGAAGAGTGTCCGAACCAGACAATCCAATCCTTATCGGCAGGGAGCATTTTCAAATCCGTCTTGACGACTGTTAGCGCTGTATCGGGAACGGTTTGCGATCTTTTGCCGAACAAGAATTCAAGCGTCGTTTCAAACAAGTTCTTATCGCCTGTCATCATGACGGTCTTTTCGTCATTCACGAACTTTTGACCATCGTAATGCGGTGACTGTTTGATGCGTTCAAGACGATCGCCTTGAGGAATACGCCCAAATTTTGCCTGGTTCAGGAATAGCACGCCAGCGGCTCCTAAAATAAAAAGGGTCGAAAGTGCGATAATCATAATTTTCTTTTTCTTCGTTAATTTTTTCACGTCTAGCCTGTTACCATACCTAAAGTTAGCTCTAAGTCAAAATAAAAAAATCCATTCTCCCAAAGATTACGCTCTCTCGGATTACCCGAGAGAGCGTTGTTTTGGCTTTATGTCCGTTTATTTCACGAAAACGGCGAGAAGTTTATGCGCCTCGTCGTCTTCGACAAAACGGATTCCACCTACGTTATGGTACTCGAATCCCGAGAACTGCTGCAATTGCAGTGCCGCAAATTCGCGGTCCTGCGAATAGCAAAGATTCAGCCGGTAGTTTCCATTGTCGCTTGTTTTAGGGTGGCCAATTCTTTGAATTGTCGCCTCCAAATCACTTGAAGGAGCCCCGACAATCGCCTGGATTTTTTGCCCTTCCGTGGGGCTAAACTCCAGGCATATTCCCACAACGGGCGAATTCGTCTTAGTGTAGGTGACATTGGTTTTGAAACCGAAAAACTTCTTTTCGGTCTTGATATAGGGTTTATTGAAGAGGGCGTTAGCCATCTCCATCTTGGAAATGTTTTCCATGTTCTTTCTCTTTTTTGAAATGAATGTTATCGCGAGCCCCATCAGGGCCGCAGCCATTTACTAGTGTTTAAGGCTTGGAGAAAGAACTTGCTAACAGAGCATTCGCTCTAGCGTGTAAACGTAATATTCTTTAGGTTTTTGATAAACTAGCGGTAAAGGGAAGCCGCAATGAATGCAAATAGTTGACCGTGCGATTTTAGTCGCAAATGGTGTAGCCTGTTTGGACGTTGCCGAACTGCGCCCACCATAGCCTTGAAGGCTACCGCTTCGCGATGTCCGCAATGAAACCTGCCGGCCCGACCTGCGCGTAAGCAGTGTTGCATCAGCTGTTGATTCTCGAGACAGGTATAACGGATTATCGGCAAAATCGTGAGCAGTGAAAACTTTCTCACTTTCTGCAACCTGACCAAGTTCAGCGCCGTAATCGTAAACAAAAGAACCCTCGACAATAGCAGAAAGAATCGCGAATAACGCGACTGCAACCATCAAAAGGATGTTTTGTTTAACAGGCTTCATTGTACTAATAATGTACAAATCTACGCCTTCATAAGTTTCGCCACATAATGCACCGCGACGGCGAACAGCACGACGATGGCGATATAGTCCGCGAAAAAGAGGGCGTAGCCGCGTTCCGCATCAAAGAAGAAAAACGGCTGCTGCAGGAACAAGTATTTCCAAAGCCCGCGAATCACAAAGGCGTAAATTCCATAACCCGCCACGAGAGCGGCAACCATACGAGTTGCGACAAGTGCCGCCTTTGACTTGAATGCGCCCGCAAGTCCCAAACGGTTTGCAATCAGGCTCACATGCAGCCCGATGTGGAGCGACATGAACACGTAATACCAATGGCTAGCGAGCAGGTGTGCCGTGCGGGCAAAACTTGCACCCGATTCAATCCCGAGCCAGGCGAACACATGGCTCGAAAGCATAATGCCGCTCACCATCAAGAAAATCGCGCACAAAAGAATCCCGCAATTCACGATCGCCTGCAAAATGCGGAATGCGTTGTAGCGGCCCTTGAGCAGCGAAAGGAAAAATCGCCGGTTCAGCGTGATGTGCACCGCCCACAAAGCGAGCAGCACCACGCCCAGAATCTCGTGAACGGCAGTCGATTCAAAGAAGTAATTGCCGCCCATCAGCACGAGCGTCGCGACCGTCATCGCGATATCAAGCATCATACGGATTTTGGCGGAAATAGGCATATCAGGGAATATACATTATTTCGTCTTCACGCCGTTTTTCTCGAGCCACTTGGCCACATCTTTCGAGAGGCTCGAACCGCCGGAGTAATGCACCGAAAGGCCTTCGCCGATTTTTGCGTTGGGCGCGAGTTTCGCAATCGCGGTGATGCTCTGGCCAAAGCGCCCGCCACCATGGGAGCAGAACGGCAGAATCCGCTTGCCCGTAAAGTCGTAACTTTCGAGCAAAGTCGCAATAGGCATCGGGATACTCGCCCACCAGTTGGGGTAACCGATGATAATCGTTTCGTAATCGGCCCACTTCTTTGCGTCAGGCTTTTTCTTGAGGGCAGGGCGCGCCTGTTTGTGCTGGTCGTTCTGCGCCTGTTTCAAGACGGTGTTGTAATCGTCGGAATAGGGCTTCACGAGTTCAAGTTCCACCATGTCGAAACCGGTCTGTTTCTTGATTTCGCGGGCCACGCCACGGGTATTCCCGCTCCAGGAATAGAAAACGATCAGTGCGCGGGAAGCCCCTTTCGTGTTCGACGACGCTTGCGACTTTTCGCCCTTAAAGCCCGCCGCTTCCTGGGTCACAAATGTTCCCTTGACTCCTGCACCCGCATTCATGGCGATCCTGAGCCCAACATTGTAACTCTTGCTGGATTGCTGCATGGCCCCGCGATAGGCGCTGCGGAGGTTCTTGCCGAAATCGTTCCAGCCGCCACCGCGATGCACGCGTCTTGTGCCCGAAGGTTTGCCCGCCGGATCAACCGTCACGCTTGTCGAACCCGCAGAAACACCGTAATCGCCGTAAAAGTCAAAGCACCATTCACCCACGTTCCCGTAAATGTCATAAAGCCCAAAGGGATTAGGCTTGAATTTGCCCACGGGGAGCGTGTTCCCGCGGTAAACACCGGGACGGGTTTCCAGGACCTCGTCGTTGAAATAGTTCTGCTCGATTTGATACGGATAATGCCCGTAAAAATTCACGTCGTCGGCACCGGGTGCCTTCTTTGTGTAGAACGGCGTGGTCGTGCCGCCTCGGGCCGCGTATTCCCATTCCGCTTCGGTGGGGAGCCTGTAGCCGTTCGCCTCGCGATTCCAGCTGACCGCATCGCCTTCGATGGCGTAAACGGGAGTGCGTCCGTCGCGTTCGCTTAACTTGTTGCAAAAACGCGCCGCTTCGAGCCACGTGATGTTTTCGACAGGCAAGTCGTCACCCTTAAAACTGGAGGGATTTTCGCCCGTCACTTCGCGGTAAAGCTTTTGCGTCACCTCGTATTTGCCCAGGTAAAAATCGGAGACCTTCACCTTATGCAGCGTCTCGTCGTTGACGCGCCAATCCTCGTTTGCGGGGCTTCCCATGTTGAAAGTCCCGCCCTTGATAAGCACGAAGCCATCGGGCGCAGATGCCGCAAAAGTTCCTACCGTCATAAGGCCAAGAAATGCACAAACGAGAATTCTGGCAAACATTATTTCAACTTCCCGTAGTCTTCGTCGCTCACGGGCTCAAGCCATTCGTTGCTTCCGCCTTCACCAGGGACTTCGATTGCTAAATGCTGGAACCAGGAATCCGGAGCCGCTCCGTGCCAATGCTTGACGCCAGCCGGAATGTTCACCACATCGCCGGGCTTCAGTTCCACCGCCGGCTTGCCCCATTCCTGATAGTAGCCGCGGCCCGCCGTCGCGATGAGAATCTGGCCACCGCCCTTCTTTGCATGATGAATATGCCAGTTGTTGCGGCACGCCGGTTCAAAAGTCACGTTCCCGACACCCACCTGTTCCTTGCTGATCATGTCGAGATAGCTCTTGCCCACGAAATACTTGGCGTAGGCGTCGTTCGGCTTGCCCACCGGGAATACACTCCAGTCCTTGCTTGGCATGGATTTTGCGTCCGCCGCGACCTTCGCCTCAGCCACCGCTTCCTTGAGCAGTCGCAACGCGTTCAGCGTGCGCGGGTATCCGCAATAGGGCAAGCAGTTGTAAATCGCCTGTTCCACGTATTCGGCCGTGCGAATCTTGAGGTTCGCACCGATATGCGCCTTGAGCTGCGGCTCCGTTCCCAGGTTCACGAGAATCGCCATCGTCAAAAGTTCGCGGGTATTCAGGTCGAGCCCCTTGCGGGTGTAGTAATCGCCAAAGCAGTTGCTCGCAAGGAAGTAATTGATAGTCGGCATACCGCTCTTGCCGTTCTTCGCCATATCGCGGAAACTCTGGCCGAACAGCGTTCCCTGCGCGTCTGCACCCGCCTCCAGGCGGGACTGCGCCGTCACCGTCCCACGGTTTTCGTCCACCTTCACGTTCTTCGCCTTGAACACGCTGCGGGCAATTTCAACCGCATCCACCGTCCGCGGGAACCCGGTGTAGGGAGCGCACTGGTAAATCGCCTCGAGAATCTCTTCGGGAGTAAGCCCCTGCGCAAGCGCCGTCGCCACTTCTTCTTGCAAAAGAGCGCCCGACTGCTGCGTCACAAGCGACACCAGGCGAATCAACTCCACCTCGCGCTTTTCCACAAGCGGAGTCGCCGCCGGAACCTCGTTCTGCGTGAAGTTGTCCATTACGGCACGCAGTTCCTTGTCCTGCGATAGCGCCTTTGCCTCACCCTGCGGGCAGCAGTCACACGCGGCAAGCACCGCACCCATACCAAGCATCGTCATAATCGTCCCTAGTTTCATGGTTTATTCCTTTTTTTCTACGCCTTTAATATAAATAAATGCGCAAACCCCGCAAAATACCATTTTTTCATGCTCAGTATGCACAAAACGCATAGTGAGGCCCGCCAAGGGGATTGATTGTCCTAAAAAGAAAAGACTGCCAAGAGTTTCCTGGCAATCTTTCTAAAACATTCCGCCCATAAGGCGCAATCAGCCTACTTCACCCACTTATCGACTTCTTTCTGGGCCTTGTCGCGTTCGTTCTGGGCCACGTGTCCGTAGATGGCAAGGCCGGGGGTCACATTCGCGCCGGTCACCTTCTTGAGGCGGGCTACACCCGAAAGGCCGCTGCCTTCGTGAGTCACGAACGGGTGAATCGTCTTGCCCTTCAAATTATACTTCTCGAAGAAAGTGAACATGGGCATGGGCATTTCGCCCCACCACACCGGATAGCCGACGTAAATCTCGTCGAATTCTTCGGGGTTCACGTTCACCGGCTTGATGGCCGGGCGTGCATCTTTTGCTAGTTCCTTCTTGGCTACGTTGATGCACTCGTTGTAGTCTTTTGGGTATTCTTTTGCAGGTTCCACGTGCAAGAGCGTACCGCCCGTCTTTTTCGCAATCATCTCGGCAATGATTTCAGTATTGCCCTTGGTGATTGTTCCGACTTCATAATTTTCATCGGCACGGGAATAGTATGCGACGAGGATTTTCTTTTCTGCTGCCATAGAGACTCCTAGAAGAAGTGATAAAAGAATCAAGGTGATTTTTTTCATGAGATCCGCCTTTTTCGTAAAAAATTTCCTTGAACCGGTTGCTTATAATATAAATAAATTCAGCACGGCCGCAAAATGCGTAATTTTCATACCCACTATGCGTGTTGCGCATAGCGGAAGTAACCATCTGCTCTTGAAAAAAAAACAAATAATCTATTTTCGGGCTAAAATTCCATTTGAACTGGCGCAAATTTAGAGCTTTCCCCACCTATGCCTTCAAAGCATATCTTTTATGCGAAATAAGTATTTGGGTTTGTTGCGGGATTTGGTTATTTTTAGGGCATGAGGTGGTTCAGTTTCTTGTTCGTTTTCCTGTTCATGGCGTGTTCGAGCGATGCTGCGTCGCAGGCTATGCCGAAAGTTTCGAACAAAGGAGATTCAATCGTGCAGAATAGCAAAGGGGCGGCCCCAACGGTCAAGTTGAATTCGGGTTTCGATATGCCGGTTCTCGGGCTTGGCACTTGGACTTTGCGCGGCAAGGTGGCTGAAGACGCTGTCTATGTCGCCATCAAGAACGGGTATCGATTGATTGATACGGCAAAATATTACGACAACGAAGAAGCCGTGGGTAGGGGAATCCGCCGGGCAATTGACGAAGGGCTCGTGAAGCGCGAAGATTTGTTCGTGACGTCGAAACTGGTGCCGTGGAGCAACTCCTTGGACGAAGACATCGACGACTCACTCGAAAGGCTGGGGCTCGAATATATTGATTTGATGCTATTGCACCAGCATGGGAGCGACGCCGAAGACAAGGCGGTTTACAAGGCTATGGAACGTGCTGTGAAGGCAAAGAAGATCCGTTCCATCGGCATTTCAAACTACTACACCGAAAAGACGGCGAAGCGCTTTTTTGCCGATTTCGAAATCAAACCTGCCGTGGTGCAAAACGAGAACCATGTGTTTTACCAGAACACGGAATTCAAGGAATACGCAAAACGATACGGCGCTGTGGTGGAATCTTATTACCCGTTGGGCGGGCGCGGCCACACCGAAGACGTCTTGGGAAACAAGGTTGTCGCAAAGATAGCGAAGGCTCACAGGAAATCGGCCGCACAGGTGGTGTTGCGCTGGCATGTGCAATCGGGCTACATTGCCATTCCGGGCTCCAAAAACCCTGACCACATCGCAGAAAACATATCGATTTTCGACTTCGAGTTGACAGACGAAGAAATGAAGCAAATCGCCGCCCTCGATACGGGACACCGCTACGAGAACTGGTGAAAATCGTCAAAATTTTAGTCAAACTGGATAAAAGAGTGCATTTTTTATCCAATACAGTGTATTTATTGAATAAAAAAGCTATTTTTATGGGTAAAGGACGGTTTCCCTATGAAGATAGCCATACAAAACCAGCGCAAGGAACGGGACAGACTTCTCAGCCTGCCGTATATTCCCCGTCAAACCATATACAACTTTGACGAATTGCTGAATAGCCCGAACATCAAGCTTTTGACGGGGCCGAGGCGTGTCGGAAAATCCACCCAGGCCCTTTTGATGTTGCGGGGCAAGAACTTTGCCTACCTGAATTTTGACGATAACGAACTATTGAACAAGTGGGACGAACAGCAGGCCGAGATGTTGCTTGGCGAAATTTATCCGAATTACGAGTACTTGCTGCTGGACGAAGTGCAGAACATTGACGGCTGGGATGTCTGGGTAAATAAACTATACCGCCGTGGCGTAAATTTGGTCATAACCGGCAGTAACGCCAAAATGCTTTCTGGAGAAATGGCAACCGTACTAACTGGCCGCTACCTTGAAATCAACATGCTGCCATTTAGCCTTGCCGAGGCATCGCAGTTTGCTAGCCGCTTGGGTAATGCAGAAAAAATACAAGACGACTTCTTGAAAAACGGCGGTTATCCGGAGACTTTTACTCAAAGATCTATTACCCAAAGTTATTTACAGACCCTTTTCGATTCTATTCTATACAAGGATATTGTCAGAAGACATAAGATCAGAAACGCAACCGACCTGAACAATGTAGCCATGTTTCTTTTGTCCAATTTCACGGGAACATTTAGCTACAACGACGTGGCAGATGACCTAGGGCTCTCTAGCGTCACCACAACAAAAAAGTTCATGGATTACTTGCACGAGCCGTTTCTGTTTTATTATCTGGACAGGTATAACAACAAACTAAAGCTGATGAAAAAAGCGCCTCGCAAGGTGTATGTGGTTGATAACGGTTTTGTTGCATCGAAGGCTTTCAATTTGAGCGATAATCTCGGAAAACTGCTGGAAAACCAGGTCTTTGTGGAGTTGCTCCATCGCGGGTACGACACCGAAAAGACTTTGTTCTACTATCATTCCCGAAACGACAAGGAAACCGACTTTGTACTTCGTGAAGGCAACAAGGTCAAGGAACTTATCCAGGTTTGCTACGACATGTCCAAAGAAAAGACTATAAAGCGGGAAGTGGACAGCATCGTTGAATGTGCGGGAGAACTAGGCTGCGACAACCTGACTATTGTGACATGGAACGAGGAAAGGACTATCGAAAAAAAAAGCTACACCATCAAAGTTGTGAACCGAACCCCGAAAGTTGGACAGTTTAAAGTTAGGATAAAATTGAGTTATGAGTCCGGTATTGTACCGGGCTCATTCCTTTTAGGCGCAGTT
>NZ_FRAZ01000020.1:0-2145 GCF_900142485.1 Fibrobacter sp. UWB12 | reverse complement strand
AACTGCGCCTAAAAGGAATGAGCCCGGTACAATACCGGACTCATAACTCAATTTTATCCTAACTTTAAACTGTCCAACTTTCGGGGTTCGGTTCACAAAGGTGGTTTTCTTTTTTTATCGTAATTTGGGCGAAGACGTCATTCCCGTTCTCGCCATACACCGATTTTTAATTAAACTTTTTTTGGAAAAGGAACTCCCACCCATGGAGTTCTTTAATCTTTTAGAATTTGTTAAAATGTTTACTCAATTTTAACACAGCGAACAGAATATCCGTTCAATTTTTCTCCACGACGATTTTTTTGTGTACCTGTATTATCATCGCTATTTACAGAAACAAAAGCAGAATATGCAAATAAAGTGACATCATATTCTTGTTCCTGCGGATATGTCCAAAAAACAGCATCTGTCAAATTTTTAAATGTTCCATTTTCAAATCTAACCCCACCACCGATTAAAGAGAACCCACTAGCATTGTTACCATGGAAGCATTGCGAACGAAGACCTTTTATTCCATCACCATATTCATCATTATAATCTCTTATTATTTCGAAATCATCCCAAGTAAACAAGCGCCATCCATCCGGACAAATACCTTGATGTTTACGCCTTATATAATCAGAACAACTTTCAGTATTGCAACGGCTCGGCAACTGCATCATTTCAGCCCACTGGTACAAGCCACCATACTTGTCACAATTCGTGGTATCGTTATTGTAGCAATAGCGTTCAATCTTCGTATCGTCATTTTGTTCATTTTCACCAAGAACCATTTCACCGATATTCAAGTTTTCCGCCATGACGGTCACTTTTCTTCCTGTTTTTGAAGAAACTGCGGTATAGTAGTAATAACTACGGCCATTACGCGGGTCGGTAAACTGTTTGTAGATTGTATCCCTAAGATTCCAATTATCCGCAAGACATTTAAAATGGTCGTACGGAACATACTCGCTACTGCTAGACTCTTTTTTACTTGAACTCGACGCTGGAGATACAGAAGACGACGAGACAATCTTTTGGCTAGAACTGGATTCTACTTTTTTGCTAGAAGAGGATTGCTTACTGCTACTGGATCCTTCGCTGCTGCTCAGGACAACGGAAGAAGACGAGGAAACAGTCTTGACTGAAGATGAGGATGTTTTTTCAGAAGATGAAGACGACTTTTTAACGCTGGAACTAGATGGCGATCCCGGAACGGAGTCCGGGATGACATCAGAAGGGGATGTACCGTTGTCGCCGCCACAAGCGATGAGGGCTATGGATAGTATAATGGATGCAATAATGCTGTACTTGAAATTTCTCATTCTAAACCTCGTCCATATACCCATTTTCATTATAAAATAGAAAAATCACAACACGTAACAATCCATTTGGCCAAAGAATTATCGCACATAAAAATTTTCACTTTTTTCGCCCTCTCCCCTTTACAACTAGAAATTTTATTTCTATATATGGGCTGTCCTCGCGGGAATAGCTCAGTTGGTAGAGCACGACCTTGCCAAGGTCGGGGTCGAGGGTCCGAGTCCCTTTTCCCGCTCTAAAACAAAAGAACCACTTTCAGAGTGGTTCTTTTTGTTTTATGTGTTGGTATGGCTCGGATGCTCGACCCTTGGGGTCGAGGGTGCGACTAAACAACGAGGTGCACGAAGTGCGTGCGAGTTGTTTAGGAATTATCGCGCAGCGATAAGCCCGTAAGGGTGAGGAGTCAGCCCGTGCCTTAGCACGGGAGACTGACGACGAATCATTCCCTTTTCCCGCTCTAAAAAAGAAAAACCACCTACAATGATGTGAACCCCGAAAGTTGGACATAACTTTCGGGGTTTTCATGTATAAAAAACACACTGAAGAAGAATGGGCTACAGCCTACAAGCTTCACATGGAAGGCTATGACTCTCCTTCCATATCGCGTTTAACGCGTCTTGAATTGTCTGAAATCAAGCGCCATATTCGGCTGTATCGGCAGACTGGCGTTTGGCAAACGGAAAGGAAGAAGAACGTCCGTTCCACGCCTGCGTTAAGAAAGGCTGCTGTTGACGCGGTCCTCAAGGAATCGCTATCTTATGCGGAAACCGTCGCCAAGTACGACTTGAGTTTCTGCTGTCTGAAAAAATGGTTGCGGAAATACCGTCACGGCGGATACGAGGAACT
>NZ_FRAZ01000004.1:0-380866 GCF_900142485.1 Fibrobacter sp. UWB12 | reverse complement strand
CCTATGGTCTCAGGACCTCTTGAGGTGCTTAATAATAAATTTCTAATATTTATTGGGTATATGGAAGAGGTCTGCGGCATGTGCTTGTTTTGCGCTTGCTGCTGAAAAAGGAGTACAGAATGAGAAAGTTTGGAATGAATAGCGTCATTGCGAGCGTAGCGAAGCAATCTCTGCTAGCTCTTTTCTTGTCCATAGCCCTCATCGCTTGTGGCGGCGATAGCGGTACGTCACCCAATAGCGAAGAAAAAGATTCTTCCAGCAGCGTTCAAAAGGATGAATCTTCTTCCTCTTCAAGCAACAAGAAGGAAGTCTCTTCTTCTAGTAGCCAAAAGATTGCTTCGTCCTCTTCGACTCCTCGCAATGACGTGAAGTCGTCATCCTCGAAGCGTAGCGAAGGGGATCCATCAAGTTCTAGTCAAAAGATTGCTTCGTCGTCTTCTGTCAAGACTGTTTCTTCTTCTTCCGTTGCTCAGAGCAGTAGCAGTAAGCAATCCTCTTCCAGTAAAAAAGTAGAATCTAGTTCTAGCCAAAAGATTGCCTCGTCGTCTTCTGTCGCTCCTGCTTCGAGTTCAAGTAAAAAAGTTGAGTCGTCCAGCAGCGAGTATAATCCGTTTGATCATTCAAAGACGCATGCTGCAGATTGGGAAATCGGAGAAAATCGTTATAAGACTTTTGTTGATCCTCGTAATGGGCGAAGCTATTATTATATCACTATTCCAGGGCGTGTCTTTAAAGAAATGGGTGCTAATGGTAAAGCCATTTGGGCTGAGGATACTGTTACCGTCATGGCTGAAAATTTGAATATTGGTAAGATGGTTCTTGGCGAAAATGATCAGAATGATGATGGTGAAATTGAACGTTATTGTTATAATAATGATACAACGTATTGTGATGAATTCGGTGGCCTTTACCAGTGGGCAGAAATGATGCAATTGCCGAGCCGTTGCAATACTGAAAGTTGTGCTGAATTAATACAAGAGAATCATCGAGGAATTTGCCCGGAAGGTTGGCGATTAATGACTTTTGATGATTACAAAATTATAGAAAATGCAGATGGTAATGAAGAACATGGCATTGCAGGACTGCGTTCTGGATACCGCTTTAACGGCTACAATACTACAGGTTTCTCCCTTGTTGGTGCGGGGTATAGGTCTGAAGAAAAAAAATTTGAAAATTTGAATGAATATGCATTTTGGTTTTTCCCGACAGAGAAGGCGAGCGAAAAAGCGTATGTGGGGCTTATTTCGATTACCAACGATGATGGTATTTCTGAGAGTGATTGGAGTATAAAACAAGAAGGTCTCTCTGTTCGTTGTGTAAAACTCGAATAATTTCCTTATAAAATATTAAGGCGGATTACATCCGCCTTCCTTGCGTTATTCCGACTTGGTGTCGGAATTTCCTTACCAAAAGTTTAATTAAAAATCGGCGTACGTTGGTATGCCAAAGGCAATCCTTATGTCCAAAATGAACAACAACTCCCGTAAAAACGTTAAAAACTCTAAAAACGTCTCTAAAAAGGCGGTTCGTTCAAGAAAAAGTTCTAAAAAGAACTTTAAAATTGAAACTCTTGAACCTCGCTTGATGATGGATGCTTCTGCGGGGTTTGATGTCGATAAAATCGAAGAATATACAAGTCAGTTTGAAACGATTGCGACTATAATTAGTGAAAAAGCTTCGTCTGCAATCGAGTATTTTAATGAAGTTGATGTTACTAATGTAGGGGTGCCTAAAAAATTTAAACCGTTTCTTATCGGAATAGCGAGATAAGATAAAATCCTCACTTGCGTTTCGGATTTTACCCTTCGGGTTACGCCTTGCGGCGTAATCTCTAAATCGCCCGTAGTTCGCTTCGCTCTCGGGGCGATTTAGTCGAACTCACTTCGTGAGTTCTCATTTGCTCTATGCTGTATAAAACAAAAAAGACTCCATTATGGAGTCTTTTTGTTTTAGTCGGAATAGCGAGATTCGAACTCACGACCTCTTGCTCCCGAAGCAAGCGCTCTACCAGGCTGAGCTATATTCCGTTTTGTTTTTGTCTTGACGATTCGTCGTTGACGCGCACAATTATAGTTAATTTCGATTGAGTTTTAAAGGGGTGAGTGCGAAAAAAGTGAATTTTTTTTGATTATTTCTTCTTTTTTGCGGGTTGTGGGTGGGGCTTGCCGATTTTCATAATGCTGGAGCCCGCGTTGTCGGGTTCAACTTTGTAAAATACAACGCGATTTTTCCATTCAGAGCGCACTTTACGGTCTATGATGCGCTTGACGTTGCCGTATTCCGGATTGCCGCCCCCGTGAATCACGCGCAGAACGCTGAGGCCTGCGATGAGGAGGTCGTCGATGCGACGTTCAACGGCTTCGGCTGCTTCTTCGGAGGTAAGTCCATGAAGGTCAATTTCGTCTTCGGGGTTCGGGAGTTCCCAAGCTGCAGGATTGCGGCGCATTTTCTTGCCGCGTGTGGCTCGCTGCGGTCTAGATTCGGCTTCTGCTTCGGCCTGAATTTCGGCAAGTTCGTCCTTGTCTTGCATGGGGTGGTTTTTGATCCACTCTAATTGGAATTCTTCTTCAGCGTTTAAAGGCATTGTATATCTCTTTTTGTGCTAAATATAAAAAAAGCTTCATGCAAACTGTGTAAGGCGATCCCGTCCCCATTCGCGGATCATGACTACTAAGCAGCAAAGCTGCAAGTAGTCAAAGAGAACGGAGTCCGGGATGACAGATCGGGGTGACATTGCGTTTGGCATTGTTTTTAGAGTGTTGCTGTGAAATTCCTGTGGTAATTCCAGCTCCACTGTTCGGGGTGCTCGGCAATCCATGTTTCGACTTCGCGTGCGATTCCCGTGACGAGCGCGCTTTCTGATGGCGCGGCATTTTCTTCGCTTTGACCGTATAATCTAGCGTGTGTCTCGTCGCCATGTTGTATATCATACTTTGGCGGGTAGTAGCTTTCAAAGCGGATTACGATGCGCTTCTTTTCGCTCCATGTGCGGAATGTGACGATTCCTGCTCCCATTTCGTTTATTTTTTGCGGGAGGCGCAAATAGAGCGTGCTGGGGCGGCCGAATAACGAGACCGTGTTCCCTTTGGTGTGTTTGCCTTGGTCGATGACCATCGCGAGAATTCCTTTTGTGTGGAATAGCTCGCGGATAAGGCGTCCTGTTTCGTCGGGATGGTATTCGGTCAAGTGCGGATCGCTGCGGAGTTCTTTGAGGACTTCGCGAAATGCTGGGTCGCCGACGGAATCTGTGATGAGGTGAACGTGTTTGCTGTAGCGGCAAAGAGCGCGGTGCATCAGTTCGAATGCCCCTTGGTGGATGCTGATACCTGCGATGGGGGCTTTTTGTTTGGCGCAATCTGCGATGGCGTTGCGGATGATATGCTCGTTCTCGTACACGATTCGGTTTTCAATGCTTTTGAAACGTGCGAGTCCGCGGTAGGATTCTAGCGCATTCCAAAAGATGCCTCGGAATGTGTCGCGCGCATTTATCTTTGCAATTGCATTGGGGGGCGGGCTTTTCTCATTGTGCGGCATCTTGTTGGTGTCGTAGCGTTCTCTTGCCTTGTATTCCTTTGCGGCTGCCAAGTGCTTTTCAACGCGCCCGTAGGCGCGCTTCTTGTGCAATGCTTTGTAGACGGGGAATGTAATCGCAAAAAGTGCCGAATAGAATATGTTCGGCAACCATAATAAGGCGTATAGAAAAGTTTTATATAAAGTTTTTCTCACTAATGTCATGCCCGATTTTGTCGGGCATCTCCTTTGCAGAAATGGAGATTCCCGCTTTCGCGGGAATGACAGGCTGACGCCTGGTTATTCTTCTTCAAATTCCAGGATGTTTCTACCGAGTTCGCGGTCAAAGACGCTTTGCTTGAGACCTTCGCCTGCGTAGCTAATGGTCGGCGAAATCTCGTACAACTTCTTTTCGTCGATTTTCACATGTGCCTTGCGGAGCCAATCACGGTGGAGCTTGCCAATCATGATGCGTGCGGTCTTCGGAGAATCGTTTCCTTCGGCATTCTTGACGGGGCTGAATTCTTCTTCGCGCACAACGCCGAATGGGAGCATAGAACCGAGCTGCGGGAATGCATCAAAGAGGAATTGTTCGAACTTGAAGCACTTTTCGATGCCACAAACGGTTTTGCGGGCGGTGTGCCACGGGAGTTTACTCGTCTGCAACTTGCGAAGTCCGCTGATTTTAAACAAGTGAATAGCGATGTTGCCGCCATCGAACGTGAGACTGCCATCTGCATTCGTCATGTCGCGGTAGTTTTCTGGAAGGTCGCTGTATTCGACAACGCCCGGCTTCTTGTTCTGGAATGCAAAAATGCCGACTTTTTCGTTCGGGCCAGCTTTGTGCACAACCTTCGAGGCGCTGAGAATGGTGCCTTTTTCGGCGAGTGCGCCAATGAATGCCGGGTCGCAAATGCGGCAGAGGGCGTTATCGACGCTGTAGAGGAATACGTATTGCACGCCACGTTCCACAAGCCAAGCGAGAGTCCCGCTCTGGGCAAGTGCGCGGAAACAACCGCCGTTTCCATCAGGCACGAGTGCCAAATGGTCTTCACCGTCGCGGACAGCCTTGCCGTCAGCGGTGAGGGCACAAATCGTTCCTTGCTGGAAGAATCGGATGTCTTCGCGGTTCAGGCCAAAGAAATTGTTTTCGCTGAAAAAGTTGACGGTCGCTTCGTGGTTGAGCGGGCTCGTCATGATGCACCACGGAATGGCGTGACCAACGCGGGCACCCAAGTTGCGCAAACGTTCGGCCTGCAACTGGAACAAACTCTTGTGGCTCGGAAGGCCAATATCGAACATGCCCTTCGGACCATCGAAACCGAGGCGGGAACCTTGTCCGCCGGCAACGAGGAATGCTGCTACCTTGCCTTTGCTCAAAAGAATTTCGCCGGTCTCTTTCCAGAAATCGTAACGGAGATCGTCTGTTGCGAGTTTCCACGGCATCGGAGTGAGGTCTGCAGAAACGTTGTCACTCAAATTTGCGGCTGATTTTTCGGCATGCAAGGCTTTCAATTCTTGCCAATCCTGGCTTATAATATCGCGTTCGAGATTGGCACGGGCGTCACCCGTCAATGTTTCAAGATGGGCCGCTAATTCTTGCTGACCCGCTGCATTCAAAGTTTCGATGATATTCATGCAGTGAAATATAGAATGTTGCTTGGACTTATTATGATGGCTTGTCGTTTTTTGAATCCGCATACAGATACTTTTTATGCTAAATTTTATATGTAAAAAAGGAGAATTCTGTGAAAAAAATAATTGGTCTTTGTGCATCGCTTGTTTCATTCATGAACTTGACCGCCTGTGATAATGTGTTATTGGATCCTCGTGACAATCATGTGTACCGGACGGTAACCATTGGGAACCAAACTTGGATGGCTCAGAACCTGAATTACAGGTTTGTGACGCCTGAGGGAGATTCTGCTAGCTATTGCTACCATGGCATTCCTGACAGCTGCACCAAGTATGGACGTTTTTATACGCGAGACGCTGCCATGGACTTAATGGGGCTGCTTCCTGGTAATACGCCCTTCAAATGCAATGGTTCTGGTGCTTGTGGCGTGTCGGGAAGAGTTCGTGGTGTATGTCCGGAAGGCTGGCATTTACCTAGCAAGGCAGAGTGGGATACTCTGATAGCCAATGTGGGTGGACCGGAAATGGCCGCGAAAAAGCTTCGGTCTACAAGTGGATGGAATGACAATGGTAAAGAGGCTTGTGGCAACGGCACGGACGATTATTTGTTTACTGTTGTGCCTGCCGGCCTTGGGTTTATTAATCATTGGGATGATGTTTATGATGGAACGGTAAGATCCCAATATTCCACGGCTCAAGGGATGTATGCCTTTTTTTGGAGTTCAACGGATAATGATGAGGAATACAAAACGTATTTTTGGGGAGCGAGCGCGTGCGAAAAAGATAATCTTACGTCTCCGGAGTCCATTGGCGGAATGCAACAGAGTGCCTTCCGTTTCTCATTGGCTTTCTCGGTCCGCTGCATAAAGGATTATTAAGACCCGAATTGTTTTCAACGCAAAAAAAATGGCCCCGACGAGTGCGGGGCTTTCTTTGTAACTGATTGATAACGAGTAACTGCAGCTCTGCCGCAAATTACCTTATTCCGAAGAATACGACCATGCTGAAGATGAGCGCGAAGATGCTCACCAAGTGCATGCGCCACACAATCTTGGAATTCATGAGCGGCTTGCTCGGGAAGCGTCCGTCCCATTTCTTTTGGTAGTGGTGGTGGAGCGGTGCGCAAAGGAATATGCGCTTACCAGTGCCCGTTGCTTTCTTGGTAATCTTGAACCAGGTAATCTGCATCAACACGGAGCAAGCTTCAGCGATGATGATAATGCAAACGATGGGGAGGAAAAGCCCTGCTTGTACGAGAATGAACATGATGCCGATGGCGGCTCCGAAACCCACGGAACCGGCGTCACCCATGTAGATTTCTGCCGGAGGGCTGTTGAACCACAGATAAGCTAGCAATGCGCCTGCAATGGAGGTCGCCAGCGGGAAGAGTTCGTCGCAACCGGGGAGATACGGGACGCTCAGGTACTGACTGAAGATAAAGTTCCCGCTCACGTAGGCCACAAGTCCGACGAATACCATGCTTGTGAGAATGGGGACGGAAACGAGGCTGTCGAGGCCGTCCGTGAAGTTCGTTCCGTTGGCGGATGCCGCGATGACGAACGTCATGAAGGCAACGAAAATCCAGTTGGGAAGGTGAATCTGGAATACATCAATCGGGCAGAACGGAATGGTCAAATCGCCTTTGAGTTCGGGGATGAACTTGTAGCAGAAAACGGCAACGACAAAACTGAACAAAAAGTAAAGGAAGAGTCTGAGCGAACTGGAAATGCCATCGGCCTTGTCCATGTATTCGGCTGCTTTGAGCTTTCCCTGGTTCACGAGGCGCTTGGCACGGACCTTGGCCATGTCGTCAGTAGCGCCCACGGCACTGAACAATGCTAAAATGACAAGCGTTGAAATTGTGTAGCCATTCATCTGGCATACAAGCAGCGATACGATTTCTACAACAATAACGAGAAGGAGACCGCCCATGATGGGAGGGGATTTTGTCTTGCCGTCTTTATCGAAGTCGCTAGTGGCATCGAGTCTTTGCAGAAAGCGGATATACTTGGGCATAAAGAATAGCACCAAGATAATGGAGAGCATGGCGGCGGCACCCGCACGGAACAGACGACCATCGAAAAGGTCAATGTGTGTTGTTTGATAGAGCCAATGACAAAGCATTTTTTTAGAGCTTAGAACCTAGATTTTAGAACTTAGAAGTGTCATCCTGAGTGTCCCTGGCCCTGTAGGGGGACTGGGGATAGTCGAAGGATCTAAAAAATGAGAAAAACATGAATAGGGGCACAAAGCAAGATGGACTGCGTAAAAATAAAATATTGTAGTTATATTGGCTAGGAATTGTAAAAAATTCTACATTTAGTTATATGAGTGAAATGGATATCGAATGTCCGCATTGCGGAACGAAATTTAAGGTCCAGATAGACGGGGACTTCTCGAACATGATGGTGTTCCCGTGCGCTTGGTGCCAAACTCCCTTGATGTGCTATCATGGGGAGGTTTCGGAGCTTGACCGCGAAGAGTTTACGAAGTTGCGCCAAAGACTTTCGAAGGTCTTGGATGTCGTAATGCGTCAGGATGGTACTGTGGGCGAGGTGGCAAATACACTCAAGAAACTTGTGGATGTTTCGAACAATCGTGCCGCGGATCGTGAACATCCGGCGATTACGGATGATGAGCTTGACGCCTTGCAAAAGGATCTTGCGGACCTTGATGTGGATGCTTTCTTGAGTAAACTGTAAAACATGCTTGAATTTTTCATCGCTGCGCTTGTTATCGGTATCGCTCCGGGACCAGATAATTTATTTGTACTAGCGCAAAGCGCTACTTATGGGGCGCGTCTCGGTATATGTATTATTCTTGGACTTTGCACGGGGATTGCAATACATACTTGCCTTTTAGTGGCTGGCGTATCGGCTCTCATTGCGGCTAGCCCAACGGCATTTTTTGTAATCCAGTGCCTTGGGGCTGCTTATTTGCTGTATCTCGCGTACAAGAGTTTTGGCGTGAGAGTCGGTGTTGTTCAGATGAGTGGAGATTCCCGGTCGGAGCCGGGAATGACAAATGCAGATTCGAAGGATCCAGTAAAGTCTAGCGATGCGGGTGGCGGCGTTCCTTCTGCACGTAGCCTTTACTTGCGCGGTGTGATAATGAATCTCACGAACCCGAAGGTGATTCTTTTTGTACTTTCGCTGATTCCGCCGGCAGTACGCTTGGAACGCCCGATCCACCCGAGCTTGCAAATGGCAATCTTTGGTGCGGAATTTATCGTAGCGACGATGATTGTGTTCGGAAGTATCGCTCTTTTGGCCGGTTCGGTCAAAAAGTATCTTTTGACATCGCCAAAGGCGAACCGCAATCTGAACTGGTTCAGCGGTTGCGTGTTTGTTTTCTTGGCTATCGCACTTTTTGCGCTATAAAAAAACGCGCGAAATGAATTTCGCGCGCTTTTCAAAGATTTTATTGCTTACTTTTCTGTAACGTTGTTTTGAAGTTGTTCCTGAATGAGCTTCAAGAGTTTTGTAATCGTCTCTTCGGGGCTTTCTTTGGAATTTCCGCCTGCGGCGCGAACGTGACCGCCTCCGCCAAAGGCTCCTGCAACTTTGTTGACATCGACAACATAATTGCTTCGTAGGCTAATCTTGTATTCGCCGTTGACGGGGTATATGAATATGGCTACTTCAGTACCGCTGACTTCGCGAAGAGTGTCGATCACGTTGCTCAGTTCGACCGGCGTCACGGAATAGCGGACCATGTCTTCGGGGGTAAGGTAACTGTAAACGACTTTCCCATCGAGAGCCAGCTTGCTGTTCATCATTACGTATCCGGTGACAACGGTTTGGATGTACGTTCTTGTGTAGTACGTTTCGTTGATGATACGTGTGAAGTCGATTCCTTTTTCGAGCAAGTTGCCGATAGCTTCCATCGTTTTTTGCCCGGTACTGCTGAACTTGAACGCTCCCGTATCGTGCACAATGCCCAAATAGAGACATTCGGCTGTATCTTTAGAAATTTTGTCCGGATTCAGCAAAAAGTACAGGACTTCGCATGCTGAACTGGCCTTGGCATCGACAACGTTTACAGTACAGAGATTCAGCGGATTGCTGATGTGGTGGTCGATGTTGCAGGTCTTGCGGGCTGCCTTGATGCAAGGTTCGCCGTTGGCGCCGACACGTTCAAACGAAGGCGTGTCTATGAGAAACGCCAGGTCGTATGTTCCGAACTCATCGCTATAGTCTTCGTTTGTATTATTGGCGTTGGGGAGAAGCTTGTAATTTTCTGGGAAGCGTTCCAAGAAAATATGGACTTTGATGGATGGGTAATTGTCCTTGATGTAGGTGAAAAGGCCGAGCGTGGAACCCACGCAGTCTCCGTCGGGGCGGACATGTCCAAAAATGGCAACGCTTTTTGCTTCTATGAGTAATTCATCAATTTGCATAAGGTTTCCTTCTTTTAAGAAAAATGTAAATAAAAATTTTTGGTGAAATTGGTGGACTTTCTATATTTGGCTCGATGAAACTTCTTTTTACTGATTTGGACGGAACGCTTCTTGATGATGCTAAGAACATCAGCGAAGCGGACATGGCTGCAATACACGCGATGATAGACGCGGGGCATAAGTTCGTGATGACGACTGGCCGCCCGCTTACAAGCGTGAAGCGAATTGCAAAAAAGTACGGCTTTTTGCAGCCGGGATATTTTTTGGTGAGCTTCAATGGCGGTTTGATTTACGATTGCGGAACTGGCGAATCAATTTTGACACGGCGTATTTCTGTCGATCAGGTGAAGTTCATCATGGACGAGGCGCACAAGCGCGGAATGCATGCGCATACGTATGCGGGCGATTTGGTTGTGAGCGAATACGAAACGGAACAACTCAAAACGTATTGCCGCTTGATGCAAATGGATTATGTTGTTGTTGACGATATTCGTACATATTACAATGGACAGGTGAATGCGAACGGCCCGATAAATGTTGTGGTCAAGCCTCCGATCAAGGTAAACGTCATTACGCCGTTTGAACATTCGAGTCTCGTAGATTTCCGTGCCGACATGCGGACTGTGACTGCAGGTAAGTTGTTCGATGTGTTCAGCAAGCCTGAAATGCTGGAATTCTCGCACATGCTTTCGAACAAAGGTGCTGCAGTGCGCTACATGGCGGATTTTTATCATGAGCCGATTGAAAATACGATAGCCGTGGGCGATGAAGAAAACGATTGTCCGATGATCGAGGCTGCCGGTGTTGGTGTGGCGATGGCGAATGCCTCTCAGGCGGCAAAGGCTGTTGCCAATTACGTGACCGAGCACGACAACAATCATTCAGGAATTACCGAAGTTATCGAAAAATTTGTTTTGTAGTCGTTAGTCAATGGTCGTTGGTCGCTAGTTGAAAAGGTCGCGACGAAGTCACCAGATTTAAACTAATAACTATTGACTAATAACTAGTAACTAGCTATTTCGCTTTTACATTTCTTTCTTAAGTCTCGCGATAATCTCATCCACGTCTGTGAAGGCGCACATGGGGAGGCTCACGACTTTTTTGCTTGCTTCGACAGCGTTTGTATTGACTTTATCTTGAACAAGTTCTTTAAAGCAAGGCTGTTCGTGCAATGGGGCGGGGTAGTGGATGCAGTGGGGAATTCCTGCATTGTCGAGTTGCTTGATAAATGATTCGCGGTTGTCTGCCAGCACGGTGTATTGCGCGTAGGTGCTCGTGTTGCCACTTGCAATTTTTTGCGGTACAATTTTTGCACGGTTGTCGTTAGCACCGTTGGCACCTTTAGCAGCGTTGTTGCACTCTGCGAAAAATTCGTCATATTTGCGGGCGTTTTCGCGGCGCATGTTCAGCTCATCCTTGAAATGACGGAGCTTGACTCGCAGGACTGCTGCTTGGATAGCATCAAGTCGGCTGTTCAAACCGCAGATTTCGTGGACATAACGTGTATTGCTGCCGTGATTTGCAATCAGGCGGATTTTTTTTGCGAGTTCATCGTTTTGCGTGAAAAGTGCCCCGCCGTCACCGTAGCAGCCGAGCGGCTTTGCTGGGTAAAAGCTTGTGATGGAAATGTCCCCGAATGTGCAGGCGTGAGCTCCATTTTGTGTGGCGCCGAACGCCTGTGCCGAGTCTTCGATAAGCCAAAGTCCGTGCCTGTGGGCTTTTTCCTTGATAATCTTATAATCTGGGCACTGGCCAAATAAGTTGACTGCGATAATCCCGCGCGTTCTTTTTCCGACTAAAGTTTCAATTTCCTCGGGCGAAATCTGCAGTGTTTCGGAATTGATGTCTGCAAATTTCGGAATGCCGCCAAGCCTCATGACGCATTCGGCGGGTGCAATGAAGGTGAAATCTGGGACGATGACTTCGTCTCCCGGTTCAATTCCGAGAGCCATAAGAGCGATGGTCAATGCGTCGGTTCCGCTTCCGCAGGTGACAACGTGCTTTGTTCCAGTAAATGCTGCAAGTTCAGCTTCGAGCCCCTGAACGATCGGACCACCTATATAGCATCCGCTGTCCAGGACGTCTTGTTCTGCTTTTAAAAATTCAGATTTGTAGGCTTCGCGTTGCGCACGTACATTGATAAACGGAATCATGGTGTGCAATTTAGCATTTTCCCGCCCCTTGACAACTTCCAAACTTTTACTATCTTTGTGCTAACATTTTTTAAGTAGGTTTTCACCCGGAGATTTTAAGGTGCCTCAACACAAGTCTTGCAAAAAGCGTTTGCTCCAGGCCGAAAAGGCCAACGCAATGAACCGTTCCACTCGTAGCGCTATCCGTGCTAGCCTCAAGGTTATCCGCACTGCTGCTACAAAAGCTGCTGCCCTCGAAGAAATGCCGAAGCTCTTCAGCATGCTCGACAAGGCTGCCGTTTCTCACCGCGCTGGTTTCTGCGCCAACCGTGCTGCCAACTACAAGGCCAAGGTTGCTAAGGTCATCAACGGCCTCGCTTAATTAGAGTCTTTTTACAGATTTTAAGCAAAATGAACCGATATACAGGAGTATGTCGGTCTGTTTTGTTATTTAAAAATTGTGACAAAAATGTCGCGAAACATGGCGAGGGTAAAATTTTTTTGATTTTTAGACGAAAAATTGTGATTTTGGTTAAAAAAAGCCAAAAAATGAAAATTTTATTTTGATTACGAAACTTTTTTACTAGATTAAGTACTGGGTTTCAAGGAATTATAATGTCGTCTATTAATTTTGCTACAAGAGAAATTAGTTGTAAGGTCGTTTACTATGGTCCTGGTCTGAGTGGTAAAACCACGAATCTTCAGGTGATTCATCAGAAAATGCCTCAAGACAAGCGTACTGACATGGTCTCGCTTGCGACTGAAGGTGATCGTACCTTGTTTTTTGACTTTTTGCCTCTGAATTTGGGCGATATTAAAGGGTTTAAGACTCGCTTCCAACTTTATACCGTTCCTGGTCAGGTCTATTATAATAGCACTCGTAAGCTTGTGCTTCGCGGTGTTGATGGAATCGTCTTTGTTGCTGATTCCCAGCGTTCTCGTCAGGCCGAAAACTTGGAAAGCCTCCAGAACTTGCGCCAGAATTTGCAGGACTACGGCATGAACTTGGATGATATCCCGTTTGTTTTGCAGTATAACAAGCGCGATATGGAAAACGTTTTTACTCTGGACGAGATGAACGAACAGCTCAATCCGGATAAAAAAATCCAGTTTTTCCCGGCAACCGCCCATAATGGTAAGGGCGTTGTAACAACGTTAAAGACAATCGCCATGTTGGTGATTGAAAAGTTTAATGTGAAGCAGGGGTTTTTGCGTAAGGCCGCAGGCAATGCAAACAACGCCGCAGGTCAGACTGCGACCGAAGCTCCGGCCGAAAATGCCGATGCTGGTAAACCGCAGAATGAAGCTGCCCCTGCAGCTCCGCAACAGCCGACATCCCCGTTCCGCATGCCCTCGTTTGCCGCAAAGCCGCAGGCGAATGCAGCGAACTCCGGCGGTGCTGGTTCAGGATTATTCCAGAAGGGTGCGATGTCTTCGCCGTTTGCTCGTCCACGTGTAGCGACTGCAGTTCCTAGAATGCCAACGTTTGGTCGTCCTGTTGAAAAACAGGCGCAGTCGGATGATGATGACGAAATTGTCTTGCGTCCATACAAGCCGAAGGACAAGTAAAGTTTTTTGTTTGTGGTTTAAATTATGAGCGATTATACAATTTATTCTGATGATGCTAACAAAGTGCGTCGCTTGATGACTGCCTATCAAGCAAGTGTCAAGTGCGAATATGTTGTTCTTTGCCATCGCGATGGAAATATCATTGCAGAGGTAGGGTCTTTAGGTTCTGATTTAGATGCAACGCCTCTTGCCGTTTTGAGTATTGCTGCATTTGACTCTTCACGTCAGATTGGAGTTATGCTGGGTGGTGAAAAATTCCAGTCCGTTTCTTTTGCGGGCGAGAATCGTTCCGTTTATATTTCCCCAGTGGACCAATCGCTTTTGCTCGTACAGGTATTCAAGGGCGGCAAGCTCCCGAATCGTATCGATGACTTTAACCGCTTGCTAGTGGAAAAGTTGGAGGACGCCGTTCCTGCGTTTACGCAGAATACGAGCAGTCTTGTCCGCTAGGAGGTGCTTGTGGCAGGCCGGTTTCCGCCACTGCGAAATATAAGAAAGACTACTGTTATTGCAATAGCCTTTTTTTTAGGTTTCTTTATTCACCGAGTTGTCACGATTTTTATTGATGACGAAGTCAGTTTTACGGACAATTCCGATATTGAACTTTCTCCGGCGAATAGCGTTGTTTGCCGCCATATCGTGAATGGGGAGCCTTTCGGTGCTGATAGCGTTTTCGAAGAAAATACACGACTTTACGTTTTTTCGTCTATAACAAATTCTGCACGTTATCAGGAAGATACTCTGTTCCACATTTGGTTCTTGGGAATAGATACGATTTTTGTCGAGCCTTGTAACCTTACGGGTGATGTTTGCAGTTCGATGCTTGCATCTGATTTAGTCGAGCTTGGCGAATGGAGCGTCGATTTGGTGGCGGGCCGCAAGTTGCTTGCTAGCAGGCAGTTCCGCGTGGTGACTCCTTCCCGGTAGTTTTGTATGCGGTCTATTCCTTTAGGCCTGCTATTTGTCAGTCTAGCCTTTGCGTTGGATGTGGATTCACTCCCGGTTTGGGACCCTTCTATTCTTGAAAAAAATGCTTTAGAAAATGCGTCGGAAACGGCAGATTTTGTCGCAACAACGGATGCGTCTGATTCATCTCATGCAGAAATAGAAACTCACGGTTATAAAACGATGCAAGTAACGGTGGGCGATGGCGGAACCCAAGTCGATCAGGAACTGCGTCTTTCGATACAAGGGCGCCTTTCGGACAGCGTTTACATTGATGCTCTTTTGTCGGATGTGGACCGCAAGGCGGGTGACCAGACGACGGCAACACTACAGGAAGTAGACCAGATTTATTTCAGGGTTGAATCTCCGTTTGCTGTACTTCATTTGGGCGATTTTACATGGGAAGACAATTCCATGGGGCTTTCTTCATTTAGCCGTTCTTCGCTTGGAGCCATGGCAACATTGCGTTATTGCGGTTCCAAAGTAAGTGGCAAGGCCAGTGGTGCTTGGGGTACGGACGAGGTGACGCGTTATTCGCGTTCGTTTAGCGGTGTTCAAGGGCAACGCGAGGGGTATTATTTAGATGAATCGGCGGGGTTCATTTCGGTGGTGCCAAATTCCGAAAAAGTTTGGCTGAACGGTGTAGAACTTGTCCGTAACCGCGATTACGAAGTGAATTATGCTGGCGGTCTTTTGAATTTTAAGAATGGAATTATTCCTGGAAGCGATGATGTTATTTCGGTGGAATACGACGCTTATTTGGACGATGATATTTATACGATGTATGCTGTTCGTGGTAGTCTGCGAATGGAAAACTTGTTCTTTGATGTGTCCGGATTCCATTTGGAAAATGACGTGGAACGCATGCGAAAAAGCACGCTTGACAGTGCTGATTATGAGCTTTTGAAAAATGACCGTGGCGAAAATTTAGGGGCAGGTTCGTCGCTCCAAGAATTGCATCGTCCGAAAATGTCGGAACGCTTGGGCGCAAGGCTTCGTTTGCAGGCGGAGCACCGCTTTTATGCGGATGTTGAACTTGGGCTTAACCGCATGGATTCCAATACGGTTTCTGATGATGTGGGCGGGCCGAGCGGTCGTGCTTTTAGGTGGTTCGTGACATCGGACTCGACACAGAATTTGCAGGCGTTCCCGGTTGCTCTTTCGGTTTATGGAAACTTTGTTCAGGAGGGCTTTGCCATTTCTGAATTTAGCGGGAGCGATAGAGATTGGGATGCGTATGCGCTTAGAAACGAGTGGGACTTGGATAGTGCGCTTTTGAAAGGCGACTTGCGCCATGATGAACTTGCGCTTCGAATCCGCTTGGGCAAGGATTGGTTCGGAACGGCAAAGTGGGGGTACCGTCGTGGCGATGATGAAAAGTGGAATTCTTCGCGGTCGCAATTGTCGCTTGTTCATCGTAATTTAGATGCCATGAGCGAGTTTACGGCATCGTATGTTTCTAGCGTGCAAAACGTGGAGCAGAAACGGTATCAGGGAACATTCTCGTCGGAGTTTTTGCGCGGATTCTTTAGACCTTTTGGCAATGGCGATGTGCGCTATTCCGTGGTGGATTCGCTTGGAAACAAATCAGAACGTGGTTATGCAAAAACTGCTTTTGGGGCATCGCTGAATGAGGACTTGTGGAACGTAAGGGAATCGGTCGGGACGCTTACGGTGCGCAAACATGATATGAAAAAAGGCGAGGGGTGGCGCGATTCCGTGAATTCTGTGACTTGGACGCAATCGGCTGAAGCGAATTTCCGCAAATTCAATTTGTCGCATTTGTTGCAGTATTCACATGCTGTATCGGATTCCTTGGGCGCTTCGGATTCATGGGTGGGTGATTTGAATACAAATTTTGGCGATGATGACATGGGGCTGCAGGGCTCTGTCGCTTATCGATTTGGAATGACGTCAGAACAGACTTACACGGCTATTTACAAGGCTGTGGCGAAGGGAACGGGTGATGTGCGCTATGATAGCCTTACGGGAGCTTTTATTGAAGGTGTAGACAATGGTGACTTTGTCTATGAAGGAATGGGCCGCAACGACTCAGTTGGGGCCGTGCTTTCGTCTAATGCATCGCTTGAAGCTTCGTTGGAATGGAATCCGGGTGTTTCGCTCGGAATTAATCAGGGACTTTTGCGCGATATAACGCTTAGCGCATCGTACCATTCTGAAGCTGAAGATACAACGGGTAAAAAGATTTATTTCCCTCCGGTTGTGCCTGCGGGG
The DNA here is from genome assembly GCF_900142485.1 of Fibrobacter sp. UWB12. Classification (NCBI taxonomy): domain Bacteria; kingdom Pseudomonadati; phylum Fibrobacterota; class Fibrobacteria; order Fibrobacterales; family Fibrobacteraceae; genus Fibrobacter; species Fibrobacter sp. UWB12. The sequence goes on along the minus strand of NZ_FRAZ01000004.1, from coordinate 364,441 downwards.
TTAAAATCGGTGACTGCGGGAACTGTCTCATGGGAAGCGACTCTTGCTTGGGACCATCCGTCAGGAGTGATGGCGCAGTATAATCCAAGTGCTTTATACGAAAAGAAAATGTCTTCGATCGGATATTATCAGGATATTTTCGATCATAAGATTTCGGCGGGTTTAAAAATAAACGAAGATCATTACATTGGTATAGATAATGTTTTTGAATCGGTCAATTTGACCGCTCTTCAAAGATTGAATTGGAATATTTGGGATATTTCAGGAAAATACACGTGGAAATTGCCCGCTGGTTTCCGTTTAGAACCGCGTATCCGTTATCGTGAAGGTTCTGGTGAAGATGATTTGAAATCTTCATTCGGTGCATATCTTTGGGAAGAAGAAATCCGCGTGGGTTATGAAAAAGAAGGGCTTGTCGACGGTCATGTTTCTTTTGCTTCAATACAAATGAATGAACGTGATGGCGAAATTCCTTACCAGATGATGTCCGGCTTTAGCGATGGTGTGACTTACAGGCTTGAAACCATGGTTTCGGTCGAGGTGAATAATTTCTTGTCTCTTTCTCTCCGTTATATTTTGCGCTTTGGTGATGCTGAAGAAAATGTGTTTCAAAAATTGTCGAGCGAGGCTAAGGCGTATTTCTAGTATGTTACAGTGGATTCGAAATACTTTGCTTTGCTCCTTTATTTGGATGCTTGTTATGACGCTCGGCATTGGTGAGAGCTTTGCTTCGACATGCCGTATTGAGCGTATCGAGTGGGATGGAAAACACAGCGATTTTGATGAACTGTCGATGGAAGCTGCTGTCGGTATGCCTTGCGATTCTTGGCGGGAAACTCGACAAAAGTTGTTGCGCTACTATGAGGACCATGGGTTTCTTGGTGCAAAGCTAGATGTGAATGTCGATAGCGCGGGCGTGATGCATTGCATGTTTGATCGAGGTAGTGCTTGGGTGTGGGCCGGACCTGAAAATTTGGATTCTGGCGCTACAGATGTTGATGTTTTTAGTTTGTTGACTGGGCTTGAAGTAGGTGGTTCTGTTTCGCTGACGGATTTGGAACGCTCTGAAAATAGGCTTTCCCGGTTGGGCTATTACGAACAGACTGCAAATGTTCGCTTGTTCCGAGATCCTGTGCGACATCGTGTGATTCCCGCGTATTCCATGCGTGCGCTTCCGATTTCTGCGGCAGAAGGCTACCTCACATACTCAAGCGATGAGAACGTTTGGGAAGGCAAGGTGAATCTCGCTTTGTTCAATATCTTGGGTACAGGGCGTGATTTGCAAATGGAAGGTTATTCGCAAAAAGAGTCCCGCCGTATAGAGGGCTCGTATCGAGAACGCTTTATCTTCGGGTCGGCGTGGGATGTCGTTGTTCGCGGATTTTTTGAGGACGATTCGCTGTCGCGCAATTCACGGCTAGAGGTTGGCGTATCGCGGAACATTGGCTTTAGCATTGATGTTGCTGCGTTTGTGGGCATAGGCAATGATGAAAAGAGCTCGACTTTTGAACTTTCATATGTTTCGTTTGACCGCCTCATGTTGCCCCGTCGAGGAACTTCGTTTGACGTTTCGTTAGCGTGGCTGATGGATCGCCCGGACTCGCTGGATAGCTATTTGCGGTTGGAATCTTCGTTCACGCATTATGTGCCCTTGTACAAGAATTTCATTATGCGGTATTCGGCTGCAGCAGGGGCGTTGCTTCCGTCGGGAGGTTCTTTCGCTCGTGAGGACTTGTTTGCTTTGGGGGGAATCAACTCATTCAAGGGAATGATGTATGGCTTTGTGCGGACTCGCGCGTATGGATTTTCGCAGGCCGCTTTGCTTTGGCAGGATGGTTATGATTTGTCGATTGAGCTCTTTTATCAGCCGGGGCTATATAGGCGGATAAAGCCTTTCCATGGGTGGGCGGGCGAGCATGACTACGGCGTTGGGTTTACGCAGTACCGCAAATCGTGGAGCTTTAGCATTTATTATGCGCTCCGCAATGGGTGCGATTATTTGGACGGTGTGCTAGGGTTCGGTGTAAAAACGCTTTTTTAGAGTCTCGGAACGCGGACTTTGTCGCCGGCATTGAGGTGCTCGAGCATGACGCCTGCGTTCACAGATTGGAGTGCCGAGAGCACATAGAAGCGGGGGAGGTTTTGAGTGCCAGCTCCGTACGTTCTGCGTAAAAGCTTGAACAAATCTTCGCCATCGTTAGCGGTGACGACCTTGTAAAGACTCTTGTTCGAGGGGTCGGACTGCAAGGCGGAGAGCGCGTTCGAGAACTTGGCGACGAAATTTTCGGCGTTGTTGCTTGGCTTGGAGGCCTCTGCGGCCTGCTTGACCTGTTTCGGCGGTTTGCTCAGTCCGGACTTGCGGTTGGAGCTCTTTCCGGTGACGGACGGCGGGAGCTTGAATGTCGGCGCCTTGAATGCGTTCATCTTGAGGTTTACGTCGGCGGAGTCTTTCCCTTTTTTGACCGGTTCGAGACGTAAAATGGAGTCCAGCGAGGCAATATAGTTGCTATCCGGCCATTCTTCGAGGACCATTTTCTTGTTAACTTCGATGATTTTAATGGTCGGATGGTCGTTTTCGCATGCGAGTAAAAGCAATAAACTGAGCAACAATAAAGATTTCATGCTATAAAAATACTAAAAATGAGGCTTCCGCTTGCCAAAATCACGAAATTCAACTAAATTTTGGCTCTCAACAATTACTTCACAGGAAGTTTTATAATGAAAGAAGGTATCCACCCTAATTATCAACCGGTCGTGTTCGTCGATGCGAATACGGGTAAAGAATACATCACCCGCTCCACGAAGTCTTCCGCCGAAAAGAAGACTATCGATGGTGTTGAATATAGCGTAATTTCCTTGGAAATTACGGCTGATACCCATCCGTTCTGGACGGGCAAGCAGCATCGCGTGGATACGGCTGGCCGTATCGACAGCTTCAACAAGCGTTATGGCGGCGGTGCTAACATCACCTCTGCAAAGCGTAAGACTCGCAAGGCTGTTCCGGTCAAGACTGAAGAAGAAGCTTAATCTTCTTAAAGTTTGGGGCCTCCCTAATTTAGGGAGGCTTTTGTCTTATTAACCCTAGAGGACGCAAAATGAAAAATAAACTTAGCATTTGTGCCGCAGCCCTTATTGCTCTCGCTATGACGGCTTGCGATAACGGTAAGACTGGTACTATCGAAGGTGAAGTCCGTGATGCTTTCACCAACAAACCGTTGGAAATGCCGACTGTTGGTATGGACTCCACGATTTACACCACTCTTTCCAAGAAGTATGAATTCAACCAGGAACTCCGCAAGGGCAAGTTCAAGTTTGTCAAGGTCCCGGTTGGCGCCTATAGAGTTTATGCAGGTCGTTCTAAGTATGTGAAGACCCGTATGAAGATTGAAACGACGGAACAGAATCCGAACGCTTCTCTCATTCTTTATATCTACAGCGCACAGGTTGATCCGGGTCTGTACCAGGGTACTCCGGAAGGCCCGCTCAAGATTGATAACAAGTGGGTTGTTTACTCCACGAACTGCGATGAATCTATCGCTGGTTACCGCTTGACTATGCCGCAGCAGCAGGCTGGTGATGCAAAAGCAAGCCTTGCTGAAAAGATTGGTGTCAAGAAGAAAGGCAAGAAGGGCAAGAAGGCTAAGAAGGCCGCCGCTCCGGCTGCTGTTACTTCTGCCGTAACGAACCTCCCGGATCCGCGAGTCATCGAAGGCAAACTCGAAGTGTTCTACCACAACTCTTCTTCTGTGTCTACCGCAATCACGGCTAAGACCTATCCGGCTGTCGTCGCTCCGATCGCTTCTCACAAGGACTGCAAGGGCTTTGGCGCAGGCGAAACGAAGGGCGTGTTCCCGGTCAAGGATAAGGCAACCGATCTCAAGGTCGAATACGTTGCTGAAAACCTCTTCAAGATCACTGGCAACCTCCCGAAGGGCAAGCAGATTATTCAGCTCTCCCAGGACGGAAAGACACTCCAGACCTACTATTTCGAAGCTAAGTAATTCGGAATACATTTGAAATTAAAGACGCTCGGTTCTTTGGAACCGGGCGCCTTTTTTTTGCTCGTTGTTCGATTAATATTGGGCCTGCTTAGGCGAGTATTGCTATTCTTCAGGCTTGTCTGGACATTCTATGGTGGGTTCGCATCCGCTATCGCTCAAAACGTTTTGGTTGGTGTCCCATTTGTCAACACATAGAGGTACTCCGTTGAAATTGCAGTTTTTGCCTTCTGTTCCTTGATAGGGCTTTCTCCACAGAATGTCTTCGGGAAGGGTGCTTTTTAGCTCCTCCGGATACGCGCGGAAATCTTTAAGGTATCTATATCCGTTATCACATTCAAAAATTTGGTACGAAGAACCTTCGCTATTCTTTATGGATGTGGTGTAGCAATTAACAGGGTCGATGCCGTATGCGGGCGCAGACATGCGTGGAATAGAACTGCTCGAAGATTCTACGGAACTGCTAGATGTTTCTATGTATTTTTTGATATCTGGGGTTGGACATTTAGTGTCGTCCTCAGCATATAAGTCCACGTTACAATCTATATCATCTGCGGTTGATATTTCTCCGTTGCCGCACCCCGCCCAAAAGAAAGAGGCTAGGGAGAAAGCAAAGTTTCCCCACTGCTTGCGGATGAATGAAATCATAAATTTTCTCCTCCTTGTAATGAATTGGGGTTTACGCTCCCGCAGCCTCCAAGCGATGAACATGGCAGTAAGCCAACTCTTTCGTTTTTTCGTCACGGAGATGCAGGCTGGAACCTTCGCAGTAGCGCCAGTATTTGCAGGTCTTGCAGTCGCCAATTTTAGCCCAACTGCGGTCGCGCATCACTTGGTAGCGGTTCTGCCATACGTCCCAAATATCATCCTTGTAGATGTTGCCTTGGATGTAGTCGCCGCGCAAGCTCGGGCAAGCCGAGATACTTCCGTCGCAGAGCACGGAAGAGACGTTTACGCCGGCGCGGCAGAAGAACGGGTAGTTGCGGGCGTCTTTCTCGTAACTGCCGAGGAAGCCTTCGCAGCCGTAGTTCACGCTGATGACGTTCAGTTTTTTTACTTCGCGGATAAAGTCGAACACCTGGCGGAATTCCTGATTCGTGAGCTGGAACAGTGGATTGTCCTTGGCACGACCCTTCGGGAAGACTGTTGCAACGCGCCAGCGCTTTACGCCGATTTTCAGGAGCATGTCCAAAATTTTCGGGAGTTCCTTGAGATTTTCGCGGTTCACGCAGGTCATCACATCGAAGGTGAGACCTTCGGTGTGGGCGGCCATGTCAATGGCGCGCAGCGCTCGCTCAAAACTATGCGGATCGCCGCGGAAATGGTTGTGGCTTGCTTCGAGACCGTCAAGGCTGATGGTGAGCGAGCGCAGACCTGCGTTCAGCAGGCGTGTGTAGCGTTCGGGAGTCATTGCAAGACCGTTCGTGACCATGCCCCAGGGGTAGCCGCGCTTCTTGATTTCTTGACCACATTCTTCGAGGTCCGGGCGCATCAAGGGTTCGCCGCCGGTAATGACCACGATAAAGTGTTTTGGATCAATGTGCGGGGCGAGCTTGTCGAGCGTAGCCATAAAGTCTTCGCGGGGCATGTCGGGGATAGCGTCTTTTACGCAGTCGCTACCGCAGTGCAAACAGTGCAGGTTGCAGCGGAGCGTGCATTCCCAGAAAAAATACGTGAGCGGGTGAGCCTTGATTTCGTTGTGGCGATAAAGGCGATAAGCTTCGAGAGCGAGTTTCTTTTTAAGAGAGAGTTGCATAGGCTTTAGAATTTAGTTTTTTTTTATTTATCTGGATCAATATAATACTTGGTAAAAAATTCGGTATCCTGAATCGAAAAATCTTTGTCCTGTTTGTCCCTGCATTTTAGAACATGACCTCCTTCGTCAACCAGACAAGAAACTCCATCATCACAATTGTAGAATATGGAGCATGTAGGTTCTGGTACATATGTACAGTTTTGACCGTTATCGTCCGGGGAAATACCATCTTCACAATAATAGCCGGCGACGCCATATTCGGGGCATTCTCCTATAAAAGAACATGCGACCTGTTCTTTGCTGGATGTTGAATTATCGTTGCAACCGCCCCAGAAAAAGGCGGTCAGGGCGAGAGCTATTTTTTTCCAGTGTTTGTAGAACATGTTTAAGCTATATGTATTATGTTTTAGGGATTAGGAAAAATTCAATTTAATAATTGCGTTTTCCGTAATATTTTGCCTTAAATTCTTCTTCGGTGTATGTGACTTCATTCCCGTTTCCATCGGTACATCTAACAGTTTTGTTTGTGCTGTCCCAACATTCAGCGCCGTCTTCGCAATTGTAGTTGTTAGAACATGTTGAATTTGTTCCATATACGGGACACATGGCTTCAATTTCACAAGCAATTTTTTTAGTGGTGTCAGAATTGCTCAGACATTTTTTGATTTTCTGCTGGATGACTTCTAGCTTTTCGTCGTAAATCTTTTGGCATTCTGCATCTAGAGCGGGCTTATTAGCTTCCCATTCTTCTTTCATTTGCAGATATTCTTGGTATTCTTTTGTCGGGCGTGTTGTGCCATCGCTGCAAACAGAATCTTTGGGGAAATTGACGGGGGCTCCGTACAGGGCAACGAAATCGTTAAGTTGCTGACGTAAATCCGCGAGACACTGAGGCGGCGTTAGCAATTCATTATGGATACTGTCCACTTTATTAAAGCCGGTGCGTTTAGCCCTTTCTTCAGCATTCATTTTGGCTATATCAGCTGAATAAGAAGGCGGATAATACGATACGAGTGAATCTCCGGGCGCACATGTTACTTCGCCTGAGCTGGAACTTGTAGATTCGGAACTAGACGATTCTAGCGTCTCGCTGGAACTGGATTCGACGACGCTGCTGGAACTTGGCGCGCTAGCCTCTGACGAACTGCTTTCAATTTCTTGATTTTTGCAGCCTTCTGGCGGACAGTACACACCATACAGGGGTTGTGCATCGTCTTCATAGTGACACCCCGCCCAGAAAAAGGCAGTTGTCGTGAGTAGAATTTTTTTCCAGTGCTTGCGTAAGTTCATTCTGGTTCCTTTACATCGTACATTGCTTTAAATTCGTCTTCGGTGTAAGTCGTTACATGCTCTTGATTGTCATAGCAAGTGAAAATGGTTTCGCCTTCGACTTTGTCACAAGATAAACCGTCATCGCATTTGTAGAAATCGGAGCATGGAAAACGTTTGACATAGGTACACTTGGTCGAGTCTGGAGATTGGAAATCTTCAGGGTTTTCGCAAACATACATATCAACGCCATATTCTGGACATGCTCCACCCGAAAAGGTGCAGGTCCCTCTTACGTCGCTCGATGATGCGTTGTCGCCACAACCATTCCAGAAAAATGCTGCTATTGCGAGAAAAATTTTTTTCCAGTGCTTGTAGAACATTATTTTTTCTCCGGACAATTGATGGTGGGGTAGCATCCACCGACGGGTTGTTCGTTTCCATGTTCGTCTAAAACGAATCCGTCCACGCAAAGATCTTGTTCGCTGTATGTGCAGTTTGTAACACCGCACCCTATTGCGCCCGGCTTCTGCTGTGGAGCGAAAACTTCAACACCTGGGGGTAAATCGTTTGGCGCTAAATAGCTCTCGTAAATTCCCGGATGCCTTAAGTATTTATCTCCGTTTTCGCATTCAATGATGTCGAATGCTTTGCCTGCGTCGTTTACCGCAGTTGTGTTGTAGCATTGGGTCGAGATGCAACCATAACCGGCTACAGCATGGTCTTTGCTTTCACAACCTCCCCACACAAAAGTGAGTGCCGAAAGAAATATAAATTTTAAGAATTTGTATAACATGACGGTTATTTGTTAATCATCGTTTTTTTCGGAATTCAAGCAATCTTCGATTTCCTTATCGAGTTTTTCGGTTTCTTCCTTGTAAACTTCATTGTATTTTTCATCGTATTGGGGCTTTTTCTTTGCCTGTTCTTCGTCAAATTTTTGTTGTTCAAGGTATGATTCAGTTGGGTATGTTGTGCCGTCACTGCACTTGTATTGTCTTGGGATGGGGTTCCCTGGAGCTCCGTACAAAGCGACAAAACTTTCTTCTAGAGATTCCTGTATGTCTTCAAGGCATTTGGGAACATCTTTGTCTTTGAATTGTTCCCTGATAATTTCACCGATTTTCCCAGAACCTTCCCATTTAGCTCGGTCGGTGGCGTTAGATATGGCTTGGCGTTCCGTGTATTTTTCTGAACGATTGTAGTAAAAAAACGAGGTTGGATCTAGACTGCATGTAACTTGACTGCTAGAACTTTGTTCGGTGCTGCTGGAACTTGCGGGCTTTGTGGTGTATTTCCTATCGTAGCGTGTGCGGAATTCGGCCTCGTTATATTTGACTCCATCACAGTCGTAAGTCTTTTCGGAGACATAAACAATGCCATAATCGGGGCAAGCTACGGCTCCCTTGAGGTCGCCGTCGTCGATTGGTGTACATGGTAAGGGTTCTCCGGCTTTAAGCACTTCGTGTTCCTTGCAGTTGACACCATCATCGCAAATGAGTTTTGTTACGTTGACTTCGCCGTTTGTTTTGACGCCCTTACCGTCTTCGTAACAAGTGACTCGGCTGTAAACACCATATGCTGGCATAATCTGCTCGAAGCTGCTGCTTGATTCGGCTATGCTAGACATAACCCCGTATAACGGAACACTGCTAGAAGCTGGTGCCACCACTGAAGAGCTGGATTGATTGTTGTCCGTAGAAGAACTGGACTGCGAGTCTGTAGAAGAACTTGACAGATTGGCTCCGCTGCTGTCGACTGATGTCGGCGCGTTATCGCAGCTGTTCCAGAAAAATGCTGTCAGCGCTAGAGCGATTTTCTTCCAATGTTTGTAAAACATTTTTAACTCCTTTAAAATTCTCTATAAATCCTCTTTAAGAATATAAACAAAATAGATTTGATTTTCCACTGTTTTAGCGGTGATATGATTCAAATTTTTTTGAATTTTATGAAAAAATGAGAGTTTTGGGGACGAGGTGTATTATATAGAACATTCGGACTAAAATGCTGAAGATTTATTCGTTGTGCTCGCCAAAACCCTTAAAATCTTGTGCAAAAAATAATGTTATATTTAATGCACTATGAAAAAAGAACAGTTAGGAAGGGATGGTGTGAAGCAGAAATCTTTGCGTCAGTCCTTTATGGAATGGAAAAATTCCCTTCAATGGGATAAGCCTCAAAATGTCATGTTGGTGGTTACAGTAGCTGTACTTGTATCCGCTTTCCTTATATTCAATAACTTATCCGTGTCGTATGCACGCCATTGGGATATCGAGTGGGGTTATTACTCCATTCTTGTCACGTTCCTTTTGCTTGTGGCGGGGATTGTCGTCAATGCTCCGTTTGTTGCAAAAAATGTGAAGGCGTTCTTGCCGAGCGGCAAAAGTTTTTGTGGACTTGCTCTTTTGCTCATCGTCTTCTCGGTGTTCACTTTCGGAAACATCGGCAATACGCATCGAGTCTTGAGCGACGAGACAAGCTGGGAATCGATGGGACTCCAGATGTATTTCCAGCATACAGGCGGTGTCTGTAACGAAGGCATTTGGACCGATGGCGTTTTGGATTGCAAGACGGAAGTGAACAACTTCAAGGGAAAGGCTCTTGGATTTGTCTATTCGCTTGTGTTCAATTTCATGGAACCGAATCGCGATTCCGCCTTGATGGTGAACTATCCGTTCTATATCTTGAGCTTAATCGCTTTCTTCCTAGCGCTTTGCAAATGGTTTAAGAGCGATAAACTTGCGCTTGCGGCAACGGCGTTTTTAGGCGGTATGCCGATTTACTTGTTGCAGTCGCGTTCCGCATCGACCGAAGTCCTGTATATTCTTTTGCTTGCGGTTCTGATGGCATGGTATGCTTTTGTGCCGACGAACAAGGTCACGTGGAAGCATTTCCTTTTGACGGTTCCGCTGCTTGGATTTTTTGCACAGACCCGCCAAGAAACGGTGTTTGCGTTTATCCCGTTCGCGCTTTACTATTACCGCTATTTCCTTGAAAAGTCTTACCGCTTGCCGGCATTTGTTGCATCGGTCATTATTGTAAGCTGGCCTTCGATCAATACGATGGCTGCGTATCGCGGCTATGATTTCCAGGGTGGCACGCATGCGGCTCATTCGCTTGAAAATTTCTGGTTCAACTTGAAGACAAACATCGAAGTCATGATGAACCTCAAGACGGATGCTTCGTTTGGCGGTATCATGGAAAATCCGTTCTACACGACGTTTACCGTGATTTTGCTTGCTTCGACGGTGTGGCTCCTGTTCCGCATGATTTACTCTCGCCGTTACGTGCGCGGTTTTATTCTTGGCATCACGTTCTGCGTGCAGATTTTCGTGATTCTCTTGAACGTGTCCGGTACGTTTACGATTGACATTAACCAGCGTTATGTGCTTGTGGCGCTTCCGCTGTTTGCGCTTTTGATGGCGCTTGGCCTTTATGATGCGCTCACGTTTACGACTAAGATGAAAAATGACGCTGCGGCAAAAATTGTTGCCGGTGCGGCATGCATTTTGTCGATTGGGCTCATGGTTTACCATGCCCCGAGCTACAGATCGAACATGCTTTATTACAAGAACAAGCTTTTGGCCGAAGAAGACTTCTTGAATACGGAACTTGCGAAGTATCCTAAAAATTCCGTGTTTATTTATGCAAGACCTTGGCAGATGCTTGCTTCTGGACATACTTCGTTTAGCGAAAGTTCGTTCAAGAGCTGGAGTACTGAAACATTTGCGGAATGGTTGCAGAAATCGGGCGGAAATATTTATCTCGTTCGTGGTCAGGATGGCTATGGCAAGGTGAATCGCGCAAGCCGCGTCGTTGGTTTCAAGACGACTGACCAGATTGACGATATCCTCAATGATTTCAAGAACGAACGTGTGTTGATGAACGCCAAAGATTTCGGCTACGGACTTGCTATTTACAAGATCCTTTCGAAGAAGGGCGTGTCGCATTATGCTCAAAACTTCATGGTGACCGAAGAATCGAACGGAATGATTGTCGTGAACAAACGCTTCCCGGAATCGATTGCTTGCGATTACAAGGTGAACGATAAGGATCAAGGCGAAATGCTTGTCTCGAACAACGCCGATACGTTGCTTCTTGATTCTGCAAAAATTCGCCCGGGTATGAATCGAGTTGTTTTGAGCTGCTCCATGCCAGATGAAGATACGCTTGTAACGTACAGGGATTTCTTTATCGAAGGTGAAAAAGTGGCGCTTCTCTCCAGACTTAAAATGCAGACTTTTGTCCAGGAATGGGGTGAACCGCAGATGGATGCAACGGTGGAACATCACAAGTTGACGCTTGATGGAGAACCGTTCCGTTATGGCGTTGGTAGCCATGCAAATTCGTCTCTGATGTATTCGCTCTCTCGCAATTACGATTGGTTCTACGCTGTTATTGGTGTTGATGATGAAAGTGCTTGCGGCGATGGCGCCTACTTTGCTGTGGAAGCGGATGGCCGTGAAATCTATCGTTCCAAGAAACTTTATACAACGGACAAGGAACGTCTGAAACTCAATATCAAGGGCGCAAAATCGCTTAATTTGCGTGTGTTGATGGGCGATAACAAGGATTGCGACCATGGCGATTGGGCGCACGCCTGGCTTGAGGCTGAAAATTGAAAGTCCTTGTAGCACCGCTAGATTGGGGGCTTGGGCATGCAACGCGTTGTGTGCCCGTTATCCGCGAATTCTTGCGGGCGGGAGCTGAGGTTGAACTCGCTGTAGTCAAGGCGAACGCGAATTTTTTCCGTGAAGTATTTCCGGAACTTCGACAGCGCTTGGCTCCAAGTTATAACATCGTATATCCGAAACACGGCTACAACATGGCGCTTTGGCTGCTCAAGAACAGCATGCACTTGAATTCAGTCATGCGTTATGAACACCATTTTGCCGAAGAAATGGTCGACCGTCATGGTTACGATGTGCTATTTTCGGACAATCGTTTTGCGTTCTATTCCAAGAGGGCTTATAGCATTTACATGACGCACCAGCGGCGAATTGCGTTCCCGCGTTCTTTTGCCGCGTTTGAACGAGTCGGTGTAATATGGCATGCCAATATTATGCGTAAGTTCGATGAAGTCTGGGTTCCCGACATGGAAATTTTCCCGGGCTATGCGGGTTCGCTTTCTCATTCGGGGGCGACTCCGGGCGACAAGCCCCTTCGTTACGTGGGGCCGCTTTCGAGATTTTCAGAGAAAACTTTGCCTGCAGTGCAGAGAAAATCGCCGATTCCAGAAAATGTCGATCTTGAAAAAGATGTCGACTTGATGAGCGTGTCTGAGTTTATGGCGCGTTCTGCGAACGTGGAATGGAATGTCTCTGATGCATCGATGGATGCTAAAAAATCTGCGCGGTACAAGGTCGTGGCTGTTGTGTCGGGCGTGGAACCTGCACGCACGCAGTTTGAATTGCAGTTGCGCGAAGCGCTTTTGAAAATTCCTGGCCGCCACATGATGATTCTAGGGAAGCCCTCTGCTGGCTATAAGACGTGGACCGAAGGAAATATCGAGTTCCATACGCATTTGGCAACGCCAGAATTTGCAGATGCCGTGCGAAGTGCCGATTATGTGGTGAGCAGAGGCGGGTACAGCACGGTGATGGACATGGCAGAACTTGGTGCAAAATGTATTTTTGTTCCGACTCCAGGGCAGTTTGAACAGATTGTCCTTGCGCATGATTTGTCGAAGGCTGGCTATGCTGTAGAAATCAAGGCGGACCAGTTGAACGCCGATACGCTTGCCAAGTCTTTTGAATCTTGTGTCAAAATGCCGAAGCTTGGAAATTCAAATTTGCTTCGCTCGGCTGTCGAAAATATTGTTCGAATTATTTAAAGAGAGATGTCTATGAACCAGTTTGTCCTTGCGTTCCCGATTCCTGTAGCTGTTGATGAAATTTTTGCGATTACCGAAAATGTCAAGGTTGCCGCTGATGCAAAAACGGTGATGATTCCCGGATGCAGCGTGCTTTTTAATGTTGTGCGCCAGTCGGCTTCGGCTGATGTTCTGGACATCTTCAAGGAACACTGCGAATTGACCGCCGAAGAAGAACAATCGCTCTCTGCTCATAAATCGCTGTTGTTCTTGCTCGGAAACGTAAAGAGCATGAACGATGTCGAAATGGTGAATGTTGCCATTTTGAAAATGTTTACAGCAGGCGCCGTAGGCGTTTATATGCAACAGTCGGGAACCGCTTGGACTGCAAATGAATTCCGAGATACGTTAGGTTCTGGCGAATATCCGATGGATGCGTGGATTAACATTATCGAAGGCGAGGATGATAAGACCCTCTATACGCTTGGACTTGCTACGTTCTCGCTTCCGGATTTGTGTATCTCGACTACAATCGAAGACCCGGAAGAAGCTCTCTTGATGGCTGCGGATTGCTTGTTTGGCGATGGAATCCCGGCAAAGTCGGGGAGTGTCATTGATTGGGGCGAGGGTGAAAAGTATGTGCTTCGCCAGGAACTCAAGGGCCTGTTCTCTAAAGACGCTCCCGAATACAATAAGCAAGGCTTGCTTAGAATTTTGAAAAAATAGTAGCATTTATAGCTGATACATATAACCCAAATGGGCTATGGGAGTATTATAGACTTTTGTCTAAATTTGCGTTTGTATGTTAAAAAACGCAACATTTTATATTTCTGAACAGTTGTTTTTCACACAACTGCTTAGCTTTTCTTACAAGTGTTGTAAAAATTGTCCTGTCGGTATTCCGTCGGGCTTATTTGTTTTTAACGATAAAGAAGGAATGCAAAAAATGAATAATTTAAATGTATTTAAAAAGGTGCGAATAGGTTTAATCCTACTCGTGATGTTTTTAATCTCTTCAACCGCATGGGCCGTGCCTACCCCTTCTCCTGTCAAGTACATTGACGAGAATGGCGAGACGAAGACTATTACGAATTACATCGAGCTTACCGGTGACGAATCTCCGGACAATCTGATGTTCAAGAATGGCGGCTGGTTTGTGGTCAAGGGCGAAGTGACGTATGATGAAGTCCAGGGGCATCTTTTGGCGTTCAAGCAGCAAGTTGAAAAAACCTGGCAGTGTACGGGACCGGATGTCAATCTGATTCTTGCAGACGGCGCCAAGCTGACTGTGAAGAATGAGGATTACGATATGTCGTTTAGGAATCTGGCCGTCTATGCCCAGAGCACTGGCGAAAATATGGGAAAGTTCGAGGTCTATGCGAAAAAAAGCACCGCTATAGATGTATTTAATGCATTTACCGTTTATGGCGGCTCTGTCAAGGCTCATTCATTTGAAGAATATGAGTATGGTATTTGGGCTGGTTCAGTCACGGTTAACGGTGGTATAGTCGATGCTGCTGGTATTACTTATGGTATTTATGCTGGCGATAGGAAAGTTATCGTCAATGGCGGTTCTGTTACCGCAGCTGGTTTCAGTGGAATTTTTGGTTATGAAGGAATCGAAATTAACGGAGGCGATGTCGATGCGACCGCGACAGGAGTTTCCGATGAAAACAATTTCAGTTATGCTATTGGTTCTTGGTATGATGTTAATGTAAATGGAGGCTCTCTTACTGTACATGCCAAAGACAAAAGCAGTTATGGCGTGTTTGTGAGTGGCTCTGTAGCACATTTAAATGCTGGTGAGGTCATTGCCGATGGTGAAGGTAGTGGCATTGCTGCACGACCCTCATGTTCGTCTTCTGGTGTTGAACTTGCTGGGGCTACCGTCACGACTAACCGCTATACTTATATTGATGATTTGAGGTCTAAAAGTGGTTTCTTTGTTAAAGTAGCAGTAAATGTTCTCTACACCGATGGCGAAGGCAATGTTTTTGAAGGTTCCATTTTTAAATGGGATGATTTGGTTGGTGAGTTTATTGACAAGCTTGACGTTGTCGCTGGCAAAACCCTCACTCCAGTTTATAAGATTTCTTTTGAAACAGGCGATGAAAATATTTCTATTGAGTCTCAAAAACTTGCTGCTGGTACAACCCCGACCAAGCCCGTCGACCCTGAGCGCAAGGGATATAAATTTGCGGGTTGGTACACCGATAAAGATTTTAAGACGGAATTTGACTGGAATGAAAAAATTTCACAGGATATTACGGTGTATGCCAAATGGAAAAAAGAGTTGCCTCCTGTCAAGTACATTGACGAAAATGGCGAGACGAAGACTATTACAGATTACATCGAGCTTGTCGGTGACGAATCTCCGGACGATCCGATGTTCAAGAATGGCGGCTGGTTTGTGGTCAAGGGCGAAGTGACGTATGATGAAGCCCAGGGGCATTATTTGCCGTTCGAGTTGCAAATTGACAAAAATTGGAACCGTTTGGGACCGGATGTCAACCTGATTCTTGCAGATGGTGCCAAGCTGACTGCGAAGAATAAGGATTTCGATATGTCGTTTAGGAATCTGGCCGTCTATGCCCAGAGCACTGGCGAAAATATGGGAAAGTTCGAGGTCTATGCGGAAAATAGCACCGCTATAGATGTATTTAATGCATTTACCGTTTATGGAGGCTCTGTCAAGGCTGTTTCGGAAGAAGGTGATGGTATTTGGGCTCGAGAAATCGTGATTAACGGTGGCATAGTCGATGCTGCTGGTTCTTCTTCAGCTGATTATTCAGGTTGTGGTATTTATGCTAGCGATGAGAACGTTATCGTCAATGGCGGTTCTGTTACCGCAGCTGGTTTCAGAGGAATTTTGGGTTCTGGAGGAATCGAAATTAACGGAGGCGATGTCGATGCGACCGCGACAGGAGTTTCCGATGAATACAATTTCAGTTATGCTATTGGTTCTTGGTATGATGTTAATGTAAATGGAGGCTCTCTTACTGTACATGCCAAAGACAAAAGCAGTTATGGCGTGTATGTGAGTGGCTCTGTAGCACATTTAAATGCTGGTGAGGTCTTTGCCGATGGTGAAGGTAGTGGCTTTGCTGCACGACCCTCATGTTCGTCTTCTGGTGTTGAACTTGCTGGGGCTACCGTCACGACTAACCGCTATACTTATATTGATGATTTGGGGCCTAAAAGTGGCTTCTTTGTTAAAGTAGCAGTAAATGTTCTCTACACCGATGGCGAAGGCAATGTTTTTGAAGGTTCCATTTTTAAATGGGATGATTGGGTTGGTGAGTTTATTGACAAGCTTGACGTTGTCGCTGGCAAAACGTTGCGTCCGGTCAAGCCGAATATCGTCGTTACACAAGACGGTGAGGGTAAGATCCATGCCGAAATCAACGGAAACTACATCGGGGAAGATGATTTCATAATAACGGATAGAATTGAAGTTGACGAAGTGAAGTTTGAACGCGATTTTACGACCGAAGGCTATTCTACCATAGTGCTTCCGTTCAACATAAAGACTAGCCTTTTAGTTGGTGTTGATTCTGTTCTTTCGTTTAATGGCATTGTCTTGGATGAAAATAAAAAGAAGGCCGTGGCCATGCAGGTTGTATGGGAAAAATCAATGGAAGAAGTTGAATTGCGAGCTTACACTCCGTATATGATCAAGATGAGCGACAAGTCTCTTGAAATTCTTGGCTCTGTAGTCTTGGAAACGACTCGCGATGCCGTTACCGAAAAGGATGGCTGGGAATTCCGTGGAACATATTCTTTCATGAAGTGGACCGAGGACAGTCCGGATTTGGGCCGAGTTTACGGCTTTGCCGCTTCTTCTGAAGGTGACGTGTCTGTTGGTCAGTTTGTTAAAGTCGCTGCTGGGGCCAGTATCCGTCCGCTGCGTGCTTACTTGATTCACAATGTGCCGAGCACGGTTCGCGCTAATGGCTACTATGCGAACCGCAACGTGGCTTCTATAAAGGATGAACTTCCGGAACAGATGAATTTGGTCATTGTGGGTAAAGACAAGAATGGCGAAGAACACACGACTGTCATTGGCCAGTTCAATACCCGCAGTGGAGAATTCCGTGCGAATAGCGTAAAGCGCGTGTACGACCTCAAGGGGCGTTCTGTGAACAAGGATGCTCGAAAGGTACGTGGTGCCTATTATGGAAAAAATTTACTACATTAACCCCCAAACCTTAAACAATTGAATACAAAAGAATATGAAAAAAGAACAAGAACAGAAAAAAGAATACACATCTCCCGAGATGAAAATTGTTGAATTGCGTCATGAACTCAACTTGATGCAAGGAAGCGGTTCTGAACCACCTCCTTGGAGTGACCAGCTCGGCTAGTCTATTGTAAGGACTGTGTAAACCCCGAAAGTTTTTAAGACTTTCGGGGTTTTTACGTATATGGATTTTGAAAATGGAATCGATTTCATTATATTAGTATCGTAAAAGGGGATTTTATGGCAAATATTTTGAAGTTTGAATGTATCGATAACGCTAGACAACTTGGAGGCATCTTGGCGGGGGGCCGTCGTGTCAAGCATAATAAACTTTTTCGCAGTGGCAATTTATCTAAGGCTACGGATCATGATTTACACCGTCTGCGCGACGAGTTTGGCGTTCATCAGGTGATTGATTTCCGTTCTGATTTTGAGTATATGCGCAAGCCGGATAAACTGCTTGATGGAATGCAGTCCATTTTGATTCCCGTTCTTGACGAATCGATGCATGGCGATGCCTTTAACAAAGAACAGGTGGTGCCTGCAACGGGTGTTGACTTTATGGAGTTCCTTTTTGGAATTGCTCGCCATCCGATTGCAAAGACGTTGAAAGACAAACTTTATAATTATTTTGTCGAAAGCGATTATGCACATCGGCAGTACAGAACGTTCTTCGAAACTGTGCTTGCGCAAAAAGGGGCGCCTGTTCTGTGGCATTGCACGTCGGGCAAGGATCGCTGCGGCTTTGGTGCGGTATTGATGCTTGCTGCTCTCGGGGCCGACGATAACGCTATTCTAGACGATTACGCAGAATCCGAAAACTCGTACCACAAGCAACTTGAAGCGATGTCCAAAAAAGGTCGTGAATCTGGAATGACGGATGAACAGCTCGATATTCTGCACTTCTTGGTGAGTGTCAAACGCGAGTATATGGAAACCCCGGTAAAGCGAATTAATCAGGAATATGGATCGCTACTGAACTTTATACAGAAAAAAATCGGGGTGACACAGGCTCAGATTGAATCCCTGCGGAAATATTATTTGGAGTAAACGAAAAAACGCAAGCAAGGTGCTTGCGTTTTTTAATGCCGTTTTCGTAACTAGAACGATTACAGTTCCGGTTGCTTGCCGGTGAGGCGCACGAAGATTTCTTCGTACTTGGCGAGCGTGTTCTTCACTACATCTGCCGGAATTTCCGGACCCGGGTAGGTCTTGCCCCAGTCGAGAGTTTCGAGCCAGTCACGAACGTACTGCTTGTCGAAACTTTCCTGGTTCTTGCCGACCTGGTACTTGTCTGCCGGCCAGTAACGGCTGGAGTCCGGAGTGAGCACTTCGTCGATGAGGATTGTTTCACCGTCGATTTCACCGAATTCGAACTTGGTGTCGGCGAGGATGATGCCCTTGGAGGCTGCGTAGTCGCGGGCCTTCGTGTAGATGTCGAGGGACATGTCACGGAGAGTCGTTGCGACCTTTTCGCCAACGATATCGAAAGTCTGTTCGAAGCTGATGTTTTCGTCGTGGCCTACGTCCGGCTTGGTGCTCGGCGTGTAGAGCGGCTTTTCGAGCTTCTGGCAGAGCTGCAGGCCTTCCGGGAGAACATGGCCGCAGATTTTACCGGTCTTCTGGTAGTCCTTCCAGCCAGAACCCACGATGTAACCGCGCACGATGCATTCGACGGAGTGGCGGTGAGCCTTCTTCACGATCATGGAGCGACCGCGGAGGTAGTCGGCGTGCTTCTTGAGCACAGCCGGGTATTCGTTCACGTCGGCGGTAATGAGGTGGTTCTTCATGCCTAGGTGCTGGAACCAGAACAGCGAAAGCTGGTTGAGGATTTTGCCCTTACCAGGAATCGGGGTGGGGAGCACCACGTCAAAAGCGGAAAGACGGTCGCTAGCGACCATCAGGAAGCTGTCTCCGAGGTCGTACATGTCACGTACTTTACCTTGGTGGAACAGCGGAACTTCGGTAATGGGAGTATCAAATTTTAAGCTCATAGTGCAAGCAAATGTAGAAAAAGTAGCTGTTTGTAGCTAGTCTAAATCTTTCCAAAATCAATTTTATCATCGACTTTGATGTCTTCTTTTTCTTCGTAATGAAGCTTGGCCTCGGGCATTTCTCCCATATAGGTGCTTTCGGCATTTTGGGGTGTGGGCATTTTTGTATTCATATA
Source organism: Fibrobacter sp. UWB12 (assembly GCF_900142485.1). NCBI lineage: Bacteria > Pseudomonadati > Fibrobacterota > Fibrobacteria > Fibrobacterales > Fibrobacteraceae > Fibrobacter > Fibrobacter sp. UWB12. The sequence goes on along the minus strand of NZ_FRAZ01000004.1, from coordinate 345,196 downwards.
CGTTTGAGTATCGCGGCCCTCGCGGACTAGCTGCTTTTCGTTTGCGGTGTTCCCAATTTCTATAGGTTGATAACCTCGCGGGTCGGAACTCGCGCATGCTTCAAAAATCAAAGATGTTGCAATAGTTGCTAAAAGTAATGCGATCTGTTTCATGATCCCTCCAAAAGTTTTTATACAAAATACGAAAAATTAAGGATGCATGAACAATGTGTGTGACTTTTTTCCCATATACAACACGATGTTGCATATAGAATATTTTTGTATAAAAATCTGTAAAAATCTGTATTTTTAATCAAAAATCTAAATTTTTGTTGCATAAAGTATTGATTTTGCAAAAAATAATGGTTATATTGGAAGTGTGAAAAGATAAAGGAGGTTCTTATGAAAAAGTTTTCGTTTTTTGCTTGCTCTGCGTTAGCTGCGTTTATGTTTGCTGCTTGTAGCGATGATCCGGTGACGGGTGCTATTCCGCCTGCAGGGGGGAACGGCCAAGGTGGCGGAACCGTGTTGGATTCCACGCGCAACATGTCTCTCAATTTAAAGGGCTGTTACGGTCATCCGTATGATGCCTTGATGAAAACTGCAGCGGACAATCCGAAGGCTTATCTGGTTGTCGATGAAGCTGGATATCATGTGGTGATTCTAAATATTACGGATGCTTGCGGCTATGCAAGTGTTGTGTTCAATAACCAGCGTGTGCTCGATACGCTAAAAGTCCAATTTGATGGTAGTCCGACAGATTGCATGTGCCTTACTGATGAATGGTTCGATATTGATCCGCTTGACGCCGACATCAAGTATTTCGTGTATCAACGCACTGTTTATGAAGTCGTGACTGAACCGCTCCCTGTAAGGAGTTCTTCGAGTGCAACAGTAGTCTCGTCTTCAAGCGAAATTGCGTTGTCGAGCGCGGTTGTGGAATCTTCTTCGTCCTCGACGCCCGCTTATTCTTCGTTTGTCGTTCCGGTTTTCTCGTCATCCTCGGTTCATGTTGAAAGTTCGTCTTCTGTCGCGCCACCGGTCCCGACTCACCATATAATTACAGATGCTACTGCTCAGTGCAGTGCCAAAAGCCGCGTTGTTGATGATCCCTGGCTAGATGGCGCGACTCCAGTCCAAGCAATTAGGCCCAAAGATGAAGATTATGCACTTCCGCCGGTTGCCTTGCGTTATGCAGGTACGGAACGCACAAGCTTTAGCATAGAAAATATTTCATTTGCTTGTGATGTCACCATCGACACCTTGGATGTTTATGTGATTGGCGAAACTGTTTATGTGAATGCCAAAATGAATTATGATAATGCGAAACGTTGTCTCTGTGAGTCGAAGGTGAGTTTTGCTGTAGATAACGATCCAGGGTTTTGGCATGCTCGTTGGCTTGTTTTGGATGATGGTTCCAGTATAAATTTACAGAACAAAATGGATATTTACGACATGGATGTGATTACGATTGATGAAACCAAACCACGTCAAGAAGCGAAGAATGTTGTTGTTGTTTGCAAAAATGATAGACGTACTGCTGATTTATTGGGCTCGTCCAATGCTGTATTGTCCGATGTTCAAGACGTGGCTATGGATACGGCCTCGAATCGGTCGACAGCCTATATGGTTGATGATGGTGACGGCTTTGTTACTCTTCGTCTTGAAAATATTCAGTTGGGATGTGGTGTGAAAAATGCTGAATTTGAAGTTGTTGCGTACGAAGGTGTTTTGTATGTAAATTCGAAAAATACAGGAAGCTTGTATGCGACCAATTGTATTTGTCCGTCTCGCATTTCACTTCAGATAGAAAAGGATTCTCGTTTTACTGATGTTGATTATGTTGTCTTTGATAACGGGGGCTCTATTCCGTTGTATAAAACAAAATAAAAAAATGATAGCAACTCCTTGGAAAAAAGGCTCTGTCCATCGGACAGGGCCTTTTCTATAAAGTCTGGATTTTCTACTTGCTAACTGCTGCTAGTTATTTCTCGATGCAACGGACGGAGAAAGCGTTGTTCTCTTCGATGGCGCGTTCCGCATAACGTTCGTTGTAACCGCCGATGGTCACGAAGTTTGCAATGTAAGTCGTTTCTTCGGTTGCGGTCCAGAAGAATGCGGATTTTTCCATGTCTTCGTAAGCGAAATGCGTGTCGCTTTTGCCAGACGCGTTGAATGATGATTTGGTTTCTTCGCAGTAAGGACTCCACATATCGTTGTTGCCGAAGCAGATGCGCTGGCCCGCTTGCTTGACTCTGAATCCGTTCTTCTTGCTAGAACCGAGATACTTGCTCAGGAAATTCCAGTCTTTGCGGTCGGGGAGTCTCCAGCCGGTAGGGCAGGCTTTCATTGCAGCCTTCCATGTGTAAAGTCGTCCGTACTTGTGACAGTTCGTCTTGTCGTCGTTATAGCAGTAGCTGCCTTTTGTTGTCTTGTACGTGAGGTTCTCGGCTAGCCAGTTGTGGTTACCGATTTTGACAATCTTGTAAGTGTGTCCGTCACGTGGATCCTTGAACTTTTTCGCGGAAGCCTTTTTTGCGGGGGCGGCGACGGTGATGCATGCCGCCAAAAGCATAAATACTAAACCAATTCTCATAGAGGGAAATTTACAAATTTTATTTTCAGGAAATTTTTTTATTTTATAAAATGACGAGGTTTTGAAAGTTGCTGATTGAAGACGTAAAAAAATCTATTGTAAATGCTGGTTTTCAAGACGGTGAAAAAATGCCTTCTGTGCGTAAAATGGCAGAAAGGCTTGGACTTTCCGTCAATACGGTTCATAGGGCATACAAACTTTTATCTGCCGATGGCCGTATCCAGCTAGTTCACGGTAAGGGTTGCTTTTGGGGTTCTGCACCATCGTTTGAGGTGAAACCCGAAGAAAGTGTCTATTCTGTCGTTGAACGTCTATTTCAGAATGATTTGGATAGCGGAGTCCTCAATGCTTTTGATGAACTTCCTTCGTGCAAGGAACTTTCGAACCGTTATGGTGTTTCTCCGTACATTGTAAAAAAGTTCTTGATGCAGAAAAGTTCGCAGGGAATTTTGCGCCATGTTGGGCACAGGTTCTTTTTCAGCGAAGAACGTACGGTCGGAAAATCAAATTACGTTTTGTTTGTGCACCGTTCAGATGAATTTGGTCGTTTAAAAATCGAATCGGAACGCGAATCCGATGTTTTTCGCACGTTTGCGCAGATTGCCGCAGAGCAGAAAATTGCGGTGAAGTTTATCGGGTATCACGAAGCGTCGAATCAATTCTTTGTGTCGGATGGTAGCACGTTTTCGATAAAGAACGATACGCATTGCTTGGGCGTGTTTCTCTCGACTTGGCTTGTCAATGATGCTTCAAAACTGTTTGCGCATTTTGCCATGTTCAAAAATCCGATTTCGGTCTGGTGGGAATACGCGCCGGACATGGTGCCGGTCAGTGCCCGAAACCGCAAAAAATGGGCGTTCTACAACGTGGCATTTGGCAAAGAAGCAGGCGTGATTGTTGGGCGTTACCTCAAGAATAAAAATATGGGGCCGGTTCATTATCTTTCGCCGTACCATGCGAGTTTTTGGTCCAAGGCTAGGTTGCAAGGGCTTATCGAAGCAGGGGCAGAAGTCGTGCCACTTGTGGACGAACGTTTTGCGTCTCCGTTCGACTTGATGGATGTGGCGAAAAATTCAGGCATCGATAGTCAGAAATTTTTGGATAACGTTCTTGGCGAACTTTTGAAGTCGGCAACACTAGATAAGTTTGTCTGTTCAAACGATTGGGTGGCGGCTTCGTTGATTGATTATTTCAAGGCGAAAAAATTGCCTGCGCCGTACGTGGTTGGTTTTGATGATACTATCGAAAGCTATCGCTATGTGTTTGACTCGTTTGCTTTCAATGTCGGGACGATGGTGAAAGAAGCGATTTATCACATTGTGGCGCCGACTATATATGCAGAACAGCGGCGCCAAATGCAGACGCCGCTGGGTAGAGTGGTCGAGAAACACTAGGTTTTAAACGTTAAATTTCCCGGAGCAGGCGAGGAGTCCGAGCATATACAGGAGTCCGTCGTAGTAGCGCCAGAGTCCGGTCGGGATTTCCATATTCCACAAGTCTTCTGCAAATGGCTTGATGAGCGGATCGCCTGCGGGGAGTGCTACTGTCGATGCTGCGTTCATGGCAATCAGGCCGCCCGTAGCAGGCCTTGCCTCGCGCGGGAACGCGCTCCCGTCGACACGCATGTCGGCGAGATACGGGCGCCGGCTGTTGAGGTAGCCGAGAATTTTCTTGACCGCAGAAACTTCCCATTCGCTCACGTCTGCGCGTTCGCCTTTGTCTTGCAATGTGGCGGCATCAAGTCCGATGTTCCACACGACGCGCCAAGCATCACCGCAGAAGCAATCGCTTTCCGGATGCCATGGTGTTTTCTTCGGCGTTCCGTCAAATTCGCTGTAGTCGGCGGCAAGTCCCGTGACCGGGTGGCAAGCCTTTTTCAAATAGGCAACGCTGTTGTCTGCAATCTTGTTCCAAATTGCATCACCGCTTGCTTCACCGTACATTCTGTAGAAGGCGACCGTGTTGTAGCTCGGGTCGGTGTAATCGTTACCTTTCATGGGCGAGAATCGCACGAGGCCGGCATTCACGTCCATCATCGTGTACACATCGCCAGCTTGCGGCTTGTGCGCCATATCGTTGATGAGCTCGATGGCGTCACGTTTGTATTCTTCGCTATTGAAAACCTTGGCGGCATAAAGGAGAGCTGCGGCAAAATATTCTTCGCCATCTGGGGCTGCACCCGGGTCCATCATCGTGAAATCGGCGGTTGAAACTTGCCAGGAGTAATAACCGGCGAGGTCGCCTTCGGTATTCTTCATATGCGTCTTGGCGAATTTCCAGAGCTTGTTAAAAAGGTCTTGCTTGCCGAGAAGTGCGGCAACAGTCATGCCGTAGCTCATACCTTCGGAGCGGATGTCGTTGTGGCCGATATCCACGATGTAGGCCATGTCGTTGCCCTTGTCAAAGCAAATGCGTTCGTTTTCGCGGTCGCCCTCAAAGAGCTGTGCGAAAGCCTTGTTGAGTTTTGTCTCGATTTCGGCGGGAGTCTTACCAATTTCTTCAAAAATGTTTCTCATGACAAGTAAAATAGAAATGTATTGGACTGCGAGATTACTTTGCGTGTGGAAAATGCAAAAACTGTTTGATGTGTTTTGAACTGCTTTAAGAAAAATGATGTTTTTTTCGAAAAAAAATGATAAATGCCAGATTATGACATTTAAAGTAGTTATGTTAATCTCGTGAAACTTTTAAAGTCGTTTTTTTTTTGTTTGTAACGATTGGAGAAAAAATGAATAGAATAATAAAAGGCTGTGTTGATATATGGCTTGATGAAATGGTTCCTTGCCTCAAGAATCTAGAAACAGGAACGATTGAATAAACTGCATTGGGCAAGTACAGCTCCCCAAAATAATGTCCATTTGTATGGAAAAAAGAAATATAATGGGGTTGGGGGACATCTTTTTGCGATTGCCGTAGATATGTCTTTTTAATGGGGGTATGATGGATTTGTTTATGGCTTCGCCCTTAACAAAGACCTTTTAAATCATTATATTAATGCTCTAGGGTGTTTCTTTGTGGGAATCCTTCATCCGTATCATTTTTTGATTGAAACTAATACTGCTCAAAGGCTTTTGGAGAATTATACATATGAGTGGAACTGATAAAAAGACTATGAATTTATCAGATGTTCAGTGCGAGTATTTGGGATTTCCTGATCCATACCGCAATCCGCCTGCTTGTAAATACGATCATCGGGCTCTTGTGGAGTATGCAAAAAAAGTGGGGAAGTCTATCAACGATTTGTCTTTTGAAGAAAAAGCGCATTTTATTGTAAATCGTTAGTTTCTTTATGAACGAAAGGCTATGTCCACCCCAAATGTTGCTGATTGACCATAACCCCCAGAAGAACAACTAATGGATATTGAAATGATACCACATTTGCGCGACTGCATTGATTTGTACAATCCATACGCCAATAAGTACATCGAACTTATATCCACAGCAGATGCCGGAAATGATCTGGAAGGACACCACATTGTTCCGGCTGCATTTTACAAATATGTATTAGGTTGTGAAAAGACAAGGCTTGTATCATCGCTAGATATGATACCGGAAAACATCGTTCGCCTTTCTAAACGCAATCATATACTAGCCCACTATTATTTGGCCCGTTGCATCAAGCACCCGAACAATATTTTTACCGACTCTCAACTATACGCTTTTGTAAACATGTTCTCCAAGCGTATTATGAAGAGTCATCCTTTATTTAATGAAATGCTCGGCTTTGCCGAGGAGAATAAAGGGGTTAAGCGTAGATACAAGCAATATGAGTTATGCCCACCGACAATACCGAGCGGGTGTTCTTTCTATCAAGATGCGATTATCCATACTGATCGTACTGGGGCCTGGATAACCCAAATCCGAGACCATGGGAAGGAACATTATACTTATGACCATTTCGGTAATTGTTTGGATATTCAGATAGAGGGACATCCTAGCATTTGGGTAGTTCGTTCATTGACTAATGGTCGCGTTATGTCTATCGCTACTAATGCAGACGACCAAAGCACCTATGCCGGTTTTTCCGATACTGGTATATGTCATTTGTGCTATGATTGGCAAGGAAGAATCGAGTCAAAATTTCCATATCGTGCAACAGAAAAAACATATATTTTTGCTGATGCTATGTATAGCATGTCTAACTACATTTCGCGGATATTGCCGGAAAAAGAATTTGCTGAATTTATGCAGCTAATCAAGAAATATATCGGTAAGCGGGCGCATGGTATTGTCGAGCCGTACTCCTACTATGATATTCCTGCTGCTCCTAAACGCATATTTAGCAAAAGTCATTGCGACGAAATGGTTAAACAATGCGAAGCTAATGCAGAAAGCTGGATGAAACTATATAACGATGGAGTAAGACGTGATGGTGTGTATGCCGCAAACTACTTCAAAAAACTTGCCGATATGTGGCGTGTAATGGATGCGACCGCAATGGGCAAACAACCTACTGCCGTTGAGCAAAAATAAGTTGACCCCGTTGCAGTACCAGTCCCCGAAGTGCAAGAATCCGTTCCCATTGAACAACCGTCTACCGATTGCCAATCTCGTCATGAACCTCAAAAAATCGGGTTTTTGCGTAGATTGTGGACAAAGCTCGTCTAGCAACACTTTGTGAGGATGTAGCCTAAACAAATAAAAACGCCCGCATTTCTGCGAGCGTCTTTAAAAGCTTGAGTCTTTGCAACTCTAAGCGGTTTACTACCTGGAGTAGTATTCCACGACGAGCTGTTCTTCGAGCTTGACCGGGATCTGGTCGCGGAGCGGAAGCTTCACGAGAGTACCCTGCATCTTGCCGAGATCGACAGACAAGTATTCCGGAGCGGCAGCTGCAGAAGCGATTGCTTCCTTGATCTGCACGTGTTCCTTAGACTGTTCACGAACGGCAACCACGTCGCCAGCCTTGATGAGGCGGCTCGGAGAGAAGCTACGAACACCGTTCACAGTGAAGTGACCGTGTGCAACGTACTGACGAGCAGCGAAGATCGTACGGGCAAAACCCATGCGGTAGACGACTGCGTCAAGACGAGTTTCGAGCAAGATCATCAGGTTGTCACCTGCAGAACCTTCACGACGGTTAGCTTCCTTGTATGCCTTGGCAAGCTGAGCTTCGGAAATGTTGTAGGTGAAACGAAGACGCTGCTTTTCGACCAACTGCTGCTTGTAAACGGAAGCAGACTTCTTGCGGGTCTGACCATGCTGGCCAGGTGCGAAGTTGCGGCGGTCGAGAGCCTTTTGAGTCTTCTGAGAAACGGCAACGCCGAGAGAGCGTGCTACTTTACCTTTAGGTCCGCGGAAGGAGGACATATTTACCTCTTTGAGGAAGCTCTTTGGTTACGCTCGCATGTTGGCAGAGCTTGGCACGACATGCGAGATTTGGAGTCCCAAATTTAGTTATTTGCTTTTAGGCTGTCAACAGGCTCGACCGGTGCGGCTGGTTCTTGGCATTTTTCGAAGACAAACGGGTTGTGGTCGCCCTGGACCTTGAAAATGCGGCGGTCGCGCTCACATTCGCGTTCTGTGACGGGGTATGCCCTGTCCCAAGCTTCGAAAAGCTTGCGGTCTTGCTTGGAAAGGTTGATGTTGTAGGTCTTTTCCATGTAGAAGTGTACGCGGGCAATCAGGCCTCGGACTTCTTTGCGGGGTTGGACCTTCTTGTCCTTGAAATCGACGATGGTTTCGCACTGCCCGTACATGGGTTCCGGAGTGTTGGTCCACTGGCTGAACATGAAGTTGCTGCGGTCTCCGTTGACTTCACCGATGGCGGGATAGAGGTTGTGAAGGTCGCCTTCCATAATCTTGAATGTGGTGTCGTTCGCGCTGCAGTTCTTGCGACCGCCGTCGCGCCAGCAGGGGAGGTGTTGGCCCATGTTATGGGCGGTGACGATGTGTTCCCATTCGATGCGTTCGGTGCGCTTGTAGCTCTTGCGGTTCGGGTTTTCACGCGGCTTGTAATTGCAGGTGCTGAAATCGACTTTCTTTTTGTCGAGATAGCGGCATCCGCAGTAGAGCGTTTCCTGGAGTTCACCATAGTAGATGCGTCGCATCTGCTTGCCTGCATCGCGGTAATTGTAATGTTGTGGTGCAGCCAAAGGATTGACCTTGGCGAATGATGTTGCTGCAAAAACGCAGAAAAGCAAAGCGACAGCTTTTGCTGAAACTTTCATATAAATAACCCTTGATTTTAAAAGTGAACAAGATAAATGTAATCAATTATGTAGGTGTTAGGTTATAGGTTTTAGGATAAGTATCACTAGCTTCGCTCGTTTAATTAGACGGCTTTGCCGTGTTTATTTACCTAACCCCTAATTCCTAATACCTATTACCTAGCTTCTGTTTTTTTTATATTTACAATATGCTTCAAGACGGATTAGAATATTTGAATTCCCGGCTCATTTTCGGGATGATGCCTGGGCTTGCTTCTACGCGTAAACTTTGCGAAGTCCTTGGAAATCCTCAAAAAAAGTTCAAGACGATTCATGTTGTTGGTACGAACGGTAAGGGTTCTTCGAGCTATTATCTTTCTGGAATTTTGCAGGCGCATGGCCTCAAGACGGGACTTTATACGAGTCCGCACTTGGTGAACTTGCGCGAGCGCATCCGCGTAAACGATTTGCCGATTGATGAAGAATCTCTTGGACGTTTGCTTTTGAAAGTCAAGGCGGCTGCCGAAGAAGCTCAAGTCGAACCGACGTTCTTTGAAGTGTTGACTATTGTCGCGTTCCTCTATTATGCAGAACAAAATATCGATGTTGCCGTTCTTGAAGCTGGCATGGGCGGTCGCTTGGATAGCACTGCTGTTGCCGATGGTGAATTGATTGTGCTCACGAGTATCGGGCTGGAGCACACTGAAGTTCTTGGAAGCACGGAAAGCGCAATTCTCAAAGAAAAAATGGGCGTTGCCGGTTCTGCACAAAATATTCTTTCTAATGGCCATAGCAAGGTGTTTGTGCTTGGTGGCCTGAGTGATTCGCTGATTGCAGAAGCCAAAATTTATGCGGCTTCGCACGGATGTTCGTGTGTCGTTCCTACAATTCGTAATGATATTGAACTTCCGAATTTAGGACAACATTATATTGAAAATGCAAGCCTTTCGCTCAAGGCGGCGGAACTGTTCTTGAAGAATTTTGATGAAGCGCTTGCGCTCAAGACTCTTACGACACGCTCTTGGGCGGGCCGCATGCAAAAGCTAATCGATGCAAACGGCATAACGAAGTTTGTTCTAGATGGCGCTCATAATTCTCATGCGGTTCGTCGTTTGGTCGAAGCGTTGGACAAGTATTACCCAAATCAAAAGTTCCATTGCGTATTTGGTGCACTCCGCGATAAGGATGTGGGCGAAATGCTCAAGCTCATGGCTCCGCATGTAAGTCATTGGCATATTACGCGTACTCCGTATCCGCGATTTCGTGAACTGGAAGACTTGCAGGGCGAACTTGAAAAACTTGGATTGAACGTTGCTAGTGCGGGCGAGTTTTCTCGTGAATATCTCAATGACGTCTGCGCTAATGTTACGGATGGCTCGCCGGTTCTTATTACCGGTAGCCTTTATATGATTGGTGCGACTGTGCAGGCGCTCAAGGATGATTTTGACGGGCTTGCGTTCTTCCGTGGCATGGAGCCCACGACGAACGAACACCGTTAATTGGCGCGTGTGTGCGATTATATAAAAAAAAGACATTGGCTAAGCCAATGTCTTTTTGCTTGAAACTTAAGTTGGATTAGTCGTCCATTTCGTCAAGTTCTGCGTAAGCCTTTTCAGCAGCGGCGCGAATCTTTTCAGCTTCTTCCTTCTTTTCCTGCTGTTCGAGCATCTTGATGTATTCGGAGACGAGGTCAGAGTCGAGCGTCATAACGCCATAAACCTTGAACTTGCCATCTGCAGTCGTTTCGACCTTGACGTCAGAAAGCGTTGCACCGTTGAGGCGCTGGCTAACAGAAGTCTTGGACGTGCTCTGGAAGTGTTCGGCAATTTCATCGCTCACATCTTCCTTGAAGTTCTTGATCAAAGCCTTGGTCTGTGCATCGATAGACTTGGCGAGGTCTACGCGTGCATTCTGGTCGGCCTTTTCGTAAGCAATCTGTTCGTCAGCGGATTCACCGATACCGATACCGGCCGGGATGTGCTGCTTGAGGTAGCTCTTCTTCTGCATCTGCATTTCGATGAGAAGGCTTGCTTGCTTTTCTTGCGGAGTCTGCGGAGGATTGCTAGAGCAACCTACGAACATTGCTGCAAGAGCGAGACATGCGATGAGTTTTTTCATTGTTTTCTCCTTGGAATAAAAATCCATTAATATTGTTTTGTGATTTTAATATACAAAAAATATCATGTAAAAATGTAGTTTCGCTGCATTTGTCAAAAAAAGTGTTGATTATTGCTTTGTGTTTTCTTTTTTAAGTGCTTTTTTGTATTATAATATAGCATGTATATTTTTGTAAATATTTTTTGGAGGTTGTCTTGAACAATACTGTACCTGTATGGCAAATGATTACGCAGTCCGATATTGTGACGATGATTATTCTTGGAATTCTCGCCTTTATGTCGCTTGGCTCCTGGGGAATCATCATCGTGAAGTTCTTTAAGCACAAGTCGAATTTGCGTGCCAATGCAAAGTTCTTTAAAGAGTTCGGCAAGCTGAGACATTTTTCGGAACTGCAAAAGCTTTGTACAGTTTCTAACGATAGCGCATTGCGTTTGCTGAGCGTTGAAGTCTTGAACGAAGTATCCAAGTTCAAGGGAAAAGTGAGTTACGAATCCCTTCAGCATCGAGCCTCTTTGCTTGAAGATGCTATCCAGCGCTCTATTGAAGGTATTCGCATGGACGAAGACCGTTACCTGACTTTCTTGGCGACAAGTTCTAACTTGGCTCCGTTCTTTGGCTTGCTTGGTACCGTTTGGGGAATCATGATTGCGTTCTTCCAGATTGGTCATCATGGCTCTGCTGACTTGACTGTTGTTGCTCCGGGTATTGCCATGGCGCTTATCACTACGGTTGCGGGCCTTGTGGTTGCAATCCCTGCTTCTGCCGGGTACAATTACTTTACTTCGAAAAATGGAAGCAACGAAACTTCGTACTATAACTTTGGCTCTCAAGTTTTAAGTTTGTTCAAAAGAGGGGACATGCTTGCTGTTGAAGGAGTTGCCGAGGAGGAAGCGTGAAACGCAGCCGCCGTAAGGACTTAAAGCAAGAACTGAACCTCACGAACATGATCGATATCGTGTTCGCTATCTTGATTGTGTTTATTTTGTGTGCGCCATTGATGAGTCAGGGAGTCAAGGTAAATCTCCCGCAGGTAAAGGCTCCGACGATGGAACAGCAAAAACTTTTAAAGGTTTCTATCACCAAGAATCTTGAAATATTCATTGCCGATATGCAGGTGGATATGGAAAGTTTCGAAAGCATTTTCAAGTCGCTGTGGAATGGCGAAATGGCGGTGGTCATCAACTCGGACGAAGCGGTAAGCTATGGCTTTGTGATGAAGGTTGTGACTCAAGTGCAAAAACTTGGTGTGACGAAACTCGGTTTTTTGACGATGACCCCAAAAGACGAATTGGTAAATGAAAAGAAATAGGGACCATATCCAATATTTCGAGACGGAAAACGATGGATCTTTGTTCAATATCATCGTGTGTGCTGTCGTGTTTCATTTGGCGGTTGTCGGGACTTTGATTGGCCTCAATAATATTGATTTGAGCAAGCCTGCAGAAGAAATTCCCGTGTTCGAAATGGTGCAGGTCGATGAGCCTGTTCAGCAACCTGTGGCTAAGGCGGCTTTGCCGGAACCTGAACCGCAAGAAGCTCCGAAGGAAGAACCTCCGCCACCGGCTCCTCCAGAACCTGTGCCCGAAACGACTCCTGAACCGGAGCCTGTTCCGGAACCGACTCCAGAAAAGACGCTCGAGCCGGAGGCTCCGCAGGTGCCCGAAGAACCCGCTCCCGAAGTGAAGCCGGATACGCCGGAACCCGTGCCTGTGCCGGAACCCAAGGCCGAAGAAAAGAAACCGGAAGAAAAGGTCGAAAAGCCGAAGCCCGTCGAGAAGCCTGTTGAAAAGCCGGTGGAAAAGATTGCAAAGAAAACTGTCGAGAAGAAAAAAGTCGAGAAAAAGCCTGCGAAAAAGCCGAAGGATGACGATGACTTCAATATCGACGATTTGAATTTGCAGAAGTCGTTTGAAATGCCTAGCCTCAAGGCGGTGAACCCGATTGATATGGACCCGCTGATGCAGGTGTTCCTGGAACGCGCTAAGGCAAAAATCATGAGCAATTTCAATCCGCCGAACGGGCTTACGATTGATCGAGATGCAAAGACTACGGTGCAGTTTACGGTGGAACGTTCGGGCATGATTACGAGCGTATTCCTCAAGCGTTCTTCTTCGAATACTGCTTGGGACCACTTGTCAATGCGTGCCGTGAAAATCTCGAAGTTGCCGGAACTTCCGCCGACGTACAAAGGCGCAAGTCTTGTGTTGCAGTTTAACTTTACGCCGAACTAGAAAATAACTATGAAAAAAATAAAATTGCTTTTTGTGTTTGTTGCGATGGCGCTTGCGGTGCCTTCGTTTGCGGCGATTGATACGATTGCTGTGGATGTGGGTATTTCTGTTTTCCAGACGATGCCGATAGGTGTTGTGCCTTTTGAAGAAAATGGACAAATTAAGTGGACGAGCGAAGCTCCGCATAAGATTCTGACGCGTGATGCGAATCTCTCCGGGCGTTTTGAAGCCGTTCCTTCGGATAAGTTTGACTTGGTGCTTTTTAGCAAGAAGCGCGCACGCCAGTATGTGACCGGTACCGCCACGAAACTTTCTGACGGAAAAATCAAGCTCGATTGTTATTTGTATGCCGCTGAAACAAAGGATGTCTTGCTCGGCGAAAGCTATACCGTGAAGCCTTATGACGTGCGTCAGGCGGTTCATTCGTTCTTTGACAAGGTCGTTTATCGCTTGTTCGGTGAACGTGGTGTCGCTTCGACAAAGCTTGCTTATGTCTCGAAAATCGATGGTATGAAGCAGGTGGTTATTTCCGATTACGATGGATTTTCCCGCCGCCAGATTACGCGTGATTCTTCGATTAATACGATGCCCGTTTGGCAAAAAGGCAATAAGGGCTTAGTTTATGTGAACTTCCGCAAACAGCACCCGAACCTCTATGCCATCACGTTTGGCGGTAAAGAAACTCCGCTCTTTACGCAGTACAAGCAGACGTTTAGCCCTGCAGTGAACCCAAAGACCGGTGAACTCCTTTTCGCGGTGATGGATGGGGCGAAAACTGAAATTTATCGCGGTGATATGAAGACTGGCTCTGCTCAGAAATTCTTGCATTTGCAATCGAATCAGGTGAGCCCTTCTTGGAGCCCGTTTGCAAGTGAAGTGCTTTTTACAAGTGACCGCGGCGGTTCTCCGCAGGTTTATGCTGTTGGTAAAGATGGCTCGGATGTAAGGCGCATTACATATATGGGCCATTACAATGAACGTGCGAGCTGGTCTCCGGATGGTGACCGCATTGTCTATACATCGATGGACGATGGCAAAATGAATATTTATACGTGCGCTTTGGATGGAACGGATATTATCCAGCTCACATCGAACGCAGGGAACAATGAACACCCGACTTGGTCGCCGGATGGCAAGCTGATTGCGTTTGCCAGTGACCGTGGCGGCAATTATCAAATTTATATTATGCGTAAAGATGGAAGCGGCGTGACTCGCATTACGAATGGTGCCGAAAATATGTCGCCCACATGGTCTTGGTTTTTTGACGAGAAAAAATAAATAGAGGAGCGTAAAATATGGGTAAGATATTTAAACTCACGTTGATGGGAATGGCTGTAGCCTTGTTTGCTTGGGGCTGCAGCAAGGAAAAACCGGAGACGGATCCTCAACCGCAAACTGCGCCGGAAGCACCTGCGGATTCCTCGCTCAATCTCGATGCTCTTATTGCGGACACGTTGAGTGCCGATTCCTTGGCTCGCTTGGAAGCAGAACGCCTTGAAGCCGATCGTGCTCGCTTGGAAGAAATGATCAACCGCATTATGCTCGAAGACGTTTACTTCGATTATGACCGCTCCGAACTGACTGAAAATGCAAAGCGTCTGCTTGCACAAGTGGCAGAAATTTTGGTAAATGAAACCCGCTTCCTTGTTACGGTTGAAGGGCATACGGATGCTCGCGGTACCGAAGATTATAATCTTTCTTTAGGAGCTCGTCGTTCGAGTGTCGTGAGGGATTTCTTGATTGCATATGGTGTGGATGGAAACAGGTTGATGTCTGTAAGTTACGGAAAGGAACGCCCGAAGGTTCAGGGTTCTGACGAAAGCGCATATTCCAAGAACCGCAGAGCCCATTTCCGCGTATCCATTGCAAATAACGAGTAGGGGGCGAATTATGAATTTTAAAGCGATTTCTTTAGGTGTTGTTTTGGCATCGTTTATGCTTTCGGGATGCAGTAGCATTACTATACTGCGTACAAAAGAAATGAAGGCTGTAGGCGATGAAATTATGGTAAAAAATGATTCTGCCTATAAGGCTCTTTCGGCTGAAAATAATGCGCTTAAGGTTGAACTCGATAGCATTAAAGCTCAGCTCGATGCTGCTGCCGTGGCGCAGAAGCGCTTGCAGGCCGAAGTGTCTCTTCTTACAAAACGCATGAGTGAAGAATCGGTGCGCCGTGATACGCGCCAAGAAGAAATTAAATATCGTTTGGATATGCTCATCGGAAAGTCCGATAAGATTTTAGCCAAAAAGGTTGTGGTAAGCAATGGTGCGGCAAGCGCTGTGATGGAATCGGATGCTAACGCCGAAAAAATGGTGGAAGCGGAGACGATGTTCAATGCGGCTCATTCAGATTACCATCGTGGTGAATACAAACTTGCGTACAATGGTTTTAAGCAGGTCTATGAGCTTGTGAAAAAGGGCGAAATGGCTGAAGGCGCTCTTTATTGGATGTCTCTTTGCTTGATTGAAGTGAATCAGGTGGCAAAAGCCAAGACGATATTGACAAATCTCGTGGAGACATACCCGCAAGGATTGAAGGCTTGTGCTAGCATGTTCAAACTTGCATCGCTTTTCGGCAAGGAATGTGATTTGGAACGTCAAAAGCAGTACTTGCAGAAGATTCTTTCAAACAATACTTGTGCTTCGACAACGGAACAGGAACAGGCTGCCTTGCAATTACAGTCTATGCTAGAATTTAAGTCTACGGACGGGCGCTCGGCAGAACAAGTTTGCCGCGAACAGATGCGATAATTGCGCATTACGGAATATAACAGGATCCTTCGGCTTCGCCTCAGGATGACGAGGTGAGAAATGGTCTCAGGGTGACGTAAAAAAATGGCAGGCGAATGCGCCTGCCGATTTCATATAAAGAGATTTTTGCTCGCTTGGTGGCGGGCATGATTTTTTATTCGTCGCGGGCGTCGGGGTTGAAACGCTTGACGGTGGCGCCAATCTTAGCCATCTTGGCTTCGAAATCTTCGTAGCCACGGTCAAGGTGGTAAATACGGCTGATGGTCGTTTCGCCTTCTGCAATGAGGCCTGCGAGCACGAGAGCTGCACTTGCGCGGAGGTCGGAACCCATGATGTCGGCACCTTCGAGCGGGAGGCCGCCCTTGATTGTTGCTGTGTTGCCGTTCAGCTGGATGGAGGCTCCCAAACGTTCGAGTTCAGCGACATGCTTAAAACGGTCGTTATAGACGGTATCTTGCACAAGGCTGTTGCCCGGAATCGAGAGGAGTGTTGCCATGAACGGGGCCTGCATATCGGTCGGGAATCCTGGGAACGGGAGGGTCACAAGGCTCATCGGCTTGAGTTCCTGCTGACGTGCATCAACTTCGGCCCAGTCGGCGCCAACGTTGACCTTGCAGCCAATTTCGCGGAACGCATCGAGCGTAGAGGCGATGTGTTCCGGGATGATTCGCGTGACCTTGACGCGGCCGCGCGTGATGGCGGCGGCACAGAGGAACGTGCCTGCTTCAATGCGGTCCGGGATGGTGACGCCTGTACCCGGGCGGAGGGATTCCACACCCTGGACGGTGAGGGTGCGCGTTCCGCGGCCCTGGATTTTTGCGCCCATGCTGGTGAGGAAGTCGATGAGGTTATCAATTTCGGGTTCGAGAGCGGCGTTTTGCAGGACGCTTACGCCCTTGGCGAGTGTCGCCGCCATCAATACGTTGACCGTTGCACCGACGCTAGAAATCGGGAAGTTGAAGTTTCCGCCGGGGAGGCGGCCTTCGCATGTCGCTTCGACGTAGCCGTGCGTAACGGTAATCTTTGCACCGAGAGCTTCGAGACCTTTGAGGTGCAGGTCAACGGGACGCGGGCCCCAGGCGCATCCGCCGGGGAGCGATACGCGGCAGCGACCGAATCTTGCGACGAGTGGGCCGAGCACGTAGAAACTGGCACGCATGGTTTTCACGAGTTCGTATGGGGCTTCCAAGTGGTCTACGCCATGAGTGTCGATTTTCAAAACATGGCTTCCGCCGTTGATGTGGCAACCGATAACGCGGAGCACATCGGACATGGTCTTCATGTCTTTCAAGTGCGGAACGTTCGTGATTTCGGAAACTCCATCGGCGAGGAGGGCTGCGGCCATGACGGCAAGTACTGCGTTCTTTGCACCAGAAATTTCAACTTCACCATTGACTGGTGCTTTTACTTGAGGAACGATAAACTGATCCATATAAATTAAACCTCTTTATTAAACTTTTGTTCTATCGGGTCATGGACTACTCGTGTTCTTGCGATAAAGTCGTGCAAAGCCCTTTTTTGCGGGTCGATGAGGACGATAAGGTAGCCTAGACCATAAAAGATAATAGTCGCTTGCGTTACGATGCTTGCGATAAAGCGGAAAATCGAGAATGCCCACGAGAGCTTTTCACCGCCAGCCATTTCTACGTGAATGTGGAATAGCTTTTTGCCGGGGGTTGCTCCCCAAATGGCATGGAATACGATAAAGTAAGCCGCTTGGACAATGCTCCAAATGGTAAAGAATGTAGACATTCCGGGAAGTTCGAGCGCTTTGGCGACGATGTCGGAAGAAGTCGGGTCTTCAATATATTGCCTTGCTACTTCGGTAACGGCATTCAAATCGATAAAACCCGTGAGACTTAACAAATAAAGGAAAATTGCACCGACAACAGAAAGAATTATGTTGTCTATAACAAATGCGTTGGCGCGTACAAAAAATCCTGCAAAACGTTTGCGACTCAGTTTGCTTTGGAGAAGCGTCTCGATAGTCTGTTTCAGGAGTTCTTCTTCTGTAGGTTCCGGTGCCTCGGTTGCTTCGGGATAGTCCTTCCAAGCTTTCCAATTTGTTTCACCGCTATGCCAAACAAGAGTTTCATCTTTTATTTTGCCTTCGTTGACAAAATTCCTGATTTCGTCGATAGAGAAAGGGCCTTGGCGCCTGTCCCCGTCGGTGATTGAAGTGTCAATGTAAAACCATTTCATGTTGTGGAATAATTTAGTAAAAAGTTCGCAAGCCGAATTTTTGAAAAAATTGTAAATTTAGGGGTTATGATGATGTTTAAAATTGGTCAGCGTTACGTTAGCCAAGCCGAGCCCACCCTGGGACTTGGTATTGTTTCCGAAGTCCAGGGACGTACTGTCAAGATTTTGTTCCCTTCAATCGGTCAAGCTCGAATTTACAGAACCGAAGAAGCTCCTATTGAACGTTTTGTGTTGCAAGTGGGTGAGACTGTCAAGAGCGAAAAGGGAGTCTCTTTTGTGGTGGACTCTGTTCGCGAAGATTCGGGTATCATGGTTTATGTCGGACGAAACGGCAAGGAGATGAAGGAATCCGAGCTGAGTTCGAAACTTTCGACGGCTCGACCGGCTGTGCTGTTTAGGGCTTTGGCCGATGACGAAGTTTGCTCGTCACGCGATTTTTTACGTCATGAAGATGCGATGGAAATGTTTTACAAGTGGACGTCTTCGCCGGTTCGTGGCATGATTGGTCCGCGTGTGAACATGATTCCGCACCAGTATTACCTTTGCTACCGCGCATGCTCAAGTTCGACGCTCCCGAGGCTTATGCTTTCGGACGAAGTGGGTTTGGGTAAGACGATTGAAGCGGGCATGATTTGGCATGCGCTCAAGTCGAGGGGCCGCATCCAGCGTACGCTCGTGATTGTCCCGGAAACGCTGAAGCACCAGTGGATGATTGAAATGAAACGTCGTTTTAACCAGCTCTTTACGCTGGTGGACGAAGGCTATATCCGCGGGCTTTTTGTGGGGGTTGCGAAAGACGAAACGAAGCCGAACCCGTTCATGCAGAGTAACGACATCATCGTGTCCATTGACTTTTTGATGGCGCAGCCTGCATTGATCGAAGACCTCTTGAAGACGAGCTGGGACATGACCATCATCGACGAAGCCCACCATCTGGTGTGCGAGGATGGTTTCACGAGCCACGAGTACATGCTTGCGAACAGAGTGATTGCACGTTCGAAGGGTGTGTTGCTTTTGACGGGTACTCCGCTCCAGCTCCATCCGGAATCGCAGTTCAACCGACTCAAGATGCTCGATCCGGTGCGTTTTGCAGACTATAACGATTTTATCAAGGACCAGGAAGCATACCTCAAGCTTGTGCGAGATTTGAATAAGCTTCCGACCGATCCGAACCACCACATGAGCTGGGATGACTTGTACGAATGTGTCCCGAAGAACTCGCAAATTCGTCCGTGGCTTGAACAGGAAAATTCAAAATCCATGACGGCGGGTGAATGGATGCGCCGCATTGTCGATGGCATGGGCACGGGTTCTGTGGTGTTCCGCAATACGCGTAAGGGCGTGGGCGGTTTCCCGAAGCGTGTGCTCGATGAAATTCCGCTCGAACCGAATCCGGCTTACCGCGAAATGGTTGAAGTGGCTGCCGATCGTGACCTCGAAGCATCGACTGACATTCAAGAGAATGGTCTCCTTTGCACAAGGTTCTCGGATGCTTGGCATTTGGATGAACGCTTTGAATGGCTTAAGGGATTCCTCAAGGAATACAAGAACGAAAAGGTCTTGTTGATTTGCGAATCGATTCAGGTGGTGCAGGCGCTTGAAACTTTGCTCCTTGAATTTTTGGGCGAAGGTGCGTTTGTGATGTTCCACGAAGATATGAGCATCATGGCGCGCGACAAGGCTGCGGCAAACTTCAGCAAGCCTGATGGTGCTAACTTGCTCATCGCTTCTGAAATTGGTTCCGAAGGCCGTAACTTCCAGTTCTCTCATCACTTGGTCTTGTTCGACTTGCCGCTTGATGCCGCTCTTGTGGAACAGCGTATTGGCCGCTTGGACCGCATTGGTCAGGACAAGGACATCATCATCCACGTGCCGTACGTGAAGGGCTCTGGCCAGGAAGTGATGTTCCGCTGGTATAACGAAGGTTTGAATTCGTTTGGCGCTCCGCTCATGAGCGGTGGTGAACTCTTCCTCAAGTACACGGAATCCTTGATTGAAGCTTTGGCAACGCCGCGCGCTAGCCTTGAAAACTTTGTGAAGAACGTCATCCCGCAGGTCAAGAAAGACTGTGAGCAGATGCGTAAGCATATCGAAAACGGCCGTGACCGCTTGCTGGAATTTAACTCCCGCAATCCTGAAAAGGCAAAGGAAATCACGGATGAAATTCGTGAACTTGATGCCGAACCGGAACTCAAGAATCTTGTGTTTGATTCTTTGACGAACCGCGGACTTGATGTCGAAAAGAGCTCTGTGTCGGGTTGTTTCCTTATCACGATGGGACCGCAAGTCGAAGCGGGCTCCGTGCCAGGCATGCCGGAACTTGCTTCTGGCGTGTATAGCGCTGGAGGAGGCCGCGTGAACAGCCAGACGGATTTGTGTGGCGAAGGTGGCGGCGATTCGGAAGGCGATGGCCGTACGAATGGCGGCACCTGCATGACTGTCACGTTCGATCGCGATGTCGCGATGACGCACGACGATATTGAATTTATCAGCTTGGATCATCCGCTTGCTCAAGGCGTGTTCGATTACGAAACGGGCATGGGTCGCGGAACGGTGTCTTGCGCGATTTGGCCGAACTCTGGTTTGCGCGGACTCATGATGCAGTACAACTTTGCTGTGGAACTTCCGGTGTCCGAAGAATGGGGCTGTGCCGATATCGCAGGGCCGAAGTATTTCAAGGTGCTCGTGAATGCGAAGGGCGAAAACATGTCTGGACATTTCGATGCTCTTTCGAATGCTGCGCTCAAGGACGTTGGCGTTCCGCAGGGCAATGCCGCTGTCGATATGACGCTCCGTTACTTTGCTAAGGATGGCCTTGCGAAGGCTCGCTTGATTGTTTCTGAACAGGCTAAGAAGTATGCCGAAGAAGCGGCAAATGCCGTGGAAGCTCGTTCGGAACAGGAATACCAGCGCATGAACCATTTGCTCTCGATGCGTGGCAAGGCGGGTACGAGCGAAGCTTTGAAGCAGCTCCGCAAGAACGTGCAGGAACGCAAGAAGATTGTGGCTAACCCGCAACTCCGCCTCGATGCCATTCGCCTGGTGGTGTGCAAGTAAACTATTGACTAATAACTAACGACTGAAAAATGAGTGAATTAAGAAAGAACATTTTAGATGAAGCTCGCCGCGTGGTGGTGAAGATTGGTTCTCGCATTCTCGTGGATTCCGAGCGTGGTGGCGTTCGTACGCGATACATCCAGAAGCTCGCGGATTCCGTGGCTCGCTTGATGGATGCCGGCAAGGAAGTCGTCATTGTCACGAGTGGCGCTGTGGGTACGGGCATGGCTGAACTGGGTTATGCCCAAAAGCCGACCGTGCTTGCCGAAAAGCAGGCTTGCGCTGCCGTGGGTCAGATTGACCTCATGTACGCTTATCGCGAAATGTTCCGCTGGGTGCAACTCTCCGTCGGTCAGATTCTTTTGTCTGCAGAAGACTTCCGTGACCGTGCACGTTACAAGAATTTGCAAAACACCATCAAGGCAATGCTTGCTCGTAAGATTGTTCCGATTATTAACGAGAACGACTCTTTGGCCGTTGCCGAAATCAAGGTAGGCGATAACGACAAGCTCTCGAGCGATGTGGCGCTCTTCCTTGATGCAGACTTGCTCCTCATCTTTACGGATGAAGACGGCTTGTTTGATGACAATCCGAAGAAGAATCCGAACGCCCGCTTGTTGAACTTTGTTCCTGAAATCACGCCTGCGATTTTGGCACTCGCCGGAAAGCCCGGCGAGGCCGGGTCCGCCGTCAGTACCGGCGGCATGAGGAGCAAGCTCGAAGCCATTCGCAATGTGACGAAGAGTGGCGCGAATGCGTTCCTCGCTAGCGGTATGAAGGTGCTCCCGCATCAGGTGTTCTTTGAAAATGCAACAGGTACGTTGTTTGCAGGTTCCAAGAAAAAGCTCAATAGCCGTCAGCGCTGGCTGAGCTTCATTACGACGCCGCGTGGAAGCGTGATTGTCGATGAAGGCGGCGTGAAGGCTTTGCGTGAAAATCATTCGAGCTTGTTGCCGGTTGGCGTGATTGCGGTACAGAAGCATTTTGACAAGGGCGACTTGATTGAAGTCCAGGACGAAAAGAAGAATCCTGTGGCTCGCGGTGTTGCTGGTTTTGATAGCGAAACGCTCAAACTTGTGCTTCGCAAGAAGACTGCCCAAGTGCACGAAATCTTGGGCAAGAATGTTCCTGATGAACTTATCCACAAGAACGACTTGGTTGTATTCTAACTAGGTGACTTTAGACCGCTTTAGACAAAAGGATCAAACGTATGGCTGAAGATCAGAATGTCGAAGAACTGGCCGAAGAATCGGCGGAACTCCCGAAAGTTGAAAGTAGGGAAGACCTGGCTCGTATTATACAGGCGCTCGTCTTTGCGTCTCCGGATGTCGTGACGCTCAAGAAGCTTCGCGAAATTCTCGGTGACTTTTTGGACGCTCGTTCTGTGGCGGATGCGCTCATTACAGCGAACGATTCTTTGAACAAGATTCAGTCTCCGTTTGAAATTGTGGAACAGGCGGGCGGTTACCGCTTTAGAACACGTGCAAAGTATTATCCGTGGGTGCGCAAGCTCTTCCCGGAAGCAAATGCAAGACGCCTTTCGCAGGCAGCTCTTGAAACGCTTGCCGTGATTGCGTACCAGCAGCCGATTACGAAGGCTGCCATCGAACAGGTTCGTGGCGTTTCGTCTGCGGATGGTCCGATCCGTAACTTGCTTGACAAGGGCTTTATTACTTTGGGCGCAAGAGCGGAAACGGTCGGTAACCCCTATACTTACGTGACTACGCAAGAATTTTTGAAATACTTTGGTATCAATCGCATTCCGGAAGATTTGCCGCGTTTGCGCGAATTCAGTGAACTTTTGGAAGCGGGCGCTTTGGTGCCGCAGTACTCCAAGCCTGATAACGCTCCGGAAGAACCGACTCCGCTCGAAGAATCGACTGACCAGATTGAATTGTCTATGGGAGATGCTTAATGGCCGTTACTCCGTTGATGCAGCAATATTACGAAATCAAGAAAGAAAATCCTGGCTGCATTTTGTTTTTCCGCATGGGCGACTTCTTTGAACTTTTTGAAGATGACGCTGTAATCGCCTCGAAAATTTTAGGTTTAACGCTCACGAGCCGCAATAACGGCGCCTCCGGTGCAACGCCTTTGTGCGGGTTCCCGCACCACGCAGCTGAACGCTATGTGCCCAAGATGGTGGCCGCAGGCTACCGCATCGCCATTTGCGAACAGGTCGAAGACCCGAAACTTGCAAAGGGCATTGTCAAGCGCGATATTGTTGAAATCATCAGCGCCGGCACGGCGATGAACGAAGAAAACCTCAATGCAAAAGAGGCAAACTACCTTTGCGCTTATGTCCCCGCGACAAGCGATGATGGAAAGGGCGGAAATGGGGATGTGGCTGCGTTTGCGATTGCTGATGTGACGACGGGTTACTTGGCCACGTGCCGTAGCAGTGTTCAGGCTTTCGAATGCGAGTTTAGCCGCCGCATGCCCAAGGAAATCATGATTCCCGAAGGGACGACAATCCCAGCTGCGATTATGGACTTGATCAAGGCGGAAAACGTCTTGGTCACCGAACTTCCGGCGATTTTGTTTGCAGAAGACCAGGCAAAGGATGTGCTGTTTACGCACTTCAAGGTCGAAGCGCTCGATGGCCTTGGCTTGGATGGTCGCGTTTTTGAAACGTCCGTGACGGGCGCATTGCTCCAGTATTTGATCAACCAGAAAAAGTCCGAACTGTCGCACTTTACGACGCTCGAGATCTTGAATCTGGACGATTACATGACGCTCGACCCGAGCACGCTGCGCAACTTGGAACTCGTGCGTCCGCTGAATGCTGACGATTATTCCAGCACGCTTTGCTCGGTGCTCGATTTTACGGTGACGGCGATGGGTGGGCGTACGCTCAAGGACTGGGTGAGCCATCCGTTGATTGCTGTGGACCGCATCCGCGAACGCGAAGAAGCGGTGGGCGAGCTTGTCCAGAATCCTGTGGCGCTTGATGAACTCAAGGAATCGCTCACGTCGATTCTCGATATGGAGCGCTTGATGGGCCGTGTCGGTAGCGGTCGTGCAAATGCGCGTGACCTCGCGGGAATGGGACGTTCCCTTTCGCAGGCATCAAAGGTCGCTGACGTTTTGGAAGGCTTGCATGCGCCGCTTTTTGAAGGTCTACGTGAAACGCTGAACGCGGCAAAGGGCCGTGGCGAAGACTTGCTCAAGTACTTCAATGATGACTTGCCGATGACCGTGCGCGAAGGTGGAATGATCCGCCCGGGTGCAAGTGCTGAACTCGATGCGATGAACGAGGACATCAAGGAACGCCGCGAATGGATTGCTTCGTTGGAAGGACGTGAACGCGAACGCCTCGGAATCCCGTCATTGAAGGTCGGTTACAACCGCGTGTTCGGTTACTACATCGAAATCACGAAGGCGCAGATGGCAAAGGCCACGCAGCCGATTCCGGACGAGTATATCCGCAAGCAGACGACGGTGAACGGCGAACGCTATATCACGCCCGAGATGAAGGAATGTGAATCCGTCATCAGCAATGCCGAAGTCAACATCCATGCGTTGGAATACAAGATTTTCTGCGAACTCCGCGAACGCGTGAACAGCTGGCGCGCCGAGCTCCAGGGCATTGCCGATGCGATTGCCCGAGTCGATAGCTTGTACAGCTTTGCTCGTGCGGCCCGCAAGTACAATTACGTTTGCCCTGAAGTTTTTGAAGGGACGGGTATTGAAATTCGCGGCGGTTTCCATCCGGTGATTGTCGCGGTGAATCCTGATTTGAACTTTGTCCCGAACGATGTGACGCTCTCGCCGGACGGTACGCGACTGATGCTCATCACCGGCCCGAACATGGCCGGTAAATCGACGTACTTGCGCCAGACGGGGCTCATTGTGCTCATGGCGCAGATTGGCTGCTTTGTGCCTGCCGAAAGTGCGCGCATTGGTGTGGTGGACCGCATCTTTACGCGTGTGGGCGCAAGCGACCGCTTGAGCCGTGGTCTCAGTACGTTCATGGTCGAGATGATCGAAACGGCGAATATCCTCCGCAATGCGACGCCGCATAGCCTTGTGCTGCTCGATGAAATTGGTCGCGGTACGAGTACGTTTGACGGCCTCTCGATTGCATGGGCCATTGTCGAGACTCTCCACAGCGAGCCTGCCCGCATGGCGCTCACGCTTTTCGCAACGCACTATCACGAATTGACGGGGCTTGTGGAATCGCTGGAACATGCCGGAAACTTCCAAGTGGCCGTGCAGGAAAAGGGCGACAAGCTCACGTTCTTGCATAAGATTCTCGAAGGCGCTTGCGATTCGAGCTATGGTATTCACGTGGCCGAGATGGCGGGGCTCCCACCTAACGTGGTGCGCCGAGCTCGCAAGATTTTGCTCCGTTTGGAAAAGCAGAAGATTGACCCGAGCGACGAGGCGCAAAACAAGAAAATCAAGGCGCAGCCGCAGATGGACTTGTTTGCACCGCCAGACGAAAACACGCTTTTGCTCAAGGATGAAATTCGCAGGCTCAAGCCCGAGGAAATGACTCCGATGCAAGCGCTGCAACGCCTCATGGACCTGAAGGAAAATTACGGGAAATAATGATCGATTTCGCGGCTTTAATGAACTTTGCTTTTGAGAATCGGCTCTATGAGTCCGAGGTTCATGGCATTGAGCATTGGCATCAGGTGGAGTACAATGGGCTCCTCCTGGCGAAAAAGACTGGCGCCGACATTGACGTAGTGCGCTTGTTTGCGATTTTCCACGACTCGCAGCGTTTGGATGATGCATACGACCGTGAACATGGTGCACGCGGCGCAGAATTTGCAAAGCGTTGCCGCGAGGAAAAGCTTTTTGAATTGGACGATGAACGCTTTGGCTGGCTCTATGATGCGTGCCGCCTCCACACGATTCAGCCGCGTACGGGAATTGTTACGATAGACACGTGCTTTGATGCGGACCGTTTGGATTTGGGCCGTGTTGGGTTCCCGCTGAATCCCCAAAAGATGGCGACGGAATGGGGTGCAAAAATAGCCCAGAAGTCGCTGACTTCGGGCTATTCCGTATTCCACATGCGCGAGTGGATCCGCAAATTGGTGCTTTAATCCGTCATCCTGGAGCCAAAGGCGATAGGATCCATTATTTCTTGTACTTACTCTGCGATCGCCTGGAACGTGCAGCTGATTTCGACAGCGACGTTCTTCGGGAGCGTTGAAACGCCAACAGCCGTACGGGCGTGCTTCCCGTTTTCTCCGAGAATCTGTACAGCAAGTTCGCTTGCGCCATTCAGTACAATCGGCTGGTCGTGGAAATCGTTTGCGGACTGCACAAAACCCTGGATCTGAACGAGGCGGAGTGTTTCGCCGGCTTTCAACTGCGTGAGGGCTGCGGCAATGTTGTTCAAGAAGCAAATCTGTGCCGCTTCCTTAGCTTTTTCCACAGAAATCTGGTTCGGAACAATACCGGTAAAGGCGGAAAAGTCTCCCTTCACAGACGGCAACTGCCCAGAAACAATGATCGTATCGCCAAAGCGCGTTGCCGGAACATAAGCGGCAACCGGTGCGGGGCAGGCGGGGAGCGTCAGCCCAAGTTCTTGGAATTTAGAGACAATTTGACTCATGTAATCTCCTTGTTTTTTCGCCATTAATATACAATAATTGAGATGCATTTGGGGCGTTTATGGCCAGCAATTTAAAATGCCCGCACGTTTTTGCGTGCGGGTATATTTTAAGGCTATTGTTGGCGATTACTTCTTTTCGACTAATTCCGTGGCGAGTTTCTTCATTCCGTTGAAGTCCCACTTGCCACTGCCGAGCTTCGGGATGGCTTCGACGCAGAACACGGAACCCGGCTGCATAAGCGGCGGAATGCCCGATTTGCGGAGGCTTCTCGAGATTTCTTCGGTGTCGAGCGTTTCGTCGCCCTTGACAAGGAGCACGATGCGTTCGCCCTTGACGGAATCCGGAACGGCGGTAATGGCGAATTCGTGTTCGCCCATGATGCCTGTTTCTGCAATGCGGAGTTCCACGGCGGTAAGCGAAATCATTTCGCCGCCGAGCTTTGCAAAGCGGCTGTAGCGGCCGAGAATCTTGACGAAGCCGTCTTCGGTGATGGTACACTTGTCTCCGGTCTTGTACCAGCGACGCCCATCGACTTCAAAAATGACGGCATCAGTTTTAGCTTCATCGCGGAGGTAGCCCTTCATGACTTGCGGGCCTGTGATGACGAGCATGCCTTCTTCACCCGGCGCGAGGAATTCGTTTGTTTCGGGGTTGATGATTGCGCCTGTTGAACCTGGGACAACCATGCCGATGCTTGAGTGGTCGCAGCACTTTTCCATCGTCAAGAAGTCGTCGAGCAATACGTTCGGGGCGTTGAGCGTGGCAAGCGGCGTGAGTTCCGTGCAACCGTAACCTTCGTAAATGTCCTTGCCGAACTTGAGCTTGAAGGTCTCGCGCATTTCGGGGCGGAGCTTTTCGGCACCGGCAATCACGTAGCGCAAAGAGTCGAGGCACATGGGGTGTACCCAGCGGTTGATGGCGATGGCGCGGAGGAACGTCGGAGTGCCCATGAGGATGGTTGCTTTGTATTCGGCGCATACACGGGCAAGAGTCTTGATGTCGGTGGGATCGGGGCAGAGCACCATCGGCACGCCGTCGAGGAGCGGCATCATGAACGTCATCGTAAAGCCAAACGAATGGAACAGCGGGAGGAGCGATGTCATCACGTCGGTGCGGCAAAGCCTGATGACGTGATCTCCTTGCTGGGCGTTCGAAATGACGTTTTTGTGCGTGAGTTCCACACCCTTCGGCGTGCCTTCTGAACCGGAGCTGAACAAGATAACAGCATCGTCGCTCAGCTTTGCGGTCGTGAACCAGAGGTCTCTCAAAAGTTTCTTGGGGAACGTTAAGACGATGAACGATTCGAGCAGACGGCAGAATGTGCTGATTTTCTGTTCTTCTTCGTCGATGTAGAACATCTGGCATTTTTCGGCAAGCTGTTTGAAGTCGGAGTTCTTGCCGCAGAGCTTGTCAAAGAAGGCTCGGGACGTGACAATTGTCGAAAGTTCAGCCTTGTCGATGCAACCAATGAGCGTGTCTACAGGCGAGGTGTAGTTCAGGTTGACGGTCGTCTTTCCGCAGCCGAGAATAGACATAATGCCGAGAGCGGCGTCGCGGCTCGTGGGGAGCATGAAGCCTACGTTCTGGTCGTTCTTGGTGAGCGATTTGATTTTCTTGCTGAAGTGGTGGCAGAGGCGGATCATCTCGTAACCATTCACGTGGCGGCCGGCAGGGTCAATCAAGATTGGGCGGGAACGGCGCTTGCGCATGGCGCGGTACCAAAGCGGAATGATGCTTGCGGAATGGTCCATCGCCATGTTCCAGATGTCGGTTCCCAGGTTCTGCAAGTCCTTGCGGATCACGTTTTCGGGCGTGGTGGCGGGGAGAGCCTTGCCGAAACCTACGCTGATGACTCGGTTGAAATACTGCGGGCGGTTTACGCATTCGGAGGCGTGGCTGTAGCGGCTGCCCCAAAGACCTTGTATGTAGAACGGGACGATTTGGGCTTCGGTGCCTTCAATAGCCTTTGTGTAATCGAGCGAGAACTTGGATACAAATGGAGTCTTTGATACTTCGCCTTCGGGGAAAATCACGACTGCCTCGCCTTTGAGGAGCGCTTCGTGGATTTTTTCCATCGCTTCACTTGGGTCGCGGCGGTTGATGTCGATGACGGACTTGCCGTGTGCGAACCAGCGCAAATACCAGTCGGCAAAGGTGTTGCGGTTGCTTGCGATGAGAAGCGGGCGCGGGCTTGCCATCTGGAGCACAGCCCAGTCAATAAAGCTGTAGTGCGGACCGACCAAAAGGAGCGGACCAGATTCGGGCATATTCTGGATGCCGTGGACCTTGACCTTGTAGCGGAACACGTATGAGAATGCAAAGCGGAGCCCAGCGCGGAGGAGCGTCATCGGGGTGCGTTTGAGCGTGAACACGAACGTGAGGGCGAGGATCACAGCGAGGAAGAATAGCTGTTTGTGGAGGCTGAGTTCGGTCATGAGGAAGAGGATGACCTGGAAGCCAAGTAAGATGAACAAGAAGCTCATCTGGATCATGAACGAAACGGCGTGGATGCGGCCAGATGTGTCTGGGCGTGTGACGTTTTGGATGACCGTGCGGAGGATGACGAATGCGGAGCCTGCCCAGAAGGCGATGAATGCGTAGAGGAACGCAAGGACGTACTGGTTATTGATGAATGGCGTTATAATCATCGTGATGGAAGACGCAATGGCGGCAAGCGGGATAAGGCCTGTTTCCACGAAGTTCTTGGAAGACTTTGCGGCACTGATGGCGCCAATGATGTAGCCGATTCCGGTGAAGATGAATGTCCACTGGAAAAGCGTTGTGCTTTGCGTACCCGTCATGTTCTGCGAAATCATGATGAGGAACTGCGTTACGCTCCAGAAGGCTGCAATGCCGAGCATCGAGAGCTTGAGCATCGGGTTTGACCAGGTCGAAGAGAAATTGCGCATGGGGGAGCGGAGCTTGACGAACTTATTCTGTTTGCTGATGCGGATGCAGAATGAAGAAATGGCAGAGACGAGACCTACAGCAGAAAGGATAAAGGGGAGGAGTGTGTAGCTAATGGTCGAGCTGTCGTTCGGACTGTAGTCAAACGTGAGGAAGGATATAATCGTGATGCCGAGCGCCATGAAAATCAAGTGCTTGGCGTTGATCTTCACCAGGTCGTTCCCGTCGGTGATTTCTTTCATGAGACCGATTTTAGCGGGGCTGAAAATCGCGAGGAAAATGCCGTACAAGAAGAGCAATGCAAATGCGCCAAAGTCGAGCCTGTCGCCAAAGAAAAATGCGATGAGCAACACGGATAAGGCCATGCCAGCGGAACTCCAACCCATGACCTTGCTTTTGGGGAAACGTCCGGCAAAATAGCTTGCCACATGCATCATGATGATGCTCGGCGAGAACATGGCGAACTGGAGCAGTAGGCTTAACCAGAAGAATCGTGTGCCTTCGGAGTTGAAGGTTATCCAGCGTTGAAAATGGATGAATAACCCCAGTTGCATGAATGAACTAAAAAATACAGCAATGTAATAGGGAACTTCGCCAGGACAGGTTGTGCGTTTCATATAATCGTTGTTAGGTATGAAAAATTGTTTAAAAATGTGAGGTAAATATAGTAATGATTGGTGGGGATAAAAAAGGAAATGCCCGCGCGGTGGCGGGCATGATACTAACGACCAATGGCTGATGACCATTGACTAAAGACTATTGACTAACACCTACTTCTTGAACACTTTGTAGAAGCAGAATGCGCAGAGGCCCGTAATGGCGCTCCAAGAGCAAATCATGAATACGAGTCCGCCAGTTGTGAATTCAGCGTCCATTTTTAGCCCTCCATATTTTCGTCAGAGTTACCGATTTCCATCTTCTTGATGCTCTTGCTGCGCCCTTTTTCAGCGGGGCCACCCTTGCGCCAGGCGTAGGCGATGGCGAGGTTCAAGAGCAAGAACAGAACCAATAAGAATCCGCGGAATGCCCATGTGAATCCGATTTTTGGGAATGTGTGGCCGAGAAATTCGACTGTTGCATTCGGGTCCACGTTGCTGAGCGTGATGAACGGGAGACCGTCTGTTGCCGTGAACGAAATCAGAAGCACTATCAGGTAAATCGGGCACACGTAAAGAATTATCGGGCGGAGGAAGCGCGGAAGCTTGAGGAGTGAGCCGTCGTTCATGGTGGCAAAAGCTTCGTTTTCGCCCGGTTCCACAACAACTTCGGCAGGGAGGTCTCCATTTGCCTGGGCTTCCTTGGCCTTGCGGCGTCCGAGCACGAGGCTAAAGAGTACGGCCTGGATCATGCCCACGAACACGATGAGGTACATACCGCCCCAGAAGTCGAGTTCATCAACCGTGCCTGCGGCGAGGCCGAAAATAGCGGTGAGGCTACCGATAAAGGTAATCGTGCTGACCGTCGTAACAGACTTTTTACGCGTAAACTTGAGGTCGTCTTCGCAGAAACTGATGAGCGGCTGGATGATGGAAATAGCGCTTGTAATGCCTGCAAAGAAGAGCATCGTGAACCAAACTGTTTGAAGCACTCCACCGAACGGGAGCGTGCCGAAAACGTAAGGCATGGTCTGGAATCCAAGACCGAACGTACCGAGCTTGGCACATTCTTCGATGTTTGCGCCTGCGATAAGCACGGCCATCGGAATCACAACCGTACCACCAATAATCACCTCGGCGAAGCCGTTCGTTGCACTTGCCGTGAGCGAAGAAAGCACGAGGTCCTCTTTCGGCTTGAGGTAGCTTGCGTAGCAGAAAATAATTGCCATGCCAAGGCTCATCGTGAAGAACACCTGGCCTGCAGCGGCCATCCACACCTTCGGACTAGCGAGTTCCGAGAAATCTGGATTCCACATGAATGCGAGACCCTTGCCGATGCCCGGGAGCGTGAGCACGCGGACCACAAGCACGAGGCCTAAAATCAAGAGGATCGGCATGCAAATTTTGTTCGCGCGTTCAATGCCCTTGCGCACGCCGAACGAAAGCACAATCATGTTCGCGATGAACGTAATGAGGAAGAAGATGATGGCGACCGGGATGCCGCCGACGCAAGTCTTGAGCATAATGTAGTTGCTAAAGAATTCCGTCATCTTTGCAGGACCCTGCGCGACTACTTCCATCAACGTACCGGTTGCGGAGTAGAACGCGAATGCCAAAATCCAGGACTGGATAAATCCGTAATAGAAAATGATGAAAATCGGGGGGAGAAGTCCGAGCGAACCCAGGTACTTTGCCCACTTCTTCTTTTTCTGGAAAATGATATGGTAGGTACTTGGGGAGGTGCCGTAATTGTGGTAGCCTGCGTAACGGCCAAGCGTCCATTCAATCCAGGCGAGCGGAATTCCGAGGAACACAAACGCAATGAGGTAAGGGATGATGAATGCGCCGCCGCCGTTTGTAGCTGCTTGCACAGGGAATCGAAGGAAATTGCCAAGACCGACTGCGGAACCGGCGACTGCGAGGATAACCCCGAGTTTGGAACCCCAGTTTTCACGATTGTTTGCCATTTCTATTTTCCTAGAATTTAAATGAATCCGTTTTTTATTGTTATCGCATTAAATTTAGTTATTACTCGAAATATGGCAACTTTGAAAAATGTTACGCTAGGGGCTTTTACTTTTGTCCTTTTTTTATTTTCGCTTTCTTTTCGTACATGGATTCGTCGGCGCGCTTGAAAACATCTTCGACGCTATCTCCGCTTTGATATTCGGACATGCCGACTGCGGCTGAATAGCGTTCCCAAGGCAGGCCTTCTGTGTTGCTCATGCTTTTCTTGAATTCTTTTTCGGTTTCTTTGAGTAACTTGTTTCTGTTTTCGTAATCGGTGTTGCGCAATATGACTACGAATTCATCGCCTCCGATTCTGTAAACGGGGGAATGTTTGTATGTTGTACAAATGATATTGCATGATCCGGAAATGTACTTGTCCCCGCAATCATGACCATAAGTGTCGTTCACATTCTTGAGGTCGTTGATGTCGATCATGACTATTGCGAATGTGGCTGAACCGCTGTTGATTTGTTCTTGAAGTGTATCCTTCATCTTGTCGTAAGCGATTTTACTATTGACATGAGTCAAGGCGTCTTTGAAAGCGAGAATTGTCATGCCTTGAGCCTGTTCCTGGGCAGAACGGGCTTTGGCTTCGGCTGTTAAAAGTCCCCGGACATAGTTGCGCATGTCTTGTGACATTTGTGAAATCGCATTTGCCAAAGATTCGACTTCGTTGTTCGTATGGATATCGGGATCATCGAAAACGAGTTCTTCGGGGGTCTTGTTTTCGCGGCTTTTTTCTGCGAAATGGCGTGCGCTTCTTTCGAGTGCAAGGATGGGGCCTGTAACGTTATGACGTAGCCAAATAATCAGGATAAGGCCAAAAAGGATTCCCAAGCACAGCGTTAAAAGAACGTTATAAATAACATAGTGATTGACGGTCTTGTGCAGTTCTGCAATAGAAATGTCGGCGCAAATGACACCGAAATGGACTCCGACGGAATTCACGTAAGGTTTGCATGCGGTGTAGGCTGCTCCCCAGTCGGAATCTTCTTCAAAGTAAGAAGTTTTTTCTTCTTTAATGGCTCTAGCGAATTTTTGAATTTCAGCTGGTTGGTAGGCATCGGTTGTTTCTAGGAGCTTCATATCCTCTTCGCCACGGGCGCGTTCCTCGTTGCTCGTGGCAGAGCAAATGTTGTACATGGAATCGTTGCGGACGAATAAAGAGTACAGGTAGAACAATTCGAAATCATCGACCATGCCGTTGAGCAATGTTTGGACCTTTTCATATTTTTCGCTTTTTTGCCCAGTGAGGGTACACTGGTAAAGGTCGTCCATGTCAATCTGGTTTGTAATGTAATTCAGAATATTGTCAAGTTTGTCGTCATAACGTTTGTAGAGTGACTTGGAGTAAGTAAGATAGGATTGGATTGAAAGTATAAAACACAAAAATGCGACAAAGACAGCGCTTCCGACAATAAGGCTTTTATGAATAGGCTTATTGCGATTCTTCATACATTGCTCCTTATGAGGAAAATATAGACTTTTTTTGAAAAAAAGCAAAAAAAGCCCTCACTCGCGTGAGGACTTTTTTGAGAAATTCGCCTTGCCTAGCGCAAGTTGCGGACTTGTCGAGTGTATGTTATTTGTTGTTGGCGCGGATCAAGTTGAGGGCGGAACCGGCCTTGAACCATGCCCACTGCTGTTCGTTGTAGGTGTGGCTGAGGGCGATGTTATCGACTGAGCCGTCTTTGTGGTGGGCGACGAGCGTGAACTCGGAACCCGGGGCGAACTTGGTGAGACCTGTGATATCGAACACATCCTGTTCCTGGATCTTGTCGTAGTCGGCGGCGTTCTTGAAGGTGAGGGCGAGCATGCCCTGCTTCTTGAGGTTCGTTTCGTGAATGCGGGCGAAGCTCTTCACGATCACGGCCTTCACGCCGAGGAAGCGCGGTTCCATGGCGGCATGTTCGCGGCTGGAGCCTTCACCGTAGTTTTCGTCACCGATGACGATGGAGCCCGTGCCCTTGGCCTTGTAAATCTTCGCAAGTTCGGGGACTTCCTTGTATTCACCGCACTGGCAGAGGACCTTGTTCGTTTCGCCGTTGAAAGCGTTTACGGCGCCGATGAGCATGTTGTTCGAAATGTTTTCGAGATGACCGCGGTAGTTGAGCCACGGACCAGCCATAGAAATGTGGTCGGTGGTGCACTTGCCCTTGGCCTTGATGAGGAGCGGGGCACCGGCGATGTCCTTGCCGTCCCATGCATCGAACGGAGCGAGAGCCTGGAGGCGCTTGCTTTCCGGGTTGATGGAAACGGTGATGTTGGAACCGTCTTCTGCCGGAGCCTGGTAGCCAGCGTCCTTGACTTCGAAGCCCTTCGGCGGGAGTTCGCACTGTTCCGGCGGGTCGAGCTTCACGGCCTTGCCTTCGTTATTGACGAGGGTGTCGGTCATCGGGTTGAAGCGGATGTCGCCAGAGAGGGCGGCAATCACGGCCATGAGCGGGGAAGCCACGAAGGCGTGCGTGTTCGGGTTGCCATCGGCGCGCTTTGCAAAGTTGCGGTTAAAGCTGTGGACGATGGTGTTGAGTTCCTTCTTGTCGGCGCCGGCACGGTCCCAGCGGCCAATGCAAGGACCGCAAGCGTTTGTCATGATCGTTGCACCGAACTGCTTGAACAAGTCAATGAGGCCATCGCGTTCAGCAGTGTAGCGAACTTGTTCGGAACCCGGGTTGATGAGGAGCGGGCACTTCGGGGTGAGACCCTTGGCGAGAGCCTGCTTAATCATGTTGGCTGCCATGAAGAGGTCTTCGTAGCTGGAGTTCGTGCAAGAACCGATGAGGGCGGCGCTCACGACCGGCGTAGATTCCGGCTTCGTTTCGGTAGCCTTGAGGGATTCTGCCATGTCGGTCACGGCGAATGCACGGTCCGGGCTGAACGGGCCGTTGTAATGCGGGATGAGCGTGTTGAGGTCGATTTCTACAACGCGGTCAAAATACTTTTCCGGTTCGGCTTCAACTTCCGGGTCTGCCTTGAGGTCGGCAGCAATCTTGTCGGCTGCGTCAGCGACGTCGGCACGGCCAGTAGCGCGGAGGTAACGGCTCATGGAATCGTCGTAGCTGAAGGTGGAGCAGGTGGCGCCCACTTCGGCACCCATGTTGGCAATCGTTGCCTTGCCAGTAGCGGAGAGGCTGCGTGCGCCTTCGCCAAAGTATTCGATAATAGCGTTCGTGCCACCCTTAACAGTGAGGATGCCTGCGAGCTTGAGGATGATGTCCTTAGCCGTTGCGAAGCCCTGGAGCTTGCCAGTGAGCTTCACGCCGATCATCTTCGGGTACTTGAGTTCCCACGGGAGACCGACCATGGCGTCCACGGCGTCTGCACCGCCCACGCCAATCGCGAGCATGCCGAGACCGCCAGCGTTCACGGTGTGGGAGTCGGTACCAATCATCATTCCGCCCGGGAAAGCATAGTTTTCGAGTACCACCTGGTGGATGATGCCTGCACCCGGGAGCCAGCAGTCAATGCCGTACTTGGCAGAGACGGACTGCAAGAAGTCGTACACTTCTTTGCTTTCTTCCTTGGCGCGCGGAAGGTCCTTTTCGACACCTTCGCGAGCGATAATCAAGTGGTCGCAGTGCACGGAGCTGGGTACTGCCACGCGGGACTTGCCTGCAGTCGTGAACTGGAGGAGGGCCATCTGGGCGGTTGCGTCTTGCATGGCAACGCGGTCCGGGTGAAATTCGGCAAAATCAGCACCGCGCTTGTAAGTTCTGTTTTCTGCGCCATCGATCAGGTGGCTGTAGAGAATCTTCTCGGCGAGAGTGAGCGGGCGGCCAAGCTGCTTGCGGGCAACAGCAACGCGTGCAGGAATGCGGGCGTATGTGGCCTGGATCATGTCGAAATTAAAAAGCATAGTTACCTCGTGAAATTTTCGAGCGTAAAGATAGAAATTTTAGCATAAAAAGGGGGGAGGGCTCCCCCTCGCTCCAGCCTTGCCCTGTGTCATTCCGTGCGTACATTGTGTCACCCTGAGCGAAGTGCAAAGCACGGAGTCGAATGGGTCTAGGGCAAGTCTTACACTACCCTCACTGCGGGGGACACCCCCGCAACGCCCCCTTACAAATAGTGAAAATAAGTTGCAAATTGTGAAAAAAGTTTGTACGAAAAAAGAGGCCGGTGAAAAACGACCTCTTTTTGCGAAATGCTAAAAAAGCGCATTCCAGGATGCTCGCGGAATGTACACGAAAATGCGTGCAGGTTACTTCCCGGCGATTTCCTTGGCCTTGGCTTCGATTTCGGCGATGGCTTTTGCGCGGCCTTCGGCGGTGTCTGCGTTGCTGAGCACTATATTCACGAACACGGAACCCGCGACTACGGCGTACACATGCTTAGAGAGCACCTTGGACTGTTCGCCATTGCGGATGCCGAAGCCGCCGAGAACCTTGGCACCATGCTTACCGACTGTGTCGATAAAGTCGAGCGTCGCCTGGTCAATCGTCGTTTCGCTGCCAGTTGTGCCCGCGCGGAGTGCTGCGTAGATGTACTTGAAGCCTGCGGAAGCCATCGTTTCGAGGCGTTCCTTGGTCATGCTCGGTGCGGCAACCGGAATGTTTTCGAGACCGTGCTTCTTGCAAGCTTCGGTGAGGCCTTCGTCATGGTCGAACGGAAGGTCCGGAATGATGCAAGCAGAAACGCCTGCGTCCTTGCACATCTTGACGAAGTTTTCGACGCCCGGAGTAAAGGCGAGGGAGCCGTAAGTCATGATGTAGATCGGCGTTTCGGGGTGGCGTTCGTGAATCTGCTTCACGATGGCGAGGCCCTGCTTAGTGGAATAGCCCTTTTCGAGAGCGATGGTGGAGGCCGTCTGGATGGCCGGACCGTCTGCGCTCGGGTCGCTGAAGGCCAGCTGGATTTCAAGAATGTTCGCGCCACCCTTCACAAGTGCGTCGGCAATGGCGATAGAAGTTTCAGCGTCAGGAAAACCCGCAATAAGATGAGACATTAAATTCATGGTGATTACTTCCTTGTCATAATTTCGGCGTCGTGGATGTCTTCGTTATTTTCGAGGCGAACAAGTTCGGCCTTGAGGAATTCCTTCCACTTTTCGGGGCGGAACACCGGGCTTGTGATAAAGATGTCCTTGTCGCCACGGCCACTCATGTTGATAACGAGAGCCTTGTCCTTCGGGAGTTCCTTCGCAATCTTCATGGCTGCTGCACCGGCGTGAGCGCTTTCGAGTGCGAACAAAATGCCTTCGTTCCTAGCGAAGAACTTGACGGCTTCAAGAGCTTCCTTGTCGAGAATAGCCGTGAATTCCACGCGACCAGATTCACCGAGAGCGGCGAGTTGCGGACCAATGCCCATGTAGTCGAGACCTGCCGAAATGGAGCGCGTCGGCATGGATTGACCGTCTTCGTCAATGAGGAAGCGGCTCTTGTAACCCTGTACGATGCCTTCGCGGCTAGCGTTACCCGTCATGCGGGCTGCGTTTTCGCCGACGTTCGGGCCGACGCCACCAGCTTCTGCACCGATCAATCGTACATTCTTGTCTTCGATAAACGGCGTGAACACGCCGATGGAGTTGCTACCGCCACCCACGCAAGCGACAACGGCTGCGATGTCGATGTTGCGTTCTGCGGCTTGGCGCTTGACTTCTTCACCGATGATGGACTGGAACGTGCGAACGATATCCGGGAACGGGGCAGGGCCGAGTGCGGAACCGAGCACATAGTGCGTGTTCTGGAAGTTTGTTGCCCAGTCGCGCATGGCTTCGTTTACGGCGTCCTTGAGCGTGCGGCTACCGCTTGTGACCGGTACGACCTTTGCTCCGTACATTTCCATGGTGGCCACGTTCGGCTGCTGACGACGGACGTCCACTTCACCCATGTACACCACGCATTCGAGGCCGAGCTTTGCGCAAGCGGCTGCAGTGGCGAGGCCGTGCTGACCGGCACCCGTTTCGGCGATGATGCGGGTCTTGCCCATCTTCTTGGCCAAAAGGCACTGACCGATAGCGTTGTTAATCTTGTGGGCGCCTGTGTTGGCGAGACCTTCGAGCTTGATGTAAATCTGCGCACCGCCCAAAAGCTTGGTTGCCGTCGGGGCAAAGTACAGCGGCGTTTCACGACCGATGTAGTCGCGCTGGATGATGCGGAGCTCTTCGAGAAATTCCGGATCGTGGATGTACTTGTTGAATGCCGCTTCGAGGTCGTCGAGCGGGCGGCGGATGATTTCGGCAACGTACTTGCCGCCGAACTTGTCAAAGAAACCGTTGTTAGAAGTTGTAGAGGTCATTGTTGTTCTGTCATCCTGAGCGATGGGCGGAGCCCGAAGTCGAAGGATCTAGTTAAGGGTTAAAGTCTCTATGCTTGTTGAAAAACCTTCGAGTCCAGAAACCAAAAAAAATCGGCTTCCGGAGAGTCCCGAAAGCCTTTTACAAACACTTGATGAAATCAGCAAACCGGACTCTATTTCGTAGAGCCCCACCACCAACGGTTGAAACGGATTACTGCATTCATCTTCATGTCATAAAATTTAGGAAGCCACGATAAATTTGGCAAGGGAATAGGAAAAAATTTGATATAAAAATAGGCTTCCGATAACGCTCGGAAGCCATTTTATCAAACACTTGATGAAACCAGCAGATCCGTTCCGTTTTACGGGAACCCCTCCCGCAAGCGGTCTGAGTGGATTACCGATTTCACCTTTACGTATATCAATATACACTGTAATTCGTTGATTGTCAATAGGTTACGATAACTTTTTTGTAAATTTTTGGTACGATTTTGGTGCTGTATAGAAAAAGCCTATCTTTGTGGATAGGCGTTTTGTTTTAATCGCATTTTTTTTGAATGTTATTTTGCGGCGATTGCTGCAAACAGCGCTTTCATCTTGTCGTGATTCTTGATGCCGGGGGCGTCTTCGATGCCGCTTGAAACGTCGATGAGTTCGGGGTGGAATTTATCGCAGAGGGTGGCTACGTTTTCAGGGGTGATGCCGCCAGCGAGCCAGAGTGGGGAACCGCTTGCTTTTTCGCGGAGGAGCGATTCGGGGATGGTCTTGCCGGTGCCACCTGGGATGCCTTCGACTTTGGCGTCCAGCAAAATGCGGGGTTCGCCGTTCTTGCGGAGGCCTGCGACGTAATCGAAGTCTTCGGGGGCGCCTACGCGTGCTGCGCAGTAGTAGGGGAGGGCATTACTGGATGCATCGTCGATGGATTTGTGCGGATCAACGCCGTGGAACTGTACGGCGTCGAGCACGCCTTCTTGGGCAAGCTTGATAGCGGTTTTGCCTTCGACGGAATTGGGGTCGGTAATCACGCCAACGAGAAGTGGAGCTACGTCATTGCGAGCGGAGCGAAGCAATCTATGGAATCTGCGCACGAATTCTTCGGTGGTGAGTCTCTTGGTGGTGCTGAACACGAAACCGAGCATGTCTGCGCCGAGTTCGGCGGCGAGGAGGCAGTCTTCTTCGCGGGTGATGCCGCAGATTTTGACCATGGGACGGCGCGCTTCTTGTGATGAGGTTGCGCGAGTCTCGTTATTGGCAAACTTGCGTTCAGCGAACTTTTTCCAGAACTGCCCGCGGGCGTTTTCGCATCCGCTTTCGAAGGCGCTGACCACGTCTTTGGCGAGCGGCGGATTCTTGGCAACGGCTTCCCCGACGAGAATTCCCGTGAATCCGAGATTGCGGGCGTATGTCGCATCGGCGGCACTCAAAATGCCTGATTCAAAAACGGCTTTGGCGGGGAGCTTGCTGCGGACGCTTGCGGGAATCAGCGGGTCCGTATGGAACGTGGCGAGGTCGCGCGAATTCACTCCTGCGACAATCGTCTTGGCGGCTGCAACACCGAGAGCGTCCGTCACAACGGAGAGCTTGCGGAAATCGTCAGCTTCACGGACTTCAACGAAAGCCTGGATGCCGAACTTCTGTGCGCGCTGTGCCATCTTTACGAGCTGTGCGTCATCTAAAATTCTTGCAATCAAAAGTACTGCATCGGCACCGCAGCGATAAGCGATGTCAATTTCGTCTTCAAATAAAAGGAAATCTTTGCGGAGAACAGCGCAAGTGTGCAAGCCCTGCTGACGGCGGCGTTCCATCAAGTCCGCGACGGCAATCAGGTCTCGGAGCGAACCCTTGAAAAAGTTCATTTCGGTCAGCACGGAGACCGCTTGAGCGTGAGCTTCGGCATAAGTCGTGGCGAGTTCCACCGGATTCAGGTCCGGCGCGATGTCTCCCTTGGATGGCGAAGCCCTCTTGACCTCAAGGATGGCACCTGCGTTCCCCAAAAATTCTGTATGACCAACGCGACGAGCCTTGGGAATATCAATATTGAAATTCAATCCGAGTCTGTCGATGTCCTCGCGGCGCATGCGCACGATTTTTTGCAAAATGTCTTCGCTCATAATTCCTCTACGCCAATTGTAGAAAAATTTAAGGCGCGTTCCAATAAAATACTGTTTTAGTAGGAGTTTTGGAGTTGTCTATAGAGGACACTTTGAGTTGTGAGGTTCTCTTTTTTGGATTTTTTCTCAGTACTTCGGCTTAAATTAATGGAAAAAAGGGATGTTTTATGAATTATTTGTTCTCTAAATCGATTGGTGCTGTAGCAACATTTGCGGCTATGGCTGTGGCAACGGCTGCGATTCCTGCGTTTGCTGTGACATCGCCTGATTTTCCGATGGCGGGTTTTGCCACGCAGAATGGCGGCACTACGGGCGGCAAGGGGTATTCCGAGGTCACGGTCGACAACGTGAACGACCTCAAAACTCATGCCAAGGCGGGCAATAAGATTATCTACGTGAAGCCGGGGACTTACATGGGCCCGGTGGAAGTCGGTAGCAACGTGACGATTTACGGTTACCAGGGCGCCATTATCGCGCAGCCTACTTCGGGCAGTGCCATGAAACTGAGCGGTTCGAAGAACGTCATCATCCGCAACCTGAAATTCAAGGGTGTGGGTGCGCACGATGACGATGATGAAGATTGCCTCCAAGTGAATCACGAATCCAAGAACGTGTGGATTGACCATGTCGACGTGTATGACGGTCACGACGGCAACTTGGATATTACTAACGCCTCGGACTTTGTGACGATTTCGTGGACCAAGTTCAGCTACACTTCGGCATCCAGTGGTCATCAGTTCAGCAACCTGATTGGCAACAGCAAGACAAAGACGAGCGACCGTGGGCACCTAAATGTCACGATTCACCATACGTGGTGGGCTGACGGCGTGGTGGAACGCATGCCGCGTGTGCGTTTTGGCAAGGTACATGTGGCGAACAACCTCTTCGATAGCAAGAATGCGAGCTATTGCGTGCGTGCAGCAGTCGAGGCGGACATCCGCATCGAAAGGAACGTGTTCATTGGCGTGCAGAAGGCGCTTGACTTGTACACGAGCGATGGAGCCATTACGGCGGCGCAAATGATTAGCAACTACGAAGAAAATGTGAAAAAGCAACAGGCGGGTATGGGAACCGCATTTACGCCACCTTATTCTATGAGCTTGACTGATGTGAGTACGCAGGCAAAAGCTTACGCTTTGCGCGATTCCATTAAGTTGTATGCTGGCGCAACACTCCCTGATCCGGGAAAAACTCAGACGGTAACGCCCGCATCATCTTCTAGCGAAGCAGCGTCTAGTTCCAGCGTGGCTGTGTCTAGTTCAAGTGTTGCGAAATCCAGTAGCAGTGTCGCGCAGTCCAGCTCCTCGCAGGCTGTATCTAGTTCCTCGCAGGGGGAGGTTGTTTCTGGAACGGCGACGCTTACTAAGCACGGCTCGGGTAGCGCTAAGCAACAAGTCAAGCAAGGTGAATCTATCGAAGAATTTTACTTTACCGTTGCTGGCGCCACGGGTGCGACTGTTACGGGACTCCCCGATGGTATTGTGGGGACAATGAAGGGTAGTGATTTTTATATCTCAGGTACGGTCGCTCAAAATGCTGAAGTGGGGGCGTACAACTTTACCGTGACGACAACCGGAGCTACGACAAATGCAACCAAGAACGGAACGATTACGGTTGTTGGTGAAAATATGGAGCAGGGCACGACTTCGTTGGATGTCGCTACGGTTGCTCCGCATTTCAATGTCTCTGTCGACGGTCGAGTGCTTACCGTACAAGGTGCTACGCAGGCGGCGTATCTCCTGGATGCTCAGGGAAGGCTGATTACAAAAGTTCAGTCTTTGGGTAGCGAAAACTCGATTACAGTTCCTCGTGCGGGCATGTACCTCTTGCGAGTTGGTAACGAAGCGCGTCGCGTTATCGTGCGGTAGTTTTCTCGTAAATCTGGTCAAAAATGGCGCCGTCGGCATGATGCCGATGCCATCCTTGACGAGATCGTTCCAGTCCTTGATTTTCTTGGGATTCCCCTTGCGCACGAGAAACACTATCGTCGAAGTGTAAGGAGCGCTGTTGCGCGGAAATTCCTTGACCTAGCCGTTTTCAATAAGCCCTGCGTCACGGACAATGTTCACATCGTATTCCAGCGCGAGCGTGACCACATCCGCCTCAAGCCCGTTCACCACCTCAAGCGCCTGCTTGCCCGAACCGCCATGAAACTGCGTAATCTTCACATCTTTGCCGGTCGTCTCTTTCCAATGCTTCATGAAAATATGATTGTAATTGGAATAGAATTCACGCGTTGGATCGTAAGACACATTGACAAGCGTGTTGTTCTCAACCTCGGGAGCCCTCTTCGAAGAGCAACCGAAAAAAACAACCCGCGCCCGCCACCAACGCCACCGTAAAAACTGTCTTGAAAAAATGCAGATTTATAGTGAAATTCCTTCTTGCTGAGAATGATTGTAGTATTTTATTGTCAATAATTTGTTACTTCAAAAAGGAAATGCTATATCAGACTACTATTTCACAATCCCAATGGCGCAATACAGTAGCGAGAATCCCATAAGCGTGTAGAAAATTCTGTGGTGCTTTTTGAAAAGCCCTTGCAATAGAACGCCTGCGAAAAGCCATGCCAAATTGCAAATGGGGCCTGTAAGCGGCAAAAGTAAGCCGAGAAAGAATAAATGCGGGAAATCTTGGTGGTAGGGGAGCATGTAGGTCGTGATTGCCGTGAGGCAGAACACCATGATTTTGACGTTTGTGAGTTGCACAAAGAGCCCGGTGCGGAAACTGCCGGTTATGCTGTTGTTACGGATTTCTTTAAGGGGCTTGAACGCTTGAATTATAAGGCTGATTGCCAAATATGCAATGTAGGTTGCGCCAACGAATGAGAATACCTTGATGAAATTTTCAAAGACGCTACTGATAAAATAAACGATAAAAACGGATACTAGCGAGACTATTGTGTAACCTGTAAAAATGCCGTACCATTGCTTTATCGCTACGCTTTTCCCGCTCCCCATCGCTACCGAGAGAGAACAGAGATTCGCGGGCCCTGGGGTAATCCCCGAGACGAATGCGTAAAGTAAAAATGAAAGTGCAATATTACACATATTTCGAGAGCGTTTTGACGTCTTTGCCGCTCCAGGTGTAAAGGGCGAGCATGGGTTCGTTCTCGGTTTGCATGGAATGGATGTGGTTTGATGGATGCAGAATGAAATCCCCTGGGCCTCGTATTTGGGAATGTCCGTCGAGAGTCCAAATGGCGTGCCCAGAAAGTACAACGTAAAGCTCTGTAGCGGGGTGCTGGTGTGATGGGTAAAAGGTATTTTTCCCAAGGAGCGTAAATCCAAAACAAAATTGCTCGTCACGATACGGCGCTTCTGGGCCGAGAATTTCTCCCCATCCCAGTTGATTTTCGATACCGGCCATATCGGGGCGAGGCTCGTAATTGTATTTCCAAGGCAAATAGGGAAGTGCCGGCTCAATTGCTTTTAAAAAGTCGTTCGTTTCGGAGTTGCCATGCTTGACTGCATCCTTAATCCAGTGGATTAAGGGTGATTTGCTTTTTTCGAATTTGCCCAAAGGTTTGGGAATATCGTGTACGGCAAACTTGGCGGCTTCCAGTCCGATTTTGTCGTCTATCTTGGCCCTTTTGAAAAGAAAATTTTGGGATTCTTCGATTAAATTGTTTATAACGATTTGTTCCATAAATTATTTATCTTGTACTTGATTTTAATACAGCAACGGTGTGGCCTATGATTTCGCCTTGTTTGTATGCTTCGTATGCGGCGTTAGCGGAAAGTTTTACGGAGTCCAGTGACTTTTCGATTTCGAAAGCGCGGCTTCCGGATTCCTTGACCGTGACGGATGCGAATGCTTTTTGCAAGTCGCTTGCGCGGTAGAAACGGAATGGTCCGAGTCCGGCCTTTTCTTGTGCGGCGTATCCCGAAATCACGTCTTCTGGTTCTGCCTGAACTTTCCAGGAGTATGTGAAAATTTCGGAATTGAGCCCTGCTAATTCGCCAAGCTTGATAAATGCGTTTAATGGAACGCGCCCGCCGAGCGTAGAATAGACCGCCCCGTTTTCTGCCAAGAATTCTTTGGCTTGCTTGAGTGCGAGGTAATGCAAGTCTAGCATTTGCTCGTGTACGAATTCGGGAATGGGTTCTACGCGTTTTTCC
Source organism: Fibrobacter sp. UWB12 (assembly GCF_900142485.1). Taxonomy (NCBI): domain Bacteria; kingdom Pseudomonadati; phylum Fibrobacterota; class Fibrobacteria; order Fibrobacterales; family Fibrobacteraceae; genus Fibrobacter; species Fibrobacter sp. UWB12. Next base: position 300,558 of record NZ_FRAZ01000004.1, on the reverse strand, counting down.
AAGTAATGGCCGCTGTTGCGTTTGTCTTCAATCTTTGTATTGCTTGCAAGTGGAACGTTGGGGAGGTTCTCGTAAATGACATCGAATTTTCGTTTGCCGTTTTGGAGCGGCTGTAGAAGATCTCCATTGCCAAATTCAAACTCAATGGATTTGAAGTCTTTTACATTGTTCCTGACGTTTTGTGCGGCTGCTGCAACGACGCTTTTTTGCAAATCTGTGAAGCCGACTCGTTTTGCTCCCAAGAGCTCGATGCCTGTCAAAACATCAATTCCAGAACCGGTGCCAATAGAGGCGAAGGCTTCGATGTCTTTGCCTAATTTTTCGCGGATGAGCTTGAATGCAGGGGCTGCAATATAGGCGACCCAGTCGCTTTTGATGTCTTCTGTTTTAGGCAAGTAAGCGTGATCAGCAACTTCAATTGATAGGTAATCCTTGATGTGTTTTGGAGCGCTATCTAAGGAAAGGTATTTATTAACATCAACAATGATACTCAATTACTTACCGCCTTTGATACTTGTATTAATAGCTTGTTCGAAGTCTGCAATAATATCGCGTGGATCTTCGATACCGACGGATACACGAATCATATCGTCGGGGATGCCTGCGGCGAGCCTATCTTTAGGAGAAAGCTGCGAATGTGTACTTGTTGCCGGATGCAAAACGCTTGTACGTGCATCACCTACATGCACCACGAGGGCTGCGACCTTCAAAGCCTTGACAAATGAACGAATAGCTGTTTTGCCGCCCTTGAGACCGAATGTGAGCACACCGCTACCGCCTTGATAGTCGAAGTATTTGCGGATGCGCTTGAAATTTGGGCTAGATTTGAGTCCCGGATAGCTAACCCAGTTGACAGCTGGATTTTTGGAAAGGAATTCAGCTAATGCTAAAGCGTTGTTGCTGTGTTGCGGCATGCGCAAGTGGAGCGTTTCGAGACCGAGATTCAAAAGGAATGCGTTGAACGGGCTTAATGCTGCGCCGAAATCACGCAAATGTTGAGCGCGTGCCTTTGCGATAAATGCGGCTCGTCCAAATTTTTTAGTATAGGAAGTGTTGGCGTATTGTGCATCGGGTTCTACGAGGTCTGGAAATTTTCCGTTTTCCCAATTATAGTTGCCGCCGTCAATCACGACACCGCCAAGAGCAATTGCGTGGCCGTCGATATACTTTGTTGCGGAATGAATGACCACGTTTGCGCCATGCTGTAAGGGCTTTACAAGGAATGGTGTGGCGAGCGTGTTGTCGACAAGGAAGGGAACGTCAAATTCTTTGGCGAGTTTCGAAAATTTATCGAAATCCAGAATACCCAAGGCAGGATTTCCGATCGTTTCTCCGAAAATGAGCTTGGTGTTCGGGCGGAATGCCTTGCGAAGTTCTGCAATGGAATCTTCGGGATTGATGAATGTGGTCTCAATGCCGAGTTTTGAAAGTCTTACGCTAAGCAGCGTGTAACTGCCGCCATAAATGTGTTTGCTTGCAACAATGTGGTCGCCTGCTTTTACGAGATTCGAAATGGCCAACAACACGGCGGATTGCCCTGATGCTGTGGCTACTGCGCCTACGCCGCCTTCGAGTTCCGTAATTTTGCTTTCGAACGCAGCAACGGTTGGGTTTCCGGTGCGGGTGTATTTATTGCCGGATTGCTTCAGTGCGAAAAGTCTTTCGACTTCGTCTACATCTTCGTACTTGTAAGTAGTTGATTGGAAAATTGGGAGAACGCGCGGCTCACCAATCTTGGGCTTCCAGCCGGCTTGTAGACATTTTGTTGCAAAATTCCAATTGTTTGAATCAGCGATATTTGCTGTATTGATATCTTTTTTTGAATTTAGTTTGGACATTTAAAAGCCTCCGAGTGGCTATATTTTTTTTGAAAATATAGAACGCAGTTATAGCTTTGTCCAATACTAAATTAATATCGTGTATTATAGATTTAATTTATTGGTAACTACTGAATGTTTTATTTGTGGATAGATCGGCTTAAAGGCTTTCTTCAAATGCGGCAAGAAATGCTCGGCCTTGTTCCCATTCGCGTAAGTCTGTTGCAGAATTGATATGCCCGAGTTTACCGGCGTTGAATAACTTTACGCCCCAAGCGGATGCGAAAAATTCAGCACGTTCCATAGAGACGAACGGATCGTTTTCGCTGGCGACAACGCATGCGGGAACAGGTAATTTTTCTAATGGCATTGGTGCAAAAGATTTGATGACTTCGATGTTGTCCACATCGCTCGGAGAAACTAGGAAAGCTCCTTTGATGTGTGCCGGAATTTTACCTTGATTTTGCGTGAGGTACATGACTGTTGTTGCCACGCCAAGACTATGCGCTACGATAATTGTATCCTGATTCAATTTTTGAATTGTATCGCCGAGAGTTGCAATCCAATCGTTTTTTTGCGGATTGTCCCAACTATGTTGTTGCACGCGAAGCGTATTGGGCAAGCTCTTTTCCCAAAAAGTTTGCCAATGTTTTTCGTCTGAATTATTTAAACCAGGTACAATCAGGTAGTTCATAAAATCTCCGTATATTTCCTAGTGCAATTGTAGTAAAATGACTGACTTGATATTTGACTTTAAAAAGGAGATGCCCCGTCGAGCGGGGCATGACACTTCTTGCCGTCTACAGCCTACTATCTACTGTTTACTAATCACTAAATAATGTAGTACCAATCGTCACTTTGCGTGATTTCTGTGGTTTTGTGTTTTTTGCTATCGGTTGTGGTGTAGTCGAGTTCCAAATTCTTGATGCTGACGCGGGTGTTGGCATCGATGGAACGTGTAATGAATGCGTTGCCGCCGATGACCGCATTTTCACCTACGACCGTATCACCGCCGAGAATGGATGCGCCTGCATAAATAGTGACGTTATCCTGAATTGTCGGGTGGCGCTTTTTGCCGGAGAGTCTTTGGCCGCCTCGTGTGGAAAGTGCTCCCAGCGTAACGCCTTGATAAATCTTCACATTCTTGCCGATGACTGCTGTTTCGCCAATTACAATGCCGGTACCGTGATCGATAAAGAAGTATTTGCCGATGGTTGCACCCGGGTGAATATCGATACCCGTTTTAGAGTGTGCGTATTCGGTCATGAGTCGCGGGAGAACCGGAACGTGCAAAAGGTAGAGCTCATGGGCTATGCGGTAGATTGTCGTTGCCATGAGGCCGGGGTAGGCGAGGATGATTTCGTCAAGGCAGCCGGCAGCCGGGTCGCCGTCATAGGCTGCGTGCAAGTCTGTTTCTAGGAATTCACGGATTTGCGGAATCTTGGCGAAAAATTCCTTACAAATTCTATAACTTTCGATTTTGCGTTCATCGGAAGTCATAGTGCCACGAAGCTTACAGTAATCCAAAGCAATTGCCACCTGTTTGTGGAGATGGTAGAAGATATCTTCGATAAGAACTGCAAAGCTGTTTTTCGGATTGTAAATCTTATGCGTACGATCTCTGAAGTGTCCAGGATAAACGACTCGAATCAAATTCTGCAAAATCGTCTGGATCTCGGCCTGGTCGGGTCGATTGTAAATATCGATATTGTCGATATGCTTGCCGCGATTGTAATCGTCGAAAATAATTTGTACGGCTTTTTCAACTTCAGATTCTTGGATAAGTTCGTGCATAGTTTGAGTAGAAAGTAAAAAATTAAAGTGATAAGCTTTAGGCGTCATACTGAGTCTGAAAGGCGAAGTATCCAGTTAAAAAGCCCTGAATACTTCGACTTCGAACCTAACTCTACTAAGGCAACAAGTTGCCAAGTATCGTATATCGACTTCGTGCTACGCACTCTGCTCAGGATGACTCTCCTAAAACCAATCACCTGTTATCTAACTTACGCGAACGTCTTCAACGCTCTTACGAGTGCATCGATGTCATCGGGCGAGTTGTAGAGTGCGAGAGTGGGTCGCACGGTACTTTCGTATCCGAAATGGCGTAAGACAGGCTGTGCGCAGTGATGACCGGTGCGAACGGCAACGCCGTAAGCATCGAGTCTCTTGCCAACTTCTTCGTCGGAATAACCGTCGAGCTTGAAGGCAAGCGCAGATGCCTTGTTGAGTGCGGTTCCTACAAGGTGAATTCCCTTGACGGTCTTCAATTCCTTGAGGCCATACTGCAACAGTTCATGTTCCCAACGGAATACGCAGGGCATTCCGATTTCGGAGAGGTACTGGAGTGCAGCACCAAGGCCAACAGCGTCGGCGATGCTTCCCGTTCCTGCTTCGAACTTGTTCGGAATTCCGTTGTAAATGGTGCGTTCGAACGTCACGTCCGCAATCATGTTACCGCCGCCATGGTAAGGTCTTGCTGCTTCGAGCAATTCCTTCTTGCCATAGACAACGCCGATACCGGTCGGAGCAAACACCTTGTGTCCAGAGAACACGAAGAAGTCTGCGTCGAGGGCTGCAACATTCACCGGAATGTGAGCGATGGACTGAGCGCCGTCAATGAGGATTCTCACGCCGTGTCTATGAGCGATGGCGATGAGTTCTTCAATCGGGGTCACAGTGCCGAGCACGTTCGAAACATGCGTCACGGAAACGAACTTGGTGCGCTTCGTGAATAAAGCTTCGTAATCGTGGAGCTTGAGCTGACCGGTAGAATCGCACGGAATTACCTTAATCACGGCACCTGTTTCTTCGGCAATGAGCTGCCAAGGAACGATGTTGGCGTGATGTTCCAGGATGGAAACGATGATCTCGTCACCCGGCTGGAGCGTCGGCTTTACGTAAGCGTTTGCAACCAAGTTAATAGCTTCGGTCGTACCGCGAACAAAAACGACTTCCTGAGAAGACGGAGCACCGATAAAGTCACGAACAATGTTGCGTGCGTTTTCGTATGCGTCTGTCGATGCTGCCGCGAGCGTGTGTGCGCCACGGTGAACGTTGGAGTTTTCGTTTTCGTAGTAGTACTTGAGGCGGTCAATGACTACCTGCGGGCGCTGCGTCGTTGCACCGTTATCGAGCCAAACGAGTGGATGACCGTTGATCTGCTTCGAAAGAATCGGGAAGTCAGAACGGATCTGGGCAAGCGTCTTGGAACCGATGCGGATGGAATCGTTGCGAGAATTTGCGCCGCTGTTTGCAGAACCCGTCTTCACGGAGTCGCCACCGAGAGATGTCGGAGCGTCGATCTGGCGATTAGCTTCGGCAGCCTGCGTCTTGGACACGACTTTCGGGGAGTAACCCTGAGCCGGTGCGGGGGCTGTCGGAATATCGCTCAGCTGCGATGCGAACTGCGATTCGGGAACCGCAGGGGCTTCGACCGTGTTGAGCCAGGTGTCTGTAGAACTTCCGCCGTAGGCAAACGGAGCCGAAGATGTCGGCTGGTCGCCATAAGTCGCAAAGGGATGTTCCCAGTCGAAGGCTGGAGTTTGGCTAATGGCTGCGGCACCCTGTGCTGCACTTACGCCTTGAGCGGCAGATGCATTCTGCGCTTCGGGAGCGGCGGGGGTTGCTGCATATGCGCTATCCGTCAAATCCGGAAAATACGCATTTGCCAATTGCTCCAGTTCAGCCGCATTGGGAACTCCGGCGAGTTCTTCCAGCGATCTGGTTTCTGGATTATTCGTAGTCATAGTATTCGCCAACCTCTACGTCTTCAAGGACTGCGATAGCGTCGTCGGAAAGGATTGCTGCAGAGCAGTAGAGCGACAGGAGGTAAGATGCGACACCCTTGTTGTCGATACCGCGGAAACGCACGGAGAGGCCGCGAGAGTGTTCGTTCTTGAGGCCAGCCTGGAAGAGACCGATAACACCGCGCTTTGCTTCGCCAGTACGGACGAGCAAGATGTTGGTCTTGCCACCCTTGGACTTCGGATTCTTCACGCCATCGACAAGGAGCTTGTCGGTCGGGACGAGAGGAATGCCGCGCCAGGTGAGGAACTTGCCACCGGCGATGTCAACGACGACAGGCGGCACGCCACGGCGGGTGCATTCGCGTTCGAAAGCTGCAATAGCACGCGGGTGGGCGAGGAAGAAGGACGGTTCCTTCCAAACCTTGGAGATGAGTTCATCGAGATCGTCCGGAGTCGGGCGGCCATCGTCGCGGAGCGGCTGGATGCGCTGGGAGTCAGCGATGTTCTTCAAGAGACCGTAGTCGTCATTGTTGATGAGCTGGCTTTCCTGACGTTCGCGGAGAGATTCGATAGCGAGACCGAGCTGTTCCTGAACCTGATCATACGGAGAGCTGTAAACGTCTTCGATAGCGGTGTTGACGTTGATGATCGTGGAAATGGAGTTGAGCTTGTATTCACGCGGTTCGGTTTCGTATTCGACGTAGCCTTCCGGGATAATGTCAGACTTCTTGGTTGCGCTGCAGAGAATGTCGAGCGGTGTCTGGCCTTCGACGACCTTGTTCACGCGGAAAAGACCTGTTTCGAGACCCTTGAATTCAAGGAACTTGGTGAGCCACTTGGGCGTGAGCGCGCCAAATTGCGGCTTGGTCTTGGTGACGTTCGCCAGGTTGTATGCGGCCTTGGCGCCGAGGGCATTAATGCCCGTGTTCTTTTCTGCTTCATTTGCCATAATGGTTTACCTCTTATTGTTAGTTGTGTTTAAAACTATTTTCCTAGTGTTTAAGTGTGAATATTAGAAAATAATAAGCTTATCTTGTTGTTACGAGAAACTCACTTTGTCGAAAAATTTTTTTGACATAGCTTTTCCCTATTCAAAACCCTCTGTTATAACCAAGCACCTTCGTGCGAGAACATGATGTCCTTCATTGCGTCGATACCGCCCTTCAAGTTGTACAGAGGACCGGTGTAACCCGCTTCGCGCAAGGTGTTGATGGCGAGTTCGCTGCGTTTGCCCTGCTTGCAGACGAAGATTGTATCCTTGTTCGGGTCGAGTTCCTTTTGCCTGCGGACGAGCTGTCCAATCGGAATCACGATGGCGTTCGGGAATCGCAGAATTGCGCGTTCGTGCGGTTCGCGGACATCCACGATGGTCATGTCGTCGCCGTTGTCGATGCGCTTGGCAAGTTCTTCGGGCGTGAAACCTTCCACAGGTGTTTCGTTTGTGGTCTTCAAGCCGCAAAGTTCTTCGTAGTCGATTTCTTCAACGCTCGTGATTGTCGGGTTGTTCCCGCAAATCGGGCAATGGCAATTGTGTTCGACTTTGAGAATTCTCGATGACAAGTACAAGCTATCGACATGGAGAATTTTGCCGTTCAGGTGTTCGCCGATTCCCAAGATGAGCTTGAGCGCTTCATTCGCTTGGATGCTACCGATGATGCCTGGGAGCGGGCTGATGGCACCGCCTTCTGCGCAAGAGGGGATGAGCCCTGCCGGCGGAGGAGATGGGTATTGGCAACGCAAGCACGGACCGCCATCCAGATTGAATACGCCGACTTGGCCTTCGAACTGGTAAATGGCGCCGAATACAACTGGAATGCCGTGCAGTGCGCATGCATCGTTGATCAAGTAGCGAGCCTTGTAATTGTCTGTGCAATCGACGACTAAATCGTAGCCTTCAATTTCAGCTTCGATGTTCGATGCGTCGAGCTGTTCCTTGACGGCTTCGAAGACTATTGTCTTGTTGATGTTTTTTACTTTGTCCCTTGCGGAGGCGACTTTTGGACGCTTGACATCACGTGTGCCGTGAATGACTTGGCTCTGCAAATTTTCAAGCGAGACTTCGTCGAAATCGATGACCTTGATGGTGCCAACGCCTGCAGCGGCGAGGTATTGGATGACTGGGGAACCGAGGGCTCCTGCGCCTACGACGACCACTTTTGCGGCCTTGATGCGCTTTTGACCCTTGACGCCGATATCGCGGAGCATCAGGTGCTTGCCAAAACGTTCGATTTCAGAATCATCAAATGAAACGGCCTTGCGCCTTTCGTCCGAAATTAGGCTCTCTACGGGAGCGTCGGTCGGTGCACCGCCAGCGATGGCGGGCAAAAGTAGAATTTCGGTATCTTCTGGAAGAGCGGCGTCCCAAATCGTTTCAACGGTCAATTTTTTGTTGTTGACGTAAATCTGGATGAAGTCCCTGACCTTTTTATTGTCGTCGTAAAGAACCTTTTCTCCTTCTGGGTAAGTCGTCGTTAAAAATGCGAGAGCCTTTCTGACCGTATCGGCAGGGGCTTCTACTTGGGAGTTCTTCCCAAAGAAATTCCTGAGTGTTGCTGATATGTATATTTTCACTTTTTTTCTCCGTACATTGGGCCGCTCAAGTAGAGGTTCCCTAAAAAGTGTTGTTTCCGTACAAATTTTCCCACAATACTTGTAGGATTTTTTACAAGCCGAAATATAGAACGGAAAAACGCGTTTGTCCAATACTTAATTTTTATGCTGAGATATTGATTTTATTTATAGCCAAACTCGTTTTGAAACGTTAGGCTATAACTCATTGCAAATCCCGCTGATAGCTTTTCACATCTACGACTTCGCCGTTTTTTACAGACATGATGACGTATTCGAGGCCGGGTACCATGTAATTTTCATCTTCTTTGGAGAGGACGGCGGGGCAGTCGGGGTGTGAATGGTAAACGCCGACAATCTCAAGACCGCTGGCTTCGATTTCTTGCTCCAAGTGGTAGATAAATAGCGGGTCTACTTGAAAATGGACAGATTTTTGCCCATGAAACTGGTTTGGGGCTTCGCGAATATCGGTGACTTCGATTTCGCCTTTTTCAGACTTTTTTCCAACCAAAATGCCGCAGCATTCACTTGGGTATGCTTTTTTTGCGGCTAAAGCCATTTGTTCTGAAACTATTTTACTAAATTTGGTTGTCAAAATTTTCGCCTAAAGAGAAGTGCCCCCGGAATCGGAATTTCACAAGGATCCCGGGGACACCATTGTACGGAGATTCAAAAAGAGCGCCTTCGCTATTGAGCGGAGCGCTTTTTAATTACTCAATCACCAAGCCTTCGTTTGTGGCGTTGTCGCCTTCGATATGGAACGAATTGAGCACCGGATTTTCACGATCCATCAGCGAAAGAATCAAGTAGCTTGCCTTGCTGTCGAAAGCGAGGCGCTTGTCTTCTTGCGACGGGCGCGACGGGGATTCAGGGTGAGAATGCCAATTGCCAAGTGGGGATAGGCCATTTTGGCGCATGTCCTTGATGGCGGCTAAGTGTTCCTTGGGGTCAAGCGAAAAGTGCTCGTTGGAATGGTCGATATTCGTGAGCAAGTAAACCTTTTCGATGTGCTTATTTTCGCCATCGATACGCCCTGCAATCAGCCCGCAAGCTTCTTCGGGCAGGTTCTTTTCGGCATGCTCCAATATCTTTTGATATTCAGCTTTTGGTAATGTTATCATTGAAATTCCTTTTTTTGTTTGTCATTCCCGGCTCCGACCGGGCGGACAGCACTTGGAACTTTGTTCCATAGTGCGCATGGCCACCTTTAGGTGGGAATCTCCTTTTTGATGGGGGAGATGCCCGATTAAATCGGGCATGACACTTCCTACTTCCGACTCGCCTAGTGCTTCATCTCGCAGACGGCCTGTTCGTAGTCGATCAGATGGTCAATCGTCGGGTGGTCACCGCAGACTGCGCAATCCTTCGTGTGAGTCGGGAGCTTGATCTTGCGGAATTCCATCGTGAGCGCATTGTAGGTGAGCAAGTAGCCCGTGAGCAGATTGCCGACACCGAGAATGTACTTGACGGCTTCCATCGCCTGGAGGCTACCGATAACACCGCCCATAGCGCCGATCACGCCTGCCTGTTTGCAAGTCGGCACGGCATCTTTCGGAGGGGGTTCCTTGAAAACGCAGCGATAGCACGGGCCCTGGCCCGGAACGTACGTCATGAGCTGACCCTGGAAGCGGATGATGCCCGCGTGAGAGAACGGCTTCTTGGCCATGACGCATGCGTCGTTGATGAGAAACTTTGCCGGGAAGTTGTCGGTTCCATCAATGATAAAATCGTAATCCTTGATGAGGTCCATGATGTTTTCGCTAGTGACGAACGTGTGGTACGTAATCACCTTGACATCCGGATTCATCGCTTCCATCGTTTCCTTGGCGGACTGCACCTTGGGCTTGCCCACGTCCTTTGTAGCGTGTATTATCTGGCGCTGCAAATTGGAAAGGTCAACGACGTCTGCATCGGCAATGCCGATGGTGCCAACGCCTGCGGCGGCGAGGTACATAGCGACAGGAGCACCGAGGCCACCTGCACCAATGACGAGCACCTTGGCGTTCAAAAGCTTCTTCTGGCCCTTTGCGCCCACTTCCTTGAGGATGATGTGGCGGGAATAGCGTTCGAGTTGTTCGTTAGTAAAAGCCATTACTGACCACCTCCCATGAAGTAGAGGAATTCGACGTTGTCGCCGTCCTTGAGAGCGGTCGTTGCGAAATTGCCGTTTTCGACAAATTCATCGTTCAGGGAAACCGTCACGTATTGCGGAGTTTCCACTTTTTCTTGTTCAATGAGTTCTGCGACGGTGAGGCCGTCTTTAACTTCTTTCTTGTTTCCTGCAACAGTAATAAACATGTTTGAAATTCCTTTTTTTGTTAAATGTTTTTGCTGTCATCCCGGACGTGTTCCGGGATCGCCTTTTTTACTTAGTCCCCGACCTTTTTTACAAACAGCGTAAAGGTTCCATCTTGGTTGTCGTTGAGCTTGAGGATTTCGTGGCCTTCTTCCTTGAGGCTGCGCGGCACATTCTGCACCGGTTCGCCGTCGTTCAGGCGGATTGCGAGAATCTGACCTTCGTCAAGTTCTTCGATAGCGACTTTAGCCTTGACAAATGTAGTGGGGCATTTGACGTCGGTAACGTCAACGGTATCGTCTATTTTAAATTCTTCTGACATTTTTATCTCCGTACTTTAATTTTGATGCTAAATATAGAACGCGTTTTTTAACTTGTCCAATACTTAATTTTTATGCTGAGTTATTGAAATTTTCTATATGGTCGTTAGTTATTAGTCAATGGTCATTGGTTAATAGCTACGAAATTTGCTTTATAGCTTGTTCGAAATCTTCCTTGAGGTCAGCAATATCTTCGATGCCTACGCTAATGCGGATAGAGCCTTCGAATACGCCTGCGTTTTCCTTTTGCTCTTTGGTGGCATGCGTGAAAATCGTACTTTCCGGGTGGATGACGAGCGTGCGCAAGTCGCCAATGTTCGTGGCAATCGTAGCGTATTTCAAGTTGTTGATGAGCTTGAACGCTTTTTCCTTGGTGCCAGCGTCAATTGAAATGATGGCACCGCCCTTGCCGTTAAACTGCTTTTGAACGAGATCGTAGTAAGGGCTGTTTTTTAAGCCGGGATAGTTGACGGTGATGCCTTCGAAACCCTGCAAAAATTCAGCGAGTTGCAAGGCGTTATCACAAAGGCGTTCCATGCGGAGCCCGAGAGTTTCAAGCCCGAGCGAGTTGAGGAATGCGGTAGCGGGGGCGATACAACAACCGATATTGCGCCATACACCATTGCGGAGTTTCGCGAGGTAAGCAAACTTGCTAAAGCGCTTGTATTCTTCTAAACCCTTGTGTTTGGCGTAATCCCACTTGAACTTGCCACTATCGACGATAATGCCGCTGATGGCACTGCCATTTCCGTTGATGTACTTGGAGGAGGAATGGACAACGATGTCTGCGCCAAAATCAAAAGGATGAACAAGGTAAGGAGTTGCTGTCGTGCTATCTACAATGAACGGGACGCCCGCTTCGTGGGCTGCGTCAGCGACGCTCTGCAAATCGACAACGTTCAGTTTCGGGTTACCGATAAGTTCTGTGAATACAGCTTTCGTCTTTTCGTTCAGTTGTGAACGGACACTTTCTGCGGTGACTTCAGTGACGTAACGGGTTTTAATGCCGAATGCTTCCAAGTCGTGGAACAAGTCAATCGTGCCGCCAAACAGCGCCGTACTTGCAATGACTTCGTCGCCGGACTGCAAAATGTTCAAGAGCGACATCGTCACGGCTGCCATGCCCGACGAGCAGGCTATGGCGCCAATGCCCTTTTCAAGAGATGCAATGCGCCTTTCGAAAGAATCTGTCGTGGGGTTTCCAATGCGCGTATATGCAAAACCCGGAGCCCTATTGTTAAAAACAGCTTCGAGTTTCTCTGCGGATTCTTGCGAAAATGCACTGACTTGATAAATAGGGGTAAGCGTAGAGCCGGTACTTCGTTCACTTCCAAAATTATGATGCAATAAAGTAGTATTAAAATCCATTAGGTTCTCCGTACATATTCCTATAATTTTCGTAGGCAAATATAGAACGAGGTTTAGTAATTGTCCAATACTAAATTTATATGGCGTTTTATAGTCAAATCCTATAATAAATATAGGGTTAAGCCTTGTCAAATTAAGGGTTTATGGTTTGGTATTTAGTAAAGAACTAATTTTGCTTCTTATAGGAAATTTTTATAAAAATGCACTAAAAAAGCCCGTCTAGAACAAACGGGCTCCTTGTGTGTGTAAGGTTTTACGCTTAAGGAGCGCTGTTGTAGGCGTCCTTGATTTTTTGAGCAAAGACATCATGACCAATGCGGTCGATGGTGAATTTGAATCGTTCGCCCGGATTTGCGTTTTCGGCAAAGAACGAAATGGCTGCATCACAAATTTCAAGCAGCTTTTGCTTGTCTTCTACGAACGGAATGATTGTTTCACCCTTGTTGATGGAATTGCCAAAAAGACCGCCGAAAGAAACAATGTAGCCGTGTGTTGCTTCCCAGGCATCTGTGGGGCAGGACTTGTAGCAACGTCCGCAGAAGTTGCACTGGGATTCATCAAAGATGACTTTTTTGTTTTCGATGCGGATGGCGTTTCTGCGGCAAGCTTTGGCGCAAACGCCACAGCCGATGCAGGCGCTTTCGAGCCATTTTACCTTGATGGCGCCCTTGATGCCCACGTCATTTTCTTCGGCCTTGAGACAGTTGTTCTGACAACCGGTCACGCCAAATTTGAACTTATGCGGAAGTTCTCGAGCGAAGTAGCGATCGTCCAGTTCTTTTGCGATGGCGTAAGTGTCGATACAGCCGCTAGGGCAAACCGCTTCGCCCTGGCATGCGGTAATCGTTCTCACGCGAGGGCCGCAAACACCAGGTTCTACGCCGCCTTCGGCAAGGGCTGACTTTACGTCGTCAACATTTTCGAGTTTAATGAACGGAATTTCGACACTCTGTCTCGAGGTCAAATGTGCGTAGCCTTCGCCATATTTTTCGGCGACTTCGGCTATTTTTGCAAGTTGTGTTGCGGTCAGGTTGCCGCCAACGACTCGTACGCGCAGCGAGAAGTTGTTCTTCTGCTTTTGGCGCATCCAGCCGCCTTTTTTAAGTGTTGCGTAATCTGCTGCCATGTTTTAGACTCTCCATAGGTTTAAGGGCAAATATAGAACGCGCTTTTACATTCGTCCAATACTTAATTTTTATCGTGGTTGATAGTAAAACTTTATACGAAATTACTAAATCACGATAACAGGATCTCGGAACGACTTGTTCTCAAGTAAATAGGCGTTGTCGCCTGCGGTTACGAAAATGCGGTAGACGAATACATCGACTTTTTCACCGACAGAAACGCTTGGCTCGTCAAAGCTGCGTCTTGCCGTAAGTGTTTCTCCGTTTACCAAAACGGTCAATTCGATGCCGCTTCCGCGGAAAGCTACGTTGGTTACGACACCTTCTTGAGCGGATTTTCCGTATTTTTGCGTTTCGTCTTTTTTGGTGACCTTGACAAATTCGGGACGCACGATGGCTTGTTCTGCGCCATCAATTGCTTCAAAGCTATTGAACTTGCTGTAATCCTTGAAAATGGAAGGCTGGCCGAAGAAGGAAGCTACAAAAGAAGTTTTGGGCGTGCTGTACACATCAAGCGGTTTGCCGATTTGATCGATGCGGCCCTTGTTCATGATGATGATTTCGTCGGCGACTTCGATGGCTTCGTCTTGGTCGTGGGTGACGAAAATGCTTGTGACGCCGAGCTTTGCAATCATTTCTTTGAGCCAGTGACGGAGTTCTTGACGCACCTTTGCGTCAATGGCGGCAAATGGTTCATCGAGCAAAAGCAACTGCGGATTTGGTGCAAGCGCACGTGCAAAGGCCACTCGCTGCCTCTGGCCACCCGAAAGCTGGCTCGGGTAGCGTTTTTCGAGACCTTCTAGCCCAATCAACTTGACGAGTTCCGCGACGCGTTCCTTGATTTCGTTTTCGGGTTTCTTCAGAACGCGGAGTCCGAAAGCGATATTCTCGAAAACAGTCATGTAGCGGAACAGAGCGTAACTCTGGAACACAAATCCGATGCCGCGCTTGCTGGCGGGCACATTGTTGATGACCTTTCCGTCAATGATGATGTCACCGTTGTCGGGCGTTTCGAGCCCAGCAATCATGCGGAGAATCGTTGTCTTACCCGAACCGCTCGGGCCCAAAAGGCCAATGAGTTTACCCTTTTCGATACCGAAGGAAACATCGTCGGATGCCTTGAAATTTCCAAAATGTTTGTTGATGTGTTTTAGTTCTACGTACATATAATCTCCTGATTTATAATGCCTTCGGCTTTGCTGTCATGCCCGATTTAATCGGGCATCTCCTTTCTTCTTAACCATTTATTTTTGCGGGATAGGAGATTCCCGCTTTCGCGGGAATGACAAAAGACGAGTCCTATTCCTTTATTCTTTTTTTACCTCGGTATTCTATTAAACTTCTTGCAATCAAGATGAGGATGGCTAGCATAACGAGAATTGATGCCACGGCAAATGCGGGCACATACTGGAATTCGTTAAATAGAATTTCTACATGCAACGGAAGCGTGTTCGTCTTTCCGCGCAAATGACCCGAAATCACCGAAACTGCGCCGAATTCACCCATCGCACGGGCTGCGCAAAGCACCACGCCGTACAAAAAAGCCCATTTGATATGCGGAAATGTGATTTTGCTGAATATCGTCCAGCCTTTTGCGCCCATCAGCGCCGCCGCTTCTTCTTCGTCGTTACCGCGTGCTTCCAAGACGGGAATCAGTTCGCGCGAAATGAACGGGAATGTCACGAAAATTGTAGCAAGAACAATGCCCGGAACTGCAAATACGATTTTGATGTCCCAATCTTGCAATAGCGGGTATAACGGGCTTTGGCGTCCGAATGTGAGTAAGAAAATGAGGCCTGCGATAATCGGTGAAACGGTCACCGGCAAGTCAATCAGCGTCGTGAGAATCTTTTTCCCTTTGAATTGGAATTTGGTAAGGGACCAAGCGGCACTCAATCCGAAAACGGTATTGATGAGCACGGCAAGTAGCGTTGCTTCTAACGTGAGCCAAATGGCCTTGACGGTGTAATTGTCGGTCACAGCTTTTTCGTACACGGCAAAACCTTGCTTGAATGCTTCTGTAATCACCGTAATCAGCGGGAGCAAAAGCATTAGCACCACGAAAATGATGCTGATACTGATTAAAGTCCACTTGACGACTTTTGAGGAAGTTGTCTCTTTGTTCATTAATTTCCTCCCTTCAAAATTTTGGTGTTTCTCGTCTGGATTAAGTTCACGAGGAAGAGTGTCACGAATGAGGCGACGAGCATTACGAGCGCAATTGTTGTGGCGCTTGCGTAATCGTATTCCTGCAATTCCGACATGATGATGAGCGGGGCGATTTCTGTTTCGAACGGTTTGTTGCCAGCAATGAATACAACGCTGCCATATTCGCCTAGGCAACGCCCGAATGCGAGCCCGAATCCTGTCAACGCGGCCGGAATGATTTCGGGGAAAATAATCTTCCAGAAAATGCGGCTGCGTGAAGCACCCAAGACGCCTGCGGCTTCTTCGTAAGCGGGGTCGAGCTTTTCAAGCACCGGTTGTACTGCGCGGACGACAAACGGGATGCCGATAAACACAAGCGCAACGGTAATGCCAATTTGCGTAAAGGCTATCTTCACGCCGAACTTGGCGAAAAAGCCGCCGATTAGCCCCGTGTCTGCGGTAAGTGCGGTCAATGCGATGCCTGCCACAGCCGTCGGCAAAGCGAACGGGAGTTCGATCATTCCGTCAACCAAGCGCTTTAGCGGGAATGTGTACTTCACGAGAACCCACGCAAGGATGATGCCCATTACGGCGTTAATAAGCGAGGCGACGAACGCCGTCACGAAACTCACTCTAAAACTCGACAAGACTCTGTCGCGTGTAATCGTTTCGATGATTTCACTGAAACTCATTTGCGCCGAAAACACCACGAGCGACGCAAGCGGAATTAGCACCACGACACTTAAGATGGTGAGCGTGATGCCGGTAGTAAGGCCGAAGCCAGGAATGACACTTCTATTTGTTCTCTTCATAAGTGAAGGCAAATATAGAACGCGTCATTCGTTATGTCCAATACTAAATATGTATCGCTTTTTATAAAATTTTTATATTAGAATAAAGTAATTATCAATGATGATGGTGGTGATGCTGCATTTCTATTGTTGTTGCCGCCTTCGGAGAGTACCCGGCAATGCCTGGATCCACCATACCAAAGATCATCGCAATGTGCGAGAGAACGAGGAATGCGGCAAGCAAAAGAATGGCGCAATTCGAACGTTTATCTTCGCCTGCTTTACGGAGTAAAAGTTTCAAGTTCAACAAAGCAAGCAAAATCATCGGAATGCCTGCAAGGATGTAAGAGCCAATCGCCACAACATCAATCCATGTTCTGAATTCTCCTGCGGATGCAAGCGGAATAACGACATTCGGAATGAAGTAGGCTATGATGCCAACGAATGAAATCCCGGCAAGGATTCCGGCAATGCGGTTGATTTTTGAAAGCGTCGGATGTGCGCCCGGTGACCGCAACAAGAACAAATCTGTTATGGCTATCGTTTCTGCAAGAATGACAGGAATTGCCATAAAGATGATGAGGTTCCAGGGAGAGTTTTGCATCAGCAAATCCATATAATGGGTAGAGTACATATTGTATCCTTTTTTTGTTGTTGTGTTTGACAGGCCCCTTCTTTGATCTTTAATCTACAAAACCAGTTATGCAAAATGGTTATTAAAAATTTTGATAGCATGCGATTAGAAAAATGTATTGGACACTTGCAGAATGCGGTTTTATATTTGCGACAAATTATTTTTAGAAGATGAAAAAGCAGGTGTTGTAATGTCCGAAGTCAAGAACTTTTCCGCAAAAGATTTCCATAAGATTGATGTAGATAATTCGACGCTTCTTGATGTACGAGAACCCGGCGAAGTCATCGTTCATCCTGTGGACGGTGCGATTCAGATTCCTTTCTTTGAACTTTCGAAAAAGATTGATTCCATCCCCAAGGACAAACCTGTTTATGTTTTTTGCTCTACGGGTGATCGCTCTGAACAAGTCGCAGAAATTCTTGCGGATAGGGATTTTGATGTGTATAACATCGAGGGAGGTCTTGACGTGGCTCCGAAAGCGCTTTATGTCGATGCCAAGGGATTGAAATGTCCGGGGCCAATCGTAAAGGTTGATGAAACCGTCAAAAAGGCTTTTGTTGGTGACGAAATCCAAGTCGAAGCGGATGAAAAAGCGTTTCTCTCGGATGTCGAGGTATGGTGCCAGCGTACCGGAAATCAATTGAAATCACTCACCGAAAAAGACGGAATTATTTACGCGTCCATCGTGAAAAAAGAATCACCTGTACCCGAAAAAAAAGAATTTGAACACGGCAAAACTTTTGTCGTGTTCAGTGGCGATTTGGATAAGGCGATTGCTTCGTTCATCATGGCGAATGGTGCTGCCGCGATGGGACGCCCGGTGACGATGTTCTTTACTTTTTGGGGCGTAAGCCTTTTGCGCAGACCCGAAAAAGTCCGTGTGAAAAAATCGCTCATCGGAAAAATGTTCAGCTTGATGCTGCCGCGAGGCTCTAAAAAGCTAGGCCTTTCTCGTATGAACTTTGGCGGTATTGGCGCCAAGATGATCCGTGCCGTCATGAAAAAGAATGGCGTGTCTTCGCTGGAAGAATTAATCCAAAGCGCACAACAAAAAGGTGTCAAGTTTGTCGCGTGCCAAATGTCGATGGAACTCATGGGAATCTCCCATGAGGAATTGATCGATGGGGTAGAACTGGGCGGCGTTGCAACGATGCTCGGCTCCACCGAAAAATCTGATTTGACGTATTTTATTTAAGCGCTTTCCACTTGCCACGTAAAGCCCGCTTCTTCAATTGTGCGGAATGTGGCTTCGAGACTTTGGCCGCCCTCGGTCAAGTAACCGGATGCAAAAATGGAATCTGCAATTTTAAACAAAGTCTTTTCGTGACCCTTGAAATAGACTTCTCGGCCGGCTGCGCAACGGATGTCCGATTTTGGTAGCATCAAACGCGCGAGGCAAAGAACCTTGATGCAGTATTCCGGAGTCAGTGCCGAAATGTCGCGTTCGGCAAGTCGCGTTCCCTTGACTGGAAGTAAAAAATTTATGGGGACGGATTCGGGATTGATTTCTTTCAATTCAAAAAGCATGTCCACAACGTCTTCTTTTATTTCGCCCATACCGATAATGCCGCCAGAGCAGATTTCAAAGCCGATGCGCTTCAACATCTTTAAGTTGTCGATTCGTTCTTGGTATGTGTGCGTGGTGCAAATGCTTGGATAAAAACGACGGCTGCTATTCAAGTTGTGATTGATTCTGTTTAATCCCGCGTCTTTAAGAATTTGAGCTTGATGTTCGGTCAAGAATCCGATGGAGCAGCAAATTTGCGTATCGTTCTTTTTCATTTTGCGGATGCGCTCGGCAAGGCTTTCGATATCGCTATCGGCAAAGCGAATTCCGCTAAGCCCAATGCAATGTCTGGAAAGATGAAACTCATCGACGAGGTTGTTGTCGCCGTAAAGCTTTTTATCTTCGACATAGCGGTATTTTTCGATAGGCGCTTCGGAATCGCGGGATTGAGCGCAGTAAGCACAGTTTTGTGTGCAGTTACCGCTACGGACATTTGTGAGCAACTGGATATTTACCCGATTGCCTTTGTATTTCGTTCTTAACTTGTATGCGGCTTCGATGAGTTCGCTGAGAGCTTCGTTCCGTAAATCTAGTATTGCTAGGGCTTCACTTTTCGTTATTGAAATATTGTCGTCAAGCGGAAAAATCATAACATACCTATAAAAATAGTAGGTTTTGAAACGCAAAGATAGTATGATTATGTTAAATTGTCAAAAAAACGGAAACGTCCCCAACCATTGCTTTCGCGAAAGTTGGGAACGCTCGGTTTATACAAGAAGATTTGTTTAGATCGGATTACTTCTTTTCGTAAATCTGGTCGAAAATGCCACCGTTGGAGAAGTGCGTTTTTTGAGCCTTGTCCCAACCGCCGAAGTAGCTGATGTCAATCAGGTTCACGTTTTGGTCAAATTCCTTGTACTGGTCAAGAATGGCCTTGTTGGAAGGACGGTAGTGGTTCTTAGCTGCAATGTGCTGGCCTTCGTCGCTGTAGAGGAAGTTCAGGTATTCGGTGGCAAGTTCGCGGGTGCCGCGCTTGTCAACAACCTTGTCTACAATTGCGACAGACGGTTCAGCCAAAATGCTCACGCTGGGGATGACGATTTCGTAGTCCTTGGGGTAGTCCTTGAGCGAGAGGAATGCTTCGTTTTCCCAAGCGAGCAAAACGTCACCCTGGCCGTTTTCGATGAATGTCGTCGTGGAGCCGCGAGCGCCAGAAGCGAGCACGAGTACGTTCTTGTAGAGTTTCTTCACGAATTCCTTGACCTTGGCTTCGTTGCCGTTGTACTGCTTTTCGGCCCATGCCCAGGCGGCGAGGTAGTTCCAGCGAGCGCCACCAGAAGTTTTCGGGTTCGGAGTGATGACACCGATGCCGTCCTTCACGAGATCGCCCCAGTCCTTGAGATTTTTCGGGTTGCCCTTGCGAACCAAGAACACGATGGTGGAGGTGTAGGGAGAGCTGTTGAGCGGGAATTCCTTGACCCAACCCGGTTCAATGAGTCCGGCGTCGCGAACGGCGTTCACGTCAAATTCGAGAGCGAGCGTCACCACGTCTGCTTCGAGGCCGTTGGCTACTTCCAAAGCCTGCTTGCCGGAACCGCCATGAGACTGCGTGATTTCAACGTCCTTACCGGTCTTTTCCTTCCAATGCTTGGCGAAAGCCACATTGTAGTTGGCGTAGAGTTCACGAGTCGGGTCGTACGACACGTTGGTGAGAGTCTGCTTGCCGTGTTCGTGCTTTTCTTCAGAAGAAGAGCAGGCTGTGAAGGCAAGGGAGAGAAGGGCGATGGATGCAATGGTAATTTTTTTGAAATTCATGTTATAAACCTCTTTTTATTTTAAATGTTGTGATTTGTTTTTTTAGAGAAACGCCCTCAGCGAAATGGATCAAAGAAGCTGTTATGCTGCGCTGAGGGCGCTCGGGGATGTGCTAAGTGTTATTTGAGAGATGCTGTGAATCTTGCTGCAAGAGCGACGTCGGATGCTTTCTTTTCACTATAGACGTTCACCTGGATTTTAGAGAAATCATTGATTTTCTTGATGAAGCTTACTGTCCATGCGATTCCGTCGGCACCAGCCTGCAATTCGTCTCGGTTAGAGAGATATTCCAATTCGGCATACAGATTGCTCAAGAATCCTGCGGTCGGAATTTCCAAACCGACGAAGAATGGAATGTATCGTGAATCTTGTGCGTATTCTGGCTTGATGGCATTTGCAACCTTAAGATTTTCGCTATCGCCGGTCGCGATTAAAGCGACTTCACCATAAAGGCCGAAGTTCTTTTGGAAGTAGTAACTTGCGCGACCTGCAACACGGTGTGTCACCTGAGCTGTATGCTGGATCGGGTCAAGTGCGTTCACGCGATATGCGGCGCTCACTTTGGCATCGCCAAATTTGAGTGTCTCTTCAAAACGGATATAACCCGTGTTGAATTTGGCGTCATAAGTACCGAGCAAGGCGTTGAATGTTGAAATCCCGTTTTCATAACCGAATGCGACTGCATCATGTTGGTAATCGCGGGAGAGGAATCCACGCTTGTTGAGGGCTACGTCGACATAAGTACCGAAGTTGCCGCCAACGCTCCAGTCAGTACGGAAACGACCGAATTGAAGATTGAACTTGCCGTATTCGGTATCCCACTTGTAGTTGGCATAGTAGGTATCTGCGGAAATCTTGTCGTAGTTCTTTCCATCAATCGTGTTGCCGAAAGCCGGACTGAAAATGCGCAAGTTAATCACTGCGCTGAGACGGTCGGAGTCGTACTTTGCACCAATGTTTGCTCGCAAGAAAGAATTGTCGAGCGTGTTGTCTGCATCGTTGTCATAAAGTGATTTGATGGCTTGTGCCTGAACGTTTCCTGTCAGCTTAAATGTACTTTCCTTAGCAGCTTCTTCAGCAGAGCAAATGGATGATACCAGTGCTGTAGTAATCAAGATCTTGGATATTGTCTGGTTCATTCGTGACTCCTTGTTATTGTTTTTGTTGTTGTATGGTTCGTTGTTGTTGTTTTTGTGCGGCAAAATATAGAACGCGTTTTTCTGTTTGTCCAATACTAAATTTTTATGCGGAGTTATTGATTTTTGTTATTATTGTAAATTAATTAGAATTTGTTTGTTAAAATAAATATAAAGTAAATTACGTGCGCGAAAAAGAAACGCCATTCTGAGGAGTGTAACCAAAGAATGGCGTTAGGTACTATATGCAAAAATGTTAATGCAATACGACTTTGCGATATGTATTAAATGAAGCCCACTTGCGGAAGAATTCTTCGCGACCTGCGATACCTGCTTTTTCGTATTCGTTGAGCAACTGCTTCACGTCTTCATCGGAATGGACCTTGATTTCAAAGCCGCGTCCATTGATGACGGGAACGTTTCCGTAGTGGTATTCCTCTGCCGTGGTGATTTCCGCGATGCGCTTGCCACGAACCTTGACGGCGATACTGTCTCGCAAAATGATGATATCAAAATCATCGGGGTAGTGGTAGCTTTCGCCTGTGGTGGGAATTTCATCGCCAACCGTGTAGTGTTGCTTTACGGGTTGCTGTTTTATGACAGAGAGCGTTGCTGTATCGTAGAAAAATTCTTCAAAAATTTCTCCTCGACCATGGCGCTCGCCTTGCACAAAGGCTGCCTTTTCGTTGGATTGAAGTTGCTTTTCGTAGAGCCCTTCAACAACGCCGCAAGCGGCTGTTGCATGCGTTACGATGTCAATGAGAATGAGCTCGCCAAGCGTTTTGTGCTTTTCAAAAAGATCAACGACAATGGCTTCGGCGAAAACAAGTTCGCAGACGGCAATCCCGTTTTTGGAAATGCTTTCAGTTTCTAAGTGTGCGCCTGTGTTCACGTCAATGGCATAGTCGATTTTCGTGAGTGTTCCAGGAATAATCTTTGTCCCGATTTTGACGAGGTAGTCTTTGCCTAGCGAAAGCGGCTCGTCATCCATCCACAAAAGTGACGCCTTGATTTTCTTGTAGCTACCGATGCTTGCATCTCTAGCGAGCACGCAACCTCTCGATACGTCAACTTCACGGTCTAGCGTAATGGTGACCGGTTCGCCAGCGTGGGCTTCTTCGACATTCCTGTTTGTGTAGAGAATGCTTTTGACGGATGCTTTCTCGTAACTCGGGAGGGATTTGATGACGTCTCCGACGCGAATCGTTCCAGATTCAATTTGTCCTTGGAATCCGCGGAATGTACGGTCGGGGCGGCTTACGCGCTGCACGGGCATGTAAAATCCCTTTTCTAGTGCAGAGCTTGATGTATCGACATTTTCAAGGTATTCAAGTAATGCAGGACCTTGATACCATGCAATGTTTTTCGATTTGATGGTAACGTTGTCGCCTTCTGTTGCCGAAAGCGGAATAACTTGTATGTTGCTCAGGGAATGAGTCTGTGCAAGTTCTGCGATTTGTACCTTGATTTTGTTGAATACATCTTCGCTGTAGCCCACAAGATCCATCTTGTTCACGGCAAAGACAAAGTGGCGAATACCCATCAGCCTGCAAATGCGGGCGTGTCTACGCGTCTGTACGAGAACGCCTTGCGATGCATCTACGAGAATCACTGCGAGGTCGGCAAAAGATGCGCCCACGGCCATGTTGCGCGTGTATTCTTCATGCCCCGGAGTGTCGGCAACGATAAAGCTGCGGTGATCTGTAGTGAAATAGCGGTATGCAACATCGATGGTAATGCCCTGTTCGCGTTCAGCCATAAGACCGTCGAGCAAAAGTGAATAGTCGATTTTACCGCTGCGGCTGCCGACTTTGCTGTCCAATTCCAAGGCCTTTTCTTGGTCGGTGTAAAGCAATTTGGAATCGTAAAGAATGTGACCGATAAGGGTTGATTTTCCGTCGTCAACGCTACCGCAAGTAATAAACTTCAATAAACCTTTCATTAGAAATAGCCCTCCCTCTTGCGGCGTTCCATGCTGCCGGCAGCTTCGTTGTCAATCACACGTGAAGTTCTTTCCGAAGAGACGGCGCTTAATGTTTCGTCAATGATTTCGTCAAGCGTCGTGGCTGTTGATTCAACGCCACCCGTGAGCGGATAGCAACCGAGCGTACGGAAACGCACCGACTTGATTTCGGGTGTTTCGCCTTCACGCAATGGGAATCGTTCGTCATCGACCATGATGATGTTGCCATCGCGTACTACGACTGGGCGCGGGGCAGCAAAGTACAGCGGAACGATATCAATGTTTTCGCGCTTGATGTACTGCCAAATATCTTTTTCGGTCCAGTTCGAAATTGGGAAAACGCGGATGCTTTCACCTTTATTGATTTTTGTGTTGTAGAGTTTCCACATTTCCGGGCGTTGGTTCTTGGGGTCCCAAGCGTGGGCCGAATTGCGGAACGAGAATATGCGTTCCTTGGCGCGGGATTTTTCTTCATCGCGGCGTCCACCGCCAAATGCAGCTGTAAAGCCGTACTTGTTCAGCGCTTGCTTCAAGGCTTGCGTCTTCATGATGTCGGTGTAAGCCGAACCATGATCGAATGGGTTGATGCCTTGCTTGACACCATCTTGGTTGATGTATTCCAGCATTTCGATGCCGAGCTTTTTCGCGATGTTGTCGCGGAACTCAATCATTTCGCGGAACTTCCATGTGGTGTTCACATGCAAGAACGGGAAGGGCGGCTTCTCGGGGTAGAATGCCTTGAGAGCCAAATGTAGCATGACGGAACTGTCCTTGCCAATCGAATACAGCATCACCGGCTTTTCGCATTCGGCAGCGACTTCGCGGATGATGTAGATGGCTTCGGCTTCCAGCTCGTCGAGGTGTGAAAATTCGCTCACTGTGAAACTCCTAGTATTTGTTGGATTCTTTTGGGTCAATGTCAATGTGCTTTATGCTCCCGTCGGGAAATTCCACAATCCAGCGGATAAGCCCATTGACTTTTTCGGTATGTACTTTGCTGCCCTTGCCGCCAATGTCTTCGCCGAGGAAGAATCGGATGGCGTGAACGGGGCACTCCTTGATACACGAAGTGCAACCCCAGCAATCTTTGGGGTACTTGATATAGGCTTTTTTCTGTTCGTTAATCTTGATCAGCGTGCCGGGACAAACGTCGTGACATCTCCCGCAGCCGATGCAAATGTTTGGATCAATGTTGATGCTCATAATTCTTTTGCCCTTCTGCGGTAAGTTCGCGTGTGAAAGTCTTGATTTCGCCGTTGACTAAGCGGGAATTCACATACTTTCGCCAGTGAATGTTGTCTTTTTCGGGATAGTCGGTGTTTTCGGCAAAGCAGTGCCAGCGCGTTTCGTGACGAGCGGCCAAGTGCGCAATCACGCTCTTGCAAATCGTGAGGCGTTCCTTCAGCTCGTAGATATACATGACTTCTTGCAAATCGGTGGCGCTAAGCTTGCCCGTAAGGCTTTCGATTTCGTCAATTTTTTCTTTGGCGATATTGAGCTGCTTTTCGGTATAGCCGTAGCCTGTCGTGATTCCGCCTGCATATTCGTCCATGGCGATTTGCATGGCTTCTTCAAGTTGCTCTGTCGTGTACAGCGAATTTTTCTGTGATAGATATGTTTCGATTTCTGCGACGTGGCTTGCGATTTCGGCTTCTTTGATGGTTGCTTCGGTTTCTACGTCATTGCGAGACCCCTGTAAGGGGGCGTGGCAATCCACCGTTGCGTTAATGTATTCCACAGCCGACTTTGCTGCAATTTCGCCTTCGGCAAGTGCGCCCGTCACATATTTTTGCGGGCAACCTCCGGCCACATCGCCTGCGGCGTAAAGCCCTTCGATGGTTGTGGCGCGCTTGGTGTCGACCCAGTAACCGCTTGCTGTGTGGCCGCCTACAATGTAAGGCTCCGTACCTTCGATTTCCACATTTGCTTTGGAGGGCGTTTCGTTTTCAAGCCAACGAATAGTTTGCGAAGGAGCCATGTTCAGGTACGCCTTCAAAAGCGATTCTTCTTGTTCCGCCGAAATCCCTTCAGTTTTCAAGTAGCATGGCCCACGACCTTCCAGATTTTCGGCGACGGTTCCGTAAACGCGTTCCGAAGTAGAAATGCCGTATTTCGTTTCGTAAACTTCTCCGAGCGAATTGACCTGTTTGGCGCCCACGCCTTGCGCGAGCGTTCCAGTCGGTGCGATTGTATCCTTGCAACGGAGTGCAATGAATCGCATTTCGAATGTTGTCATTTCGGCGCCGTGGCGAATTCCCATGGCGTATCCGGCTCCCGTGTTGAATGGCGGGTACCACATTTTATGCCTTGAAAATCCTGGATTATTCGGGCGGTAAAGCCCGGCTGCTCCGCCTGTTGCGATAATGACGGCTTTGGCTTCAATCGCGTAAAATGTATCGTTCTCGATTCCAAAACCGTATGCGCCATCGATTTTATTGTCGTGAACTGAAAAGTCGAAGATGTTGACATGATTTAAAACGGTCACATTGGGGAGCTTCTTGACAGCATTGGCTAAAATCGGCTTGATGTTTTCGCCATTAATTTTGATGTTGCGATTTCCGCGTGTAACGTATTTCCCGTCTTTATCCTTTAAGATGACAAGTCCGAGTTTTTCCAAGTGCGCTGTGATTTCGTTAAATCTTTCTGATATAGAATAAAGTAAATCTTCGCGGACGATTCCGTCGGCGTCTTTCTTTGCGTATTCTACATAATCTTTGGGTTCACGGCCTTCGGTGATGTAGGCGTTTAAAGCGTTTACGCCAGCTGCAAGGCAGCCACTGCGTTTGATATTTGCTTTTTCGACGATAAGAATTTTGAGGTCAGCAGCGTTGCTTGATTCTTTCGCTGTAATTGCGGCGTAACAGCCTGCTGTCCCACCGCCAATAATCAATAAGTCTGTATTTATTCGTTCTATCTTCACAGCGCCTCCGCATTTTCAAGTGCAGCAAATATAGAACGCGACTTTTCAAGTGTCCAATACTTAATTCATATCGCCATTGATAAAAAAATTGTATTAGAAAATCGTGACCATCGCAAATAGGAAAATGTTATATTTTGGCACATGGCATTATCAGCAAATATTACACGCGAAGGAGCCCTGAAACTCCTCAAAAAGTACAATTCGGATCCCTTCCACCTCGAACATGGCGAAATCGTCGAGAATACCATGCGCTATTTTGCACGCGAACTCGGTTACGGCGAGGACGAGGAATTCTGGGGAATTGTCGGCCTTTTGCACGACCTTGATTTTGAACAGTGGCCCGAACAGCACTGCATCAAGGAACGTGAACTCATGCAAGAAGCGGGTCTTTCCGAAGAAATCATTCACGCTACGACAAGTCACGGCTGGTCTATAACTGTTGACGTGAAGCCCGAACACGAAATGGAAAAAGTCCTTTATGCCGTTGACGAATTGACGGGATTGATTGGCGCTGTCGTGTTGATGCGCCCGTCAAAAAGCGTACAAGATTTGGAACTAAAATCGGTGCTGAAAAAGTATAAGTCCCCGAAATTTGCCACCGGTTGCTCTCGCGAAGTCATTGAACGCGGTGCAAACTTGTTGGGCTGGGAACTGAACGATTTGATTTCCCGCACGATTGCAGCGTTGAAAACATTTAGACCGTAATACGGTAGAATCCGTTACTTCTTTTCGTAAATCTGGTCAAAAATGGCGCCATCGGCGAAGTGCTTGGCTTGCGCCTTGTCCCAACCACCAAAATGTTCAATTGCAATTAGGTTGACATTTTGGTCAAATTCCTTGTACTCGTCAAGAATAGCTTTGTTCGTCGGGCGGTAATGATGCTTTGCCGCAACACGCTGCGCTTCGTCGGAGTAGAGATAATTCAGGTATTCCGTTGCGAGTTTGCGCGTATTGCGCTTGTCTACAATTTTATCTACAATCGCGACAGAAGGCTCTGCCAAAACACTCACGCTAGGCATTACGATTTCGTATTCCTTAGGGTAATCCTTGAGCGAAAGGAATGCCTCGTTTTCCCAAGAAAGCAACACATCGCCCTTGCGATCTTCAATGAACGTGTTCGTAGAACTACGAGCTCCCGAAGCGAGATCAAGAACGTTGTGATAGAGCTTCTTCATGAAATCCTTAATTTGTCCCTCATCGCCGTTGTACTGCTTCTCTGCGTACGCCCAAGCCGCGAGATAGTTCCAGCGTGCACCTCCCGAAGACTTCGGGTTCGGCGTGATGATACCGACGCCGTCTTTTGCGAGATCGCCCCAATCCATGATTTTCTTGGGATTGCCCTTGCGGACGAGGAACACGATAGTCGAAGTGTAAGGAGCGCTGTTGTGCGGAAATTCCTTGACCCAGCCGTCTTCAATGAGACCCGCGTTGCGAACAATGTTAACGTCGTATTCCAGCGCGAGCGTCACCACGTCGGCTTCGAGCCCGTTCACCACCTCAAGCGCCTGCTTGCCCGAACCGCCATGGAACTGCGTAATCTTCACATCTTTGCCGGTCGCCTCTTTCCAATGCTTCATGAAAATATGGTTGTAATTGGAATAGAACTCACGCGTCGGATCGTAAGACACATTGACAAGCGTGTTGTTCTCGACCTCGGGAGTTTTCTCCGAAGAGCAACCATAAAAACAACTTGAGCCCGCCACTAGCGCCACCGCAAAAACCGTCTTGAAAAAATGCTGATTCATAGTGAAATTCCTTCTTAAAAAAAATGATAGTAATATTTTTGCAATGTCACCCCGGACTTGTTCTATCAATAAACTAAAAACGCTCCGAATCCTCGGAGCGTTTTTGCGTTATGTCATCCTAAACCCGTCAGGGTGAAGGATCCAGGTCTGGATTCTTCGTCCCCCTGCAGTGTTCTCAGAATAACGTTAGGAGTTGGTTGCGACCTTCACTTCTTCGATCTTCTTCAAGACGGAGCCGTCTTCCATAGCCTTAATCGCCTTGTCGAAGCCTTCCTTGATGCTAGCAGCCTTATTGCTGATGTAGAGCGCAGCACCTGCGTTCAAGGCGCAAGCGTACTTGATGCCCGGGCGGCCCTTGCCGTTCAAAACATCGAGAGCGAGGTTGAAGTTGTCTACGCCCGTACCGCCGGCGAGGTCTTCCGGGTCCACAGCCGGGACGCCGAATTCCTTCGGGTCAATGCGGTATTCGCGATACTGACCGTCTTCCAAGATTTCGGCAATGGTCGTCGGGACGCATGGAGAAATTTCGTCGTAGCCGTCATCAGAGATAGCGACCATCACGCGCTTGGCACCGAGGGACTTTGCGGCCTTGGTGAACGGTTCCAAAATCGACTTGCTATAAACGCCGAGCATGAGGTACTTGGCTTCTGCCGGGTTTGTGAGAGGTCCGAGCAAATTCATGATGGTCTTCACGCCGAGTGCGCCACGAACCGGGCCAGCAAAACGCATAGCGCTGTGGTAGACCGGAGCCATGAGGAACACGAAGTTCGTCTTGTCGATGACGCTTGCTGCTTTTTTCGGAGTCATGTCGAGCTTGAAGCCGGCTGCGGTATAGAAGTCAGCGGCACCGGACTTGCTCGAAACCGCGCGGTTGCCGTGCTTGGCAATCTTGGCGCCACAGCTTGCTGCGATAAGGCCGGAGAGAGAGCTCACGTTGAAGCTTCCCTTGCCGTCGCCACCGGTACCCACGATATCGGTGAGTTCGTCGCCGCTGTACGGGAACTTGCGCTTCTTGCTACTCAAAACCTTGGCGCAGCCTGCAATTTCTTCGGTCACGGGGCCCTTGCTGGATAGTGCGGTAAGGATAGCTGCCATCTGGCGTTCGTCCATGATACCGTCTGTCAAGTCTTCCATGAACATTTCGGCGGTTTCGCGAGTCAAATCCTTGCCTGCAGTAAGCGTGTTCAGGATTCCGCGGATATCGAGCGGTTCGCGACGGTAGTTGAGGAAAGCCTTGAAGAATTCGTCGGCGCGGCCGCTAGCGATGGATTCCGGGTGGAACTGTACGCCTTCAATCGGGAGCGTCTTGTGGCGAATACCCATGATGTCGCCGTCTGTTGCGCGAGCGGTCACTTCGAAATCGCCCGGGAGCGTAGATTCGTCGATGACCAAGCTGTGGTAACGCGTGAAGATGTTCTTCTTGCCGATGGTGCGGAAAAGTCCCTTGCCGTCGAGGTCGATTTCTTCGGCGATGCCGTGCTTGATGAACTTGGCTTGAACAATCTTTGCGCCAAAGGCGTAGCCGATAGCCTGGTGGCCGAGGCACACTCCCAAAATCGGGAGCTTGCCTGCGAAGTACTTGATGGCTTCGACGGAAATGCCGGCATCTTCGGGGCGGCCCGGACCCGGGCTCACGATGAGGCGGCTCGGGTTCAACTTTTCAATGTCTGCAATGGTGCATTCGCGGCTACGGAGCACGCGGATTTCTTCGGTGGTAATCTTGGCCAAAGCCTGATAAACGTTGTAAGTAAAAGAATCGTAGTTGTCGATAATGATAATCATGGTTGTAATCTCTTTTTTAAAGTTTTGGGGTGTTACGTCATTGCGAGGCTGAAAGCCGAAGCAATCTAGTTGTCACCCTCCAGTACAGCCCTGATTGCTCCGAGCTTTTCGTTCGTTTCTTCAAATTCGCGGTCAGCGTTCGATGCTGCCACGATGCCACCACCGGCCTGCAGGCTGATGGTCTTGCCCTGCTTGAGGCAGCAACGGATGGCGATGCAGAAATCCAAGTCACCGTCCGATTCAATGTAACCCACGGCGCCAGCGTAGAAGCGACGCTTGATTTTTTCGAGACCAGAAAGAATTTCTATGGCGCTGATTTTCGGAGCACCGCTCACCGTACCTGCCGGGAAGCTGGAACGCAGCACTTCAATTGCCTTCTTGTTCTTGGAAACTTTACCTTGCACGTCAGAGACCAAATGGATCACGTGGCTGAACTTTTCGCATTCCATGTACTTGGTCGTTTCGACCGTACCGGCATCGCAAACGCGACCAAGGTCGTTACGGGCGAGGTCTACGAGCATCAAGTGTTCTGCGCGTTCCTTCGGGTCACCCTTCAAATTCTTCATCAATGCTTCGTCTTCTGCGTCGTCCTTACCGCGGCGGCGGGTACCTGCAATCGGGTGGATGGTGGCGATGCCTTCACGCACGCGGATCAAGCTTTCCGGAGATGCGCCGATGAACTGGTGCGTTCCGTAATCCAAGAAGAACATGTACGGAGACGGGTTCACTGTGCGGAGGCGGCGGTAAATGTCGAGGGCTTCGATATCGCTTGCGAACTGGATGCGGCGGGACGGCACTGCCTGAACAATGTTGCCTGCCACGATGTGCTTCTGCAAAGCGGCGACCTTTTCCACGTATTCCTTGCGGGACTGTTCGAGGTCGGTCATCGTGATGCCCTTGCCGTACTGCTTTTCCGGAGCGAGGTAGCTGAAGTCAAGGTCTGCAAGGCGTGCCTTCACCTTTTCAATAGCGGCTTTCAGGTCAATCTGGTGTTCTTCGTAGTTCAGGGCGAACAAGTGAAGCTTTTCGGTGAAGTGGTCAAACACAATGTAAATGTGGCCGACCAAAAATTCAGCTTCGGGAATGTTGAGCTCATCCACCTGCGGGGCCAAGCGAATCGTATCGCAGCGGGCGCAGAATTCGTAGCCGAGGTAGCCCACGCCCGAAGACGGAATAGGAATCTGGTTAGGCGGCACCGTATTTTCGGCAGAAATCTTGAGCAAGGCGTCGAGAATATCGCCATCACCTTCAGCCAAAAATTCGCTTTCCTTGTCATCCACGACAATGCTCACGTTCTTGTCGTTCTGGCGCAGGCGGAAACCTTCGTCCACCATCAAGGTCGAATAGCGGCTGCGACCGTGGTCGAAACTTGCCGATTCGAAGATGGCCTTTGCGCCGAGCTTCTTGGCGAGTGAAAACGGGGTGTAACGTTCACCGGGGAGTGCAACGTAAATGCTGTCAGTACGCGGAGCGTAACCCGGGCGTTCGGTGATGTGAGTAATCTTAGTCATTTTAATCCTCTAGTTTTAAAACTCGTTTGCTTTCGCAAAAGCTTTAGGTCCCGGAGGATTTCGTCAATTTTCGGTAAAAAGGAAGGCCTCCGTGAGTCCGGAAGCCTTTGCCTAAAAATCTTGGGTGATTTGTAACAAATACCGGGCTCTATGTTAGAGTCCGCGCCACCAACGACGATTCATAGTTGCACTTGTTACGAAATTCATCATGACACAAAAATATCAATCATTTTTTCACATGGCAAGGGGTAAGTTCAAAATTTTTGAAAAAAATCCCCGCGATCGTTCGGTCGCGGGGATTCTCGTCTTACATTCTAATAACTAATGACCAATGACTATTGACCAATAATTAGTCGTCCAAGCAGTCGTTCATGACCTGGATGATCTTCTTCTTGTCCATGTGCTGGCCAATGAACACCAAACGGATGATGCGGTCGCCGTACTTTTCGTCCCAGATTTTTTGGAGCTGCGGATTTTCGGCGAGGATACGCTTCTGTTCGGCTTCGCTTTCGGCGGCGAACCAACGTCCAAAATTCTGGGCGGAGGCCTGCTTGCCAGCTTGTTCGAACAAGTAGCTTTCGCTGCGTTCGTCACTGAACCAGAGGAGACCCTTTGTGCGGATGATGCTCGTTGGATAGTCGTCGAGGAACGCTTCGAACTTTTCGCGATTCAGCGGACGGTGGTCTTCGTAAACGAACGTGCTGATGCCGTATTCGTCACCATGCGGATGATCCTTGTCGTGGTGGTGGCCGCAGTGGCAAACGCCGTGTTCATGGTCGCAATGGCTATGGTCTTCATCGTCGTGGTCATGATGATGTTCGTGATGATGGTGCTCGTGCTCATCGTGGTCATCGTCATGGTCGTGGTGGTGATGTTCATGTTCGTCATGATCGTCATCATCATCGTCGTCGTTGTCGTGACCTTCTTCGTTGAGCTTGATTGCCCACGTGCTAGATTCGGCGACCTTGTTGAAGTCGAACTGCTTCGTGTCGAGAATATCCTTCATTTCGACCTTGCCGTAGTTCGTTTCAATCATCTTGGCGGTCGGCTGCAATGCCTTCACGACGGCCTTCACGTGTTCCAAGTCGTGCTTGCTCAGAGCATCGACTTTGTTCAAAATAATCGTGTTGCAGAATTCAATCTGCTGGATGAGCAAGTTTGCAATATCTTCTTCTTCGAGGTCTTCATCGAGAAGCTTTTCGCCACCGGCAAATTCGTCAGCGAGGCGGAGCACGTCCACGACTGCCACGATGTTGTCCAAATGGCAGGGGAGGGGTCTTCCGTCTTTGCTACGGAGCTGGCTTCCAGCAAAGCTAATCGTTTGTGCTATAGGAATCGGTTCGCAAATGCCGCTCGCTTCGATGAGTATGTAGTCGAACTTGCCCATTTCCAAAAGCTCGGCAATTTGTTCGATCAAGTCGGTCTTGAGAGAGCAGCAAATGCAGCCATTCGAAAGCGGGACGACCTTGCCCGAATCTTCCTTAGTGATGTTTCCGCCCTTTTCAATCAAGGTCTGGTCGATATTCACTTCGCCAATGTCGTTTACGATAACGGCAACGTGATAACCTTGCTGGTTGTTGAGAACGTAGTTGAGGAGGGTGGTTTTGCCGGCTCCCAGGTAACCGGTGAGGAGCGTTATAGGTACTGATTTCATGGCCGTAAATTTACTAAAAAAAGCGGTTTTAGGCAATTAGGCTTGGAATAGGCGTTAAAACCATTCCAATTTGTACTATTAAATATCTTGCCGCTTTCTTAAATTTTTATTACATTTCTTTTTAGGATTGAAGCGAGGGCTTTTGAGCCGAGTTTTGTTCCGAAACGAATTGTGTTGATGACCGTCCTTCCTTGAGGATGGAAGATTGTAGCTTCGCTGTGCTAAATCTTTTAGTCTATGCAATTCTGGGCGCCCGTTGTGGGGCGCCTTTTTTGTTTTATAGCCTTTTAAAAAGCTGAAATTCCTTAAAAAAAAATCGCAAAATATGGAAACTATAGTTTGCACTATTTTTTAGACATATTCATAAAATTGGAAAATGCGATATGACATTGATGTCATCCAAAAAGCTGAAAAAGAACTTTTAGCACAGATGCAGGGAGCGACTTCTTTAACCAAGAAGAGGTTGTCTTTAGATAGTGGTATTAGCCGCCAGCATCTTGGACTTATCGCCAAAGGCAAACGCAATTTTTCCCTTAAATCTTTCTGTGACCTAGCCGATGCTTTCGGGTGTACTGCAACAGAACTCATGGCAAAACTCGAAGCAATCATGATGGAACTGGTAAAGCTACAAGTATCTATGGCTGCAGACAAAACCAAAGGTATAAATTATGTCAAGAGTACCTCTGGCAAAAATGCTCAAAAGCCTTCCAAAGAATTGAAAGACGGGAAAAAACTGTAAATTCCTTAAATTTTTTTGAAAATTTCATGATATGTAAAGAAGCTCGCCCTGCGGCGAGCTTCTTTTAATAACTGACGATTAATGACTAGTGACTAACGTTCACCTTATTTGCTCGTTCGAGTTCGCGAGCGTTGATGATGAGCATCTGCAAGCGGTTCTCGATGTTAGCAAAGCTGGTATCCGGATCGTAGTCGAGGCTCAGAATTTGCACGTGCGGGCAACGTTCCTTCACAGCCTTCGTGAGGCCACGGCCACTGATGTGGTTCGCGAGGCAGGCGAACGGCTGCACAATGATGAAGCTGTTGATGCCGTGCTTCGAGTTGTAAAGGATTTCTGCCGGGATGAGCCAGCCTTCGCCCGTGTTGTACGTCGGGTCGATAATGCCGTCGATGTAGTTCACGAGTTCGAAGCAGTCTGCATGGTGTTCGTAGAGCTTGAACGATTGCATGACCTTCTTGGCGGTTTCTGCAGCGTGTGCAAAGAGCTTTGCGGTGACACCACCTTCGAGGCGGTCTGCAATCGGGTTGGCCGAGAATCCGCGCTTGATCTTTTCGGCGCGTACCACTTCGTCAACGCGGAAGAAGTCCATCATGCCCGGGAGGTAAACTTCCATGCCGTTGTCCATGAGGTAGTCTTCGACATGTCCGTTTGCGCTCGGGTGGTAGTTCATGAGGATTTCGCCGAGCACGGCAACGCGCGGCTTGCGGATGCCTTTCTGGCGTGCTTCCGTGATTTCGACCTTGTTGAATTCGTCGATGCACTGACGGAGCATTTCGACAAGGCGCTTCGCTGAGCCGAGTTCCGTCTTCTTGAGGGTGGCGGCGGTTTTCATCAGTTCCGGCATCCACTTGCTGTAAATTTTCTTGGAATCACCCTTGTGGATTTCGTAGGGGCGGAGTGCACGGTAAGCCGTTTCGATGGCGTCCATGAATGCAAGGCCCCAAAGCGTGTGGAGGCGGAAGTCAAGACCGAGCTGGAAACCCGGATGCATGCCTTTATAGTCGATGCCGGTCGTGATGATGGAAACGTCCTTGTAACCCGCTTCGTCAAGAGCTTTACGGCCAAGCACGGAGTACTGCACAGCGCGGCAGTTTTCGCAGTTCTTGGCAAGGCACATTGAAACTTCTGTTTGCGGAACGTTCGGGTGTTCTTCGAGCCACTTGAGGCATTCGCCGATGTTGATTTGGCAGGGGAAGCAGATGTCGTTGTGCACGTACTTCTTGCCGAGTTCAATAGCGCGTTTGTCTGCAACCGGGAGGTAATCCGAGAGGTAACCCTTGCCCTGGATGTAGGAACTGGCGAGGATGGCAAATGCTGGCGAGAGGTTCGGCGTCAAGATGATACGCTTGTTCTTGTCGCTTGCCACGTACGGCGTGTGGAACTGCGGTTCGTTCGAAATCGGCTTTTCCGGGAGGTTCGCCGCACGGCGGGCCTTCACGGTTTCGATAAAGCTCTTGATACGGATGCCGACCGGGCCGCGGGCGTCGCCTTCGTCGAGTTTGAGCATGAGCATTTCCTTGTTGGAATCGCGGTGCATCATGCGCATCATTTCGTCGGTCAACACGGAGTCATGTCCGCAACCGAAGCTCACGATCTGGGCAAGTTCAACATGCGGGTCTCTCGAAGCAATCATTGTTGCACCGAGCATGCGCAAGTGGAACGTGTTCTTGATTTCCACGCGGGTATGGCTCGGAACGTCCTGATCGTAAACGCCCGGGAGCGATTCGGTGGTGAGCACCGGAATGCCCATTGCGGTAAAGTGGCTTGCAATGTTGTGATTGATGAGCAAGTCGGCATGGTAGGGGCGTCCAGCAATGACCACGGCAAAGCTGTCGTTTGCCTTCACGTCGTCGAGAATCTTCTGGCCTTCTTCGAGGAGCGTGGTGCGGTAATTGTTGAGTGCCTTTTCGCCTTCCGTGACGGCCTTGTCCAAAATCTTCTTGTCGATGTTCCAGTTGTCGTGGAACCAGTCGATGGTCTGGCTTCTGCGGAGCTTCGTGTTTGCCCAGTGGAAAATCGGCTGGTCCATCGGGATGCCGTAATTCTTTTCGGGTTCGTCCGTGTTCTGGCAGATGTTCGGGTAGCCTTGCACGACCGGGCAGACCGTTGTGGCGTTAAACTTGGTGTGGTCACTCGGGAGCGAAATCATCATCGGGAAGAAGATGCGGTCGACCTTCTTTTCGATGAGGCTGAGCACGTGACCGTGGACGAGCTTGGCGGGGAAGCAGACCGTGTCGCTGGGCACGCTGTGGAGGCCCGCTTCGAACATCTTGTAGTCGCTCTGGCGGCTTACGACAACGGTGTAACCGAGGGCGGTGAAGAATGCTTTCCAGTAGGGGAGGCTGTTCCAGAATTCGAGCACGCGCGGGATACCGATGGTCTTTCCGTTTTGCGGCAAGAGAATCTGCGGAGCGTAGTCCTTGACTAGGAGCTGGTTCGTGCGCTTGATCATGTCCGGCACGGCCTGCATCTTCTTGTTGATTTCGGCGATGAGCTTCTTCGTTGCCGGATCGTTCGGGTCGGCGGTGACTTCGCCGCGTTCGCAACGGTTGCCCGTCACAAAGCTCTGGCCATCGCTAAAGGTCACGATGGTGCGGGAGCAGTGGTTGGTGCAGTACTGGCAGAGCTGACCTGGCTGGTTGTGCCAGCTAAAGGTGCGCATGGCTTCAAGCCCGATAAACTTACTTTGCACGTTCGGGTCGGCGGCACGCTTTTCTTCCATGAACTTCTTGGTCAAAAGTGCGATACCGATAGCGCCCATTTCGCCCGGACGTTCCGGACGGATGGCCTTGAGGCCCGTGTACTGTTCGAATGCACGGAGAACGGCGTTGTTCTTGAATGTACCGCCCTGTACCACAACCTTCTTACCGAGCGTGTTGAGGTTGCGGATACGGATGACCTTCGTGAAAACGTTGTTGATGATGGAGCGGCAGATGCCCGCGATGATGTCTTCGGGCTGCTTGCCGTCGCGCTGTTCCGTGATGATGGAACTGTTCATGAACACGGTGCAGCGGCTGCCGAGCTGAGACGGGCTCTTGGAGTTGAATGCCATGTCGGCAATCTTTTCCATCGGGATGCCGAGGCTGCGGGCGTACGTTTCGATGAATGAACCGCAACCCGAGGAGCAGGCTTCGTTGAGGATGATGCCCGTGACGACTCCGTCTTGCACGGAGATTGCCTTCATGTCCTGACCGCCGATGTCCAAGATGAACGAGACGTCGGGGCAGAGGCGCTGGGCCGCGTTTGCGTGGGCGACGGTTTCCACAGTGTGGTAGTCCGCGTGGACGGCCTTTGCAAATAGCTGTTCGCCGTAACCGGTTGTACCCACGCCCAAGATGTTGAGCTTCACGCCGTATTCTTCGTAGCGGTCGGCGAGGTCCACCATGGCGCGCTTCAAGACGGCGAGCGGTTCACCGTCGTTACTGGCGTAGAATCCGTCGATGACCTTTTCGTTTTCGTCGATGAGCACGAACTTCGTGGTGGTAGAACCTGCGTCAATGCCCAAGTAGGCGTTGATGGTCGTGCCGGAAGGCGGCTGCGGGTAATGGTTGTCCGCCATCTTGTGTTCTTCGAGGAACAGCTTGTATTCAGCTTCGCTCTGGAAGAAGAGGTCGGAGGCTGCCTTGGCCTTGTTCTCGGCCTGGCGGATTTCGTTAAAGTGAACGAGCGCGTCGAGTGAACCCTCTTCGCGGTACATGCATTCCTGGTTTGCGAACATGGAGCCGTTTGCGAGAGCGGCGCCCATGGCGACGAGCACTTCGGAATGTTCCGGGACAATCGCCTGTTCGTCGGAAATGCCCAAGCGTTCCTTGAAAGCCTTCACGAGAGTCGGGTTGAACGTGAGCGGGCCACCTTCAAAAATGACAGGCGGCTTGATTTCCATACCCTGGGCGAGGCCACCGATGGTCTGCTTCGCGATGGCGTGGAAACTCGAAAGGGCGATATCTTCCTTGGCGATGCCGTTGTTGAGCATCGGCTGGATGTCCGTCTTGGCGAACACGCCACAACGGCCCGAGATTTCATAAACTTTTTGGCCACGCTTGGCGTAGCTTTCGAATACTTCTGTCTTGATGCGGAGGAGTTCCGCGACCTGGTCGATAAATGCACCCGTACCGCCGGCGCACACGCCGTTCATGCGCATGTCGGAGGCGATGAGCTTACCGGTGGTCTTGTCCTTTTCGAAGAACACAACCTTGGCATCCTGACCGCCGAGTTCGATGGCGACCCTGGAATCGGGGTAGGTGGCACGCACCGCAAGTGCGTTTGCGACTACTTCTTGCACAAAGAAGGCATGAGTGGCCTCGGCGAACGGCTGACCGCCGCTACCGCAGAACGTGACCCTGAAGTTCTTGCCCGGGAAAAGGGCATGGGCTTCGCGCAGGACCTCGTGGACCTTTTTCGCCTGCATGGCGTTATGACGCTGATATGTATAGTGTAAAAGCTTAGATGTCTCGGGATCGACTACAGCAATTTTCACAGTGGTGGAGCCTACGTCGACACCCACCCATAAATCGTTCATAGAAGTATTCATAGTGAAGCCAAATTTAGTTTTTTTTCATTATTTGAAAATGATATTTTGCGTTTATGGCGATAAAACGTGCAATTTGGCGGATTTTAGGTAGTTGCTCGCGTGTGCAGATTGTCGTGAGGGACCGCGCAAAACAAAAAGAGGCCTGCAGACCTCTTTTTATATGCACTTCAGGGGTGGATTGAGCTGTTATTTGATAGAAAGCGCCTTGGCAACGCTGTCTTCCGAAACACCTAACGAACGAAGATACTCGGCAATTTTCTTGTCGCGAGCGGCATTTTTAGCACGTTCGTTCGCTTCGCCTTCAGCTAGTCCTTCATCATGGGCACGGACTTTCAGCGATGCGAGATAGTCGAGTTCTTCTTCTGTCATTACCATATTCTTAGCCTGTTCCCTGAGGAGTTTTTCCGAAGCTGTTTTAACCAAAAGACGTTTGATTGCATTTGCGATTACTCGGTCATCGAAATCAGGAAGATTGTCGGAGGTTCCTGCAGTTTTTAACAGATACAGCCAACGTTCTTCATCAGTTCGAATTTTATCCTTCGGTATCGAAAACTGAGTCAAATCATACATAATATATTCAATTTTGTCGGTCACTGGCAAGCCCCTTTCATTCTTGACCGTCCAAGAACCGCGATATCCAACCTGATTTTCCACATGGAAGTCGCAAACCCAAATGGCAATTGTAGGCGGAATCTTGTAAAATCGATCATCTCGTTCTTTACGTTCTGCATCAGTAGGATTTTCCGGAAAATTGTCTAGGAAATCCTTGTCCTGTTCATATTTGCTTTGGAGCAAAAAAGCGCTGTGTTGCAAAAGAACTCGTTCGATAAAGTGCGCGGGCTTAGCTTTCTGCATCTCCACATCGACACAGCGCCCATCAGCGGTGGTTGCGCGGATATCAAGCCGGAAGGTCTTTGTTGTCGGGAAAACAATATTGATTTCGATGTTCTTTATGGTCACTGATTTAATTTGGTGTTCTTTGCTAAGATGAAGCGCTCCATTCAAAAAGCTCTTAAGCGCCTGTTCTTCGCCAAGAAAAGCTTTAAAACCCGGATCGTAGAGAGGATTGACATAGGTCGCTTTTTTGATTTCTTCGTAGGTCTTTTCTTCCCAGTATTCGCGAGAAGTTGTGATTGAAAATTCGAGCGTGTTTTGTTTTTCTGACATAGTTCTCCTGCTTTATCATGTGTAAATCTTGGAAGGCAAGTTTGCTGAGTTCGCCCTCCTTTACATTAACACGCTTTTTTTAGGGATTTGTCCGGAAATTTTTATGTAAAATATTTTTAAGGAAATCGAGCCTGATTTCATAAATGAGTAATCATTTTTGTATATTCGGTTGTATGAAAAAGAAACGACTTTTAGTAGCCATTTGCGTTGGATTTGCAATTGCAAGTATCGCTTTAATGTGTCAAATTGACGATGCTAATGGAATCGACAATGTAATGCATTTCCAAAGAACATTTGATTTGAATCGAGATTCTTTAGGCTCTGAAATGTGGCTTGAAGTCGAAAAGAATGAATCCGTCAAAATTTGCTTAGATTCAAAAGTCCGCGCATGGGAAACCTCTTTGGATAATGGAGTCTTAAACGATTCGTGCCTAAAAATTCAAATTCCGACGCTTATCGGCGTCTATCCAATCAATGTAAAATTTTACGATTCAGACAGTGCCTGTAAAATCAATCTAGCGGTTGGTATGAAGTATCTGGACTTAAAAAATGAAGAGGTTTTACTTGGTTTTAACAATTATACAGAGCAAGACATAAGGATGTTTCAGCACATCAATGAGGATCCTGAAAGGCTAGTTTCAATCACAGGAACATACTTAATCGACAAATATCCAGTAACTAATTGTGAAATCATTCAAACAATGTGGGATAGTATTCCACTTCAACCAACCTATCCGGGTGGCTTTTTTAAAGATCTTGCTGAACTATGGATTCTAAGAAAAAAAGCAAGTGTTCGCTACGAAAATTGCCCAGTCCATGACACTGCAGCAAGTTCAATTTTCTTGTTTCAAGCAATAAAATACGCAAATGAGCGGAGCAAACGTGAAGGATTAAAGCCATATTATGTTTTTTCCAAAACAACAAAAGACAATCAAGCAATTATATCAAGAAAAAAATACATCATTAGTTACCTTGACTTCAACAATCCAAATGACGTTTATATTCAGGTATCTGTTGATGAATCATCAGATGGGTACAGACTCCCATATTATGACGAATGGATGATGTTTGCTCGTGGCGGAGATAAGAAAAAAAGAGCTATTTGGGGTAACTATTCATCATCTTTACAGCAAGCCCAGATGTACGCAAATTTCGGCATAGGGAACGGATATACACAGCCTGTGGGACAATTAAAACCAAACGGCTATGGATTATATGACATATTTGGGCTCGTATGGGAACACGTCCTTTTCGAAGAAGATAATCCATTTTCTGTACAAAGAGGGAGTCCATCATGTTTAAAAGGAGGGAACAATAGAGCTTTGCTAGAACCAACGCTAGAAGTAACATATGAACCATATTGGAAAATCATTAACTATGGTTATTCGGCACCTAATTATACTGGAGGCAGAGCCGAAGGTTTCCGCCTCATCCGCAACATCGGCAATAATGCCAAATGGAGCGAAATTAAAACCGTTGATGAAAATTAGTGATTAAATAAAAAAATCTATTTTATCTACGATGAATAAAAAATATTTAATATTCGTTATAGCTTTTTTTGTTGTTATTTGGTCGGTTCATGTCGTTCCGTATTTGTTGATTGCGAAAAAATTTAATCTCAATCGTGAATCTTTAGGCGCGGAAACTTGGCTAGAAGTTGAAAAGAACGAAACGGTAAAAATTTGTATTGATTCAAAAGTCCTAGAATGGAAAACTTCGCTGAACACTAAAAAAACAAACGATTATTGTCTGAAATTTCAGACCCCGATGATTATCGGGACAAGTGTAATTAATGTTAAATTTCCAGATTCA
Organism: Fibrobacter sp. UWB12; assembly: GCF_900142485.1. Classification (NCBI taxonomy): domain Bacteria; kingdom Pseudomonadati; phylum Fibrobacterota; class Fibrobacteria; order Fibrobacterales; family Fibrobacteraceae; genus Fibrobacter; species Fibrobacter sp. UWB12. The sequence goes on along the minus strand of NZ_FRAZ01000004.1, from coordinate 259,464 downwards.
GATAGTTTACACAAAATCAATTTAGCTGTCGGAATGAAGTATCTTGATTTCAAAAAAGAGGAAGTACTGCTTGGGTTTCGCATTCCTCAAGGAGACTACGTTGATGAAGAAAAACTCGTATCGGTGACGGCAACATATTTAGTTGATAAATATCCTGTTACTAATTGCGAAATGGCATATTTTTTTCGGGAAGAACTTTCTTCGAGCTCGGTAATGAATGATGAAAAAAGAAAACAAAAAAACGAACATACCGAAAGCGATTGGAAATGTAATGCTCATGATTATGCAACAAGAGCTTATTTATACCAAGCTTTGAAATATGCAAATGCACGCAGCATTCGTGATGGTTTAAAGCCATATTATGTGTTTTCTCAAACAGACAAAAGAAAGGCTCAAATATTATCAGAAGGTCATTATATTATAGAGTATGAAAATTTGGATTATCCTAAAGAAACTCGAGCTGAGGTTTCGATTGATTCCTCTTCGGATGGCTACCGACTTCCCTATTATGATGAATGGATGATGTTTGCTAGGGCCGGCGATAAAACGAAAGATGCTCCTTGGGGGGATTCGGCAACGCTTGAAGATGTTTTGAAGTACGCAAAATTTGAAGTAAAGGAAGTTTATGAAAAAAACGAACGTTTAAAAACAGGGAATGTGGGCTTACGGCTTGCAAATGAATATGGCTTGTATGATATGTTTGGCTTGGTTGAAGAACATGTCCTTTTGGAACGCCCAGAAAAGTTCAAACGTAAATGGAGGATGGTACGTGACCGCCCCTTAGCTGTCGGTTGCAAAGCAACATGTCCATCTTATTTGAAAGGAGGAGACATTCGTGATAGGTGGCAAGATGTTAATTATGGGTCTTATTCACGAGAAGGTATTGGCGGTTTCCGCCTCGTCCGCAACATCGGCAATAACGCCAAATGGACAGAAATTAAAACCGTTGATGAAAATTAGTGATTAAATAAAAAAATCTATTTTATCTACGATGAATAAAAAATATTTAATATTCGTTATAGCTTTTTTTGTTGTTATTTGGTCGGTTCATGTCGTTCCGTATTTGTTGATTGCGAAAAAATTTAATCTCAATCGTGAATCTTTAGGCGCGGAAACTTGGCTAGAAGTTGAAAAGAACGAAACAGTAAAAATTTGCATCGATTCAAAAGTCCGCACGTGGGAGACTTCGCTAGATACTGAAATTCTAAACGATTCTTGCTTAAAAGTTCAAATACCAACGCTTATTGGTGTTAGTACAATCAATGTGAAATTTTTCGATAATGACAGTGCCTATAAAATCAATTTAGCTGTCGGCATGAAGTATCTTGATTTCAAGAATGAGGACGTTTTTTTCGAACACGACTTACGCCAAAAATGGGAATTTTGGGATAAATCGATATTCATTTCAGGAACATATTTAGTCGATAAATATCCGGTAACCAATTGCGAAATCACGCAGTTACTGTGGGATGATATTCCTTTAGATTCAAATGATAATTGGTTTGAAAGAGATTGGGCGCAAAGGAAAAAAATAGCGGTACGTAACAAAAATTGCAATAAGCACGACTCTGCAGCAAATTCAATATCTTTGTACCAAGCAATGAAATATGCAAATATCCGTAGCATTCGTGAAGGATTAAAACCGTATTATACTTTTATTTTTCCAAAAGAAAACCTAGAGGAAAAAAACTCTATGCGCTATAAAATCAGGAAGAAAAAGGATCTGCGCGAATTTAAAAGTTTCTACGACTTCTCAGGGCACAAATATTTTATAGGCTATTATGATTTTATAAAACACGAAATTGAAAGCATAACCGTCGATATTGATACAACTTCTGATGGTTATAGGCTCCCGTATTACGACGAATGGGTTATGCTAGCTCATGGTGGAAATAAAAAAATTCATTCTCAATGGGGATACTTTGATACTTTTGCGGAATCCACTAAGTATGCAAAATTGTGTATCGACATAAGAAAAATTTCATGGGATAACCTTGATTTCACAGAGATTTTTTTCATTCCTTTTCATTTTTGTCGCAATGGAAATGAATCAGGTCCTGTAGGCGAACTGAAACCTAATGGCTACGGTCTTTACGACATGTTTGGACTTGTTGAAGAACACGTTGTATATGAAAAACATAATATGATGAAAGATGAACCGGGTGTTTTAACAGATGGACCTGCCATGATGAATTTTTCTTTAGTCAGGTGCGCTGACAATGACGTTTGTCCCTCTTGTCTGAAAGGGGGTGGTGTTCATTCCGATTGGAGGTATATCAGCTATGATTATATCTCCCCTAATTATTATGATGGTCGTTCAGGCGGCTTCCGCCTAATCCGCAACATCGGTAATAATGCCAAATGGACCGAAGTCAAGTCTAATTCCCAAGAATAGTGCTTTTCTTTATTGAGCTTGCGCAATTTCCTATTCACCATGCTATAATCACTAGTAACTACTAGCTATTAACTAGTAACGATTTCACAAAATACTATCTTATCTCTCGTGAATAAGAAATATTTAATATCCGTTATTGTATTTTCTGTCCTTTTGCTGGTCCCGTTTGGCGTGCAAGCGGTTGCCGACCTGCGTGGCGAAAAGCGCTTCCAGCCGTTTGACATTTTCAAGGACGTGGTTTACACTCCGATTGTGCGCGAGAAAAAGGTCGCTGCGGCTGCGGACTCACTCGATGCAAAATGGCGTGCGGCGCGCGAGGCGATTGCTGCGGGTGCAGAGGTCGCTGAAGCGTTGGAGCCTGTGATGTCTTCGCTTTCGGATTTGGAAGCGGCGGTGCTTTCGGTGAATACGTATGCCGAACTTGATACATCTGAAGCTCGTTACAAGAGCCTCAAGTTGGCGGATACGCTCCTCTCGAAGTTGGAGGACGAACCGGAATCGTTCCCGCAGGCGGATTCTTGCATCAAGTCGCTCGTGGCTGACCTTGGGCATGTGTCGTTTTGGCGTGCGTTCTTGGACGTGAAGCATTACGGCGTGTGGACGAGCCGCTATTTGCGTGCTTTTGAAAATAAGATTGATGACGAGAGCGCTATTGTGTTGGCGTTGCGCCCCAAGTACCAACTTGCGGTGTGGAACCTCTTTAGCGATCCGGGCGAGAAGGTCGTTCTTGGCGCTGCTGGCGATTGCATCGGCAAGTCGTGCGGCAGGGAAGAGGCCAAGCCCGAAGACAAGTGGCTTTTTTACCGCCAGGATGTGGAATTCCTGGTGCAGTCGTCTCCGCTTGATGTGCGCAGTGCAAAGCTCGACAATCCGGTGAAGGCGATTGAAAAGTTCCGTGATCAGCTCAAGGCGAAGGGCGTGGAACTCTTGGTGGTGATTACTCCGGGCAAGCCGAGCATCTATACCGAACGTTTGACGGGTCGCGATTCTCGAGTCGCAGGTGCCGCTGGTGCTGGAAATGCTGCCGCAGTCGGGAATGCCGCCGGGCTTCAGTCGCACGGCAAGAATATTTTGGATTCGCTCACGCGTGCTGGCTTTAACACTGTAGATTTATATACACCGCTGTTGGCTGCAAAGTCTCGCGATTCCGAAGAAGGTCCGCTTTACCTGAACGACGATACGCACTGGACCCCGCGCGGGGCGGAAATTGCGGCGGCTGAAATCGCGGCTGCCGTAAATCGTTTGGAATCCGAGGGTAAAATTAAGTTGAAAAAACTCCAGAAGCATGAGGATGGTAGTTATCCTTTGAGTTTTGTAACAAAGGATTCCCTTGCAGACCGCATGGGCGATGTGGGCGAGATGAGTGGCCTCAACAAATTCGGCGTGTTCAAGGTTCAGAAAGTGACAGGCCATGTCGTAATGCAGCAGAATATAGAAGAAAGAATTGATATGGCTCAGAGTAGTGCTAATTGTTTGGATTCGTTAAAGAGAGAATGCCCTAAAGGAGATGATTCTTGTTTTAGAGTAAAAAGAAATCCGTGTGATGAAGAAGATATGGCTTGTGTACGGGCTTTGACGAAAAGTTGTCCTAAGGGGAGTGCTTTTGATTCTTGCTATTATACTAGATTGAATCCATGCGAGGAAAATGATTCGCTTTATTACGACACCACAATCACTCCGTTCAAAGACGATTTCCGCAAGTCCGAAATCCTGATTCTCGGCGACAGCTTCAGCCGCATTTACCAGACCGATTCCCCTGTGAACGCCGGATGGATCGCGCACTTCGCGAAGAACATGAACCGCCCGGTTGCATCCATCGTAAGCGACGGCGGCGCCTCGACACTCGTCCGTGAAAAGCTCGCTCGCAAAGCAAGTGTGCTCAAGGGCAAAAAACTCCTCATCTGGGAATTCGTGGAACGTGACCTTCGCTTTGGCGCTGAAGGCTGGAAGGATGTAAATTTTTAGAACTTAGAGCTTAGAACTTAGATTTTCTAAGTTCAGCCAACTGCGCTGGAGGCGCAAAATATGCCAAGACATGGAACCCCGACGCCGGGACAGGCGATTCTCGAAGGTATTGAATGGCTTAAAATCGACAAGCCGGAATTTGCCCGTAGGGTGGGCGTTTCGGTTGAAATTTTGGACCAGCTGATTGCGGGTGAAATCAGCATCTCGACCGAAATGGCGAATGCGCTTGAATCGGTAACGGGAAGCCCCGCTGCCTACTGGAAAATGCTCGAACGCAAAAGCCGCTCTTCTCGATAAGCCGCACTTCTCGATAAAGCGAATGTCATTCCCGGCTTGACCGGGAATCTCCTTCTTGAATTTAATTATACTTGCGATATGAATATTAAAGATGCCGTTTCTTTTATGTGTGACCTCGCCAAGGGCGAAGCCGACCAGTTTGATGTGATTGCTTCTAACTCCCATTCCGAAGGCCTTTCGGTTTTTCAGGGACAAGTGCAGAATACGGAAATTTCTGATTCCGTTGGACTTGGCGTTCGTGTCATTAAGGATGGCCGTCCAGGGTATGCTCACACGGAACGCTTGACGGACGAAGCTCTCCGCCAAACGCTCAAGGACGCTCTTTGCCACACGCAGTGGACCGAAAAAATCGATATTACGCTCCCTCAGGCGGTAGAACTCCCGAAGGGCGAACCGAACTACAATCCCGCGCTTGAATCGCTTGACCTTGCGACCATGAAGGATTTTTGCATTAAACTCGAAAAAGAGACGTTTGCAAAGTCCAAGGAAATCGAAAACATCCCGTACCTCGGCGGTGATATCGAACATGATTATTCCATTGTTGCAAATAATACGGGTCTTTTTTATGAAGCCCGCTCGAACTGTGCTTCTGCGGGTGCAGGCGCGGTTGCAAGTCGCGATGGCATCAAGAAGCTTGGAAATTTTGTGAAAAATGGCCGTGACTGGAACGAATTTTCAGTCGAAGAAATCGCAAGCAAGACAGCCGAATACGCTACAGAACTCTTTGGCGCCCAGAAAATCGAAAGCGGCAAGATTCCGGTAATCCTTTCGGAACGCATCTCCGCGCGGTTCCTTGGTATGTACAACCAACCGTTTTTTGCCGAAACCATGCAGAAAGGGCAGTCTCGCCTCGACGGCAAGGAAGGTGAAAAAATTGCAAGCGACGTGTTCTCTCTGTGGAACGATCCGGTCGGTGAAATGTTTGAACACAAGTTCTACTTTGACTCCGAAGGCTGTGTGACCAAGCGTGTCAAGGTTGTCGAAAACGGCATTTTCAATTCTGCTCTTTATAACCTTGAAACCGCATCCAAGGCAAAGTGCGAGACGACAGGAAGTGGTGCGCGTAGCTTTGGCAGCAAAATGTCCACCAGCTTCTACAATTTGCTTGTTCCGCCAGGAACGATGACAACTGCAGAACTCCTCAAACTTTTCCCGAAGTGCTTGCTTGTTGTGCGCTTGGAAGGCAATTCCGGTTGCAATTCCGTGAGTGGCGAACTGAGTATTGGTGCTCACGGCTTCTGGTGCGAAAACGGGGCTATCCAGCACCCGGTCGATGGCGTTACGCTCAGCGGGAACTTCTTTGACATCATCGAGAACATTGTGGCGGTCGGTAATGAATACCGCGACCCGTTTGCAAGCTACAAGGTGCCTGCTCTTGCCATTAGCGAACTTAGCGTAAGCGCTTAGCCGCTCGTGCGCATCTTGAAATGCGCACATCTCGCCTTTACATGTCATCCCGTGCTTGTCACGGGATCGCCATCTTGTCTTGCGTAAACATGGTCTTTTCGACTCTTGTTATACAATAAGAAATGCTGCAAGAACTTTTGGGGACGTCCGTCAGCTCTTGCAGCATTATGTTTGAGGTGTAATGTTAGTGTAAAATTCCCAAAGCCGCGCAAATTTTCGGTGGAAAATGCAAGTTGTTCGGAATGACAAACTGAGCTTGCTTTCTTTTCGCATTTTCTATCAAGTCCTTGATGTCCTTGAATGCGATTCCGCTGGCTTTCAAAAGATTTCTCAAAAAACGTTCAATAGCATTGCTCAAAGCGTTGCTTTTTAACAAATGAATATGCTTCTCGTTTTCTGTGTCGATTAGATTATCTATAATTTTTTGAACAGATTCATGAACGGAATCTTCTGATTCCGTCGCAAAACTTTTAGTGCAGTTGTATTCGGCGGCGTGCTCGGCGTAAAGATCGAGGAGCGTTGTTGTTTTGCCCGCCGTTATGTTGGATGCTGCATCGCTGCTAGGAATATCAATTTTTAGATTTGGATTGTTTTTTAGCTCTGTTGCGGCTGTAAGCAGCAAACTGATTACTTCTGCTTGCTTGAGGCTTACGTGCGAAACGTCCTTGAATACAAGTATCATCGCGAGCGATACAAGGTCTAAAGAAGGACTTGCCCCCTCAGCTACGATGTTGTTCCGTTGAGCCATGCTACATTCCATCTCCGTCTAGATGGAAATAAAAATAGCTTGAACAACACCTGTTTTGCAATAACCCATTTGGGTTATTTTTCATTAAAAAATGAGTGGAAACGCCTATTTGTTGGCAAAAATGCTCTGAACACATTGCAAGAAGTAGTTCTTCTTGGATTCGGTCACGCCTTTTAAAAGTTGCTCTACGTCGCCTTTTGTCAAGTTCGGATAGTATTCCAAAAGCTTTTTGGCATGGCTCTTGCTTTCGTCGGTTTCTCCCAAAATGTTGCAACAGGCGATAATAATCAAGCGGATAGCCATCGCTTTGGGCGTAAAAAGCAAAACTTGGTTAGCGAGGTTCTTGCATTCTTCGATTTTGCCTTGCAATAGCAAAAGGAATGTCTTTGCTTGGTGCGTATGCTGGAGGGCCGATTCCGGAACATGCTTTATGCAGTCGTCAATAAGTTCCGTGGCGAGTTTTTCTTGTCCGGTCAGCAGGTAAATCTGGGAAAGAATTGTTCGAGGCATAATCGCTTGCGGATTTGCTTCGATAACTTGTTTGAGATATGCAATGGCTTCGGCTTTGTTTCCGATGGTGATGTTGTAGAACGCCATAATCATTTGTGAATAAATGGAATAAGGCGCGTTGTACATGGCCTTGCGTGCTAAATCTCCTAGCGTTTTGGCGTTCTCGATTGCGTTACCCCAGTTTTCCAGCGTAGCGAAATAATAAGCTGAGGCTAGAATGTAGAGGGCAAAATCATTGAAGGACTCGTCCTTGACAAGCGGACCGAGCTTCTTTTTGCAGATTTCGAAGGATTCTTGGCTGCGGTTTTCGAGCTTGGCGTAACAATAGGTCGCTGCGTACCACCAGTAAGGAATGGGGCTGTTTTCGGTGTGCTTTAACTTGGCCGAAGCGAGTACGATGCTTCTGAACAACAGGATCGTAGACTTCTGAGCGAGTGTCTGTAAAGTGTCTGAATTGATTTTAATTGAGGTTGTCCAAAGAATTTCGTGAGAATTGCCGATTTTTACGGATATGTACAAAATTTCTTCGCCGCTCTCGGATGCAGAAACTTCAATCAGAAAACTGGGATTGACGTTTGTTTCGGACTCATCGATGATCCGGAAAAGGTGGTATTGGTGTAAAGCTTCGACAATTGACAGATAAAGGCTATAGGCGTTGCTATGTTCGGGAAAAGTACCCTTTGTTTGGAATGTTATGACTAGATCTTTAGGACTGCTTTCTTTTTCGTCGTTGTCTTTGACCTCTAGTCCTGCGGAAACGGCTTCGGTCCTGTTGGTGACTTCGAGTATTTTGTATATGTTGGCGAGGTGTACTTTGACTGTATTTGCTGAAATGTTTAATGTCTTGCAAATTTCGTTATTCGTAAGCCCTTTACGAAGTAAAGTCAAAATCTCTCTTTGCCGCGGAGTCAACTCTTGCATTTTTTTATTCTCAAACATGTGCCAAATTTAATTTTTTAACCTATAGGAATTATTCTGTAAAAGGTCTAAAAGTGCTTGTTTTACGCTAAAAAACGGAATTTTTGAACAAAAACAGGGAAAATGCTTGCTGTTGAACGCTTGATAGGCTGTTTGTATAGCCTATATATATAGAATAACATATATATAGATACGTTAGTTTGATAAATAATGTAATGCTCTTTTGTTCTATATATATAGATAAAATTGCGTAAATCTATACAAACTCCTAATTTTACGAACAAGAAAACATGAGTTTATTGAAAAATAAATTTTACGATTCCCAAAACTAAGAATAATTGATTATATTGCGCCTTGTAATGAATAAATATTACAAACAAAGAAAAATGTAAGAATAAAATATACAATGTGTGAGAGATTGTTCGAAGTATGATAGGGGCTTCTCTACAATTTCTAGCAATGCAACTGAATCTTCACTTAAGGCGTACTATGTCGATTCGTGAAGATGTTGTTGTTGTGTCTAGAATGGTTGAAAATGATGGGAAAGAGTACGAAGGCGCTATAAATAAGCTGAATCTTTTCCTCGTTAATATGGAACGCGACAGCATGGTGAAAAATCATGCCGTTCCTGAGTATCATGGCGACCGAGCGGTTGTGCCATCTAAAGTTGTTTATTTGAACTTGTATTTTGTTCTTGCTGCGAATTTTAAGGGCGGAAATTATGTGGATTCGTTACGCTACCTGTCGAAAGCGATAGGTTTTTTTTTGGATCATTCATTTTTTGAGCGTACGACTTCGCCCGACATGCCGCAAGGTATCGAAAAGCTTGCTATAGACATGGAAAATATGAATATGCAAGAAATGAATAATTTGTGGGGGACGATTGGCGCTAAATATGTACCTTCGGTACTTTATCGCCTAAAAACGGTTGCGCTTGGAGGCAATTACTCGTATTATCAACCTTATGTTGTCCGACTTCCAGAAAATTCGGAATTGGGGGTCCTCTAATGGAATACACAAAACTTGTTGATGTATCTCTTTGCCATGAGTACTACAATGGTAGTTCTTGCGGTTTTAAAGTGATACCGTCGATAGAAACGGCTGAAATCTTGAAAAAAGAGGATGCTCTGTGCCGTATCTACGATGGAAAAGTGCGCCTTATGGCGCCAATGACTGCTTTTGCAGAAGAGACGACACTCTTCTTTTATGTAAAGGCGTCTATTGCCGAAATTTGGAATGTGACAAATTTCGATGGAATTGTCCATGACGAATTCCCGGTAGCGGTTGTATCAAATGATAAAGGCGCTTATTTTGAGGGACGACAAAAGAATGCGCTTCCCGAACTACAGCGGATGTTTGGCGTAATTTTTGCGCTGGAACTCCACTTGACTCCGAAAAAGCCGCTTGTGTGTACTGTAAAAGTACCGACAAAAAAATTGAGGTGGTGTTATTGCGTTTCTGGCGTTTATGCCGAACGCGATTTGCGAATAAATGACTCGTTGGACGCTGATAATCCAGTGCAGTTTGACTGCGTGGAAAAAACGCCAAGGTTCTCGCTTTATGTTTCTCGGAGTGAAATTCCGATTGTGAGCGGGGCGCCTTCACGTTTTCAGCTGATGGATTCTGCAACGTCGAAGGTTTTGATGAAAAACCTTCCGAATGCAAATGCAAAGTACATTGCCAAGGCGAGTCTTGATGATGGCACGCGAGCCATTGTCGCTGAATGTTTTATTAATCCATAAACATAGGAGAATCATAAATGCCTACATCATACAAAACCCCAGGCGTCTATCTCGTTGAGAAAGACGCTTTCCCGGGCTCGGTGGTGGAAGTTGCAACTGCTATTCCTGCATTTATCGGTTACACCGAAAAGGCAGAATACAATGGAAAGGACTTGACGAATAAGCCCTTCCGCATCACTTCCTTTGCTGAGTATCTGAACATTTTCGGCGGTGCTCCGACCGTGCGCTTTACATACGGAGTTGCATCTGCTGAGGCTCCGGCTGCCTCGGAAGATTCCGAAAATGCAGAAGAATCCGCTGACGCAAAGAACGGTGAACAGAAGGCTGTTCTCCAGACGAAGCCGATGTTCCGTCTCTACGATTCTATGCGTATCTACTTCCAGAATGGCGGTGCCGCTTGCTATATCTGCTCTGTGGGCGGTTACGACAAGAAGATTGAAAAGGCTCCGTTGTTCAATGGCATTGCTCCGTTCGTGAAGGAACAGGAACCGACGATTATGCTCGTTCCGGATGCTGTTTCGCTTGGCGATGCTCAGGAATGTGCCGATATCCAGAATGAATTGCTTGCTCATTGCAACAAGATGCAGAACCGTTTCGCCATCCTCGATGTTTTCGATGGCTACAAGGAACCGCTGGAATGCATCAACACCTTCCGCGAAAAGGTGACGGATTTCCTCAAGTATGGTGCCGCTTACTATCCGTGGATCAATACGAGTGTTGTCGCTTCGAGTGAAGTCTCGTTTACGAATATTGAGCCGGAAGCTGAAGGTGGTTACAAGACTCTCGCACTTGACCTTGCAAAGTCTGTGGTGCCGGATGTCGAAGACCTCGACAACGTTGATCCTGAAACGCATTCCAAGCGCGAATTGGAACTCGTCAGCTTCTTCAAGAGCTTGCGTGATTTCGACGCCAAGAAGGACGATGCAACCGCTTTGCACAACACGCTTACGGTTGTCTGCCCGAAGTATGCCGCTTTGATGAACACCATGAGCGAAAAGCTCAACTTGATGCCGCCTTCTGCAACTATGGCCGGCATTTACACTCGCGTTGATAATAACGAAGGCGTGTGGAAGGCTCCGGCTAACGTGGGCGTGAATGGCGTTGTCTCCCCGGCTGTGAACCTCACGAATGACGAACAGGAAGACTTGAACGTTCCGCTGAACGGTAAGGCCGTGAACGCTATCCGCTACTTTGTTGGCGATGGCATCAAGGTCTGGGGCGCACGTACGCTCGACGGTAACAGTCTCGATTGGCGCTATGTGAACGTTCGCCGCACGATGATCATGCTCGAAGAATCTATCAAGCAGGCATCTAAGGCTTATGTGTTCGACGCTAACACGTCTACGACTTGGCTTACGATGAAGAACATGATTGGCAACTTCCTCAATAGCGTCTGGAAGCGCGGTGGCCTTGCAGGCACGACTCCGGAAGATGCTTACGAAGTGCATGTGGGCCTTGGCGATACCATGACTCCGGAAGATATTCTTGAAGGCATTTTGAGAGTGACCGTGAAGGTGGCTTTGATTCGCCCGGCAGAATTTATCGAACTCACATTCCAGCAGCAACAGCAGAAGTCGTAATAGGAGGTAAAACAATATGGCTGATGAAAATGGCGCAGCACAAAGTGCAAGCATTTGGCCCATGCCGAAATTCCACTTCCTCGTGAAGTGGGGCGATGTTCAGATGTCCTTCCAGGAAGTTTCTGGTATGGAAGCTTCTACGGACCCTATTTCGTACCGCTCTGGTGATAGCAGCATCTTCTCTTCTGTGAAAATGCCTGGCATTGTCAAGTACGGTGATGTGACGATGAAGAAGGGCGTGTTCAAGGGCGACAACAAGTTCTGGGACTGGTTCAAGAAAATCAAGATGAATACTATCGAACGTATTACCGTTACGATTAGCCTTCTTGATGAAACGGACAATCCGACGATGACTTGGACGCTCAAGAATGCTTGGCCTTCCAAGGTTACCGCAACAGATCTCAAGTCTGAAGGTAATGAAGTCGCTATTGAGACAATCGTTGTTGTTCACGAAGGTCTCGAAATCACGAACGGCTAGTAGGTAGAATCATGGCGCCTCCTGATCCGGTAGAATGGGCTATTCCTGTTGCGTTTCACTTTTCTGTAACGATTGAAAAAAAATCGGTTTCCTTTAGCGAAGTTAAAGGGATTGATTTTGAGCTGGAAACGGATCCTGTAAGTTCAGGAGGCGACAGTTTTGCAAAGTATTATCTTCCGAAAGGGAAAAAATATAACGATTTAGTTTTATCTCGTGGAATCCTAAAAACGGGTGATGAATTTTTTAAATGGTGTAATGAAACACTTAGTAGTCCGCCCAAAAAGGATTACATAAAGTTGAAAAATCTACTTGTTGCATTACTAGATGAAAATGGTCAACCGATAAAAACTTGGATTTTTAAACAAGCGTATCCTGTAAAGTGGAGCTTGAGTGATTTTGGTGCCATGAAAAATGAAGTTGTCGTAGAAACAGTTTATATAAAATACAATTCTTTCTTTATTCAGCAGGGGTAGAATGTCGCTGGAAATAAAAAATTTTGTTGTAAATATCCACGTGACAGGATCTTCTAAAGAGGGAAAAAAAGAAGACTTGGAGGCTCTTCGTTCTGAAATATTGGATGAATGTCGAGAGATGATTAGTGAATCTGTTGAAAAAATGAGAGAACGGTAAATGGGATTAGAAAAGCTTAAATTGAAATCGAGTGGTGGCGAATTTGCTGTCATGCTGAATCCAGAATCGTTTTCTCAAACGGATGGTATTAATTATTCTTTAACTCGCAGTAAGAAAAACCTAAAATTTAATCAATATGAAAGAAAAGTAATCAGTCTTCCAAAGATTATCTTGGATACGACGGGGGCTATCCCTAAAGATCTATGGCCAATGGATGGGACCATAGAGAATATGGTGGAACAGCTAAGAAAGGTTGTTTACACATTTGATGGTAATAAGCATGAACCTCCAATTGTAACGTTAAGTTGGGGTTCTTATGTGGGCGATGTACGCCTAAATAAGATGAACTCGAAATATACTTTATTCGATGTTCATGGTGCACCACTCCGAGCTGAAATTGAACTTGAGTTTTCCGAGTTCTTGACACTCAAAGAAATTGAGGCAAAGGCAAATAAGCGCTCTCCGGACCTCACGCACATTATCGAAGTCAAATCCGGCGATACGCTCCCGAACCTTTGCAACAAAGTTTATAACGATCCGTCGTATTACATGCAGGTGGCCCGAATTAACGGTCTCTCCAGTTTTTGTCGCTTAAAGCCGGGGACGCGTCTTGTGTTCCCGCCACTTGTCGATTGAGGCTTGAATGTCAGATAAGTCGCCCATATTCAAAGATGAAGGCCCGTTAGAATGCGTTATTCAGGGGAACGGAAAAGCACTCTCGTCTGTTCTCCCGATTGTTTCTGTCGACGTTTATTACGGCATCAACACGATCCCGAAAGCGGTGGTCGTGATTGAAGATGGCGAAATGAACAAAGGCAAGTTCCCGCTGAGTGATGGCTCGGAATTGGAGCCCGGTTCTGAAGTGACAATCAAGGCGGGTTATGCCGCAAATTCTTCACCGATTTTCAAGGGCGTGGTGGTTCGCCATGGCGTTTCGATTTCAAAGCGTGGGCGTAGCTGCGTTAAAATCGAGTGCCGCGACAAGGCGATTGCGATGACTTGTGCTCGCAAGAATGCGAATTATCTGGAAAAGACGGATGATGCCATCGTCAAGAAGTTGGCGGGCAATTATGGAGTCTCGATAAAGTCTAGCATGGGCGGCGAAGCGCATAAGGAAATTTTGCAGTATTATTGCACCGATTGGGACTTTATCATGACTCGTGCCGAGGCGAATGGCTGCTGGCTCATTGCCGATGACAAGGGAATGTTTATCGAAAAAATTGCTGCTAAAGGTAGTGCCGAGGTGGAGCTCACTTGGGGCACGGACATTATCGAATTCAAGGCTGAGGCAAATGCGCTTTTCCAAGTCAAGAATGTCGAGGCGAAATCTTGGGACATCACAAAGCAGCAGGTGATTTCAGGAAAATCTGGAATGAAATCGCTTGGCGGCCAAACGAATCTTGGCAATAGTAAGCTTCAGGGCGTTTTGAAAGTTTCTTCGAACACGTTGCAGAGTAACTCTCAAGTTTCTAAGGGAATGCTTACATCTTGGGCCGAAGCGGAACAGTTGAAAAATGAACTTTCGAGAATTTGTGGCTCTGTCGTTTGCTTGGGCACAACAAAGGCAAAACTCGGCGGACTTGTGGGCCTAAAAAATGTTGGCGACCGATTTAAGGGCGGGGCGCTTGTTTCTGGAATCCACCATCATATTAGCGATGGGCTGTGGACAACGGAATTCACGTTTGGCATGTCCAAGGAATGGTTCTCGGAAAAGTTTGAAGTCTCTTCGCCGATTGCGTCGGGAATCAACTGCGGTGTACACGGGCTCATGACGGGTGTCGTGATGCAAATTCACGAAGACCCGGAAAAGCTGAATCGTGTTAAAGTGAAAATTCCGCTGATGCAGAACGAAAAAGAAGATGTCTGGGCGCGTCTCGGTGGCGTTTACGCTTCGAATAAATTTGGTTGTATGTTTTTCCCGGAAGTGGGCGACGAGGTGATTCTCGGATTCTTTGGCGGAGACCCGTCGAGCCCCGTGATTCTCGGAAGCCTTTATAGCGGCAAGCATGCAACCCCGCAGGCGCTTGAACAAAAAAATAACATCAAGCAGATTCTGACGCGCGAAAAACTGAGCGTCGAATTCAATGAAGAAAAGAAGTCCATCACGGTGACGACTCCGGGCAAGCGCAAGTTTGTGCTGGATGATGATGGCAAAAAGATCACGGTCGAAGACCCGTCAGGCAATAAGCTCGAAATGTCCGATAGCGGTATCAAGGTGGAATCGAAAAAGGACATTACTTTCGATACCAAGGGCAAGTTTAATGTCTCGTCTGTGGGTGGAATTGCCTTGACCTCAAAGGGAGACCTCAAGGGCGAGGGGATGAACGTGGAATTTAATGGTAAGGTGGGATTCACTGGTAAAGGGAGTGCCAAGGCCGAAGTTTCTGCTTCAGGGCAGACGGTCATCAAGGGCGCTATGGTGATGATCAACTAGGAGTTTTTATGCCGTGTGCTGCAAGACTTACTGATATGCATACATGCCCCATGCAGACTCCTGCATGGCCATCGCCCATCCCACATGTGGGTGGCCCCATTGTGGGGCCGGGCGCGCCGACGGTTTTGATTGGCGGGCTGCCTGCTGCTGTGATGGGGGATTCTTGTGTATGCGTTGGCCCTCCGGATTCCATTATTAAAGGATCTGCAACGGTCATGATTTGCGGAAAACCGGCGGCGCGCATGGGCGATTCTACTGCTCATGGCGGCTCGATTGTTTTGGGATGCCCGACGGTGATGATTGGAGGCTAGCGTGCTGGGTACTTCTTTTTTAGGTCGCGGTTGGTCGTTTCCGGTCTCTTTTTCGAAATCTGGACATGCCAAAATGTCGGAACACGAAGATGATATCGAAGAAAGCTTGCGCATTCTCTTGAATACGTATCCTGGCGAGCGTACGATGCAACCGGAATTTGGCACGCGCTTGAGGGACTATTGTTTTGAATCGTTTTCTTTAAGGACGGAAACGCTTATCAAGGCCGAAATTCGCAAGTCTATTTTGCTGAATGAGCCGCGTGTAGATGTTGAGGCGATTGTCGTTGAACAGACCGAAAAAGTGGGCGTCCTGAGAATCAACATCGTTTATGTTGTACGCTCGACGAATAGCCGTAGGAACATTGTTTTCCCGTTCTACTTGAATGAAGCGACGGATGCTAGCGTATAGGTGATTGACTAGGTTTATGGCGGATAGGTTTCAAATACAAGATGGATTGAGCCAACGCGCTCGCGAGTTCCCGGAACTTGCGACGGGCTTTTTTGCTGTAGATTCTACGTCTACAGAATCCATTTTGCGTTTGATGAAGGAATACGCCAGGGAACATGGCAATCCGCATTTCTTCGATGATATAAATTTATCGAAAGTAGTGACGATGATGGAGGGCGAAGCCGACGGAAAAACGGACCCGGCAGCCGCTCTTTATGCCGTTTGCGCAAAACTCATGGGGCACGTGCAGCAATCGCTCAACACATTCCCTGACAAGCGCATTGATTTTTATTATCGCAAAATCCTCAAGCAAAAAAATCGCGAAGCCGAGGGCGACCGCGCATTTGTCACCGTAGATGTCGATAATGACGATGTCTCGTATATGCTCCCGAAGGGGACCCGCTTTAGCGCTGGCGAAAATAGCAAGGGTGAAAATATCGAGTTTGAATCTGTTTGTGATTCGCCGATTAACAATGTAAAGGTTGCCAAAATATTGACGGTTTCGTGCGTGAAGGGTTACCCGATTGCGCAGGCAGAAATTCCTGTTTACACGCCCAAGGAAGCTAGTGAACAGAAAATGCAACCATATCCGTTATTTGGACTGACTCGATCAAATGAAGTGCCCGAAGGGACGGCTTTCTCGCAGGTGGGACTTTGCGTTTCGAATCGCATTTTTTACATGTCGAGTGGCGTGCGAAACGTCAAACTGAATTTTGTTTTTACACGTGATTCTTTGCGCCGCACGGTGGCTGATATCAACCATGGTTCGGCAAGCGAATTTTCGGCGGCGTTCTTGAATGCGTTCAATCTTTCGCTTACCACAGAAAATGGCTGGCTTGATATTGACGATTACAAAATCGGTTGTAACATTCTGAATTCGGAATGCCCTGAAAATGAGCTTTCTTTAGAATTTACGCTGAAGGATACGGACCCAGCGATTGTCAATTACAATCCTGAAATTCATGGTGAACGCTATCGTTCGAAAAATCCGGTGCTTCGGCTTTTGGTCTCTCCCCGCAAGTCGCGTGCGCTCTGGTTTGCTTTGATGAGGATGCATTTACAGCGCGTGCGCATTGCGGTCAATGTCTCGAAGTGTCACGATATTGCGGTTTCGAATGAATATGGCCCAGCATCGACAATGCTCCCAGTGCAGCCATTTGGCGCCGTCCCGAGTGTCGGGAGTTCGTTCATTGTGGGCTGTAAGGAAATTTGCGGCAAAAAACTGGACTCTTTTGATGTTCATGGCAAATGGTGCGGCCTCCCGAACTGTAAGGATTTTTCGGAATGGTATTCGCAATACGACAATCCTCCTAAAACGTCTGATTTTACGGTATCGTTGAGCGGCCTGTATGGCGGAACTTGGCTCCCGTCCGATGAAAATCGCGTGACAAGCCCGCTGTTTAATGCGATGAACGATGAATTTAAAATGTCGTTCAGCAATATCGTCTGTTCGCGTATAAGCGAAATGATTCCTGATGACGAAAACTTCATGTATTCGCCGATGATGAAGGATGGGTTCTTCAAAGTGAAACTCATTGCGCCTTCCAAGGCTTTTATGCATCAGGAAATGTCGCGTGCAGTCTGCAATTCTTTCTTGACGCAGGTTCTCAAGAAAAAGACTGCCGAAGAAATGCCGAATCAGCCGTACACGCCTAGTATTGAAGACTTGTACGTCAATTACACGTCGTTTGCCGAAGTGACGCTTTCGACGAATGATTCGCATAAGTCAGAAAACATTGTATTTGTGCACCCGTTTGGCTTTAGCGAAAAAGAACCGTATTTTGTGCGTAATGGTGAGCTTTTCTTAGGGCTCCAATTTGCGGGTAAGCCGAAAAAAGTAAACCTCTATTTTGTACTCAATCGCGACTCGGCAGCGCGTAGCCTTGAAAAAGGAAAGTGCAATTGGTCTTATATGGGACCGCTTGGCTGGAAAAATTTGCCCGATGAAAATCGACTGGCCGATACGACATCGCATTTTACATCGTCAGGCCTTGTAACGCTTGATTTGCCGTGTGATATTTCGAGCGAAAGTGAATTGATGCCGAGTGGCTATTATTGGATTCGCATAAGCCCGAAGGGTGATTTCTGGCGTGAATGTTCAAGACTTTTGACGGTCTTTACGCAATCGCTCGAAGTCAAGCGCGTTTGTGGTTTTGAAGATGGCCTTATTCAGGATCATTGCAAACCGAAAAGCATTAAGGAACTCACGAAGAGCGTTGCCGGTATTTCGAGCGTTTACCAGTTCGAAGAATCGTTTGGCGGCAAGGTGCGCGAAACCGATAACAAGATGCGTATGCGCGTGGCAGAGTATCTGTACCACAGGAATCGTGGCGTTTGCACGGAAGATTATGAGCGGTTGATTCTCGAACATTTCCCTGAAGTGCTTAAAGTCAAGTGCTTCCCGCATGTGCGCATTGATGAATCTACGGGCCGTTATGATTGCGCTTGCCCGGGCCACTTGCTTGTCGTGCCGGTTTCGCCGATGTTCTGCGATGGAACATTCCAGTGGGATCCGTGCGTGAGCGGCTCGGTGCTTTTGAATATCCGAGATTACTTGCAAAGTAAAGTCTCTCGCATTGCAAAAGTGCAGGTGGTGAACCCGTTCTTCGATAAGTTGCAAGTCCGTTGCAATGTCAAACTAAAGCATCGCGAAAACGAAGGTGAAATCCTTTTGGACTTGAACGAAAAAATCAATCGCTATTTGTCGCCGTGGTTCCCGCAGGTGGGCGGAATTACCAAGCATTTTGGCTGGAAACTCGATAAAATGGAACTCAAGTCCTATATCGAAAGCCTTGATTACGTGGATCAGGTGATGGACGATTTCACCATCATGAAAATTGCTTCTACGGACGAACAAAGATTCTTGGTGAATTTATTTGAGCAGTCTGAAGAGCGCTTGTTGCATGGCTCATTCCCATGGAGTATTGCGGTGCCAATGCGCAAGCACTTCATTAACGATATTGATTCTGCGAATAATTTGGGTTCACGCCGTGTTAACAACGGATATGGAGGCCTTGAAATTGGTCAAACATTTATCATAAGGAGAAAGTAATGGAATACATCGGGCTTAACCGAAACGAGTTGAAATATCGCTTTACGGCCGGGCGCATGCCGACAGAAGAAGACTTTATGAGTCTAATCGATTCCATGGTGAACGCTGTGGACGATGGCTTTAGGGTCT
Organism: Fibrobacter sp. UWB12; assembly: GCF_900142485.1. Classification (NCBI taxonomy): domain Bacteria; kingdom Pseudomonadati; phylum Fibrobacterota; class Fibrobacteria; order Fibrobacterales; family Fibrobacteraceae; genus Fibrobacter; species Fibrobacter sp. UWB12. Next base: position 240,420 of record NZ_FRAZ01000004.1, on the reverse strand, counting down.
CCGAAGAAAATGGCCTCGAAATTAAGCAGAGAAGAGATAACAGCCGCTTGGCGAGCTTTTTTGCGAATTTGGCAGAACGCAAGCCGGAGTGGTTTGCAAGTGTCCGCAAGAACAGTGAACAAGGCGAGACGAGTTTAAATATCAAGACGCCCGAAATGAAAGAAAATGAGACTGCCGTGACTCTCTTGGGTAAACGCTCGGCCGAAAATCCTGATGGCGGTTCTGAAGTTCGCATGGGCGTTGGCTGTGTCGCGCCGCAATGTGAACTTGACGTTGATGGTGCGATTGCATCGAAGGGCCGTCTCGGTTATGAAAATGAAAATCTCGAAGTCGTTGCCGATGGCGAATGGCACGATGTGACCGAGGTTTTGACCGGTTGCCAGTGCTTTGAAATTGTTGCGGGCGTGGGCGGCAACGAAGGCGATGGCAAGTTTGCTCTTGCGCATGCGATTGCAGTCAATACGTTCAATAAAAAACCGTCTATCAATTTGACGCAGTCGTATAGCGGAGGGCGAGGCTCCAAAATCGATTTCCGCTGGAAAACTGCTGCGAACAAGTTTGATTTCACGCTCCAGATGCGTGTGCACCACAAGTACGATGACGAAGGGAAAATCAAGGTGCGTTACCGCATTACCAAGCTCTGGTACGATACGCAAATGATTGGATCGATTACTAAATGAGTGAATTCAACTCCATAACGATATCTCGTCAAGAGGTTCGAACGTTCGATTATGCGACCCTGCGGCAAGAGGCCATAGGGCTTGCACAGAAATTGAGCGGAAAAATCTGGACCGACTATAACGTCCACGATCCGGGCGTTACAATTTTGGAACAGATGGTCTTTGCGCTTACGGAACTCGGCTACAAGACGGGTTTCGATGTCGAAGATTACCTTGCTTCGTTTGACGGGAATATCGATTATGAATCGCAGGCTCTTTATGCGCCTGCGCTTGTGATGCAGGAATTTCCGGTCACTTTGGATGAATATGCATCATTCTTCAAGTCGCGTATTTACTGCGAAAGACGTATCACCAAATTGCGCTGTTTTCCGCAAAAAATTCGTTTTGCAATGGACGAAAACGGATGCTATCGAGTTGAAATTTATATGGCGGGTAGCGCCAATGACTGGGTGAGCGGTGAAATCTTTGAACGTTTCTGGCGACTCTGGCGCAAGTGGCGCTGCTTGGGCGATTACGTCTCGGATTTGCGCATCAAGTGGATGGGCGGAGAGCCTGAATTTGTGGACTATGGTGTCCGTGCAAACGTTCGCTCTGTTGACGCCGGAGATGATGAACTTGGTGAAATTCTGCCGACCGGAACGCATCACGATGTGACTGATTTTGCGCCAATAATCGAACTTTTCCCGACGATTTATAGGGAAGGGGAGGGGGCGGAACCGCTAAAGAATTATCTTGCTCCGATTGAGTTTGTATTTAAAAAGTTCTTGGATGTTTTGGACCATTTCCCGGAACTTTTCTCGATTCGCGGGGAACGCTCGGCAAAAATCATTGAAAATTTGGAACGCTACAATCGTGCGCTCGACCAGATGCTTGCCATGTACGGCGTGCATTTCCCGAAGTTTAGCTTTATTGCGTTACCGCGCCTCGTGAGTTGCAAGGTCGCGTTCTTGCGGAATCTCCCGGAACTCTTGTTGCACCGCGTTGGCTATGCATGGCGTCGCCGTGTGGAGCTGATGCTCGGGATTCTTCGTGACCGCCTAGACAAAATTGAAATTTTCAATGTCGATGGCTTGCTCGTAGACGAAAAGGTCGGTCGCGTTCACATTGTGATGTTTGCAGATGATGATTTGACGCGTGAAACGCTTGACGATGTTGAACAATTTATTTGCAATGAAATCCCTGCCCATTTGCTCCCCGTGATTTACTTGGTGCCCAAGCGCGAAAGCCACGCCTTTGCAGAACTCTATAAGGACTGGAAATTCGATGGTCCGATGAAACTTACGATGTCGCCGCGCATGGTGGATTGGCTCCTGGCGCATAAACAGTTCATTTCAAAGAAGGTTTGGCTATGAGTGAATCGCTGAACATCGTTGAAAATTTGAACTTGAACATTTCCGTCGAAGATTCCTCTTTGCCGGTTGCTACGGAGCGTGAATTGTACAGCTTTGCGCATGGCGCGTTGATTGAAACGCTTGACAAATCGCTTGCCGAAGTGAATGTGGACGGTGATGTAACGCTTGATTCTTTGACGATTGATTTGAACGTCGATGCCCAAGGTGACGTATTTCGCCAAATTGCAGATGCGTTGCGTGATGCGCTGAAATCGAAACTCGGCTCGGCTGTATTCAAGGCGCAGAGCAAGCCCGTGACGACGATGCTCGCCGATGTTTACCGCCAGCATATGCCGATTGATAAATCGAGTGTTCTCGAACATCGCTTTGATGCGCTTGCCGAAAGCTGGGAAGCGGAACATCAGGGCCAAAAGTTCAATCCGCTAGCGTTCTCGGAATCTGTAATCAAGAAAATGCAGGCAGAAAACCCGCAAATGGATATCCAGCAGATTGCGTACGTGGTTTACCAGCGTATTTTGCAAATGAAAAACGCAAAATCGGCGCGCACTCCCGATAAAAATCCGCGCAATTCCGAACAGGATTCTGCAAAAACGGCCTACGAAATTATGGATTCTGGCCTAGTGCTGCTTGCTCCGTACTTGCCTGCTCTTTTCGAACGCACGGGTTGCATCGAAAAAGGCGTTTTTGCAAACGAAGAATCTCAGCGCAAGGCCCTTGCGGTACTCAAGTACGCCGCTTATGGCAACTATGCGGAACCGCCCAAAGACGCCGCCTTGATGAACCTCATTTGCAATTTGCCCGTGTCGCCCGTGCTCTATGCTGATGAGCTCCCGAAAGTCTCGGATAGCGAAAAAGAACTTATTGATTCGCTCCTCAATGCAGTGATTGCAAACTGGAAGGCGGTGGGGCATATGTCGCCCGACGGGTTGCGCGGTACGTACTTTGTGCGAAACGGAACTCTCGAAACCGCTGGTGCAACGGATATGCTAACGGTCGAAACGAAAACGTTCGACATCTTACTTGATAAGCTCCCGTGGGGCTATTCCATGATAAAGCACGCATGGATGCCGAAGGTCTTAAATGTAAAGTGGAGATGATAACATGTCATTCCCGCCTTCGAGCGGGAATCTCCTAGAAGGTAAAGAATTGTAATGAACTTAGATTTGACAAACGAAATTGAATGGTGCAAGTCGGTGATTGACCTGCGTTTCTCGCAGTATTTTTCGGCAGATGATTCAGAAGATAAAAAGCTCCAGATTGAAATGCTCCCGCCGCCCGAACTCGATGAAAACTCCCCGTATGGGCAAGTTGTCTCCGTTTTTGAATTTGGTTTTTACGAACGCTTGATTATTGCGCTTGCGCTACTCCCGCACCTTTGTCCACAGGCGCTTGATTCGTTCTTGTTGAACAACCGTACGCTTGGCCGCCCGTACACGGAATTTGGCGGCTGGCGCAGCAAGAGCCATTCGGGATTCTTGCCCACGTGCGAAACGGCGCTCTTTTTGCTTGCGGGGAACGATATTGAAAAGCGCCTGCAGATGATGGCGCTGTTCGATACTTCTTCTACGCTTTTTGCAGAACGCATTTTGCAGCTCGAATACGGCGAACCCGGTGAACCCGCGAATTCGGCGGCGCTCCGTGTGTCTTCGGAATACTTGCAGTACTTTACGACCGGCGTTAAAAACAAGCCCGATTTTAGCATGCATTTCTCGGCAAAGCTCATCACGACGAATTTGCAGTGGGAAGACCTCGTGCTTAGCGAAGAGACGCTTGATGATATCAACCAACTTTTGGCATGGATTGAAAAAAGCGAAGTCGTGCTCGACGATTTTGGACTCCGCAAGAACCTCAAACGCGGTTACCGTGCGCTGTTTTACGGCCCTCCGGGAACCGGCAAGACGCTCACCGCAACACTCATTGGCTCTAAAGTTGGCATGGACGTGTATCGTGTAGACTTGTCGCAGGTGATTTCGAAGTACATCGGCGAAACCGAGAAAAATCTCTCGAACATCTTTGATCAGGCAGAACACCGCAACTGGATTCTCTTTTTTGACGAGGCGGACTCGCTATTTGGTGCCCGCACACAGACGAATAGCTCGAATGACCGTGCCGCGAACCAGGAAATCTCGTATATCTTACAACGTGTCGAAGATTTTCCGGGTATCGTCATCCTTGCAAGTAACTTAAAATCGAACATTGACGAGGCTTTTTCGCGCCGTTTCCAGAACGCCATTTACTTCCCGCTCCCGGAACCCGAAGAACGTATGAGACTTTGGTCTAACATCTTCTCGAAAAAAGCTATACTTGAAGACGATGTCGATTTGAACAAATTTGCAGAAAAATATGAACTCGCGGGGGGAGCGCTAACAAACGTTGCACGTTATGCAGCGCTTTGCGCAGCTCAACAGAATCGCAAGAAAATTTGTAATGAAGACATCGTTAGGGCCTTGGCCAAGGAATTACACAAAGAAGGAAAAATTCTATGAAGATAAAATACCTCCTTATAAGCGTTATTGCATGTTTGCTTAGCGTCTTTTCGTTTGCGAAAAGTGAACAACTTGCGTATTATACGGTCTCGACTGAAAAGGTGACTGCGTACGCTCAGCAGAACCTGCTTTTGGATACCGTCGAAGTGTTTAAGAAACTTGATTCGTGTAAAGCTCGATATTATGATTCAAAAATTGAAATGGCTGACAGTATTATTGCAAAGTTGAAGGATTATCCCAAATATCACAAAATTGTAAATAACTTTATTAGAGCTTCGCACATGATTCGCACCAAAGAAAGCTTAGATGCTTTGGATATGCCTGATGTTCTCTATATGATTGGAAAACTTGGTGTTGATTCTTTGAAGTGGTATATAGTGGATGATTTAGAGAGCCAAATGGTGTTTTCTGAAAAGGCGTATAAAATTATCCAGCAGATGGAAGGTATTGATTTCCCGGATAAGCAGCTTGCACATCGCTACGCAAAAAATCTCTTGGCTCGTTCCTATGGACTTTGTGAACGTTCTGTGGACTTAGAGAGTGCTGGCTTAAATAAAAAAATTACGGATGAAGATTTTTTTAGGGGTAAGAAAAAACATATTGTAGATTCTTTGAAAAATGCCGCTAGTGTAAAGTGTGAAAATAGTAAGATTAAGGATTATGATGAATGTATTGAAAAGTCATTTAGTTTGAATCTCATCAAAAGAAAAATTGAAAAATCGATAGTTCCGGAAATCGAAAGAGAAGAAAAGTTTTTAAAGAGATATAGTGGAAGAATTTGTTCTGATGATTTATGGAAAAATGCTTTTAGTGGACTTGATCTTCTTTATTCGCTACATCTTTCGGAAGTCGTAGATTCTGCGCTTGTAGAAACAGTTGGATTTGATGATAATCATCCTGTTGATATGAACGGTAAATCGTGCGGATGCAGCCACAAGGAAGAGTTGAATGGTGAAGTCATCGGTTTTTATCCGTATTGGTATGCCGGTGATACGACCAAGTGGGTCGACTTTGAAGGTGTTACGCGACTGGCCTATTATGGCCTGAAGGTTAATGGTGACGGCTCTCTTGCGACGCCATCGGGAAAATCTGCACTGATGCATTTTGATAAAGAAGAAAATTATGAATTTGTCAATGATGTACATCGCCATAATGTAAAGCTGGATTGGATTGTTTCTAAGGATGAATGGAAGGGCGTCATATTAAAGAACTTTTTTGACAATTTGATTGTTGAAATTGATTCTCTTTTGAATACAAAGACGAACTCCTATTTCCAGCGCTTCGTGAATGCCTTTACATTCTATACCGATGAATATGAAAATCGGGGCGATGGCGTGACTTTATATTTTAAAAATTTTCCAAAAGATGAAAGTAGTACATCGTTGTTCAATGATTTCTTTGATAGTCTGAAAAATAGGCTTGCTCAAAAAAATGAGTATGTGCATGTAAACTTGATGATGGATCGCTCTGATTTGGCCATTGACAAAAATCAGTTGTTTGCTGATAGCGTGATACAGGAATCCCATAGCGGTATTTATAGCTACAACAATTTTTTGACTTTGCTTAAGGGGCATTATCATGATAGGAAGGTTAGCCGAAAGCAAATCCGTGAAGAAGTGAAAAATTACTTGTTTGTTGTGCTGGACGAACCTGCTTCACGAAATAAGCAAATTCTCTTGAACGATTTGAATTTGCAGCTGGATAGCCTTAATCGCCGCAACATGTTGCATTCTTTGGTTCCTGTCGTTTGGTTTGACAATGTCGGGTGGAGCCAGTTTAGCAAGGATGCCCTGTATTATAACGACACGTATTACAACTTGGGTGTTGGACCGTATGCAACTGATCTCAATGCCGAAGAAACCTGCGCCACTTCAGGCAATTTGGGTGCCTGTATGCTCAAGCATTTTGAGAATGAAGATGGTGATGGCTTGCGCCAGGGCGCTATCGCGTCGTTCTTCTGCACGCACCGCTGGGTGTTCCGCTTCTTGAACATTATCACGTTCCTCATCGCGATTGCGGTTCTCGTGGCTTACTTTACCTCGTTCCGCGTCTCGGATTTCTTCAACAGCAACTTGGCGCTCTTGCTCGGCATAGTCGTTGCTCCTTCCGCCGTGATGATGACGATAATCTCCCGCCTCGACCCCTCCGTTGCGGCCTACCGCGGCACCTTCGGGCTTATCCCCATACTACTCTTGCTTGTGACGGTGATTGCCATCATCTTGCTGCAAGTCTACAGGAAAAACGATCTCCCCAAACGCCGAAAAAAATAAAACCAACAGCAATTGAATTGTCATTCCCGCCTCCGAGCGGGAATCTCCCTCTCGTTTTAAACAAAAAAGGAAAAAACTATGACCTCTACATACACACAAAAATCCGATGCCCTCCAGCGCATGGCCTCCCACAATGCCGCAAGCATCATGGACTCCTCTGCACAAGGCGCAAGCCTCCAGCGCAAAGCCGACATGATGGGTGGTGCAATTCAATGCCAAGGCCTTGAAGATGAGGAAATCCCCGCGCAGGGTAAGTTCATCCAACGCGAAGCCATCCCCGACGAGGAAGAACTCGCATAATAGGGCCCCATCCACCCGCCCCCTGACAATGTCATTATCTGTTCTTCGCATGTCATACCGGACTCCGTTCCGGTATCACCATTCCTAAGGAATCCCCCATGTCCACCACGTACGCAAAAAGCCAAACCACCGCGCAAAAGAAGGAAGCCTCCTCTGCAGCCTCCGTTCTCGATTCATCCTCGCAAAGTGAATCCCTCCAGCGTAAAGCGGACATGGCTAATAACGCAACCCAGCGTGCGGAGGCTCCGCGACCGAATAATACGGGCATGCCTGATAACCTAAAAGCTGGTATCGAAAGCCTTTCTGGATTCTCGATGGATGATGTGCGTGTGCATTACAACAGTTCTAAACCGGCCACAGTACAGGCGCTTGCCTACACGCAAGGGACCGATATTCATGTTGCTCCCGGCCAAGAAAAACATCTCCCGCACGAAGCGTGGCATGTTGCTCAGCAAATGGCAGGCCGTGTTTCTCCAACCACAAATGTCAATGGAATGCCCGTCAATGACAATGCTGCGTTAGAGCATGAAGCTGATGTGATGGGGGAAAAGGCCATGCAGTGTAGGAAAGGATATAGCTCTACTGTTGCAAAAAAAAATGGTTGCATGGCTTTGCAACGAATGAGCTTTGCCGCTAAACCACTTGCTGATAGTACATTGCAGTGGGAAAGTAAAGGAACTCCGTGGCATGGTATAGGCGAACGAAAAGGTGTTTTGCCATCATTAGTCGATCAATATAAAAAAGAGATGTTGACTTATATTGCTAAAAAAATAGAAGAATGTGTAAAAAATGAAAATGAAAAAATAAAGACTCATAATGCCCCTTTTGTGAAATGTCGTTGTGATTTTGATGAATTAAAAAAAGAATTTGAAGAACGAAAAAAAGAATTTGAAGAACGAAAAGAAGAATTTGAAGAACGAAAAGAAGGTTATAATGAGTTAGGAAAAAAACTTGTTGCTTTAGAAAAAAGAATTGGTGTACAAAAAGCAGTCTTTGAAAATTTAAGGATAAAGAATGCTCCGCAGAAAAAAACGACGGCACCGAAAGTTGCTAATCCTAAAAAACAAAAGGAAGAAAAATTGCCTGAAGAAACTGTTTTGAATTGGGATGAAGATTCGTTGAAAAATAGAATAGAGAATTTGGAAAAACAAATAAAAGTATTGAGTAAAAAAATAAACGAATTGTGTAACAAGAATATTAAACAGAATCTTGACTGTGGTCCGCATATCTCTGTTGTGATAACAGGCGGTGTATGGTATATATCTGTGAATAGTGACGCAAAAATAGAAGATGATATTATAAAACGTTTTGCGGAACAGGTGTTTGGAAAATTGGAAACTTATTGGAAAAAATTTGAAGAAACTAAAGTAAGCCCCGATGACGAGGAAAAAGTTGATGGCGAGATTAAAACTATGGGCGAGGGAAATGTTGATGGTGAGAAAAAAGTTGATGGCGAGATTAAAACTATGGGCGAGGGAAATGTTGATGACGAGAAAAAATCTGATGACGAGATTAAAACTATGGGCGAGGGAAATGTTGATGGTGAGAAAAAATCTGATGACGAGATTAAATCCGTGGGCGAGGAGAGTGTCGATGATAATGTAAGAGCAGAGGCTGTTTATATCGCATTAAGATGGGCTGTTTCTAGAGGAAAAAAAATACAAGTTGACGAAGATAGCACAAATGCCGAGAATGTGTCTAGAACGGAAAATATTCAAATTGTATCGAATCCTACTACAAAAGACAAAACTAAGCGTGTTCATGCCGAAATGCAAATATTGAATGGCTTGACAACATCGTCTCCCAATTGGAAAAAAGATGAAAAAAAAGAAGAAGAAATGAGAAAAAAAATGAAGGATAAAAAAATATCTGATGCCGATGTTGATAAAATTATAAACCAATGGAAAGAATTGAATGCAAATGTCGACGTCAAAAGAGTTGTTCGAGTTGGTGGTACCAAAATACCCTGCTTTGATTGCTTTTATGAAATGGGTGGGGAAACGCAAGGAGATGAAAATAGTTATAGAGTTGTTAATTTGGGAAGTTTTTTTGGAAATTGTAGAACAATAAAAGACAATCATCTAAAAATAGAAAGCGTTTCTAAATTAGATAAATATGCGGGTATTTTACAAGGTGGTGATTGGAAACCTAAATCTAATGCTAAATATGAATGTTTATATGAAGATTGTTCTTATTTATGTGATGTGTTTAGTTGTAATGGTACAACTGCGGTATCGTCTGGAAGAACTCATCATGGATCGCTATATCAAATAGTAAAAGGAGATTATACAACAACTGAACCGGATGATTCTGATCCTGAAAAGAAAAAGATCATACATGATGGTGTACGTTTAGAAATTATTGGAGGGCGATATGTGACTACTATGACTTCTGATCATGGAATAGCTAATAATACATGGTTTTTCCGTGGAGAAAAATCTGCTGCTCGTAGCGCTGATTTTCATGAAAATAAAGGCCCTGAGAAAGAACAAGGGCAAAATTACGTTGCGCTTGCAAATGCTTGTATGTTGTTTGGTATAAATCTTGATGAGATAAATCAACCTCAATAACGACTAATTGTCTAAATGCTTTTATTATTTTTCAAATTGGTTCGAGAGAAGTATTTTTGATGAAACGGTATAAAATGTTTTCAAAATACGCGCAAAAATTTTCTACCGTTCAAAAGGTTGCTGATACGAAAGCCGTCTCCGTCCTCGATTCATCTTCTCGAGGCGAATCCCTCCAGCGTAAAGCAGACAAGATGAATAACGCTGCCCAACGCGCAGAAAATCCGCGACCGAATAACACGGGAATGCCAGACAATTTGAAATCTGGTATTGAAAGCCTTTCCGGATTCTCAATGGATGATGTGCGAGTGCATTATAATAGCTCTAAGCCAGCTGCCGTGCAGGCGCTTGCATACACGCAGGGGACGGATATTCATGTTGCCCCCGGTCAAGAAAAATGCCTCCCGCACGAAGCTTGGCATGTTGCCCAGCAGATGGCCGGTCGCGTTTCTCCAACTACAAATATGAACGGCATGCCTGTAAATGACAATGCTGCGCTAGAACATGAAGCAGATGTAATGGGCGCGAAGGCTATACAAATGAAGAAAGGATGTGATGGTTGTATATGTAAAAGTAAGAAATTGTTGAATAATTTCTATTCGCCACTTCAATTTACGCCGGAATCAGATTTTAAACAAAATCCCAAAGAATTTATGGATAAACATATAGTTCTTTGTGACTTTGAATTGGGGCTAAGTAAAAAAAATGGTTGGGAGAAAAGTCTTGTTGATTTATTTATGGATTTAATGCGTGCGGGAGATCCTGAATTTAAAGTGTCTAAATTTGTATTAACTCCGTATGAAAAATGTTATATTTTGACACCTCTTGTCGAAAAAAAACATATAAACAGAATGAAAGCTGTTCTCGAAGAAAAGAAGACGTCCACCAACGTTGAAATTAAAAAATTAGAAAGTAATTTAGAAATACCATTCAAAGAAGTGCGTCTTGAAAAATATAAGGAAGCTTTGCAAAGATATGAACGGCGGAAAAATCTATTGGATGCTTGGAAGCAAAGTGAAGAAAGTGACAGCATTGATGCCTATTATGTTCCTTATAAAGCAGGAACTCCTGTTGATGAAAATATTGGAAGTACTCGTGTTAAAAAGAATAAAGAGCCTGGAGATAAATGGAATCCTGATTTTGTTTTTACAGATGGAATGAATGGTTGTGCTTTGGTGGCTACAAAAGAGGATGAAACCGGATTTGTTACGGTTAGACATTTTCAGAGTCCTGAGAAATCTGGCTTAAATAAAGAATGCTCTTCCAGATTTCGCCGTGAAAAAAATGTAACAGATTGGTTTGGTACTGGAGAATATGGGAAAGCTCAAACTCCTAAAATTCCAGGTTTAGATTCAAGGAGTGATTGGACTGCGACTAATATTTTATGGAGAGGTGACGATGGTAAATGGCGAGTAATAAGTCAAAATAATGCAAGGTGTTTTTTTGATGGTGAATCTGATTATTTGAACCTTGAATGCTCGGATCGCGAATTTGAAATGGATTTGAGAGATGATATGTATAAGTTTGATTTGACAAAAAAAATATATACAGAAAATTTAATATGTTTAAAAAAAGAAATTATGGAACTATATCAAGAAAAGCTATTTGGAAAAGTGGATGAATCTTTTCGTGAATTTGTTGAGTTTATTTGTGTAGAAACTGATGTTCTTTCCTTTTTAATTCAAAATATTAAAGATATGAATTTTTTGGAAAATGATATAAAAAAAATACAGTGCTTGGTGAAACAGAAGTTTGATGAATTGCAAATACAACCTAATCAATATTCTGATTGTAAAAAATTATATGATGTGTTTGTTGGTGCTATTTGTGATGAAACTTTATTAAAGCCTTTGAAAGAAGATATTGTTTCGTCGATTTATATGCAAAATAATTGTTTGCCGGAGGCTATTGCGGGACGTCATTTAACACCGCAAGAAGCTTTTAAAGTGAGAACTGCTTTAGAACAATTAAAGCTAGGTGTGGTTGGTGAATTTCTGTATGATGATTTAGGTGTTGTTCAAACTATTGTTCGTGTTCTTGATATTCCTGATCAAATTTTTGTGTTCAGAGATCAGAACGGAGTTGTTCGATCTCGATATGTCATTCAGAATGGAAGTGTAACAATTTACGGTCCTTTCCAGAATATTGATTTTGATGATTTACCAATAGTTACTATACGAAATATTGCAAACTATCATTTTGAAAGAGTTGGTGTATTAAACCAATCTTTTTCGAAAAAACGTTCACGTTCATTGTCGCTTTGAAAAATGGAAAAAAGATTCCATCCAATCCCTCCTTTCTCTCCACATCTTTATTATCTTTTATCATGTAAAACAACGTTGCGCGGCCTTGTCGGTCGCCAAAGGAAGGTAGAAAATGTCGAGTTTAACATCGATTCTGAATAAAGTTAAGAACAGTGTCAACCCGCCTAAGGAACGCAATTCCATTACCGTGACCGATGTCTCGTTGGATTTCCCGCTGGTGTTTGAGGGAAACGGCAAAATGTATTTCTTCAAACTGGATCGTTACGTGTATGTCAAGGGCTCGCGCTACACCAAGCTCGATAAAAAGAGCCGACCGTTCTTGCTGACCTGCCTTTTCAAGAGGGGCTTTATGTCCGATGGCGCGTCTGCTCCGGAATTTGCAAAATCGTTCGTGCCCGATGTCAAGAAGGGTGACGATGTCTACAATGCGGCCCCGTTCATTCATGATGGACTTTATATGTACCAGGGCAATATCGATGGCATCAACATGACTCGCGAAGAGTGCGACGATATTCTCCGCGGAATATGGAGACTCGCTGGCATGAACCGTGCTGTTGCCGGTGCGGCTGATCTCGGTGTTCATGTGTTTGCTGGTTCATCGAGCCATTGGGGTAACGATACTAATAACTGCAAGCATCTGTTCAAAGCCAAGTTCGAATACCGCTAATAACGTTTCTATTCGCTTGTCGTCCCCGCTAGTTCGCTGGCGGGGCTTTTTTTACCCTTTCTTCCGGTAAGTGTGGTCAAATATTTGTTTATTCATGCAAAATTTTTAAAATATGAATACGAATAGCGTTTAATTTACTTATTATTGTTGGTGAGAAGGGTCTTTGGTATGAGAAAATTTGATTTTGGTAAAAAGTCCAGCTTCAGGAGCGTCTTGTTGCTGCTTGTGGGCGGGCTTCTTTTGAACGTCATCCCCGCAAAGCTTGCAATTGCCTTTGGCTTGCCGTTGTTCCTGGATTGTACGGGAACCGTGCTTACGGCGATGCTTGGCGGTTATTTGCCGGCTATTATTGTCGGGTTCTTGTTAAATGCCATTAACGGGGTTTCGGACCCTGTCACCACGTACTATGGTGTCCTGAGTATTTTGATTGCTATTGGTGCTGCGCTCTTTTATCAAAAAGGATTTTTCAAGAGCGCTTTTCGTTTGCTTGTTGTCATTTTTACGTTTGCGATTATCGGTGGCGGTCTTGGTTCTGTTTTTACTTATTTCCTGTTCGGTTTTAATTTTGGCGAGGGAATCTCTGCTCCAGTTGCAATCGCGTTCCACGACGTTATGGGATTTAGCTTGTTCAAGGCACAGTTCCTTGCCGATATTGTCATTGATGTATTTGACAAAACGATAGTTGTTGTTTTGGCGGTTTTCTTGTTTCGCTTTGTACCTGAGTCTTATCGCGATAAACTGAACAAAATCTTTATGCGCAAGACACCCTCTAGCCGTGGCCTTGGAAACGCGATGGTTGGCAATTCCTTGCTGCGAAAAGTGGTTATCGTGATGATTATTACCGAGGTGCTTTTAGGCACTTTGGCAAGCGCTATCGGCTTTTATCTGTATCACGAAAAATCAATCCGTAACTTTACCGATATTGCGTCTGGCGCGGCGCAGGCGGCGACCGTAGCTGTTGATGCCGAGAAAATTGATGATTTTATAGAACATGGCTATTCGGCCGAAGGCTATGAGAGAACAAAGTGGGTACTCGAACGTATCCGTGAAAGTTTCTCGCAGACAAAGTTTCTTTATGTGTACAAGTTCCTGGAAGATAGCGTCATGGTCGTTTTTGATCTGGATGCCGAAGGAATTCCTGGTGTAGAGCCCGGAAAGAAGATTAAGTTCGATCCGTCGTATGAACCATATCTGCCCCAACTGTGGGCTGGCGAAGAAATCGAGCCGATTATATCGAATGATATCTATGGTTGGCTCTTTATGGTCTACAAGCCGATTCGAAATAGGGCAGGGAAGACCGTTGCGTATGTCGGTGTAGATATTGCAATGGCGACCATTAAGACGGACGAGGCTATATTCTTTATCAAGCTCTTGTCGTTGTTCTTTGGACTCTCGATTTTGATTATATGCGTCGTGATAGAACTTGTGAAGCGCCGGGTCGTGGCACCCTTGAACGACATGTCTTTAGCCGTATTCCGAATTGCGACAAATACGATGCTTGCAAGCGAACTTGACGACGAAAACATGAATCTTGACAAAATTAAGACTTCTGTTGACAAACTGGTGAACCTGAAAATTTGCAATCACGATGAAATTGGAAAGTTGTACGAAGACGTGAGCACCATGTCTCGCGATACGTATAACTTTATGTGGAAAGTGCAGGTGCAGAGCCAGCGCATCCAGCGCATGCAAGAAATCATCATTATGGAATTTGCCGAGATGGTCGAAGCACGCGACAAGAGCACTGGCGACCATATCAAGAAAACCGCGGAATACGTCGAAGCCATTGCGCTACAGCTCCGTGCCGATGGAAAGTTCAAGCGAGTTCTTACGAATGCCTATATCCATAAGCTTAAACGCGCAGCCCCGCTCCATGATATCGGTAAAATTGCGGTTTCGGATTTGATTTTGAACAAGAGCGGTAAACTCACCGACGAAGAATTCGCCATCATGAAGAACCACACTGTTGAAGGTGGCAAAATCCTCAAGAAAATCGTTGAAGATGCGGAAGGCGCGTTTGATGCCGACTACTTGAACGAATCCATCGAAATGGCCTGCTACCATCACGAAAAGTGGGACGGTTCAGGCTATCCGAACCACCTCAAGGGCGAAGAAATCCCGCTCTCCGCACGAATCATGGCCGTTGCCGACGTGTTCGACGCGCTAATCGCAGAACGCATTTACAAGAAGGGCTTTAGCTACGAAAAGGCCATGGCGATTATCACCGAAGGTGCTGGCAAGCACTTCGACCCCGAAATTGTCGAATCTTTTACGCACATATCCAGAAAACTCTACGACGAACGAACCGTCATCGCCATGGACGGAAACGCAGAAAATTCCGCTGGGTAAGCAAAGGGCTGGCATTCGCCAGCCTTTGCTATATCTAATAGATTTGTGTTGCAAAATTTATTTTAACTGTTGTAAAATAACATTTGCAAGTTGCTTTTTTATTGAATGTAATTTAAATTAATTTATTTATTTATTTTATTTTGTTTGGTGAATGTTGTGTAATAATTTGTCATAAGTGTAAAATTTGCAAAAGAAATTATATCAATACACAATTTGAACTATATTACGTTATGCTTCGGCAATGTTGTTGAAGCTTTTATTTGGTAATAATTTCACAAAAAAAATAAGAGGAAATAATTTATGGAGAAATATAAAGTAATTATTAGAACAGGAGATTTTAAAGACGCTGGTACTGATGCTGGCTTGAAGATTGTTGTTGAGGGCTCAAAAAATAAAATTACTTGGGACGATTTTGATGATGTTAATGACAGCGACGATCTTGAAAGGGGTGATATAAATGAATATGATAAGAAAAGCGCTTTTTTGGGGATTATTCCTCAAGATTTAGGCGATATAAAGCAATTGACTGTTACTTATAGCGCGAAGAAAAACGATTCATGGTATTTGTGCTCGGTTTCGATTATAAATACTTCAACGCATAAACAGTGGGATTTTATTGCTAATCGTTGGTTGACAAATAAAAAGCCCAGCATAACGTTGACTCCGAGTAGCGTGCCTATATACACGTATTACAAGGTTTTTATTTATACAGGCGAAGCGGATAATGCTGGTACGGATGCAAAAGTTCATTTGAATATTGTGGGGAACAAGAACTCTTATTATTTGTCTGATGTAAATGATCCGAATGATAGTGATGATTTTGAAGCTGGTGATATAAATCAGTTGATTATTGCTTCTGAAAAAGATCTTGGCGATTTAAAGCAAATTACGATTGGACATAATAATAAAGGAGGCTGGTATTTAGATGGTGTAAAAATTGTAAATATGAAAACGAATCAGGAATGGAACTTCCCTGTATACCGTTGGCTCTCTGAGAGTGATGATGATGGGAAAATTGAAAGAACGGTTCCTGTTGGCAAAGATATGCCTCATTACAAGTATATAAATACGTATCCAAAAGATCGTGAGCCAGGTTGGAGTGAAGAATTAAATGGTGTTTGTCATGATGATGATAATTGGTATTTTACGCAAAAGGGAACTATTTGGAAATTTCCTGTTAAACATGATTTGAACAATACTTGTAAAAAAGAAAATGAGTCTGAAAAAATATATAAATGTGTTTATGAGAAAGATTGCCATGCTTCAGTAAAATCACATTTGGGAGATATAGATTGTTATAATGGATATCTATTTGTTCCAGTTTCCGATGATGGAACTCCTTATATCGCTGTATTTTCGACGAATGATATTCATACACGTGTTGCTCGACATTTTATGACTCTTCCTGATGATAAATCCTCTTATTCTCAAAGTTTGGGATGGCTTGCTATTAATCCTAAAAATGGATTATTGTTTACATCGGATGGCTCGATTGGTAAGAAAAAACCAATATATGTTTATTCCATTGATTTTGATGCAATTCGTGCTGGAAAAAATGATTTTTTAACACTTTATACTCGAATTAATCTTCGTAACGAAGAAGATGATGATTATGTGGAACGTGATTGGATGCAAGGAGGTTGTTTCGATGATCAAAATCATTTGTTCCTGACAAATGGAGCTCCGACAAACGGGCCAACTACATCGGGTATTCATAATCATGCTAATAAGAAGGGTGGTATTACTGTATATGAAATTCCGCCTCTTTCCAAGAATCCAAATGGAACAGTTCTTGTTAAAGTGTCGGCTCGCTCGAACCAATGCCATGCTTTCCGATTCCAATTTGATGGGTATAGGAATGAACCTGAAGGTATAACGTATTGGGATTTGGATGGAAAGAAGGCTCCTGGAATTTCTGGGCAGTTGCATGCCATTATGATTGATAATAATGGGTCGGGAGATGATGACCTTTATTTCAAGCATTTCAAGAAAATTTAAAAGTTTTTCTCTTTACATTTAATAAATTGGTTAAGAATTAATGATCGCTTATTGTCTATCGTGACATTCGATTGAAAAGAAAGTCCCAAGAATGAATTCTTGGGACTTTTAATATGGTTTTAATGTTTTTTGGGGGGACTAAATGAGCGAATATCCTCCAAGCAAGAAATAGGTGAGGGCCTGCTTGCCGTATTCCTCGCGATTATTCATACTATTGCTGTATTCATCGTCAATCCAATCGCTTGCAATATCTATCGCTTCGTTATAAAATTCAGTGAAACACCATTTTACGGCAGGAGGCATGCCGAAAGATATGAAGCCGTTTATCGGGGAGAGAACGGCCTGTTGTATATGGCGTCCCCAATCTTGTTTTATGTTATTGATGAAAGCTTCTCCTTTTTCAAGGTATCCTAATCCCATGTTAACCGCCTTATAGGCTGTACTAAGTATAGGATTAGAATTTACAACAATATCAAAGATTGCATTCATTGCTTTATCCCCGAATTTCTCTAAGTTGAAATTCAGATTGACAGAAATGGAAGAACCTAGCAGATTGACGCCACGTGAACAAATGTTTGAACCAAGACTAGAGATTTTCTTGGATAGGGAGCCTAGTAATGACGCTGCTGAATATCCCATAATATCGAATGATGCTAAATGGGTGTATTTTTCAAAAGTAACATATGCTGACGCAGCTTTCCCAGCAACATACATGGCTGCTCCGACTGCAGTGCAGGCTACGCCTGCGACGAACGTTACTGTTTTTTTTGCTGTTTTGTAAATCTTTTTGGCTGCGCGTTTTATTGAACGCCATAAACTCCAACATCCTTCTTCATCTGTACGCATTACGGGATTGTTGCAACAATAAGCGAACAGGTTCAAACCATTGATGACTTCGGGCTGTAAGTAACCGATTTGGTCCTGTGAAATAAATCTACCGATTTCAGGATCGTAGTAACGATTTATCAGATAGTACAAATTTGTTTCGTTGTCATAGATGTAACTTCTGTAGCGGAATGGATTCATGTTTGCGATATGGTTCGCAAAGGTAATTTCGTTTCCGGATGCATCAAGAACCATGTGATTTCCCCAAGCATCGTATTCATAACGTGCTTCGAGCGTCCCTTCTATGGAGTATATGTGGGTTACGTCGCCTTGAGCGTTCTTACGTAAAATGTATTGATTGCCCTGATATTTGATTCCAGAAATGCCATCGTCATCATAGATGAATTCAAGAGATTCACCATCCTTTTGCATGAGGATCAGATTCTTGTCTGTATCGTATGTGAAATATGTAGAGCCTTTCTTGGTGCGCTTGCCGTATCCATCGTAATCGAATTCGATGTTTTCAAATTGCATCAGCTTCCCGTTTTCCCAAGATAGATTCTTGTTTTTGAATGTTACGGGATTACCGAATCCGTCATAGGAGAATGTATTCTCGTTATCAGATATGAGCAGGTCTCCGTCGTAGGAATAACTGTTGACTGTTGCTTTTGTATAATCGATAATTTCACTTGTCTTTTGACGTGTAATGGGGAACTCGGTTCTTATTGTTCTATTTCCGTTTCCGTCATAAGAGTATAGCCATGTCTTTTGGAAGTAGGCGTTGTCTTCACGGATAAGCCTATTCAAATAATCGTAGGCGTATGCGACTGCAAATTTGCCGTTTTCCCATTTTTCTATGATATTGCCGTTGGAGTCATACTTGTAACGGATTCCTTCAGAAATGGAGAATTGTCCGTTGCGCTTTTCGCCATAGCTAATCGAAGAGACCATATTGGAGGTGTGGTCGCCTATTTTGCGGTAGCTTATGTATTCGCCTAGGATTTTGTCTCCATTTGCGTTTAAAAGCGTCTTGCCGGTGTTGCGTCCCAAAACGTCTTTTTGTGGTTTGTATGTCAGACCGTTGGGGAGACTTGTTGAATTTAAAGTTTTGGCTTTATTTGTGTTGTATTTGAACGTGTATTTTTGATTGACAAGAGGGCTTGATGCGTCGCCCACCATGATGTCGTGTTCTTTTAGTTTTCCGTCTGCATTGTATTTGAAATCTTCTTTATACGAAGGCATGTAATCAAATTTTTCACTACCTGCAGATCTGGAAATGGAATTTAACCTGTGGTTTTCTTCATCGTAATTTGTAGAAATTCCCGTTCCTGTAACAAAATCTTCGCTACTGAGCAGAATGTTCGTTTTGGAGTAGCTGTTAGTAAATATCGTGTCGCCATTGAGCGTTGATTGAATGAGGTTGTTTTTCGAATCTACGTAAGCCTCAGTTGTTATTTGCTCGTTAGATAATCCTAAAAGGGTTGCGGTTGTTTTGTTTAAAAGCTTGTTATCCTGTTTGATATTCTTTTCGTACTGATATTCTGCCTTTTTGACTCCATTGAAATAGACCGCTGTTTTTTCACGCTTTGCATTGTATTCGTATTCAATGGAATTTGTACTGCATGTATGTTTGGTGATTAATCCGCAATTATAGTGCGTTTGGATGGAATTTGAATCTCCATCTTCTGTGCTGAGCGAAATACTTGTGATTTTATTTGTATGGCAGTCTCTAGAATATGCAAATTTACTTCCGGATGGATAAGTCTTTGTGGCAATTTGGTTTGTTTGTGGATCGATGTCGTAAATCGTTTTGTTCAATCCGAAATCGTCAAATTCGCATTGGATAGAGCCGTCTTCGTTGAATATTTTTTCATGGTACGTTTTGCTGGAAGAGTCAAGTGTGTTGTACACTTTTTCTTTGATGACGTTGCCCTTGTCGTCAAAGACCTTCTCGCTGACCATAATTCCACGTGTAGCTTCTTCGCCCTTGATGTACGTTTCTTCTCGTATCTGAGCGCCTTTATCATTATAAGCATATTTTGTTATGCTGTTTGTTGTGCGACCATTTCGGCTCATGAACTCGATGAACTTTTTTGTATTATCAAAATCTGTAGTGGGAGAACCAGAATGTGTCCAAAGTGGTTTGCTGCTTGTGGCATCAGAAAGAAGAAGTTGAAAATCTGCAGGATATAGCTTTGTTTCTTCTTCCAGTTCTTGGATAAATTCTTTTACTGTAAAATCCTTGAATGAAAGATTTTCTGTATATGCGAGTCGATCTGTGTATGTTGTATTTTTTTCTAATAACAAATGGGATTCGCTATACTTGTATTCTGTGCTTGTTTTTCTGAAATAGCGATTGTCTGTACCTGTTGCGCTGCTAACGAAGTCGTTTCCTGATTCAGACAAAATCAAGTTCTTGAATTCGTCGAATTTTTTGTATTCGCATTCTGCAGGCGTTAAACGCATCATATCACAGGATACGCTCAAATTTGTGGAATTGTATACTGCAAATTCGATTTTTTCGACAGCTCCGTTTAATTTGATTGATATCGGAAGTGCGCAAAGCTGTTTTTCGATGTCTCTGCAAAGCGCCGGCATCTGGAATATTTCTTTTGAACGATCTTTATAAGTTACTTTTGCCTTTAGACCCATAAATTTATCTGTTTTGGAAATACTTTGGGTCGATTTTAATTGAGTGAAATTGTGGTTGATATTTCCAATCAATCTTAAGCTATTATTGCTAGATGTTTTGGAAATAATAGCGCTGAGCATGTATTCTTTGCTATTTTCAGGAAGCTTATCGGCTGTGATAACATGGTCGTATTCGTTGTTGTTATCCGCCTCAGCATCTTGGAACATGATAGGAATGCCCGCAAGAGGCGTTGATGGTATTAGTGTTGAGTCAAATACGGCATCGTCTATTTCGTGTATGGAGAAAGATTCATTATTTTCTCGGTCAACATAAGTATATGAGCAAACTCCTATAGATCCATCGTCTTTTTTGCCATAGCCACCGATAAAGCAACCTAAATCGGCCATGAAGTAGCGCTTTTCTTTACCATCGTTGTCGATGGTGCATTCGTGTGTGCCATACTTGAAGGTTGTTTTGGAAAGCGTGTTCGATTCAGAAATGCCAGAATCCGAACATGTTACTAATGTATCGGTTATCTTTGTTACAAGTGTATAGTTAACGATGGAGTCTAACGGCTTTGTTGATCTATTCTGGATTGGTGATTTGTATTTTAATTGAGTTGCATTTTTTTCTAGAGCAGAAGAAATCTTTGTAAGATAATTTCTTTCATAAGTAAAGTCAATGGTGTCGCCATTTGATAGCTTGACACTTTGCAACAGTGCGTCGCAACTAGCTGATGAATAGATGTATTCAACTCTGTTTCCGTTATAGTCGGTAATGGACGATAACAATCCGTAGGGGGTGTATTTAAAGTTGATGGAATTCTTATCGTCACTTAAACTTGAAATTCTATTGTTGATGTCGTATTTGACAGAAACCAGATTGCCGAAGGAGTCTGTTAATGCGCAAAGATTACCATATTGATTGAAGCAAAGAGACGAGTTTCCGTCAGATAGGTAGGCAATAGCCATTGATTGCTTCAAGTTTATCAGATTTTGTCTGTAGTTGTAATAGTCTTTATAGGTATTTCTTAATTCGATGATTCGTGTGGCACTTTGTCCTTTGATGTAATCGATTTGTTTGTTGATGAAAACTATTTGTTCTTGGATGTATTCGTCATTTAAAAGTAATGATTTTTGAATTTCTACATCTTGTATTTGCCTATTTGTTACTCTTTTTTGTTCGGTTAATAAATTACCTTGATGTAATAATCTAGGTGAAGATTCTTGTTCAATTACAATGCTGGGAGTAGTTGATAATAATGTATAATTTAAATATAAAGTATTTTCTAATTCATGATCACTCATCCCTAAAAGTTTTGCTTGTTTATAGATGTCTTTATACTGTTTATACTTTGCTGATCCTTCACGAAGTTCATCTTCTAATAAATTAATTTCTTCATATTTATCAGCTTCTGTATAGGAGTTGTCGTTAGTGCTCTTCTTATATGTCAATTTTAACTGAAATTCGTCTCTTTTTACAGATTCCCAAAGACTGCGTAACGATGTTTTTATGCTATCTTTTTGTGCGGCAAGAGATTTTTCTTGGAATTCTAGCGAATGTAAATTGGCCTCTAATGAATCTGTTCTTAAAAGACTTCTTTGTTTTTCATTGTCTTCTCGTTGCTTTACGTAGGCGTTTTTTTGGAGAAACAATGATCTTAATTGTATGGCTTCCTGTTTTTGTAAAATTTTTTGACCACGTTCTAAACTATTTACAAAGTTATCTACTTTTTCCGAAGTGATCGTATCATTTTCAAAATAATCCTTCAATTCTTTCTTTATTTCGCCGATCTTTGATACAATAACGTATTCACGTAAAGCCTTATCAAGTGAAAAGATCAATTCTTCAAGTTGTTTTTCGTCGCTTTGACGTTGTTCGTTATACTCGATCCCCTTGAATCCTTCGAGTCTGGATTTTAATTCGAGTCCGCTGGACGTTCGCTGGTCCTTGAAAACTTCTTTTTTCCCTTCGGAAAGTTCGCAGAACATTCTTCCTAAACTATCTACTTGAACTTCTTTTTTTTCGATGGGTACTTTTTTGCCTGCGGCATCGAAATAATAATACGTTTCGATAAAACCATGCTGATAGCCGTTGCCATCTGTATAAATGAAATCGCTACCATTATTTGTTGTACTTCCCTTAATGAGAGTTTGTTGCAGGTTTAATCGCCAATTCTTACCGCAACCAAAAAAGTTATCACTTTGTTTATAGGTGTGTGAAATTTTAAACGGTAAGGAAGTCTTGATCAATGCAATGTCGTCAAATGTGGCCGTCATTTCGCCGGTATCTAAGGTGACGTTGGCGTTGAGTCCACCTGCTAAAGCGTAAGACTCGTTTGCCGGCATCGTTTCGTCATCAATGAAATATTTTATGATGATATCTGCATCGATATCGTTTGGTTCATCTTGTGTTTGTGGATGGAGCTCTATTCCCTCATGAGGAATTCTGATTGATCCAGGGATGATTTCTGAACCTCTAGAATTCTGAAAATGCTCTATAGCTTCTCTTTGTTTCCCTTCGCTTTCTGCGTGTGGAAAAATGTCTATCTCGACTTTGTTTCCGTGTGAGCTTATAATATCTTCGGTAACGTCTATAAAGCCCAAACTATGGCCATGCCCTGGAAAGACTTGTGTTGTATGCCCAAACTGTAATTCGTGTATTGTGTTGTCGAATATTGTATTTGGATTTGGTTTAATGAAAAAACCGGCTAATTTTTTTTCTTGAAGCCCTGAAATTACTTCTTGATTTATGGTCAAGGTGTTCTTTTCTAAAGCGTTATTTTCGAAAAAGATTGGGGAAGATGATTGAATGTCTGCTTGCCAGGGCGAATTTTCATCAATTCTGGTGTAATGCTGATAGCTGAAGGCTGAAATGTCATCAGAAACAATTGATGGGGCTATAGAAATAGGAAATTGAACATTTTGACTGTTGATTTGGCCTGCGTCAAAGCTAAAATTTGCTTCTAGGTGGTTCTTGTCAATGATGTTGATATTGAATGATTTTGCTTCGAACCTGTTTTTTTGAGCGTCCATTAATACAGGCGATGCAATGTTAAATATGTTATTTTCGCCGTCGGAAAGCTGAAGTAATTTCTTGTTATTTGAAAGTAGCGGGGTCAGATTTTCTGTATCTAGAATGATGGAATAGTTGTATAATTCTGCTTTCTTTTTGATTTTAATGTTTTGTGTAATACTGTCTTCGGAAACATCAAAGGTTATGTTTGTTTTGTTATCGACGTTTTTCCATAATACGGAGTTCTTACCTTTTAGGGTTAAGGGCCTATGCTGCGGTTGTTTCTTGTTCGGAGTCTTGTCTTCAAAGAAATACTTTATTTTGGATTTTTTTGCGGTAAGTTCAAAAATATGGTTTTGCGTTTCGAGTTTGTTGAAGCGTATCTGGAAATTTGGGCGGATTCCTTCGATTTGGTTTAAATTGTCTTTTAAGTTTTGGCTTACTTCTAAAGTTGGCTTACTTCTAAAGTTGGCTTATTGCTAATCAATACTACGCCGGTTCCATCGTTGTAGTTTAATGTGCGGCTGTTAAAAGTCCTTTTAGATACATCTTCGTTATCTGCTAATTTGGGGGTGGGGAGCGTATAAATCTCTTTGCGTATATCTAATGGCTTTTTAGAAGGCTTCTTGGATTTTGCGTAGGGAACATTCTGATTAGTAGCTTTTGTGCTAGTTTTTGATGCTGATGCTTTCTTTGTGCTTGATGCTTTTTTTTGTGTTTTCTTGTCCATGTATATTCTTCCTTTTTTTGTTGAGTATATGTATTAATAATAAAGCATTTATATGATAAAGTTTGTTTTGTAAAAATAAATTAAGAATTTGTTCAGGTTTTAAAAAAAAAGTGTAATTTATTTAAATTATTGAACTTGCAAGTTTTTTTTCTGATTGTGAAACAAGAATAATCTTGTATGCAGTTAAGTGATTTCATAAAAATAACTAGCCTTAATAAAGAAATGTTTTATCTGTATTAGATTATGTAATTTATTATTGCTTATAGATAAAGTATTTTATTAAAAGAACGAAAATAAATTTTACAAAGTTCTGCTTATTATGATTTTCTGTATTTTTTCTTAAAACACTGGATTGCATGATTGAAATTTAGTGTGCTTTTTTCAAAAAAGGAAGAAAAATGTCTAGCATAAAAATGAATTCATCAAAAACCTACTCCTTCGTTTGGATGGGTGGTAATAATAAGGTTATAGCATCTTCTGCAAATTACATTTCAGAACAAGAGTGTTTAAATGCTATAGAATCCTTAAAAAATGATTGTGTTGGCGCTGCAGTTGAAATGAATACAGCGACTGCAGGTGTTGTAAAACGTGCTTTCCCGAAGTTCGTAATTGCTGGCGCAACACGTTCTTATTATTTTACTTTTGCTTTGTCTAGTACAAAGATTTTGCTTACCAGTGTCAAATTTGGTTCAATTGCACTATGCTTATCTGCAATTGAAGACGTTAAGAAAAATGTGAAAACGGCATATGATCAGTTTATGATTGAACGGCGTGCTTCTGTTTTTTTAAAAGGAGTTAAAGAGGCTGGTCGTGGGGGAAACTCTAAATTAAATATCAGAAAAATAGGTCTTCGTAAGAAACCTGAGTTTACTTTTAAAAGTCCAACTCCTTTATTTGCAACGAAGGCAATTGAAAAAGATAATCTGAACAAAATTAACAATGCCCGATTGAATATTTTACAGATTGGTCGAGGGAAAAAACCGACTTTTGTTGATGGTAAGTTTACAACAGAAAAGGTGACTTCTTTCAAAAAAGCTATATCTGCATTGAATTCTTTGCATCATACAATGGGATTTAAAAATGTTGATCAAGAATATAAGGAAGATTCATTTAATTCTTATTTAAAGAAAAATTTCTATAGATTGCAGCAATATCATCAGGGAATTCCTGTTTATGGACGCCAATTGGTTGTTTCGACTGATGAAAATGGAAATGTTGAATCTTTGAGTGGCCGTTATACTGATGTATCTGTGACTAGTAATGTTGTGGTTAATGAGGATAAGGCTATAGACTTGGTGAAAAAGGATGTTCCAAATGTAATGAATATAACATCTGAGGGCCTTTACTATTATGTTGATAAAGCTGATAAATCTACATTGTGCTGGAAAATTGCGACAGATTTTTCAGTTTATTTTGTCGATGCTGCTAAAGGCTCTTTTGTTGAAATTTTAACTACTCGCTATGATTTTGGCCCTGCTACAGATTCCGGAAAAAATATGTCGGATCAAACAGTTAATTTCCCTGTAACCGTAGATGAAAATGGAACCCGTTATCTTTATGATTCGGATCGAAATATTGAAGTTCTCCGTTGTCAGAAAGCAAATAGTTGTGATGGCGCAAAAATATCGAGAAAAACGACTCCCTGGACGACTGAAAAAGATGCAATATCAGCTTATACAAACATGATTAAAGCCTATGATTTTTATAAGTATGAACTGGGGCATAAGGGGGCTGATGCGAATGGTTTGCCTATAAAAGTCATTGTGGGATTTTATGAAAAGGAGGGCGAACCGTATCCTGGAGGTGCTTGTCATTGGTATTGTAATGGAAATACTAATATCTGTGTGGGTGAAGCGGATGAATATGCTAAGTGTTTAGATGTGATGGGTCATGAGTATACTCATGGTGTAGAACATTTTATTTGGAAACCCATATATAATGACGAATCAGGTGCTTTAAATGAAGCTTTTGCAGATATTATGGGTGAGTTTATTCAGGATGGCGTCTTGGATGAACATGCTGAGGATTTAAAAGGTGGGCCGAATAGATATTTTAATGATCCAACGAAAACATCCTATTATGATAGCCGTATAAAAAAATGGGTGAAATGTCCAAAGCATTATAAAGACAAGTTTGATGGTTCTTATGATCATTATGGTGTTCATATAAATTGTGGTATTGTTTGCTACGCGGCTTATTTAATGCAGAAAAGGTGGCCTACGAATACATTTAGCATTGAAATGCCTACGGCTTTTTATTTGTCCATGCATTATCTTGATGCTGATTCGAATTTCTTGAATTTCCGTTCGGCCTTGTTGGCGGCTGCAAGAGTATTACGGTTAGGAAGTGAAAAGGAAAAGGTCATTGCTGAAGCTTTTGATGAAGTTGGTATTACTTATAAAAAGGATGAAGTCTCGAAAAAAACTGTTTTGACGGGAAAAGTTGTAAATCAGTCTGGAAATTCAATAGTTGATGCTATGGTTTCTTTAAAGAAAAACTCGAGCCTGATGGGCAAAACAGTTACAAATGCCTCAGGTACATTTGAATTAGCTTTTGAAACGGCTGGAAAATATACTTTGAATGTTGAATCGGCTGCGTATAATTCGCTTTCAACGGATATAAATTTGCCTGCTTTAGGGGCTAATAAAAAATATAATATTGGTAATGTAGAACTGACTCTAAAAGAAGAAAAATTTGCCCTTGTGCAAGGAACGATAAAAAATTACGAAACAAATTCTATTGAAAGCAATATTGAAGTTCGAATTTATGAAGGGAGCGTTGATATTGCCAAATCGTTGAATATGGCTGCAAAAGTTGTTGTGCGTACAGATCGTAATGGCTATTATTCGACGAATGCTTTGATCAATAAATGTACATATACGATTGTTGCTTATAAAAATGTAACTGCATCTCAGTATTTTGTTGCGGCTGCTACTGTGTTTGCTAGTGGAAAAGCTACTTGTAATTTAACAGTGAGACGAACGTATCGATATTTTGTTGGATGTCTTAGAATTACAAGCTGTACCTCCAAGGATTGGGCTCGGAGTCATATTGAAAGTCCTTTTAGATTAATAGATAAGGATTTGAATAAGGGGGCGAAAGGCGATTTCATCTATTTGGGGTATACTCTTACTGACTCAGGATGTCCTGTCACTAATCTTATAATTTATAATACTAAGCAAAAACAAACGTGGAATACGAAAACTATTACAATTGACGGAAAAACGGCCGAATACTCGCGTATAGATATTGATCTTAATAAAGGAGCGAAAGGGTCGTTTGTGTATTTGTGTGTGACAAGAGATTCTAAGTTTGCTCCTTTAACTGGTCTTGATGTTGCTTTTTCTGGAGATTCTGTAGATACTCGTTATTGGAAGTATGCTTCTGGTACAGGTGACTATAATAATGGAGATGTAAACTATAAAACAAAAGGAAAGCCTATCTATATTATTTTTAGACGTGATTAAAAAAATCTAATTCCTTAAGTTCTTATTTGTTGATGAAACGCTCATCATCGTTAATTCGGTGGTGAGCGTTTTTTATTAATTTCAAAAACGTTATCTGTTGTAAAAAGAATTTGATTTCTTTGTAAACTAAACTTTTACTAATTTGTGAATAATTTGATATTATATTATTAGTAATTGGGAAGGGATAGTGAATTTAGAATTAAGTATAACAGAGCAGTGTAATCTTCGGTGTGATTATTGTTATTACAGAGATAGCCATGCCGCTCGTAAGGCTTTAATGTCTGAAGAGGTTATGGAAAAGGCTGTTTCTCTTGCGTTTCAAAGAGCTATCGACCTAAATCATGCTTTTTTGAATGTCACATTTTTTGGCGGGGAGCCTGTTTTACGGATAGATTTTATTCGTAAAACCGTTTCTTATGCGAAAAAGGTGAAAAAGTTGCGCAAGAACGACTTGCCGAAAAATTTTAGATTGCATTTTACTGTTAATACGAACGGAACTTTGTTTACTGATGAAATTATTGGCTATCTCCAGAAAGAAAAATTCTCGGTAGCCCTTTCGTTGGATGGGC
The DNA here is from genome assembly GCF_900142485.1 of Fibrobacter sp. UWB12. Classification (NCBI taxonomy): domain Bacteria; kingdom Pseudomonadati; phylum Fibrobacterota; class Fibrobacteria; order Fibrobacterales; family Fibrobacteraceae; genus Fibrobacter; species Fibrobacter sp. UWB12. The sequence continues at coordinate 212,249 of NZ_FRAZ01000004.1, read as the reverse complement.
CTTCTAAACAGCAAAATATTGCCCGCCGAACGATTGATGGGCGGGATAGCTTTAGTGCGATTGCTCCATATATCTCGATTTTAGCCGAAATGGATGCCTTGATATTAATGGTCGTAACTCCGCGACATGTCAAGAGATTCTCGAATGCGGTAAAGTGGGTATTTAAACAAGGCTTTACGAGTATCGGAACGTCGCTAGATTTTAACGGAAAGTGGACGAGCACAGATTTTGATGCACTGACTTTGGAATATGAAAAGTTGGCTCGTTTCTGGTACACCTCGAAATTGCAAGGTCGTAATTTTTACTTGAGTACGATTCAAGATAAAGTTTCTATGGCTCTTATTGATCGTCGCCAAAAAGATTATACGTGTTTTATTTCGTCTGATGCAATCGTTGTTGCTGCGAACGGAAATGTATTCCCGTGCACTCGCTTTATGTCTAGTAAGGAGAATGCCCCCTATATTATTGGGAATGTTCTTGATGAACTGAGTGGCGTGTATAAGCGAAAATTTCCCAAAGCAATTAGCGATTTTATAAAGAAAGACAAAAAGGAATGTGATGGCTGCGCTATTCGATATCGCTGCTTGGCGCATGAATGTGGTTGTACTTCGTTCTATACGACTGGTAGTTTGCAAGGCGTGTCCGATGAAGTATGTGCTCACGAACGAATTTTGTGTGCAATTTGCGATGAATATGCTTTGAAATTGAGCAAGAAAATTCAAGTAGAAAGTTTACTATAACATCATAAACCCTAAACAAAAGAGGATAAAATGGCTACAAAAAAAGCTCCGAAAATCCAAAATGTAAAAACAAAACCGAAAAAGAAGGCTTCGACTGCTGCTGAAGATAAAATGAAGAAAAAGGCTGATGAGGCTCTTCGTAAGCAAAAAGTCAAGGCTGCAAGAGAAATTGCTGCTATCAAGACCCTTATGAAAAAGCTTGATGATAGAATTGCTCAAGTAGGTCTCCATATTCCGGCTCCGATTATCGGTATCCCTGTTTGGCCTGATTTTAGAGAACGTCACAAAGAATTTAGAGCCGAATATACAAAGGCTTTCAAGGCTATTGAAAAAGGCCTCAAGTAATAGAATTAGGCGCGTTCGCGCTTAATGGATCCTTTGAGGATTGTTATTTGTTGATTCCTCGTCCGCCATCGTAAAAACGGTGACGGGCGTTTTTGATTGCTCGAACCAGCCGTTCTGCTTGATGAATCATGAATTTTTTTCTATATTCGCATGCGCTAATTAGCCTGGTTAGTTCAGATGGATAGAACGAGTCCCTCCTAAGGATTAAACTCGCGTTCGACTCGCGAACCGGGTATAGCAGAAGAGTCTCTTTTGAGGGGCTCTTTTTTTTATTTTCTCCTATACTTTTTTACCCGAAAAAGTTGAATGTAAATATATTTTATCACTCTTGCGGTGTAAAAATTAGAAAACAGTTTGCAAATCGGGTGAAATGAGTTTATTTTATAAAATTTATCTCGTTATTAATGGTAACGTTTATTTGTTTCGTACTAGTGAATCTTAATAAAAGATTATTTAAAGAATAAGTTAAACTAGCGGTGCTAGTCTGTCCTAAAAAGTTTGTTTTTTATATTGCTTATAAAAACTTTACGGAAAGAATATTTTATGAGCAGTACAACAGATTTATCTACCGTGGAAAGCTTTGTTACAAAGCTTGGAATTGTTTTTTCCCGCGTCAAAGACGCTATTATCAAGGATCTCTCTGATGGTCTTCCCGGAAACGTTGAATCATGGGATGATGTTGAAGCGTTTGTCAATGCGGTCGTAAAAAAGATTGGTTACGACCTTTCAGGGAATGCTCCAGAAAGTAAAAAGGTTTATGAATTGTTTGTGTCATTAATTGGCACTTCTGTAGATATCTCTGAAAAAGTTGTCGGCATTATAGAGGCGACAAGCAAAAAGAAAACACTTGAAAGTGCTGTTCAAGATCTTGCTAAGGGTGCTAGTTCTGGCAAGGGAGACTTGGGCGGTGTTAAAGATGTAATTGATCTTGTCAAAGATGTAATTGATTTGTTCAAGGAAATCTCTGATATTGAATGGGATGAAATTGCTAAAGAAGGGGAGTCCTTTGGCAAATTTATTAGGGATAATTATTTTACGGAAGAATTTGCAAGACGTATTGTTGACTATGTCTTGATAACCTTCTTGAAATATGCCCGAGAGGTCTTTGCCGATGACTTGAATTGGCTGCTTGAAAATAAAAGAAATGACTTGCTTGGTGTTCTTAAAGATAAAGTAGATAAATTTGATGACGGTAAATTTAATGAATTGGCAAATGCCTTTGATGAATGTAAAACTCAACTGACGGCCGTAGAACAAGCCCTGAATGATAAGATTGATGATGCTAGAGCTGCAGTAAACGATACGGTTGATTATGTTGTTGGACTTACGAAGAACCAACTCGAGACATACAAGAATGTATTGCGCAAAAGAATAGATGAAATTGTTAATCAGATAGCTCCTGAGTTCAATGCCACAATGAAGGTGTTGAATCAAATCTATGCCGTATTTGAATTCCTTGGTGTTATCAGCAAGAAAAAGATTAACTTAGTAAGCTATATCAACTATGTCGAGATAAAGGATAAGTCACTTGATGATTTTATCAGCTTGGATCCTATAGAAGTTGAAATTCCGGTATTCGATTGGGATATCTTTGAAAAGATATTTACGGGACCGAAAGAATACTTTAAGACGGTATTCCCGGTAAAGAATCATCAAGATCTTGAAAATCTTATCATCAAGATTTCGAACTTGGTTCGTGCTTTCAATAAAGATTTCCCGCAATTTGATTCCCTCAAGCAATTCGTTTGGGATTTGCTTGTTCGAATTAATAATGCAGTTACCGAAGCCGGCAGTTCTTTAGCTCAAGATCTTAAGGAACAATTTGATGCGGTCAAGAAATTCCTGTTGGATGTTCTTAAGGTCTGCGAAGCCATTGCTATAGAAACGAAGAAAACTCTAAGTAATGCATTCAATGAGTTTAAGAATGGTGCTGAAGGAACGTTCTCGACTCTGTCGAACCAGTTGAAAACAGACGCCCTTAAAATAAAGAATGATGTTCAAAAAGAACTTAACAAGATAAATGTTGACGAAAACTTTAAGAAAATTTTCGTTGATACATTTACGGATGCAGTCTCTGAAAATGTAAAGAAGTATTGTGACGAATCTAAGCTTAATTCCGTTGTTGAAAATATTAAGGCTGAAATTAATAGTTCTTCTAGTGCCTTGTTCAACAAGACTACAGCGTTTATTACAAATGTCAATAACGAAATAAACGGATTCTTTAGCGGAAATCTTTGGACTGAAAAGTATAATTCTGTTGTAAATGAGATAGAAACGGAATATCAAAAGCAAACGAAAAATATTCCTTCGAGTATAAGTGCGCTAAAGTCGTTTGGACTTTTGGAACTTGACAATATTTTGAGTAACGGGTTGACGAGTGTTAAAAATCCGTTCTCTGATATCGATCCGATGGCCTATTATCATATTGTCGCTGACAATATAGAGAAATTACCGAAGTTAGATATTTATAGCTATTTTAAGACCTTTAGGAACGATGTAAAAAATGCTGTAAAAGATCTTGTCGAAAATATACGTGATCAAATTGACCAAATCAAGACGGACAATACTAAGTTTAATACACTTATAGTTTCTGTTGTTCAGAGCTGGTGGAATAAGATTCTTGAAACGTTTGTTGAATTGGTTGTTAAACCGTATATCGATGAAATCAAGGATGTTATTTATGATTGGGCCAAGGACATCCTTCAGGATGTGTTAAAAGAAGTCCAGAATTTGATTAGAGGTGTTTCTGGACCTTCGGGCAGTTCTTCGAGTGCTCAAAATCCGTCTGCGGGCGATTCTAGTTCATCATCAGGTTTTTCTTCGGGTTCCTCGTCTCTGATTAATACGGATGGTGTTATTGATAGCCTTAAGAAATATGTAGAAGATGTTGATTCCGATGCTGTGATTAATATTGTGAAAGAAATCCTTGAATTAAAGGATGAACACGATGCTGATTCCTGGAGCACTTGGAAAAATGTTATAAAGCTTGCTGTTAACGTTTATAAAGTCTTGCCGAAGGGCGTAAAGGCTTATCTCACGGATATTATCGATCTGCCCGATATTGAAACAATATCCAAATACTTGCCGGAATACGATTTTGATGCGAAGAATAAGTTCCTTGCCGTAACGCTGTTTGATAAAAAAACAGAAGAAAAGGATAAGAGTGGCGCTGGTGAGGCAGAACTTTGCATTCAGTTGTTAGTGTTTATTGGTGAAGATCCTGATGGCGATTCCGAAGATGAATCTGAAGACAAAAAGGATGATTCCGAAGGCGCCAATAAGGGAAAAGAATCTGAGGGCGAGGATGGAGAGGATAAATCCAAGAAAAAGTCCGAAGGCATTTTCATTTTGCCTCTCGTTAAGGGTAAGTTCGACGTAAAATTTAATGTCGGCAAAAAACACTACATGGATTTCTCGGCTCATTCCGAATTGAATTGCAAAGCTGAAAAGAATACCAATGAAAAACAAGAAGAAAAATCAAAAAGCGAAAAGATTAAAGACTCTCTTACTAAGGGTAAATTAGGATTCTTTGTCAAGTATTCTGATAAGATTTCTGAGACGGAAATCAAATGCCTTGCTGATAAGGACTGTATCAAGGCGTATCTTGAACTTTTATTCCAAAGAGGTCAAGTTAATGCCGATGGTAAAATAGATTCGGCGGATAAGATTACAGTCTTTGATACAAAGATTGCTTCTCTTACGCTTGATGATTACCCGCAAAAGGTATTTGCTGGGTATGATAATGGCTTTGATGTCGGTTATTGCGGTGGATTAAGAAATTTAAAGTTGGCTCTTAAGCTGAAAAATCAGAATAGCTTTTTTAATACAATTTTGAAAAAGGATATTCAGATTGAACTTCAAAAACTTGATTTGCAATATAGCTTGAAGGATGGTTTCAAGGTTGATAACGCTTTGAAGGTTCAGATTCCGATTAATAGTGATATCGATCTTGATGTTGTTAAGTTCAGTAATATCGGCCTCGATATTGGTTTGGATGGAAATGATCTATTAGCAAATGTTTCAACCTCATTTACTGCTGATTTGAAGGGCGTTTCTGTGACATTCACAGATATGGGGCTTGGGATTGATTGCAAACTTCCGTTTAATGGCCAAAAGGGCTTTGATTTTACGCCAAAGTTTACCTATCCTAACGGATTAGGAATTTCCATTAATATCGATGGAGTCAAGGGCGGTGGTGCGGTCCAATGGGATAAGGAACGCGAACGTTTTGCAGGTGCTCTTGAACTTACCATTATGGAAAAAGTTGGGGCGAGCGCCATGCTTGTCTTTACAACGGGGAATGGCTCTGATCCGTTCTCGATAATGGGTGCGCTTTGCGTTTACTTTGATCCGGGTATTCAATTAGGCATGGGATTTTCCCTTGAAGGTATTGGCGGCTCGTTTGGCGTAAATCGCATGATTGATACAAGCAAGCTTGTTGGTGCTGTAAAGGATGGTACTTTAGAATCTGCTCTATTCTTTAAGGATGCTGCTAAGAATGTGGATAAGATTCTTGCTAACGTCGACAAGTTCTATCCCATTAAAAAAGGTCAACTTTATTTTGGCTTCCTTGGCCGAATAGCATGGGGTGCAATTGTAAAAGCAGACTTTGGACTTTTCATTCAACTCCCGTCGCCAACGGAGATTATTGTTGCCGGTATTATTAAGGTCAGCGTCTCTGAAAAAGTTGAAAAACTACTTGTTATTAATGCCAATTTCTTGGGTCGTCTTGATGTAAACAAGGGTTTCTCTTTCGATGCTGAATTGTACGATTCAAAAATCGTCGGTATTGAACTTTATGGTAGTATGGCCATACGTATATTCTGGGGCGGGGATACCAAGGGCTTTATACTTAGCCTTGGTGGGTTCCATCCTCAGTTCAATCCTGCTGCGGGCTTTGAATTGTATGATTTAAAACGTATTGGCATGAAACTGGATTATAGTATCCTGAAAATGTCTTTGGAGGCATACTTTGCTATTACGTCCAATACAGTTCAGTTCGGTACAAGTCTCAATCTTCGCATCGGTTGGGATAAATTCGGCTTGGTTGGTTACGCTGCCTTTAATGCCTTGTTCCAGTTCAATCCGTTCTGGTTCACGGTCGATATTTCTGCTGGTTTAGCTGTCAAAATTGGCAGTGCAAAAATTTGCTCAATCGACTTGAGCTTTGAACTTAGCGGACCTGCCAAGTGGCACGCCAAGGGTAAGGCTAGCTTCTGGTTCCTGTTGGCCAAAATCAGTGTCGGGTTCGATAAGTCTTGGGGTAAAGATCAGATTGCAAGTAACAGAAGCCGTATTGATGTATTGCCCCTATTTACAAACGAATTTGAAAGAAAGGAAAACTGGAAATTTATTTCTTCGGACTTGACGGATAATATGGTATCCCTTATAAAGTTCGATGAAAATATTATGGTTCTGCAGCCTTCTGATTCCATTTTGTTTAATCAAAATGCAGTTCCTCTTGATCAGGAAATGGATTGCTATGGTGAAGATGACCTTAACGATATCAAAAAGTTAACGATTTCAGAAGTAACCATTGATGAAAAAAAGAAAACTGTGGCGGATGAAGAATCCTCTTTTGCTCCTACTCTTATCAAAAAACTTAGCGAAAAGGATAAATTAGAGAAAGATTCTTATTGGCCAATGAAGGGTGGCTTTAAGTTTACTGATTTAGGTGAAGTAAATAACGGATTCAGAAAAGAATTTGAGCCTGAAGTTGATGAAGATGTAGAACAAGAAATTGATATGAATCTTTGGGAAACTTGTTCCAATAAAAATCTTGATTTGGGTTCTGATTTGAATCAAAAAGAAGTTGACGACTTCAATAAAGAACAAATTGAATTGAATAAGGGTCAGATAAACTTCAATACTTTGTATAAAAAAGAATCGAAAACTACTAAAGCAAAAAAAGTTAGCGATAAGGCTAATGATGCTTATAGTACGATTTCAAAATGCTCTAGAAGAAGAAATGCAAATGGCTTTAATCGTTTTGTTAAGCAGTGGGATGAATTCCTGTATTCTGAAACGAAAGCAAAAGTCGAGGATATTCTCGGTAAATAACCTTTAATCGAATGGAATTTAAAAATTAAGCGGAAAAAACGTATGGCAAAAATCACCGAAAAATCATATTTATTTTCATGGGTCAGAAAAGGCGTATCAAACCAGATTTCAGAAGTCGATAAGTTGATTGATGGAGAACAGGGTTCTGTAGTTGAACGTCCTTCTATTCGATTGGCTGTGCAATTGGATGCTACTCCTGTTTCGGGTGAAGAACAGCGAAGAATTGACCAAATGAAGGAATTTTCCATTGTTGGTCCGGGGGATGTCGTTTCTGTTAATTCGAATGCGGTGATGAATTTCTACCCGCCTTCTGGACATGCTAATTTCCCTGCTTCATATAAACCGTATGTTGAGTTTTGGGAACCTGATTTTGCATGGCGCTATACTCCAGCAAAGGCTACGGGTGAAAAAGATGAAGAGGATGGCAAACTGAGCCCGTGGTTGGCTGTTGTAACGTGTGAATCATCAAGATGCCATATTGAAAAAAAATCCAATGGCGCAACCTTCGTTACGTTTGATGTAGATGATGACGATAACAATAACGAAGTTGACAATAATGATGATTTTTGTGGGTATAGAACAGTTTTCCCCGATACAAAAGAATTATGGAAATCAGCACATGCTCAGGGCTCAAGTAAGTCAAGTGCTGAGTTCTGCAGAGTTATTGGAGTCAATAGATATAAATTAAAAGCAAATAAGGAATACTCCGCTTTTGTGATTCCTGTATTTGAAACAACAAGATTGCGTGCTTTGGGTTGTAACGAAGACGTGAAACAAACGTTAGCGCAGAAAGTCGCTTGGGAAAATTCTTTCAAAGCACAAACAGAACGTATATACCCTTTTACGTTCCCAGTGTATTTTAATTGGACTTTCAAAACGGGTGATGAGACGTTTGAAGATCTTGTCCGTGCTTTGAAACCAACGAATGTTGTAGAAGAAAATTTGGATTCTAAAATTGATATAGATGTTTCGGATCTAGGCGATGGATTGTCTTATAACGTTTTGAAATCTAAGCCTGAACGAAATATTATTGGAATGCCTGCTGCGACTAAACTTACATCATGGGTTCAGGAAGAACCATTTCCGAGTCCTGATAGGAAAGATGAATCTGATCTGCGAACGAGTTTACTGGATAAACTTGCTTCGAATCCAGTATTTCAGGAAAACGCTGCTTTGATAGGTGATGATGAACTCGCTCAAAATGCAAATCTTGATGATCCTGCGGTTGTTCCTCCGATTTATGGAGGCAAACACAGTATGGCTACTAGTTTGGAGAATTCAAAGGAATGGGTGAAAGAAATCAATTTAGATTTGCATAACCGAGCAGCCGCAGGTTTGGGCAAAAAGATAATTCAGGAATATCAGGAACAATTTGTCAACCGCGCGTGGAAGCAAGTTGAAGTAGTCAAGGCCTTGAATGGAGAAATTCATCAAAGACTCCTTGGCTCTAAGGTTAATGAATCTATAAAAAATAAGAACTATAAAGGTGTTTTTAGACAGCAACATCTTGGTAAAGGTGGAGAAGATAACGAAAAGTTTATCCAAAACTTGATGCTGAGTTTTAACTCGATGAAAAAAACTAAATCGGGTAATGGTCAAGGTAAAGAAGACTTTGTAACTATAGATGAAATTTTAGAAAATCATGATTTTCCAAGTACTTTTACAACTCCGATGTTTCAGAGTAAAACTCAGCAGTTGTCCGCAAAGATTGGAGAAATGGATCTTTCTTCGTTGATAGAAAATGTCTCTAAAAATGATTTTTACAAGATTCCGAAGCCGAAAGAGTTTAGTTACTTCTCTTTGGATTCTTTGGATTTTTTTGCATACCAAGTGCTTTTACATTCAAGACTTTATTTTAGCAAGTTATTAAAACATCAAGGAAATAAAAGACGTTCTTTAGAACTTAAAGTAAGAAAGAATGGAATGAAATCGTGGCCGATTTTTAAATATCTTTCCATTCATAAGCGTGCTCCCCAGTATATTAATTGGGAAAAACTTGATTATAAACAATTGGATGTGCTGTCTAATAAAGTTTATAAGTTTAGAAAAAAACTAAACGCCTTTGCTACATACGATCAATTTAGAAAGATTTTGAGATATCAATTCCCCCCTGAACGTGTGCTTGTAAAGTCTCGCTATGATTTTTTGACTCAATACAGATTGCTGACTCCTCGTGTACGTGGTACTGGTAGTTTAAACAAAATGCCTAGCTATGGTAGTCTTTGCAAAGAAGATAAAGTGGAAGTTTGTATCATTGGCGAAATCCTTGCTATTAATGAAAATGATTATAATTTGATTTTTGGTGAAAATTCGATTATAACTAAATTTGAAAAAACGGCCACATTGGGAGATGTGTATTATTTTGTAAATAGAGAAAAATTGATGGCCGAAATGGAAAAAGATGAGTCTTTAAAGGATTATGTAGTCCTTGGCTCCGTTGTTAATGACGAATTTAGAATGTTTGATGATGTGAAGGAATCCTGCGATTTAGAACGACCTGATATAATCAATATTCGTGAAAGAGCTTTTGAAGAAAATGTTTTTGGAGATAAAATACATACAATTGAAAACGTATATCAATGGGTTGAAGCTTACATTGGTTCTGAACTTGAAAAGATTGATGCAGGCTCTTCTGAAAATGACATTGATTATGCCATCAAGACGTTTAAAGCTTATGAAGACTACAGAACTCTCTTGTTTAAGCATCGTGATGATCTTGAACATACTAAAGATACCAAAGACTATGAATTGAAAAATTTTGAGGCGCAAATTAGTGAAAAAACGAAGGTCGCTGAAGATAGAATAAATAAAGTTGTTAGCGATTACTTTAGTGTGTTCTTGAGTGATAATGATGATATTCGGGAGCAGTTTATTGAAGATTGCATGAACTCCAAATTCCCGATTATGGCTTATCCTCAGTTCCCTGAGCCTACGTACTATTATCTAAAGCTTCTTTCGGATAAATTTATTTTGCCTTGTGTCGATCAGCTTAAGGATAATTCTGTGACCATGTTCATGAGTAATGAAGCTTTTGTCGAAGCGTTCCTTTGTGGCATGAATACAGAAATGGGTCGAGAACTTTTATGGCGTGAATATCCGACAGACCAACGCGGCTCATATTTTAAGAAGTTCTGGGATACCGAGACTAGTGTTGAAAATATTCTTAACGGAAGTTTCTTTGATGTCAAGTCTGTGCATACTTGGAATGATAAATTAGGGAGTAACCATAGCCCTGAAAAATCACAACTTTTGATGTTTGCTATTAAGGGTAAACTGATGAAGAATTTCCCAGATACTTTGATTTACTTGCATAAGGCCGATGTTGTAAATGGTCAGTTTGTGCCTGCTAAGTCTTCTAATGATGAAAATTTGCCATTGATTCTTAAACCCGTGGCACAGGCTTTCTTTAAGGATGATATTTATGTCGTTGGGTTCAAGATTTCGTATAAAACGGCTCTTGGGCATCCTGCGTATAAAAATAAAACGGATGACAAAAACCGCGGCTACATGCTAGTCTTTGAACAGGTGATGGAAAACTTGAATTTCCAGTATAACGTAAGCTCTCACGAAAATGCCGAGTATAACGGAATCCCTATTTATAAGGCCTGCCGTAACTCTTTAGAGTACTTGTCTAATTTTGAGGAAGGCGATTGTAAGGATGAATCCATACGTAATGATAAGGACAAATACAATAGGTTTACGGAACAGTTCGAAGCTATTGTTAAACCTTATAAGAGTGCAAAGCATGTTTTGACATATTCTTTGTAAGTAACGTCACCTTAAACCAATAACAAATTTATAACGATAAAAGCTTCTGCTAAAGAAGAGGAATAAATGGCAAAAGAACATTTTGATAGATCTAAAGAACATTGCAGCATAGGTATTATTGGACTTGCTGATCATGGTAAGACCACCTTGGCTGCCGCAATTACTGTGACGTTGGCTGCTCGCGGTTTCGCTACACAAAAGACTTATGACGATGTTCCTGAAGAGAAAGAACGTGGAATTACGATAAATGCAAGTCATGTGGAGTTTACGACAGCCAATCGCCATTACTCTTTGTATGATGTGCCTGGTAAAGCTGATTATATTAAGAACATGGTGACCGGCGCAGCGTCAGTTGATGGTGCAATCCTAGTTGTTGCTGCTGATAAAGGGATTATGCCAGAAATTCGTGAGTTGCTTGAAACTGCTCATTGGGTTAGTGTTAAAAAAATTGTAGTGTTCTTGAATAATGTTGAATTGGTTAAGGATGAAGAATTTATAGATCTTGTTGAGATGGAAGTTCGCGAAATTCTAACCAAGGTTGGTTATGAAGGGGATGATGTTCCTGTTATTAGGGGGTCTGCAAATAGGGCTCTTAATGGTGAACAGGAAGCTCAAGACAAGATTATGGAACTCATGGAGGCTTGCGACACCTATATTCCTCTTCCAAAGCGTGATGTCGATAAGCCGTTCTTGATGCCTATTGAAGACGTTTTTACTATTACTGGCCGCGGTACCGTTGCTACAGGCCGTATTGAACGAGGTAGGGTTGGTCTAAATGATCGAGTTGAATGTGTTGGTTTCGGAATAAGATTGAAGAGCACTGTTACGGGTGTCGAAATGTTCCGGAAACTTCTCGATGATGCTCAGGCTGGTGATAACGTTGGTGTGCTGCTTCGTGGCATCGAAAAGAAAGATATCCGTCGAGGTATGATTATTGCTGCTCCGGGAACCGTGCAGGAATATACAAAATTCAGGGCTGCTATATACGTATTGAAAAAAGAAGAAGGTGGGCGTCATACACCTTTTTTGAGCGGCTTTCGTCCTCAATTCTATTTCCGTACCATTGATGTAACTGGTACGATTCAGTTGCAGAAAGGTGTAGAACAGGCTTTACCTGGTGATACCGTTATTATCGATGTTGAACTGATTTCGCCGATTGTTTTGGAAAAAGGTCTTCAATTTGCTATTCGTGAGGGCGGTCGTACCGTTGGTGCGGGCACGATAATGGAATTGATTGGTGAACCTTTTGTTGAACCCAATGTAGAAACTGCTGAAGATAAGCCGTTCCTAATGGAAGTAAATGATTTTGAATCTGTTACTGGACGCGGTGTCCGTGTTTCGGGATGCATTGAACGTGGTTCCATTCATTTGAGCGATTCCGTTGAGCGCGTTGGCTTTGGGGATTCTGCTAAATATGTAGTTCCCTTGATTGAAGTTGAGAATAAGGCTCTTGATGAAGCTGTTGTTGGCGACAAGGTTAGCTTGACGCTTCGTGGGGCCGAAAAGAAAGACTTTGTGAAAGGTATGGTTCTTGCTGCTCCCAATAGTATTTCGGCTGTCAAGGATTTCCGAGCAGATATTTCTTTCTTGGATTCTAGCACATCTGGACATGAAGCTCCATATCAAAATAATAGTCGACTTTTGTTCTATTTCCGCTCTATCAATTTGAATGGCCTAATTCAATTCCCTGATGGCCGTAGCGAGGTAAAGCCCGGTGAAGTTGCGACTGTTGATGTTAAATTGGTAAATTCAATCGCTATAGAAAAAGGTCTCCAATTCACAATTCGTGAAAAGGGAAAAGTTATAGCAACAGGTAAGGTTGTTGATACATTAAACAAGCAAAGTTGTACAATTGGTACGATCGCTCGTTCATATCATGATCATTCCGCTTTGACTGCTGCAATCTTTAAGACTGTAAAGTCAAAGGGATATACCTTAGTCAAGAATGCGGAAAAGAACAAAAGTGTTTATTCGACTGCTAATCGTAATTACCATCATATCTATTGCTCTGACTGGAGGACTTATCTTAAGTATATCGCCACGGGAGGAACGCCTGTCGATGGTTTGATTATTGATGTTGATGCCTCTAAATTTGATGCTGGTTATGCTCAGGAACAAATTTTACTGGCTCAAAAGATTGGGGTGAAAAATATTGTCGTATTCCTGGATAGATTATCTAGGGTTAAAGACAGTAGAGAACTTGATCAAGCAGAAAAGGAAATACGCGGCCTTCTTTCTCAATATGGATTTAAAAATACCCAGTTTGTTGCAGGGGATTCTTTGGCTCTTGCGGCTGGTGGCAAAACGAGTTTCCAGAAACATATTATGCAACTTATGGATGCTTGTGACCGCGACATTCCGTCATCTGTTGCCGCTCGCTCGAAACCCTTCCGTATGTCTGTTGACGATGTTTTCAGCGTCAATGGTGGAACTTGTGTTTCTGGATGCATTGAACGTGGTGTTGTTTATGAAAATGATTCGGTCGAATGTGTTGGCTTGGGCGAAACAGCCAAATATTCTGTTTTTGGCATTGAAATGTTCAACAACAAAATTACCGAAGCTCAGGTGGGTGATAATGTAAGCTTTGGACTTTCCAATGCCGATGTGGATAAAATCAAGCGAGGTATGGTTATTGCCGCGCCTGGTTCTGCAACTGCATATTCTGAATTCGAAGCTGATATCTGCACGCTCACCAAGGCTGAGGGTTGGAGCCACAATCCTATTGTGACTGGCGATCGTGTCCAGTTCAGTCTCAATAATGCCGAAATTACTGGTGCCGTTGTTCTTTCTCAAGACGTAAAGTCCGTATATGCGGATAAATGTGTTAAGATTTATGTAAAGCTGGTACAGCCGGTTGCTCTGAATGCTCTGCAGGGCTTTACAATTCGGCACCAAGGTCGTGTTCTTGGCTATGGTATTGTAAGGCAAACTTTGAAGGATGGAAGTGTTCGAGCTATTGGAAAATACGCTTTTGATGACAATATCCCTCTTGCAATTCTTGATGAGTACGATCGTATTTTGGGAGGAATCTCGGCTGCGCGTCCGTTGATTTTCTTCCCGGTTCGTTTGGATACGAGCTTCAGGTACAAAGATCCGGATAATCACAAGCAGAAGCAGCTTCGCGTCAGGATTATTCCTGATGAAATCATGCTTAACTACAAAAAGAATGCTAAGCTTACGAAAGAAGAAGTTTATGATGGAAAGTTCTTCTGGATCCAGTGGTTTATTGCGAGCGGTTGCAAGAAACGAGAAAAAGAAGCATGGGAAACTCTGTGCACGAAATACCCGTCATATAAGGCTGCCTGGATTTGCAATGAACTGAGGCCTGTAAAGTTTGAAGAAATCCGCGAAGGTAAAGATTACTTCTATCGTCGTCCTTATGCAAGTTTTGGTAACGGGATCGTAGATGAAGTCTTCGGTAAAAAGAAAGTAATTAAGACTTCTGACAATGATGGTAATGAATTGTCGGGTCTTGAATATATTGAAAATGGCTGCAATGAGATTTATCGAATTCTTTCTGAAATCAGAGGAAATATCGAAAAGTTTGATATTCCAGAAACTGAAACTGTTTCGGAAAGTGAAAATCGATTAGTAGAAACTGGGTTCGAAAATTATATACGTACGGGTCTCGGTCAGATTCATTCGTTCATCTTTGAAGTAGAATCCCTGTTGATGCCATGTAAGGCCATTGTCGATTATCTGTACGATATGGTTCGTGACACGTTGCTGTATCTGCAAAAGCAGTTGGTTGCTATAGATGCAATCTACAGTAAATATGACTACTTGAAAAACGCACGTCCTTTGGAATTGTGGGATGCCGACTATTCGATTTTGGAATCGTTGAATCAAAAGGTTTCTCAGCTTTTGACCTCGTTAGAAGGCCGATATACTCGTCTTTCGGATATGGTTGATTCGTATTTGGAAAAGGATAAAATCCAATTCCCAAAAGTCGAAATTCGTGAAAAAGATTCCCCGATTGTGCCGATTTGTAGCTGCTTGCCCGAAAAGTTTATCTTGGTTGCAGAAGTAGCCAATGCAAAGAAAGACATGATCTTTGCTGAATCTAAATTGGTTAAGGCTGATGAAATTCAGATGGCTTTTGATTCGTCTCAGAGTGTCGATACATTCGATGCAAATGGTGAACTTGAGATGCCTCCCAAGATGAAGTGGCTTACCGATTACGAAGCCGCTGAGAAAAATGGGATGGCTATAACAGTAGATCTTGATGATAATGTCGAAGAACTTAGGTATATCTATGTCTTTGGCGTTCAAGCGAAGCACGATACCTCGACGATGCGGGAATTGTTCTATGGGCATAACTATGTTAATTCGAACATGCGTATTCTCAATGCAGGCGTATCAACAAATCTTGTTGAAAAGGAATACGTTGATGAAGAGGATTATCTAAAAGACACTCGTTACAGATTGGAAGTTGAAGACTACAAGAAATTCCCCAAAATTTATGCCACCATCAAGGAAATTCGTGCGCAGAAGAAAGAAAACTATGCTGAATTAAAATCAAGCCTTGATGATTTGTTGAAAGAATGTAAAAAAGCATCAATCTCAAGTGAAAACTTGAATATTATAGCGGAAACAATTGGAAAAATTAAAAAAGCGGATAAAGGCGATTATACTGAAGAATTTAACACTTTGGAAAAGTGTATCAATACTGTCAAGGATAAAGATATTCGCGATTCGCTGTTGGCTTCGAAGAATAAGTATAACATTCTGTTCGAACGCTTTTTTGATATTTCAGATTACGATGCTCGAAAAATTGCGTATTTGTTGAAGGGCAGTACCAATAGCTCATGTTATGAAAGTGATTTGTTAAATGGCTGGGCTCGAGTCGTTGGCTCTGATTCAAGGCAGGACTACTATACTAAAGTTGCTTACAGAACTATATGGGATTATTTTGAGAAAAACTTCGGATGGAAAATATTGCCTCCGGATGCTGCTGAAAAGAAAAGCTTCTTGAAAGAATTTTTCATTAACCATGTAAGGGCTCGTGGTAATATGGCCGCGATTCGCGTGGAAGACATGCCTTATGGCATTTTGCCAATGAGCGATTTTGTTCAAATCGGCAAAATCTTTAGACGAAATCCAGTTGATAAGAATATGAGAAGCCTTCTCAAGGTTCTTATTAGACTGGCTAATATGTGGCGTAAACTTCGAAACAGTAAGGCTCAGTGGTCTGAAGTTCTTGTAGGAACAAAGGTCCAGAAAAAATATTTGGAAATGGCTGGGCAGACCCCTTACTCCATTTCTGAAGAATGTACTGGAAGAGTTTTTATAGACTCGCTGTTTAATCCTTCGAATTTAAAGATTAACAAGACGAATATTGGAAATTCCAAAAACGCTGATATTGGACAGCTTGGTATTATCAAGTACTTGGGTGAGGATTTCTTTAAATCGATTCCTATAGCAGATGTTTTTGATTCTGATGAAGCTGCTATATCAAAAGAAATAGAAAATGTTACGAACAAAGTTGTTGATGCTTTAAGGCTTCAGATGTACCCATCTATGCGTTTAGAACAGTTGTCTTCAAAAGATAGAGAAGCTATTGAGAAGAATGCTGATATTTATGTATCGGAATTCCTTGATTTGTTCACTCATCGCCTTGATGCCTGGTTCTTGGGTATCATTGATTACTGGTTCCATAAAAAGATTCGTACTGTTGATTCGGGTTTCGTTGGTGCTTTTGGTTGGTCGTTTAACTTAAAACATGATCATTCGAAGGATAAACAAGCCGAAAATCGTGATGATATAATAAGAGATCTTGAACTGAAGGGCGTGAAGAAAAATGAATTAATCTTTAATGCTCCTGAAAGCGCGCATTTTGTTATGGCACCATCGATTCAGCATGCTATGACTGCTGCTGTTTTAAGAAGTTCTTTCCTCAAAGCAAAAGTAAAGAACAAGTTGGTTGATTCTCAAATCTGTGTAAACTTATCTTCTACAAGAGTGCGTCAAGCCTTGCGCCTTGTGGATGGTGTAAAGTCAGGAATGGCACTGAGTATTATTCTCGGAACGGATCTTGAACGCTATTTGCATGAAGCCAATGATGTTTATGGCGTGGAAATGGATGCGTATATTTATGACTTGCGTAAACAATTCCCTCAATTGACTCAAATCAAAGCGGAAGATGAGCGCGCGAATGATTACGATATGCAAACCATTAATGGCGAAGCCTTGCTTAATTCCTTTATGGATAAGTGGGCTTGGAGCTGTCCGGTGCATAAGTGGTTGGAAAGTACCTACATCAACGATGTTACTGAATGTAAAAATGGACATACGGATAAAATTGTATTGTCTTGGTTGCTAGAATTTTGCTCAGGCTTTAAAAAAGACAAAGAAAGAGACGTCTTCTTTACGATTATTGAACGGTTGATGGATTCTTATGATGCACTGAATGACCTTTTGCTTTCGGAAGGCGTACATCGTTTGATTATGGGGGATAAGTCCTCTTATTATGCGATAAGCAACTTCCTTGCAAATGGTAGTGGTAGTCTTCCGGACATGGAAATCTTGAATATTCCGAGTGAACGTGTTGTTGTTTCACACAAGGCTGGAGTCCTATTGCCTCAGAATGTTGAGTCTGCTGACAAGGTCATGTGCCATGCAGAACCTTCCTTGAATGCTTGGATTGAAAGTCAGCTGGGCGGTATGGAAAGTATCCTCTTCTTTGTCCAAAAGGGTAAAGAGGAGTCCCGCGAAGTTATTCCGTGTTCGCTTGCTGAGTTGAACATAAGCGGTATCGAATACATGTACTTATCTGCTTTCGACAAGTCCTTCCATGCATATCTTGAAGCTCGATATCGTGAATATAAGTCTTGCTATACGGATGATATAACGATTTTGGATAGCGCAATTGATGCTGGTTATGAATATAAGGGTGAGCAGATTAGTATCGATGACAATAAGCTTCGTCTTGAATCCTTGAAGGGGCTTGTTGCTCGTGGACGTGCTATGAAGTCTACTGACTGGTGTAGCCCCAAATGTGAAGATGTTGCAGAAGATCAGTTGGTTGACTTTGATGATCTTAAACAGCGACTCTCGTTATCGCTTGCCAATATCGAATATCTCAAGAAAAATCTTGAAGATTGGTTAAGAATAACGAAGTATGATATTGTATTCAGCAATGCTGTTGAATCAAGTAAGCGAACGAATGCCATTGATGATTCTTTAGTTGCTGATGGGTATAAGTATCTTTGCGATTGCTTCGAATCGGGTATGATTAACTGCTTTAACGAATATAATTCGTCTGCATTTATGGGCTCGGTGACGCAAACATCCGATGTTCTTGAATACGAAAAAATTTGTGGAGCACAAAAAGATCTTGGCCAAGATGTTTACAATGCATACAATGATTTGTGCGAAAGGGTGAAGGCTGCTCAGGCTGCTATTGCTTCTAGTACTTCTGTAGAAAGCTATGTTTCTGCGTTGCAAGCTATTACTTTGAGTAATTTCAAGGTCTGCTATAAGTTCAAAACGGCGCTGTTTGAGGGCGGGTTTAAAGAGCCTTTGAGTAAAGGTGTGGAATTCTACGAAAATATCGGGGATGAATTTGCCTTTAGTCAGTGGCAGGATGAAATTTCCGAAGTTCGTGAAGGTATGAAGCTTATGCACCAGCTGAATATGTCTCAGCTAGCTTTGGATCATGAGCTTGATTCTGTTGCAATTCTTCAGACGTCTGTGCCGGATGGTGCTGATTGCAGAGATTTTAAAATGAATTATGAAAATTGGCTCGGTGCTGCAGTCGATTCTGAATCCAAATTAAGGGATGCCGATTCTTTGGTGTTGTATAATTCGTCTGCGCATACGACCGATAAGAATGGAGACTTCTCTGGATTTGTGTTTGATTCTTGGATTGAATACATCCCGTACAAAAAGCATGATGCAGGTATTGCCTTCCATAATGATTGGCCTGATAACGAAGCTCCTCAATCGTTGCTTGTTGCTTGGCATCCAAGACTTCCTGTTTTGAAAAATAAACTGGATGGATATTGGGACTTGGCGACGCTTTTGAAAATTATGAGGACAACTCGTTTCATGATGATGAATCGAGCTGTTGAGCCGGACCATATTTATGGAGACAAGGTACTTTCTAACATATTCCCGTTAACACCTAGGACCGAATTTGAATTCGAGTTCAAAAACGAGAGGTAAGCGTATTATGATTGATCAGACTCTATGGTATTCTACTGCATTGGCTTCGCATTTAAAAAGTCTGGATTTTAAAGATGCGGATAAAAAGGGAAATGTTGCCAAAACGCTAAAACGAATTGATCCAAGAACGAGAGATGATAAATATGAAAAGGCTCTTTCTTTTGAAGTGTTTGATCCGCTTTGGATGTTGAGCCGTCAATGGCAATATGGACGCTTTAAGGCTGTAGACTGTGGCATTCCAGTCATGGTTAAAGTTCGCACGAAGAGAATGCCGATTGATAAAATTCAGTTTAAGGATTCGGACGAAAAAACTGTTGATCAGTCGTATTTTACGGATAGACCTTTAGAATACGATGTTGAAAAACGTAATTATAAGATTACGCCTTATGTTCGTGTTCAATCGGCGATGCAACTGAAAAAAATGCTTCTTGCTTCAGGGCTTAAGAAAAATGATTTTGCTTTTTTGTATGATGAAAAATATAAGCTTAAAGATGAAATTGAAGAAGCTAAAATTGCGGAACAGGAAGGAAATATCAATGCCTTGAAAACGTTGAAAAATTCAGACTTGATAGATTTCTACAAATTCTATCGGAATCGTTCGTTTGACGGCTATAAGGTATATAAAAACGCTCTTACTTCTCAGATCGCTTTTGATAGTGAAAATAAAGAAACGTTGTTTGAAGTCTTTTCCAAGTATGTCAAATGGTTTGAAGATAAGTTCTTGCCATGTGGTGAAAATGATGATAGAAGTAGCTGGAACGAGAAAAAGCTTGGGTATGATGTAACAATCAAGCAAGGCAATAATACTTATTTTGCGGATGATTACGATTTTGGGAAGCTTTCTTGGTATTCTTTTGATTGTTCTGCCGAAAAAAGTGACGAAGAAAAAAAGCCTTTTAAAATGCTTTCGTATATTCCGACTCCTGCAAAAATTCCAGGTGCGCCAGCGAGCCGTTTGTGGGAATTTGAAGATCGTAAGGTTAACATGGGTAATTGTGGAAACGATTACAGCTTTATCGGTACGGCCGCAATTATGCAGTATGTGAGTATGTTCAGTAATGACTGGATGATCATGCCTCTTGAAACGGAAACGGGAACTGTTCTTGATGTTGTTGACATTGTCGTTAAGGACTCTTTTGGCGACCGTTTTTATATTGGTCAAAATGCTCAGAAAATAGACGAGTGTGACTATAATAAGGGAAAGAAAGATGATGATCCTGAATATAGTGAAGTTGCTTATACGGATCGCTGGAACTTGTTCGGCTCAAGTTTCGCGAATGCGTATGCGAAACAGAACTTCTCGACTCATGATGGATTGTTGTTCCCTCCAACAGTCTTACGATGTGAAGAAAGTGCTCCAATCGAAGAAGTCCAGTTCTTGAGAGATGAAATGGCCAATATGGTTTGGGGCGTCGAAACGAAGTTCGATAATGGGTGTGGCGGCACTATGGATGGCCGAATGCTTTCTGAGGGTGTTTTGGAAGCCGTTGATGAATTGAATCTGAGATTGGCTAATCCAGAAAGCGAAACTCAAAATGAAGAAGATGAAGCTCAAGAAAGCCAAAAGGCCAATAATAGCGCTGCGTATTCTTTGTTGATTCAAAATCGTGTTCCGATTAACTGGATTCCGTTTATTCCTGAACAGATTCCTGGGGATTGCCGAAATATTGCATTACGACGTGCAAAGGTTCCTGTTTATTACAACCGAAATTATTGCAAGATTGATCCGTCTACAGATCTTTTGGCTTGTAAGAAACTTGATGACAATCGTGTTAAACCGATGTATATCAATGAAGAAGAAGTTACAGGTTGCGGTATAAAAATTGTCAAAACCGCTCAGCGTACTAGATGGTTCCTTGGCAAGAGCTATAATTGGGTCGGTAATCGACAGATTATTAGCGGGTATCAGGCAAATAGCGGCTTGATGTTTGATGAGCTTATTAGTAAAGCAACGGGCAAGGCTATCGTTACTCCGAAGGAAATTGAATCTTCAACCCAAGAAGATGATGGGACAAAGCAAGAAGGCGAAGTTCTTTCTTAAGTGAATCTCGTATAATAATTAACAAGAGCCTTCCTGTTTAGGAAGGCTTTTATGTAGGATAAGTTAATTTTACAGAATAAAATAAGAAAAATGTGATTTTGTTATTGACAAATTTATGAAAATAGATTAAATTATAAAATGTAGAGATTCTGAAGCGCTCTCCCGAGAGGGATGCCAAGAGCTTTGACGGCTACGGCCGGGCTTGGGGTTTCTTCACATAGTTTCCATGGACGCGCAAGCGGAATCATGGCATGTAAAGCTCAAAAGATAGAGCTCCGGGTACGCATTCTTGCAGTGACGTTATCGCGGTGTTGATCCTTTGAACGGTGATGGTGGATAACCAAAAGGTTGGGAAACTTGCCTTACTGACGTTGGAAATACATACTGGCTCAGTTCATCAAGTAGAAGGGGAGCCCGAGAGGGATCTGTAGCTTCGTCTCTGCTTTTTAAGGCATAAAGAGTATAAAACTGGGGTTGCGGGAAATGGCTGCGAGAGCAGTGCTGTTTGAACCCCGCCATGTAAGAATCTCATGTTGAGGTTTTTTCATAGCTGGGTTTGAAAAAAGAAGTGTCCTTTGGGCACTTCTTTTTTTTATAAGCTTTTTATCATCTTCACTTACCCAAGAATCTGCGCAATGGCTCGCTTTCTCGCGGCATTCTTCGATGGTGCGTTCTTCATCCCCGCATCGCCGCACTCCTACGGCGCATCTGTTGGCTTCTCCGCTTCTTTCTGCATTCCCGGCGCGCCTTTCGGCATCACAAACTTGATGATAATCGGCACAAACACAAATATCAGCACTTGCGCCACGATAAAGCAGACGACTTGTGAATGAATGAACATCGGCAAGAACGGCGGCTTGTGCCCGGCGGGCATCAGCGCGAAGTAAACGAACGAGACCATCGCGGTCGTGATGAGCGGCGTGTAAATCAAGTTCGAGGCGATTGATTCTATGATGTGCGCCTTTGGCGTGCGCGGTTGCAATTTAAATTTGCGGGCGAGGGCTGCATTCACCTTGGGCATCGGTACTAAAAGCCCAATCGCAAAACTTATCACGAAACTCAATGCAAAACAAGCGAGAAATCCGATGACCGATGCCATCAGCGGCATCTCGGGTGGGCGTTCTGCCATCAGGTTCCCGGTGAGTGAAAGTCCAAGGCTCATCAAAAGCGCCATGATGAACGCTATCTTGATGCCGGTCTTTCTCATTTGCTTTTCGAAATCCACCGGACGGATGTTTTGCTGTTCCATATACGTCTCCATACACTAAAAGTTGATTTTAAAAAAGGATATTCAATAATATATCATATTTTTTGGCAAAACTGTAAACAAAAACAAACGTAATTTGTCGAAATTCCAATAAAAATTGTAATTTATTATGGTCCGTCATCCAGGAGTATTTTTATGGACAACGAACTTAAACAGTTAATTGGCGAAGACGAGCAAATCATATACGCTGGCAAGCCCAACAAAAAGTGCTTCATCTTCGAAAGCATTTTTAATCCGTTGCTCCCGTTTGCATTGATTTGGGGCGTTATTGATTTTGGTTTTATTGGTGCTTCGCTTTCTTCCAAAGATGAACATATCGGATTTTTCTTGGTCCCGTTCATGTTGCTCCACCTGATGCCGGTTTGGATTTACCTCGGCGGGGCGCTCTTGTCGTTTAGGCGTTACCAGAATACGAACTATATCGTTACGGACAAGGCTATATATGCGTCTGGAGGTGTTTTCAGCAAACACTACAATTCAAAACCGTTTGCGGAACTTTCGCACGTGGATTTGCACCGCGGCATTTTTGACCAGTGGTTTGGCGTGGGGGATGTTATCACGACTTCGGCTCAGGCGAATCCTGTAACGCGGAACGGAAGGACGACTTCTACGAATGCAGGCATTTCTATCGATAGTATTTCCAATTACATCGAAGTCTACAACATCGTGAAAAAGCTCCAGCAAGATGTGTATGCCGATGTGATGTACCCGAATGATTTGCGCCCCAAGGCAAATCACGGATACAATACAAAGTATCGAGGATAGTAAAAATCTGAATAATTAAGGAATGGGTAGATGAATTTACGATATTTAATTTGTTGTTTGTTTCTTTTGACGGCCTCATTTTCTTTTGCTAAGGATGACGAAAATCGTGAGATAAGAACGTATGAATTTCAATCTTCTCAAGAGGCTTTCTTGGATTTTGATCGTCCAGTGAAAACGACTTCTTTTATGCTTGACGCTGAACAAGCGGAAAATGCGCCTATAGCGACTATCTTGAATTTTTACTGGTGTTGGTCACAACGCGATGATTCTCCTCGTTGCAAAATCGAATTTTTAGATGAAGCGGGGAAGCCTATTCTTACGGGGAATGTGGTTCGCAAAAACGAAACGAATTGTTTTGGAAATCAGACGGAAAATTGTGAAGAATCTAGAGTCAGAATTACTCCGATGGACAAATGGATTCCCCTTAAAAAAGAGGAACTTAAAAATTCCCTTGGTGATAAAATTGAACAAGTTAAATCAGTCCACATGTATCAAGATACCGAAACGAGCCTAGGCTGGGGAATTTTTGCGGGACTTTATGGTGCGATATTTGTGGCTCTTACATCGATGGTTGTAGAAATCCCCGTGTCGTATGCATTGGATGAAGACTATAACTGGAAGCATGTGGGCTTGGCGTCACTGGTAGGATTTGTTGGCTTTTCTACTTGGGGTGTGATTCGTATAGCGAAAAATCCTGATGCCACGCGAGTCGATGTGACAATTAAGTTCTAGAGAACTTTTTTCATGCGCATGCATTCAAAAACGCCGCTGAGAATGGGCTTCTCGTCAATGAGTTTGTACCCAAGTTTCTCGTAAAAGCCTGTGGCTTCAGTGCGGCTGTCGATGATAATCTGTTTGTAACCACATTCAGTAATCCATTTTTCGGCTTCGCGAACTGCCATAGCGCCAAGCTTTTGACCGCGGTATTCCGGCATCACGACTACGCGCCCAATCGTTGCCGTATCTGCGTCAATTTCGTAGAATCTGCATGTCGCTACAGGGTATTCGTCGTCCAGCAAAACGATAAACTTTGTACCGTCGCAATCGTGCTCGTCGAATTCGTCTCGGAGTGAAATGTGGTATGCGCGATTCATCGCTTGGATGCGCACGCTGTACGCACCTGCTCGTTGCCATTCTTCTGTTGCTCGGAGAACTTTAATATCCATTTGGTTGCCTTTGTGGTTGCCGCAAAAATAGCTTAATCAAGCTTGTCGAAGAATATTTCTCCGTCTTGATTAACGGTCGTGATGGTGTGTGTGCCTTTGTTGCCCATGTCGTTGTAATGGACAAGGTATTTGCCATCGCCAAGAGGTTCGATTTTCTCGACTTCCTGGATGTCCGGGCCATCTTGTGCACTGCTGCGGAATTTCCAAACGGCGTAGCCGCCACCATCGCTGAACTCGTTGTCGTACGCTTTTGAAAGCTTTTGGGCGAGACTCTTTGTGCAATACGTCGCAATGACGGAATCGTTCGCGAACTCGTTTCCAAAGATATGCTTGCTGTAGAACGTTTGGATCTTTTCGATAGCTTTAGTGTCTGTGCCGTTACTTGTGCTCTTTTTTGATTCTTCTGGCAAAAAGCCGTGATCCTTGAATATTTTGAAAATCTTGATGTAGCGCTCGTCTTTATGTTTGCCGGGTACGATGGAAAAACGATTTAGGCGCTTGTCGTCAGAAACTTCAACAGAAATGCTGACAATGGAGAAAACCATAGAAGAATATATTCCCAGTCGAACGCCTACGTGTTCACCTAAAGGTCGAGATTCGACAGATTTTAAGTTGAAAACATCCAAAGCGATAAATTCATCGTAGATGGTTTTTGCTTCGTGAGGGGCTATCGGCTTGACGGATTCTTGTATATCGTCGCCAAGGCTGTTTTTATTGGAAACAGTTTTATAGCATTTTGAAAAATCCGGTGTTTCGCAAGTAAAGTCGAGAGCGTATCCACCCATGTCGTCTGCATTAAGCGAATACCTTATGGAGAAAAATTTCCCTGCGGACATGGGCCAAAGTTTAAGTTCTCCTAAATTTATACCCAAGCTATGTTCGTCATCGTCATTAAATTCATGAAACGAGTCGAATATAATTCCAGTGTCATCTAGTTTGTGTAAAATTTTTTCGTGAAAGACTATTAAAGCTAAGATGCCTAGTGCAAGGGCGCTATAGACGGTAATCCAAATAAACTTTTTCTTTGACATAATTCTAAGGTTTGATGGTTATCGGTGTTCCGTCCTTGACGGCGTCGTAGATTTCTTCGATTTCATCGTTCGTGACAGCGATGCAACCGGCTGTCCAGTCTTTCCACTTGTGCCAATATTTAAAGAGGAATGCAGGAACTTTGTTCGGATAGCCGTGGATCATGATGTCTCCGCCTGGCTCGTAGTTGCCTTCTTTCGCAGCCTTGACTTGCTCCGCGTTCGGGTACGAAACTTTCAGCGATAAATGAAAGACGCTTTTAGGGTTGTGAAGCACGATGGTATAGTCGCCCTCTGGAGTCTTGTTGTCACCGGACTTGACCTTCGCTCCCACGGGATTCTTGCCAAGCGAAATCCTGTACGTCTTGACGACGTTCTCGCCATTGCGCAAGTGCATCTGGCGCTTAGCCTTTTCTACGAGGATGTTGTCGATGGGAGAGGAGAGCATGGGTTTGGGGGATTCCTTTTCCGATGAGCACGAGAACAAAATAAATGTTAGTAAAAGTAGGAGAGGTGTTCGTGATATTTTCATCAGAAGCTTTTGAAATGTTTATTGGGGGCGATGAAAGAGAAATAGTTAATTGGTTGGTAGATTAGTTCATTGCGGATAATGGGTCTCTAAATTTCATTTTGAATTTTATGGAGCGCATTTCCTTGCTACATTCATCGCAAATAATTTCCCAATCATCTGTAATACGATTATCAATTCTGTTTGCTTTGGGCGTGGATTTGATTGAAGAATGCGAGACAAACTGGTTGTTGACTTTTATTTCTATTTCGTAATCTATGTCTAAATGGATTTTTTGTTGAACACTGAATTGTGCATAATAAAGCAAATATTTCTTTTTTATTTTTTCCGTAAATTCATGATAAACAGAATCGGATAATGATTGCCCTGTGGAGTCTTTTAGTTGCATATCTGTTATTTCTATGGAACGGCAGTGAATACCGCAGTCCTCTTTGGGCCAGTGCGTTAGCCGACATCCTCCTGGAACTCTTGGAATTTTACGAGACTTAAAAAAGTCTTCTATTTTAGATGTGTCTGCAAAATAGTAGTTATATCCGTTTTTGTTATACCCTTGTCTAGAATATGTGGCGTAAATACGGGTTGTGTCAATTGGAGTTCCGTTACGATAAAGTTCTACATAATATGAAACCCATTGCTTGTCCCAACATATACCACGACATTCTTGTTTTTCTTTGAAGGCCATCGCTTCGGTAAATTCGTCAAAGTCTTTTTTTAAGTGGGATGCGAAAGATGGTTCTGATTCGCAAGAAAAAACAGCCATTGAATCGGCGGCTGCAATATAGTCAGCAAGGAGTAAGTCCTTAGACGGAGTAAAACTTTTGCTAGCTTCTTTCTGTTGGTTCGGATTGTCGCAAGCCACCAAGATGATGAAAAATATTGCAATTAAAAGTTTCTTAATCATTCAATTTCATCTCGTTTTAATGAATAAGTGTTCTGCGTGCACATAATATAATACAAAAAAAACGCCCAGGTTTTTAACCTGGACGTTTTTGAAAGGGGGGTGCCCGCTCAGAGGCGGGCATGACATCTTGCAATTACTTGAGGAACTGCATGTACGGCAACTTTTTGGCGAGTTCCTGCACCTTGTCGGCGTTGGCCATGAGGGCGGAACGTGCGTGCCAGGAGCCGTCGAGGAACTGGCCGCGGGGACCGTCGGCGAGCGTGAGCTCAATGGTTTCGTCACCCATCTTGAGCGTACGGCTTTCGGTGCTCGTCACGAGTTCTTCGCTCGGGTGTGCTTCAATCCAGGCGAGAATCTTGTCTGCAACTTCGTGGCTCACCTTGTAGCAAGGCACGCCAATGGCCACACAGTTACCGAAGAAGATTTCGGAGTAGCTTTCGGCGATGATGGCGCGGATGCCCCAGCGCTTGAGAGCCTGCGGAGCGTGTTCACGGCTGGAACCGCAACCGAAGTTCTGGTTCGAAACGAGGATGGAACCGTTCTTGTAGGCCGGATCGCGGAACGGGTGGACCTTGCCCTGAGCGGCGAGGCCAGCGATATCGTCGGCAAAGGCGTTTGCGCCGAGGCCTTCGAAAGTCACGCACTTGAGGAAGCGTGCCGGGATGATACGGTCAGTGTCGATGTCGTTACCGCGTACAGGAACGCCGGAACCTTTAACAATGTCGATAGAATTCATTTTTTAAATCTCCTTGCGTTACTTGATGTACTTGCGGACGTCGGTGATCTTGCCTTCGATGGCGGCAGCAGCCACCATGGCGGGGCTCATGAGGATGGTGCGGCCCGTCGGGCTGCCCTGGCGGCCCTTGAAGTTACGGTTGCTGGAGCTTGCGCTGACCTGGCGACCCTTGAGCTTATCCGGGTTCATGGCGAGGCAGAGCGAGCAGCCTGCTTCGCGCCATTCGGCACCGGCTTCCTTAAAGATCTTGTCGAGACCGAGCTGTTCGGCTTCCACCTTGATCTTCATGGAACCCGGAACGACCCACATCTTCACAGTCGGGGCAACCTTGTGGCCCTTGATGATTTCGGCGGCGGCCTGCAGGTCGCTGAGGCGGCCGTTGGTGCAGCTACCCACGAAGGCGATGTCGATCGGGCGGCCAATCATCTTGGAACCTTCTTCCCAGCCCATGTATTCATAAGCTTCGGAGATGACCTTCTTTTCGCTGCCTTCGAATTCGTCGATCTTCGGCATGTTGCCGTTGAGCGGGATGGCCTGAGCCGGAGTGATACCCCAGGTGACCATCGGTTCGAGGTTGTCGCAGTTGATTTCAACTTCGTCGTCAAACTGAGCGTCGGCGTCGGTAGCCACAGACTTCCAGTAAGCAACGGCTTCGTCCCACTTGTCAGCCTTCGGGGCGTACGGACGGCCCTTGAGGTATTCAAAAGTCTTTTCGTCGGGGTTGCAGTAACCGACGCGGGCGCCACCTTCGATAGCCATGTTGCAGACCGTCATACGGCCTTCCATGCCCATTTCTTCGATGACCGGACCTGCAAATTCGTAAGCGTAGCCAACGCCACCGTTCACGCCGAGCTTAGCGATGTAAGCAAGGGCAACGTCCTTGGCGGTCACACCCGGCTTGAGCTTGCCGGTGAACTTGATGCGGCGAGTTTTGAGCGGGCTCATGGCGAGCGTCTGGGTGGCGAGAACGTCTGCCACCTGGCTTGTACCGATACCGAATGCGATAGCACCGAATGCACCATGCGTTGCCGTGTGAGAGTCACCGCAAGCAACGGTCATACCCGGCTGCGTCACGCCTTCTTCCGGGCCAACGATGTGGATAACGCCCTGTTCGGCGGTAGCGGGGCCAAAGAACTTGATGCCGTTATTCTTGGTGTTGTTTTCAATATGGGAGAACATCTCTTCGGAAATGCCGTCCTGGAGCGGGCGGTTGCGTTCCGGGAAAGTGGTCGGAATAATGTGGTCGACCGTTGCAAAAGTGCGTTCCGGGAACAGCACCTTCTGACCTTCTTCGCGGAGCTGGGCGAAGGCCTGCGGACTCGTCACTTCGTGGCAGAGGTGAAGCCCGATAAAGAGCTGGCACTGGCCGCTCGGGAGCTTAGCTACCGTGTGGCTTTCGAAAATTTTCTGATAGAGTGATTTTCCCATAGATTTGTCTCTTTTAGGTTTGTTTTATTGCGGCGTAAATATAGAATTTTAGACGAAAGACGAAAGACGAAAGAATAAAGAATAAACAAAAAACACGACCTTGAGAGCCGTGTTCAATGTAGTCTTAACAAGAAAAACTTGAATTAGAACTGTTCAATCTGAGTATTGAACTTATACTTGTCCTTGTAGTAGGCGAGCATTTCTTCGTTGTTGTTGAATGCTTTGCGCAGCGGATCACGAAGGGCCGGTTCTCTTTTGACCTTCTTCTGAATTTCCGGAACAACGTCCTTGAAGAAGAGTTCGTTGCTGGCTGCCGCGACGTGGTTCTGGTTGTATTCCATGTGGTAACGGCGTTCAACCATCTGGAACAAGTCGGACTGGCAGGAATTTTCAGGCGGCATGTGGCTTGCAACAGGCATATAGCACTGCTTGATGTAGTCTTGCTTCATGCTAACGATGAGGCTGTCAATGGCGGGAATGTTGTGAACCGAGTCGTGGTGGTAGGCGAGTTCGGCTTTGGGGGTAACGACGCTAGAGCAACCGGTGAAGAGTGCTACTGCGATGGCGAGGGATACCCCAATGATGGAATTTTTCATGTCCTAATCCTTTTGTTTGACATTGCTTTTTTTACTACATCAATCCCGTGTTCCAAAGTTACTTAATTGTGGATAGATTTGCGATAGTAAGGGTGTAAATTTGCTGTTACAAAAGGCCTTTTTTAGTGCTTTTTGTAGTAAAATGTGATATACAACACCGCTTTTTGGTAGAAAAGTCCTATTTCGAGGTCGGCTTGAATTTGTAAAACCATTTAATGGGGTCGATGACATCGTAGCGGACGTTCCCAATTCGCTTTTTACCCTTCTTGCTGACGAGTCCTGTAACTATATGGGCGTGGGGTCCTGTCGTATGTCCTGTGGTGCCGACGGTAGCGATGGGGTCGCCTGGCATGACCTCCTGACCGTTCAAATAAAGTAGCTTGTCGCAATGCATGAATAAAATAACATCTTCTTTACGAACAAGTGCTATGATGACGCCGCCGCGTTCATCACGGCTAGTCCAAGCCTTAGCGCCGAACGGTGCTAGAATGCGGGCTCCCTGACGGCTTGCAACATCGATACCGTTGTGTTTACGTTGTGTGGAAGTAGCCGTTTCATGATAAAATTCTGTAAGGTACGCAATGCTGTCCGAAATAACGGATGTCCAGTATTTCCATGCGGCGCCGATTGTGTCTGCTGCGGCGGGGCGCTTTATTTCGTCTGGGCGTGAAAAACGGATTGTTGTACCCTTGGGAGGAATGTTCAAATTGCCCTTTTCCCACGACGTTACGCCGAAACCATTTTCTTCTAGCGTTTTGGCCACGTAGTTCTTGATCATCTTTTCATTGGTGATGATGGCGTCAAAACGACCGATGGCGTAGCGTGCAATACGTTGCATGTTTTCATTGCCGTCGAACGTGTACTCAAACGAGGGGGCGACGGAAAGTTGGTTTCTTTCCTGGATGCGGTCGCGGAGGTTGGAATCGCTCCTGTCAATGTCTGTGACAAAGAGGAACGGTGCAATAATGACTGCAAGGAGTAAAAGCGGGAACAGGTTGCGGATAATTCTCGGGAATCCGTCGAGTGGGTTCTTTGTGAGAATTGAAACTTTATGGAGCTTTTTGATGACTTTTGCGAGCTTTTCCGGCTGTTTTTCGAAATCTATGGCTAGCGCTTCTTTTGTGGCGCTGGCGTTTCGGCGGATGGCCTTGCGAGCCTTGGGGTAAGCGCGCCTTTTGGGACGTTCCTTCGAAAGCCACAAAATTTCAGTTTTTTGAGCTTCTTTGACGTCTTCGATGAACGCTGCTGCCGAATTTACAGATCTTCCGGTCACGTGTACCATCAAAAGACGGGCTATCGAAACCAGTTTGCCTACGTCTTCTACCTGTTCGGTCGAAATGATGCCGAGGACTTGCGGGGCTATCTTTTCGAGGCTTCTGATGTTGTGGTAGAGGGTGCGGAATTCTGTATCCGACGTAGGAATTGCCTTTTTCCCTGCCAAAAAGATGTTATCGGCAGATGTCGCAATTTGGTCGATGTCATCGACCATGAGGTTTCTTTGAGATAGGTCCAAGGCTTGGAAGGGAGTGTTCCCTGCAAAGCGGTGTTTCCCAGAAAAGTCAATTACAACAAAACGCGCACCGGCGTTAAGTGCCAGTGCGAATTTTTGCAAGGCTTCTAAGGGCAATTCGTCTTCGTCAGAAATGGCGAAAAGTGTAAGCCCGCCTTGGTTGTAAAGGCTTTCTAGGACCTTTCTCTGCATGCCTTACTTAGCGGCACCGCGCGGGTAAGAGTAGCCAGAAGGAGGTGCTGCGACGAACTTGTCGACTTGGAGGTAAAGTTCTTCTGCAGATGCTGCCGGGTTGAAGAAAATTTCCTGGTTTCTGTTCTGGCTGCGGCCCTTGATCGGCTCGTTGCGGCGGCCACGGCTAACAATGCCGAGCGGGAGCACTTCAAGGAGCGGCAAAAGGCCGAAGTAGCGGAAAAGGCTGAAGTTCTTCTGCCAAGTGGTGCGTTCTGCCAAAATTGCAAACGTCCCTTCAATGATGGACTTGCTCTGGAGAAGATCTTCAGAGGTCATCGTCACGAGTTCGTGATTGGTGGGGAAGTTGTTCTGGAAGTTTACCATGTCGCCTTTGAGATAGTTGGCGTCGCAAAGGAATACGAATTTCATTGTTTTTCCTGGTTAGATTTAATGGGTTATTTTACAAAATTAGCTTTTTTTGGCCGATTTTGTCATATTTTGAGGGGCTTTGACGGGGCAGAACCCCTAAATTTTCCCCAGTTTTACAAAAAATTTACAAAAGAAACGCCATAAAGGGCTTTTTTGGCGCAAAATGGCGCTTGATATTGAAAAAAACAGATTTTTTTGACTTTTAGGACTTTTATTACGTAAGTCGTTGATAGTCCAATAGTTACGAAAAATCGAAGGGTGGGGTAGACGAAAGTCTCATTTTTTGTTAAGAGAAAACATTTGGGCCATTTGGAAAAATATTTACGAAAAGCGTTATATTTATAGACGTTTTTAAGGACGTCATGAGAAATTTCGCTGTGAAATTTTGATTGCGTGTATGGTATCGGAGAATGAAAATGAAAAAATTGAAGAGGTCCATGACGACCTTGCTTGCTTCTGCTAGTGTGATTGCAACGGCTTCGTTCGCTCAAAATCCGGCACCTGCGGCTCCAGCTCCTCAGCCGGCCCCTGCAGCTGCTCCTGTAAGTGAACCTGCCCCCGAACCCGCACCGGCGGTTGCAAATGAAGCACCGCAAATTGGCGGTATTCCTGGTGAATCCATTTTGGAAGGCGGAGCTTTTTCGAAGATTAAACTCGATAATTTTGTAACGGATGACACGGACCAACCCTCGCAGATCCGTTGGAAAGTCAGTGGCAACAAGAACCTCAAGGTAACGATTACTCCGGACCATACGGTTGAGATTGTAACTCCAAGCCCTCTTTGGAATGGTTCCGAAGATATCACCTTTACAGCAACAGACTCCAAGGGTGCTTCTGCTTCTGAAACGGTGAACTTTACTGTTGAATCCGTGAACAATCCGCCGGTAGTTAGCCAAATTCCGAGCCAGGTTGTTGAAGAAGGCAAGCAGTTTGCAAAGATTCGCTTGGATGACTTTGTTAATGACCCGGACCACAAGAAAGACCAAATTACGTGGGATACTGAAGTTGTTCCGGCTGGAGGCCCACAAGCTGATGGTGATTTGTCTGTAACGATTGACGGAAACCGCGTAGCTACGATTGTTATTCCGGATGCTCACTGGTATGGTGCCGCTCGAATCAAGTTTATTGCAAATGACCCGGATTATGGTAGCGATAACAAGACTGCTGCATTTACGGTCTCGCCGATTAATGACCCTCCGGTATTTGCTAAGAAGATTCCTGATCAGGTTATCGAAGAAAAGAATCAGTTTGACATGATTTCTCTTGTCGATTACGTTACGGATCCCGATGACGATGTCATGAAACTCAAGTGGTCTGTGACTGGCAACAAGGACTTGAAGATTGAACTCGATAAGTACGGTTCTGCGATTGTCACGATTCCGAACGAATATTGGAACGGTCAGGAACGTGTGACATTTACCGTGACTGACGCTGCTGGTGCATCTGCCAAGCAGGACGTTTTGTTCAAAGTAAAATCTATCAATGACCCTCCTGAGTTTGTTCAGAACATTCCGGACCAAACGATTGATGAAAAGCAGGAATTTGCTCCGATTCAGCTTGGCCAGTATGTGAAGGACCCGGACCACCGCATTGAAATGCTCAAGTGGGCTGTCTCTGGTGCAAAGGACCTGAAGGTTTCTGTTTCTGGTGGTGTGGCTACAATCCGCATTCCGAACAAAATGTGGAACGGTTCTGAATCCATCAAGTTCAAAGCTTGCGACCCTGATGGCGCTTGTGCTGAATCAGAAGCCATGTTTACGGTCAACTCTGTAAACGACTTGCCGAAGATTATCCGCCCGATTCCGAACCAGAACATCAACGAAAAGCAACAGTTCACCAAAATCAAACTTGATGACTTTGTTAAGGATGAAGACCACAAGAATTCTGAACTTTCCTGGGATGTCGAAGTCAAGCATCAGGGGCAAATGCCGGAAACGGGTACGCTCAATGTGTCTATCGACGAACAGCATGTGGCAACCGTTGAAATCCCGGACCCGAGCTGGTTTGGTAACACGATTGCGACCTTTACTGTGATGGACCCGGAAGGTGGTTCTGCAAAGCAGGATGTTGCTTTGAATGTTCGCTCTGTGAACGATCCGCCGATCTTCAAGAAGATTGCTGACCAGACGATTGATGAAAAGAACGAATTTTCTTCGTTTATCCTGGACGATTACTTGAGCGATGCTGACCATGATTTCTCTAAGCTCAAGATCGAAGTGACGGGCAATCGTGATCTTAAGGTCAATATCGATAACAGATCTCACGAAGTTTCCGTGAAGATTCCGCACGAACAGTGGAATGGTTCTGAAACCTTGACCTTTACGGCAACCGACCCGGAAGGCGCTCGTGCAACGACTTCTGCAAAGTTTACTGTAAAAGCTATTAACGATCCTCCGGTCATGAAGGATATCCGCGAACAGACCATCAAGGAACAGGGTGAATTCAATGTTGTTGAACTTGACAAGCACGTCGAAGACCCTGACCACGCCAAGAATCGCCTCAAGTGGACCATTACGGGCAACAAGGAACTCAAGGTTGCTCTCGATGCTGGCCATAATGCTCGCATTACTCCGCCGTCCCCGCAGTGGCATGGTGCCGAAGCGATTACGTTCAAGGTTTGCGACCCGGATAATGCTTGCGACGAACGTACAGTCAACTTTACGGTTGAATCTGTGAACGACGTGCCGATGTTTATTAGACAAGTGACTCCGCAGTCCATTCGCGAAAAGGGCCAGTTCCAGCCGATCAAGCTTGGCGACATGGTGAAGGACATGGATAACAAGCTCTCGGAACTTACTTTTGCTACAACATGTAGGCCGGCTGCAGGTTCCAAGAAGAGAGAATGTGAACTCAAGGTCAATATCGATGCAAACAAGGTTGCAACGATTGTTATTCCGAACAAGTACTGGAATGGTGCCGAAGAAATTACGTTTACCGTAACGGACCCGGAAGGTGCTAAGGCTACTTCGACCGCACTCTTTACTGTAGAATCTGTGAACGACCTTCCGGAAATTAAGCAGGTTGCAGACCAGACCATTCAGGAAAAGGGTGAATTTAAGCCGTTCAATGTTTCTGAACTCATTTCTGACCCAGATGACCGTTTTGAAGATTTGAAGGTTGACTTTACCGGCAATAAGGACCTCAAGGTTGAAATGACCAAGACGGGCATGGTAACGGTGAAAACTCCGAACAAGATGTGGAACGGTTCTGAAAAGGTGACGTTCACGGTAACGGATGCTGCTGGTGCCAAGGCTCGCACGACTGCTACGTTTACTGTAGTTTCTGTGAATGACCCGCCGGTTATGAAGGAAATTGCAAGCCAGACTGTCAAGGAAAAGGAATCGTTCAAGCCGATTGAACTTGACAATTTTGTTGAAGACCTTGACCATGCCAAGAATCGCCTCAAGTGGAAGATTGAAGGCAACAAGGAACTTCGCGTTTCTATGGATCCGACGCACAAGGTAACTGTTACGCCTCCGTCTGCAAGCTGGAATGGCTCCGAAAAGGTTCGCTTTACTGTGACGGACCCGGATGGCGCTTCGGATAGCAAGGAAGTTACGTTTACAGTTCTCTCTGTGAACGATGCTCCAGAATTTGTCCGTGATTTGCGTGACCAGTCCATTGACGAAAAGAAGCAGTTCCAGCCGATTAAGCTTGCTGACTTTGTCAAGGATCCGGACCATAAGATTACCGATCTCAAGTGGTCGTTCAAGGTTAGCCCGATTAGCCAGGGCTCTAAGAAGAAGGGCGGTGATGAAGAATCTTCCGCTTCTGGCCTTCGCGTGACGGTGGATCCGACTGGTGTTGCTACGGTCAATATCCCGAACAAGTACTGGCATGGCGCTGCAAACATTACGTTTACGGCAACTGACCCGGAAGGTGCTTCTGCAAGCAAGACCGCTCGCTTTGAAGTGCGCTCTGTCAACGATGCTCCGGTGATTTCTGCAAGTGCTCCGACGGGCGAAACGATTCTCGAAGGTGGCCGTTTCAAGACTATCGACCTTTCTACTCTCGCCGAAGACCCGGATCATCCGGCTTCTTCCTTGAAGTGGGAAGTGACTGGCAATAGAGACCTCAAGGTGGATATTCGCAAGGACAACACTGTGATTGTTTCTGTTCCGGATAAGCAGTGGAGCGGTAAGGAATCCTTGACGTTTGCCGTGACGGACCCGGAAGGCGCCTATGCTCGCCACAAGATGGTCTTCGAAGTGACTCGTGTGAACGATCCTCCGACATTTGTAAAGCGTATTCCTGACCAGAAGATCAAGGAAAAGGAAACCTTCAAGCAAATCAAGCTTGATGAATTCGTGAAGGACCCGGATAACAAGCCGAACGAACTCCGCTGGAGAATCACTGGTGCAAAGCAGCTCAAGGCTGAAATTTCCCCGAGCCGCGTGCTTACCGTTACTGCTCCGAACAAGGATTTCTGGTGCGCTCCTGAAATGATGATGCTTGAAGTCAGCGACCCGGATGGTGCAAAGACTTCGCAGACGATTACGTTCGAAATTACCTCTGTGAACGATCCTCCGGTCTTGAGGGATATTCCTCCGCAGCGTATTCGTGAAAAGGGCCAGTTCAAGGATATTGACTTGAGCAAGCTTGTCCGTGACCCGGATAATACTATGGAACAACTTTCTTGGTCTGTCAAGGTTATCAAGCCTGAAGCAGAACATGCCAAGAAGAGCAAGAAGGGTAAGAAGGGCAAGAAGGATGACGACGATGATGACGAACCGGTTGTAAAGGATCCGTTCAGTGTTGTCATTTACAAGGGTGGCCTCGCTCATATTGAAATTGCCGACAAGTACTGGCATGGCGAACGCAATGTCGTGTTCACGGTGAAGGACCCGGATGGTGCAACGGATTCCAAGACTGTTAACTTTGTTGTGGAATCTGTGAACGATGCTCCGGTGATTAGGCCGATTCTTGCTCAGACTATCAGAGAAAAGGAACAGTTTGAACCGATTGACTTGACGAAGTTTATCTCTGACCCGGATCATCCGATGAGCTCTCTCAAGTTCGAAATTGCTCCGACTCGCGCTCTCAAGGCATCGATTAATGGCAAGAAGCAGCTCGTTGTTTCGACTCCGGACAAGTACTGGAACGGTGCGGAAAAGATTCGTCTTGACGTGACGGACCCGGAAGGAGCAAGAGCTTCTCAGCAGATTGAATTCAGTGTGACTCCGGTGAACGATCCGCCTGTGATTGTGAAGGATATTCCTGGCCAGAAGATCAAGGAAAAGGAAAGATTCACGATGGTTGACTTGACCCAGATCGTTAAGGATCCGGATAACAAGCCGAATGAACTCAAGTGGTCTGTTTCTGGAAATAACGAACTTTCTGTGGATATCAAGAATGGACGTGCTACTGTGACTACGCCGAATCCGAACTGGTTTGGCAAGGAAACGATCACGTTTACGGTCATGGACCCGGCTGGCGATAAGCAGTCTTCCAAGGCTACGTTCGAAGTTATTCCGGTGAACGATCCGCCGAAGTTTAAGCCGATTCCGCCGCAGGTTATTGACGAAAAGAAGACCTTCCCGGCTATCGACTTGACCAAGTTCGTGACGGACCCGGACAACTCCCTCTCTGAACTCAAGTGGTCCATTGATGGTGAAAATCCGTTTGCTTCTGCTGCTCCGGCAAAGTCCCATAAGAAGGACAAGAAGAAAGACAAGAAGAAAAAGAAACATGTGGAAGAAGAACCTGCTCCGAAGTTCGGTAAGCATGAGCTCAAGTACAATATTAGCGAAAAGGGTATTCTCACTGTAGAGATTCCGGACAAGTACTGGAATGGTACTGAAACGGTGACTGTAAATGTGTTTGACCCGAGCAAGGAAAAGGCTTCTACAGAAATCCGCTTTACGGTGAAGTCTGTGAACGACCTGCCGGTTGTCAAGGAAATTCCGGGACAGAAGACTCTTGAAGGCAAGGCCTTTAAGTCTATCAATCTTGATGAATATGTCACTGACCCAGACCATAAGAAGAACGAAATCAGATGGACCGTTTCTGGCGCTAAGAACCTCGACGTGAGAATCAATGGTTCTCATGTTGCCGAAATCAAGCCGAGAAGAGATAACTGGTTCGGTGACGAAACGATTATCTTTACGGCTACTGACCCGGCTGGCGGTTCTGACAAGTCTGTCGTGAAGTTCGTGGTGAAGCATGTGAATGCAGCTCCGGTCATGCGCGATATTCCTGACTATACCATCAGGGAAAATCAGAACGATGGCGTGATTGCTACGATTAAGCTTGACCAGTTCGCACGCGATAAGGACCACAACTTCGATGACCTCAAGTGGAAATTCACGGGTCAGAAGCAGTTGCAGGTGAACTACGACAAGGCCAAGAAGACTGTGATTGTGTCTATGCCTTATGCTCACTGGAAGGGCAAGCCGGAACGCATTACGTTCACGGTGACCGACCCGGATGGTGGTACCGCTCATAAGACAGCAACGTTTACGGTGATTGCTGTGAACAATGCTCCTGAAGCCAAGCCGCTCTCTTACCAGACTCGCGAAGGCGAAACGCTCAAGGTTCCGGCTGCAACAGGTCTTATGTCTGCTGCTAAGGATCCGGATGGCGATAAGCTCGAAGCTGTGAAGACGGTGATGAAGCCGCGCAATGGTCGAATCGTCTTGAACGAAAAGAATGGTTCCTTCGAATATACCCCGAACAAGGGCTTCTCTGGAATCGATGAATTTACGTACAAGGTGTTTGACCCGTCTGGTCTTGGCTCCAAGGTGACGAACGTGGAAATCAGCGTCCAGTTCAAGCCGAAGGATGTCCGCAGCAATAGCTCGAACAACAAGAAAAAGAAATAAGAATTTCCTTGTAAAATAAAGAACGCCTCGTGGTTAAAGCCGCGGGGCGTTTTTGCATTTGTCACCCCGACTTGTTCGGGGGGGGGGCGCCTATCTCGTATTAAACGGAAAGAATGATTTTATACGCTTCCACGAGCTTCTCGAATTTGACGGCGCAATTGGCGGGGGAGGTGGAGGGGAGTTTCACGGCCTTGATTCCGGTTGCAGCTTCGCAGTACTTTTCGTAGAGCTTGTGGGCGGTGGCGCCTGTGCAAAAGATGTGCTTGATTTTTGTTTTCGCGAGGAGCGAGGCGATGTCGTTAGGCACAACGTTTTCGATGCTTGTGTCGCTAGCGCCAATGATGGTGCAACTGTCGAGAACGTCCCAAAGGGCGATGTGGTGCTTCAAAAGCATCGCTTTTTTCTCATCGATCGTTGCAGGGAGCGGCTCGTTCAAGACGCTTGCGAAAACTTTCCAGAACCGGTTTTGCGGATGTCCGTAGTAAAATCCCTGTTCGCGCGATTTGGGCGAGGGAATGGAACCGAGCAAAAGAACTTCCGAATTATCGTCGAAAAGTGCGGGAAACTCATGCGTTACCCGAGTTCTCGTATTCCTTGCGGTTTTGGATTGCGTCTTCTTAGTTGCCATATCCTTAAAAATAAAAAGATATCTAACCTCTCGTCTACCCACCAACCTCTACTCTCAAACATTGAACTTACCACTTAAAATTGCTATATTTGCCCGCGTAAAAATTTGAAATCGTACCCCATAGCTCAAAGTGAGCCGTAGGCGAACGACCTAATACCTTTACCTATAGCCTGTAACCTATCTATGAATCCAGAAATTGAAAAACGCCGCACTTTCGCTATCGTCAGCCACCCTGACGCCGGTAAAACCACCATCACCGAAAAATTCCTGTGGTACGGGAATGTGATTCGCGAGGCTGGTCATGTGCGCGCGAAGGCCAACAAGAGCTACACTGTTAGTGACTGGATGAAGATTGAACAGCAGCGTGGTATTTCTGTTTCGAGTTCCGTGTTGAACTTCCCGTTTGAAGGTTGCATGTTCAACCTCGTCGATACCCCGGGGCATCAGGACTTCTGCGAAGACACGTACCGTGCGCTTACCGCCGTGGACGCTGCTTTGGTGCTTATCGATAGCGTGAACGGTGTTGAAAAGCAGACGATTCGCTTGATGAATGTCTGCCGCATGCGCCATACGCCGATTATCACGTTCATCAACAAGATGGACTTGGATGGTCGCCATGTGCTCGACTTGCTCGACCAGATTGAAAGCGTTTTGCAGATTAAGACCGCTCCGTTTACGCTCCCGATTGGCGTCGGTAAGCTTTTCAAGGGCGTCTATTCCATCGCCGAAAATACGTTCCACACGTTCAACCCGGACGATGGCAAGCAAGAGATTATCCAAATGGAAGGCCCGGACGATCCGCGCTTGGTTGAACTCTGCGGTGAAAACTGGGTGAACCAGTTTAAGGAAGAATACGAAATGGTCACGGGCGGTATGGATCCGTTCGATCACGAAAAGTTCCTGAAGGGCGAAATGTGCCCGGTGTTCTTCGGTTCTGCCGTGAACAACTTCGGTGTGCGTCAGCTTTTGAACGCTTTTGCAAAACTTGCTCCGCCGCCGATGATCCGCGACACCGACAAGCGCCCGGTCAAACCGGACGAAGACGCTTTCAGCGCATTTGTCTTCAAGATTCAGGCCAACATGGACCCGAAACACCGCGACCGCACGGCTTTCCTCCGCATTTGCTCGGGTAGCTTTACCCGTGGCGAAAAGGTTTTCCATGTGCGTACCGGCCGTGACATCCGCTTGGCTGCTCCGACCGCATTCCTCGCGAAAGACAAGGAAGTCATTGACCACGCCTGGGCGGGCGACATCGTGGGTATCAACGACCCGGGACTTTTCCGCATTGGCGATACGCTTACGGACGGCGAAAAGATGAACTTCACGGGCATCCCGGACTTTGCTCCGGAACACTTTGCACGTGTGACGCTCTTGAACCCGCTCAAGTCCAAGCAGATGGCGAAGGGCCTTGCCGAACTTTCGGAAGAAGGTGCTACGCAGCTCTATGAACCGCTCAAGTCTGCCGTGCCTGTTGTGGGCGTCGTGGGTGAACTCCAGTTTGACGTGCTCAAGTTCCGCTTGCAGAGCGAATACGGCGCCGATGTGCAACTCGACCGCGTGCCTGCTCATTGCATCCGCTGGGTGAAAGGCCCCGAAGCTGACGTGGGCAAGTTCGCCGAAGAATATGCCGGCGACTGCATGATGGATAAGGAACGCAATCTTGTGTGCCTCTTCCCGAATGAATATCGCCTGAATCTCGCACTCAAGAACTACGAACGCTTGAGCTTCGCAGAAACCTCTCAGGGGTAATTTTGCATTGTCATCCCGGACCCCGTTCCGGGAGCGCTTTTCTGTAATAAGAATTGAAAAAGGTAACTTGAAACAAAGTTGCCTTTTGTTATATTGTAGCTGTTATTTGTATGGGAGCAAAAATGGTAAAAGTGGAAATCGCATTATGAAATACTTTCTTCTCCTTTTTCTTTGTGTTGTGAGCTTGCAGGCTCGTGGGTTAAACTGCATTGAGATGATCAATGTGAATATTGCTTTTGATAAATTTAATGTTCCTGAAAAGTTTATCTTCACGTTTGGGAATAACGTAGCATCTAGCGAAAGTTTGACATTGTTCCCTGTAAAGAAAGCTGTTGATTACGATGGAGTTGTTCAGTTCAAGTCAAAGAATGCCATTCTGACGTATCATATTTCTTATGAAAATTCCGAAAATGGCAATATGGTTGACTCGGCTGATGTAGTACAGATAAAGTCTTTAGCTGGAAAAACGGATTCTGTCGCTCTTGCCGATTTGTGGGGCGCGGGAGATCTTTTTTCAAAGGGTTCCCTTAATACAGAAAAGGTGATGACTGTACGCTTCCTTATCCCTATGCTTGAAAAACGGAACGCGGATTATGTTTTGCTGAATTATGCCTGCTCCAATTGGCATGACTTGCGCGATGTGAAAAAATAGAGCTTGTGAAATTTACGGAAATCCCCCTTAGCTTGGTGCTAGTGGGGATTTTTGTTACTTCTATTTTTCTAAATTTACCTCGTTCAAATTTAAGACGTGATATATTCACGAGGTAATACAATATGGCAATGCAAGATATGAATGACCAAGTGCAGGCTCGCTTGGCAAAGCTCGACAAGTTCAAGGAAATGGGTGTAGAGGCTTATCCTCACAAGTTTAACAGAACCCATGATTCCAAGGTTTTGAAGGAAAATAAGGAAGCTTTGATGGCTTCTAAGGAACCGGTTGCTTTTGCCGGTCGTGTGGTGCGTTTCAATCGCAAGGGCAAGATGTGCTTTATGCACCTCAAGGACCGCTATGGTCGTTTGCAGGTTGTGGTTGCTCGTGACGAAGTGGGCGAAGCAAACTACGAAATCGTGAAGATGACCGACCTCGGTGACTTCATCGGCGTGAACGGTACAATGTTCGAAACGCAGAGCGGTGAATACTCTGTGCGTGCCGAAAAGGTGACGATGCTTTCGAAGGCTGTGCGCCCGCTTCCGGTTGCTAAGGAAAAGATTGACGAAAACGGCAACAAGGTTGTGTTCAACGAATTTGCTGACGTGGATACCCGCTACCGCCAGCGCTATATCGACATGGCCTTGAACGATGACGTGAAGGATGTGTTCATTAAGCGCTTTAAGATTTTGCAGGCTATCCGCGAATACCTTATCGAAAAGGGATTCATCGAAGTCGAAACTCCGACGCTCCAGCCGATTTATGGTGGTGCAAACGCTCGTCCGTTCACCACGCACCACAACGCTTGCGACATGACGCTTTATCTGCGCGTCGCTCCGGAACTTTACCTCAAGCGCTGCATCGTGGGCGGCATGGAAAAGGTCTTTGAATTCTCGAAGAACTTCCGCAACGAAGGCATGGACCGCACGCATAGCCCGGAATTCACGGGCCTCGAATTCTACGAAGCTTATGCCGACTACAACGACATGATGGTCCACTTCGAAAACATCTACGAACGTGCTTGCATTGCTGCAAACGGCACGACAAAGATTGATTACCAGGGCAAGGAAATCGACTTCAAGGCCCCGTGGCCGCGCTACAGCATGATCGAAGCCATCGAAAAGTTCGGTGGTCTCAAGGTCAATGAAATGAGCGATGACGAAATCAAGGCCAAGATGGAAGAACTCGGTGGCCACCTCGACGGCGAATTCTCTCGCGGTCGTGGCATCTTGGAACTCTTCGAACTCACTGTTGAAGACAAGCTCATCCAGCCGACGTTCATCAAGGACATGCCGACTGAAAGCACTCCGCTTTGCAAGAAGCATCGTACGATTGAAGGCCTTATCGAACAGTTCGAACCGTATGCAAACGGCTGGGAACTCGGTAACGCTTACACCGAACTTAACGACCCAATCCGTCAGCGCGAACTTTTGGAAGACCAGGTCCGCCGTGGCCGCGGTGGTGAAGGTGAAACGCACCCAATGGATGAAAACTTCATGCATGCCATCGAATCCGGCTTGCCGCCGACGGGTGGCGTGGGTTTCGGCATTGACCGCATGGTCATGCTCCTCACGAACCAGCAGACCATCCGCGACGTGCAGCTCTTCCCGCTCATGAAGCCGGAAGTTTAGTAAACTAGATGGCTTAGACGAAAGAACGCTCACTTCGTTCGCTATAGACGAAAGACGATAGGATGTAAGGTGTAAGATTCAAGATGGTTTCTTTTGCATATAGAAAGCTGAATGTTTATCAAAAGGCTCTTTTGTGGGTCTTGGATGTTTATAGGCTTTGCAAATTTTTCCCAGATGTTGAACGCTTTGCTCTAACTAGCCAGGTTCGTCGTGCTGCTGTTTCGGTAACATCAAATATAGCGGAGGGAATGAGTCGTTCTTCGAATAAAGAAGTTGCTCATTTTTTGGAAATAAGCTTTGGTTCTTTGATGGAAGTTCAAAGCCAAATGGAAATTGCACAATTGTTAAACTATATAACAAAGGATCAACTAGACT
Organism: Fibrobacter sp. UWB12; assembly: GCF_900142485.1. Taxonomy (NCBI): domain Bacteria; kingdom Pseudomonadati; phylum Fibrobacterota; class Fibrobacteria; order Fibrobacterales; family Fibrobacteraceae; genus Fibrobacter; species Fibrobacter sp. UWB12. The sequence continues at coordinate 168,747 of NZ_FRAZ01000004.1, read as the reverse complement.
TGTTAGATGTAAAAACGGTGGAAATAGCTAAAATGTTGAGTGGCCTGAAGGCTGCAAAGAAACTGTAATTTAGCTGTTTTTTCTTTCGTCTTTCGTCTTTCGTCTTTCGTCTAAAATGCAAAAACTCGAACTCCTCATTGCATGGCGTTACTTGGGGGCTCAACGCAAGAGTCTCTTTGTTTCGCTTATTGGTATTTTCAGTATGCTCGGCGTTTCCATCGGCGTGTTTGCGCTGGTGGTGGCACTTGCTGCGGTCAACGGTTTCGAAGAAGAGGTCACGGCCCAGATGATTGGGAAGGATGCTCACTTTGAGTTGATGGCGTACAATGGCAATCCGATTGGTCCGTACGATAGCTTGACTAAAGAGGTTCACGCTCGTGTGCCTGACGTTGTTGCTTCGTCGCCGTTTATCGTTTACAAGGTGGGCATTAGCTCCAAGAAGGTGAACGATGGCATTGTCATTTACGGCATTGATCCGGCGACAGCCAAGGGCGTGACGGATATCCATAAATACATCAAGTGGGGAGATTACTCTGTCGACAGTCTGGAAGACATGGGTGGCAAACGTCGTCCGGGAATTATTCTCGGGACTGGGCTTGCGGCGCGCTTGCGCGTTGTCGTTGGTGATAAACTTGTGTTGCAGACGTTCCAGAGTCCAGACGAGGCTATGAGTTCGGGTGGCCCGAAGATGATGATGTGCGTAGTGAGCGGCATCTTCGAAACGGGCACTTATGAATACGATGGTAACCTTGCGTATGTCGGCATCTCGGATTTGCAAAAGTTGCTTGGCATGGGGAACACCGTGACCGGTATCCAGTTCCGCATCAAGGATCACTGGAAAGCGGGCGAGGCGGTCGATAGCATGGCGACTTGGCTATCTTATCCGTACTACGGGATGGATTGGAAGTCCAAGAACATCACGCTCCTCAAGTGGATGAATTACGAAAAGTTCATTGTGGCAGCGGTGATTTGTTTGATTATCTTGGTCGCTGCATTCAACATCATCAGCTCGCTCATCATGGTCGTGATTGACAAGACAAAGGAAATCGGCATCTTGCGTAGCATGGGCTTTAGCAAGGCGGGCGTGATGCGCGTGTTCATGCTGATGGGTAGTTTCATTGGCGTGGGCGGTACCGTTGTGGGTGGCTCGATTGGGCTTATCTTGTGCAAACTGCAAGAGGCTTACCACTTCATTAAGTTACCGGGCGATGTGTACGTGATTCCGTATTTCCCGATCTCGGTGCATGCGATTGACGTGATTTTGATTTTTGTAATTGGTATTGTCTTGTGCGTGTCCGCGACGCTTTTGCCGGCATGGAAAGCAAGCCGATTGGATCCTGTGGGGGCTATTAGACATGAGTAGTTTATTGCAAACAGTCGACCTTCGCAGAGTTTTTTCCGAAACGGGTGAAAAACTTGAGATTCTCAAGGGCGTGAATTTTTCGATGGATGCGGGCGAACTTGTGGCGCTCACGGGTTCATCGGGTTCCGGCAAATCGACGTTCTTGAATTTGGTTGGAATGCTCGATACGCCGACTTCGGGCGAGATTTTGTTCAAGGGCAAGCCGCTTAGCAAGTTCAATAGCGAAGAACGCGATATGTACCACCGTTCGCATGTGGGATTTGTGTTTCAGTTCCATCATTTGCTTACGGAATTTACGGCGCTCGAAAACGTTTGCGTGCCGGGACGCATTCTCGGAACTCCAGAAAAGGAATGTCGCGAACGTGCCGAAATGCTTTTGGAAACGGTCGGACTTAAGGAACGCCTCAAGCATTTGCCGCGAGAACTTTCGGGCGGTGAACGCCAGCGAATTGCAATCGCGCGTGCGCTCATGAACAACCCGTCCCTCGTTTTTGCAGATGAACCGAGCGGTAACTTGGACGAAGCGAATTCGGCGAAATTGAACGAACTCTTTGGCGAACTCAACGAAAAGTTCCATCAGGCGTTTTTGATTGTGACGCACGATGAAAAACTTGCGCAGTTTGCAAAACGTCGTGTGATTATGCATAATGGCGTTATTCAGAATGCGGAGTAGGTGGAAGGAAAGTTATGGCAGATATTAACGGTATTTTTTCAGCTAAGGCAAAAGCAGCGCTGCAGGCGGCACGTATTGCTGCCCGCAATTTAGGGAGCGACTGCGTAACAGTAGAACACCTTTTGTTTGGGCTTGTTCGCGAGGATTCTGGTGTTGCCTCGGAAACGCTCAAGGCTTTGAAGGTCAACCTCACGGAACTCAGCGAGACTATCCAGCGTGCGTTGAGTACAAATGGCGGCCTTATGACGGTCGGTGGCGATGCCCACGGCGGTCTTTTGACATTTACAGCACAGTGCAAGGCTGTGCTTTACAATGCGGCAAAAATTGCTAAGGAAGAAGGGGTCCAGTTCATTGGTCCCGAACACTTGATGCTTGCAATTTTGCAGCAGACCGATTCTCCGGCCGCGGCAACACTTTCGACGTACAACGTGACGTTTGAAAATTACCAGGAAATGCTGATGCAAATCAAGCGCCAGGCCGATGGACAGCCGATGGATGATGGTCAGCCCGAAGATGAACCGCGTGAACGTTATACGCAAACTCGTCAGGCTTCTCCGTCTCGTTCCAAGACTCCGATTCTTGAACATTTCGGCCGCGATTTGACGGCTATGGCTCGCGCAGGCAAGCTCGACCCGATTATCGGTCGTGAAGCTGAAATTGAACGCTTGATTCAGATTCTTTGCCGTCGCAAAAAGAATAATCCAGCGCTTATCGGTGAACCGGGTGTGGGTAAGACTGCAATTATCGAAGGGTTGGCTCTCAAGATTGTGCAGCGCAAGATTCCGGATCTCTTGGCGAACAAGCGTGTTGTGACGCTTGACGTTGCTGCAATGGTGGCCGGTACAAAGTATCGTGGTCAATTCGAAGAACGCGTGAAGGGTCTCATCATGGAACTTCAGCGCGTTGGCAATTCCGTGATTCTCTTTATCGATGAACTCCATACGATTGTGGGCGCCGGCGGTTCTGAAGGCAGCCTCGATGCTTCTAACATCTTTAAGCCCGCTCTTGCTCGTGGCGAACTCCAGTGCATTGGCGCTACGACTTTTGATGAATACCGCAAGTACATCGAGAAGGATCCGGCTCTTGAACGTCGCTTCCAGACGATTATTGTGAATCCGCCGACGGTCGAAGATTCTATCCAGATTCTCGAAGGTCTCCGCCCGAAGTATGAACAACATCATAATGTTCATTACACTCCGGATGCCGTGCGTGCCGCTGTTGAACTTGGTGAACGCTATATTAGCGAACGCTTCTTGCCGGACAAGGCGATTGACGTGCTCGACGAAGCGGGCGCGCGAGTTCGTTTGAATTCCATCAAGATTCCGCAAGACCTGCAGAACATGGAAGACGAACTCGGTGATTGCCTCCAGAAGAAAGAAGAAGCTGTCGCCAATCAGGATTACGCCTCTGCGGCGGAATACCGCGCCCGCGAAGAAGAATTGCAGAACAGCATTGCAGAACGCAAAAAGCAATTGCAAAACGAAAATACGGAAACGCCGATTGTCGATGATAACGTTATTCGTGACGTGATTAGCAAGATGACGGGAATTCCGGTTCGCAGGCTTGGTGACGAAGAAGCTCAGAAGCTCATCCATCTTGGCGACGAAATCAAACAGCGCGTGATTGGTCAGGATCAAGCTGTCGATGCGATTGTAAAATCTATTCGCCGTAGTCGTGCAGGTATCCGCAACAACAAGCGCCCGATGGGAAGTTTCCTCTTCTTGGGCCCGACGGGTGTGGGTAAGACGGAACTCGCGAAGGTGCTTTGCAAGGAACTTTTCGGTAGTGAAGATTCGCTTGTGCGTATCGACATGAGCGAATACATGGAAAAACATAGCGTGAGCCGCTTGATTGGCGCTCCTCCGGGATATGTGGGCTTTGAAGATGGCGGTGGCCAGCTCAGTGAAAAGGTGCGCAAGCATCCGTATTCTGTGGTACTTTTGGATGAAATCGAAAAGGCGCATCCGGACATTTACAACTTGCTCCTCCAGATTTTGGACGATGGTATCTTGACGGATAGCTATGGCCGCAAAATCAACTTCAAGAATACGATTATCATCATGACGAGTAACGCCGGTGCTCGTGAAGTCCGCCATAGCAGTGGCATGGGCTTTACCAAGATGGGCGAGACAGACGATTACGAACGCATGGAAACGGCCATTCGTGAAGAAGTTAAGCGTGTATTTTCACCGGAATTTTTGAACCGCGTGGATGAACAGATTGTGTTCCGTGCGCTCTCTAAGCATGACCTCATTTCTGTTGTGGACATCCAAATGGGATTCTTGCAGAAGAATCTTTCTGATCGTGGAATTCTCTTGGAAATGAGTCAGGAAGCAAAGGAATTTGTCGTAAACCACAATTACGATTCTTCCCTTGGAGCACGCCCCATCCGCCGTTCTATCCAGAATCTCGTTGAAGACGAAATCGCCGAAGGACTTTTGCTCGGGACGATGACGGACTTCTCCACGATTACGGTGGATGTCGAAAACGGCAAACTCTCCTTCAAGTGCGAAAAGATTAAGTCTTAGTTTTTCTATATTTGCCTCGGAATTTTAACAATCAACCTATGAGGTTATAAATGTCTCAGATTTCTGCTGTTCTTATCTTCGGTGCTCCGGGTTCTGGCAAGGGCACTGTGGGCGCAAAGCTCGCCGCTACGACCGCTCTCAAGCACCTCTCCACGGGCGACATCTTCCGTGGCATCGCTCCGTCTAGCGAATCCGGCAAGCTCCTTGCTTCTTACTCCAGCAAGGGTCTCCTCGTCCCGGACGAAGCTACCGTTGAAATCTTCGGCCGCTTTGTTGAAGGTCTCGTGAACACGAACAAGCTCAACCCGGAAAAGGATACCCTCCTCCTCGATGGTATTCCTCGCACGGTTGCTCAGGTCGATCTCATCAAGCCGATCGTCGACGTGAAGCACATCTTCGTTCTCGATATCAAGGACGAAGCTACAATCGTTGCTCGCCTCCTCAACCGCGCCAAGATCGAAGGCCGTAAGGATGACGCTGACGAAAACGTCATCAAGAACCGTCTCAAGGTTTACAAGGAATCCACCGCTAAGGTTCTCGAAAAGTACGATCCGAAGATCATCAGCCACATCGTTGGCGACAACACTCCGGACGAAGTCTTCCTCGATGTGCTCAAGGCATACGTGGACTTCACGAAGAACGCTTAATTACTTGTCATTCCCGCCACCGAGCGGGAATCACCTTTAGGCAATCTCCCGGCTCCTTTGAGTCGGGCTTTTTTTACCCCTAGTGTATCATATAGAAAAAATCTTTATTTTTGACATTGAATTTTAACTAAAAATACGTGTTTTGTGTCATAGTAGCACGTGAATAGGGTATATTTGGTAACATGAAACCGATAACTGAATACAAAGATTACCATCCCTTGATCAAGGATTTCTACGAAGCGCAAAAACGGACTTCGTACTTTTCCTGGCGTGAATTCGCGAAACTGGCGGGGTTTTCTTCACCGACTTACTTGCGACTTGTGAGCGAAGGCAAGAGCAACTTGAGTCGAGTGTCGATGAACCGCATGATTTCGGCAATGGGACTTGCGGGCTTTGAGGCGAACTATTTCGTAGCGCTTGTCAATTTCTGCAATGCGAAGGACGACGAATCTAAAATGCCGTTCTGGAAAGAAATGCGACAGATTGCGCTTGAATACAAAGTACGCGTTGTCGATAAAGAGGCTGTCGAGTATTTCGATGGTTGGAAAAATCAGGTCGTTCGCGAACTTGCTCCGATGATGAAGGGGGCCTCCCCAGGGCAGATGGCGAAAACATGCTGCAACGAAATCTCTGCAGCCGAAGTCAGCAAGTCGCTTGAGTTCTTGACAAAAGCGGGGTTCCTTAAAAAAGGTGCGGACGGCTCGTACCGTCAAACCGAAAAGAACGTGACTGCGTCAAAGGAAGGCTTGGCCTATGCCGTACACTCGATGCAACGCCAAATGTTGCGACTTGCCAGTGAATCTATCGAACGCTTTGAACCGCAAGAGCGTAGCGTGTCAAGCGTGACCCTTACGGTCAATCGCGAATGTTACGAACGTATAGCGCAAGAAGTTGATGCGTTCCGGAAAAAAATTGCCGCAATGGCTTCGGAAACAGAAAAAGCTGATCAAATCTATCATTTGAATATGCAACTGTTCCCGCTAACTTGGAAATTAAATAAAGATGAGGACAAATAATATGAACAAGAGAATTTACAGCTTGATAGCTTTGGGTGCGCTTCTTTTTGTGGCTTGCTCCGACAATGCTTCGTCAATTTCAGGATCGACGAGTGTCCCGAATATGGAAAATAATTTAATGCCGAAATCACCTGTGCTGTGCAGCGTGCTTGGCGTGACAGATTCCTTGGATGCTATTGAAAAAGGCTGCATCTGGTCGCCTACAGTGTGGAATCGCACATCAGGTTACCGTGCACGCACTGGTCTCGATAATGGCACGAATACTTCGGGTATTTGGACTTGGCATGTAGATCAGGGTGTTTATAATAATATTCGGTTTGAATGGCCTGGTGTCGCTACGGACCAATATGATTCAATGGCGCTTGCCGATGTTATAGATAAATGTGGTGGTAGCTTGTGCGGAAAGGTTGTTCGTGAACCGAATGAAGATAAAATAGATTCTGCAATGAAATATATCGAGGATGATGGACAAGCTTATGCGGAATTCTATTTTGTAGGGAAAGATTCTTTGGGAAACATCGAATATATTGATGCCCGCGCTATGCAAGGTTTTTGTGTGGAATATTCGGGGAAAATTTCTGTAGATCTTTTAACCAGTGATTCAGTTGCTGTTTTGAGTAATTCCTATGTTTGGACTTATACGCTTCCATATTCGAGGAATCCTGATAATTCTCAGCCTGAAATAAAAAAGATGTGCTTCTCGTGGGGGGATATGGGATGGTATACATATGTTCCGCTTTATCAAAAAAAGCCTGAAATTGCATATGAGTCTTATGAATATATACTCACTCATGTAATAGGGTTGCGCTTTACGTTCGATTATGATGCCCTCTATAATGATTTAAATAATGAATTTAGTATTATAGGTATTGACTGGTTCCATTGGACTGATGTCTCGTTGACGGACTTTCATCCTGAAGCAGAAACGTGTGAACCGATTGGTGTAGTGACGTCTTACTGTGATTGTGATTTCACGGAAGAAAAAGCTATTTATGAAGCTATTGCTCGTAGCAATGCATTTTTTGCGAATAAGAAAAATAGGGTGGAAGAAAATATTACATCACTTTCGAATTTAACGAAAGAATGTCTAAAAAACACCCTTGATAGTTTGAATAATTTACGTGATATGAAGCAGGAAATGTCGGGTAGTTGGTATTTCCCTTATGCCCCTTGTGACGATCCTCATCCTCTAGCGTTTGCGTGTGCTGATGGAACTCAAAGTGTGACAATTGAGTTTTATGAAAAATATGGGGAATATATGGATAAGGTTGAAAAACCGCTTGAAGAAAAAATGAATGCATCTGCAGATTCACTCTTCAACTATTGCATGTCTTTGAATGATTAAATAGAAGGAGTTAGGAGGAATACAAAAAAGCGGCCGGAGAAATCCGGTCGCTTTTCCTTTAAAGAAGGGAGATTCCCGGTCAAGCCGGGAATGACGCAGGAGCCGAGAGTAGCGCGAAAGCTTGCTTTCGCATTACCGAGGCGAACAAGTCAAGCCCCGTAGGGGAATGACAATGTCTTTAAGCGAGTGCTTTAATGATGGCGTCGCCCATACCAGTCGTGCCGACCTTGGTGCAGCCTTCCTGATAGATATCACCAGTGCGGTAGCCCTGGGCGATGACCTTTTCGCAAGCAGCTTCGATAGCCTTTGCAGCTTCTTCTTCCTTGAAGGTGTAGCGGAGCATGAGGGCCACGGAGAGGATCTGTGCGAGCGGGTTTGCAATACCCTTGCCTGCGATGTCCGGAGCGGAGCCACCTGCCGGTTCGTAGAGACCGAAGGAGCCTTCGGCGATAGAAGCGGACGGGAGGAGACCCATGGAACCGGTGAGCATTGCGCATTCGTCGGTGAGGATGTCGCCGAAAAGGTTCGGGCAGAGGAGCACGTCGAATTCACGCGGGCGCTTGAGGAGCTGCATAGCAGCGTTGTCCACGTAGAGGTGTTCGAGAGTGAGTTCCGGATAGTCCTTGATGACTTCATTCACGACTTCGCGCCAGAGAACGCTCGTGGTGAGCACGTTGGCCTTATCGATAGAAGCGACCTTCTTGTTGCGGAGCATAGCGGCGTCGAAAGCGAAGCGGGCAATGCGTTCGACTTCGTAGCGGCTGTACTTCATGGTGTCAAAGCCGATTTCTTCCTTGGAGCCCGGAACGCCTTCGCGGCCCTTCGGCTGGCCAAAGTAAACGTCACCCGTCAGTTCGCGGACGGTGAGGATGTTGAAACCGTCGCCAACGATGTCGGCACGGAGCGGGCATGCGCCAGCGAGTTCCTTATAGACGCGGGCCGGGCGGAGGTTGCAGAAAAGCTTGAAGTGCTTGCGGAGCGGCAGCAGTGCGCCGCGTTCCGGCTGGAGGTTCGGCGGAAGGTGTTCCCACTTCGGGCCACCGACAGAACCGAAAAGAATACAGTCAGAAGCTTCACCGAGCTTGAGGGTGCTTTCCGGAAGCGGAGAACCGCTTTCGTCGTATGCTGCACCACCGACGTTTGCCCATTCGGCGTTCACGTCGAAACCGAACTTCTTGGAAACGACGTCCAACACGCGGACAGCTTCTTTCATGACTTCCGGACCGATACCGTCGCCCGGGAGCACTGCAATCTTGTAATTCTTGCTCATTGTTAATCCTTGTTTTATAATTTGAACGGGTTAAAAATAGTAATTTTAGACGATAGATGAGAGATGTGAGACGAAAGATATGATAGTGAAAATAGGACATTCAAGTTGGGTAATGTTTGCTGGTATTGTCGTATTGATGTTTTTGATCGGTTGTCGCGAACAAGCCGAGACGGCTGATACGAAAACGAAGCCTGTGCAAACGCCTGCCGAACCACCAATTTCGTTTAAAACCTATAGCGTAATGGATTCTGCCAATCTCGAAAAATTTTTTGAGTTTGACGAAAAATATACCATGTTTAGCAAGGAAATCCAGAAGGTCCTAGATGATATCGAACGTCTGTCTGGAAAGCGCTATTCGTCTGATATATTGGATATCCGTAAGCAGATTTATTATAAGGTCTGTTATTCCGATGTTGATGGTTTTATGATCAGGCATCCGTGTTCTCTGGATTCTTCGCTGCTTGTAAATATCGTGAGAAAATTCAACTATGCCGACTCGTTAAAGGGCGTCAAAGTAAAGCCTGATTTGATTGCGTATTCGGAATCAAATGATTATCTAAAAAGTTCAAAAATGTACTTGAACGAGGATGGTTCCATGGAGTCCATTTGTTCTTCAAAAGATGGACAGAAGTGCGATAGTCTGTTTGTTGTCGCAGCTGTTTCAAAGAAACTTTTTCCTGATATTCCGTTCCCGGAAGGAGGCAATTATTTAGTTTGGACTGCTCCAAAGCTATTCAAGGAGAGTATAGACAAGTCATCTTTTGTTGAAAAATTTAAAATAGACTCTTTTTTAACATCACCAAATGAACGATTAATAGAACGAAGGTATAAAAAAGAAGAACGCGAATCCGTCATTCCTTTTGAAATGTGCTACGAAGACGGTTTTGCTAAACCCTGTGCGCTTTCCAAGGATGATTATTCTCGTATAAAAGATTCGATGGCACAAAATAATTATACAATTATAGCAGTCACCTTCCAAAAGAGTTTAACTATCAAAGAATTTGCCATAGGCGGAATGTCGAGTAGGCATTTTTGCAAGTCTAATGACGGCAAACGTTGTAGCGAACTCTATGCTCTGGTTTATAGGCTTCATGACGTAAAGGATTTGCATGGCAACTTTTTTGCCTTGTACCGTTTTGACCTAAATGATTTTACGTTCATCCAAGAAGACTTGGGCCACGAAGACCTGATGCCTGAAAGTGAACATGATTTGTATCGAAAAGACGGCACTTTTGTTGGTCGTGAGAAGAATTTTATAACTCCAATTCCGTTTGTTCGTTGAACATGGACTTTGGGATAGGCTTGTGGAGCATCCTGTACGCATTCTGCGTGGCGATGCGGCCGCGCGGAGTTCTCGAAATAAGCCCCTTTTGGAGCAGATAGGGTTCGTAGACTTCTTCAAGAGTGTCTGGTTCTTCGCCCATGGCCGCGCTAATAGTACCGAGTCCGACGGGTCCACCGCCAAACTTGTCTATCATCATGGCGAGAATCTTGCGGTCGGTCGGGTCAAGCCCTTCACTGTCGATGCCGAGCATCTCAAGTGTCTTGAGTGCTGCGCGTTCATCGATGATTCCGGTGCCGCGAACTTGTGCAACATCCCTACAACGCCTGAGCACGCGGTTTGCCACGCGTGGCGTTCCACGACAGCGGCCGCCGAGAATCTTGGCCGCCTCTTCTGAAAGTTCAACGCCCAAAATGCGGGCGCTACGCATTAAAATCTTGACAATGTCTTTTTCGTTGTACAGTTCCAGACGGTATTGCAGGCCAAAACGGTCGCGGAGAGGTCCTGTCAAAAGCCCGCTGCGCGTTGTTGCGCCTACGAGTGTAAAATGCTTGAGGGGAAGGTTCACGCTACGTGCTGCCGGGCCAGAATCGAGCATGATGTCGAGTCTGAAATCTTCCATAGCGGGGTAGAGATATTCCTCAACAACGCGGTTTAGGCGGTGAATTTCGTCGATAAATAAAATATCGTTTTCTTGCAGGCTCGTGAGGAGCCCTGCAAGGTCACTGGCTTTTTCGAGTACAGGACCGCTGGTAATATGGATATTCACGCCCATCTCTTTGGCGATAATGCTTGAAAGCGTAGTCTTGCCGAGTCCCGGAGGACCAGCAAATAAGCAATGGTCAAGCGCATCACCGCGCTGTTTTGCGGCTTCAATGGCGATAGAAAGGCTTTCCTTGATGTCGTCCTGGCCTGTAAATTCACTCAAGCTAGGCGGTCGCAAGTTGCGGTCAGAATCGCCTTCGTCAAAAGAACATTTTTGCGGAGAAATTATACGCTGATCTTCCATATTTTACCTGCGTTATCACCCCGGATTTTTTCCGGGGCCGCCATTTATAGATACTTTAGAGCCTCCGGTATGAGTGCCGCCGCGTCCGCTGCGTCGCCAAGGACCTCGACTGCCTTCACGACAGCCTTTTCTGCCGCTGGATCTTTTACGCCAAGCGTATGCAAGGCCAAAACAGCTTCCATCTTTGCACCTGTGGGAGCACCCATGCCGGTGACTCCGGAGTCCTCGACATCGCCAAGCGCCTGCAACATAGCCCCGGCCTTTTCCTTGAGCGTGAGCGTCATCTGCTCGCAAGTCTTTTTGCCAAGGCCCTTGATTTTACCTAGCGCAGCCTTGTTATCGCTCGCAATCATGTTCAAAAGGTCCGCCGGTGTACTGCCGCTCAGAATCCGTTGAGCCAGCTTAGGCCCCACGCCGTTGACATCGAGCAGCATGATGAACGTATCTTTTTCAGTCTTGTCGGCAAAACCGAAAAGCGTCATGGAGTCCTCGCGCACCACGAGATTCGTGTGTAGAACGACCTCCGTACCCTCGTCGGGCAGCTTGCCGGCCGTGTATGCCGAAATGTTGACCCCGTAACCGACACCCGCACACTCCACGATTACGAAAGTGGGGGATTTCTGTACCAAAATGCCACGGATTCGTTCTATCATAAACTCTCCAAGAATTGCTCTTTTGTGCTACTGTTCAAATGTATATTTGTTTTGCGCGGCTGTCAAGAGGTTTTTGTGCGAAGTGTTCCTTGATGTTGGAAAATTTTGCGATTTTTTCAAAAAAAAACAGGGACAAACCTCGAAAAAAAGCGTGTTAATAAATAGGGAATGATGCTATGTGTGCTGATAATCCCGACTAAATGTATTGACGAAATGTATTACAAATTGTAAATTATGAAAATAACTTTGGTGGATTCGGATATGTATACGGTAATCACTGTGAGACGTGCGCACCCTGATGAGGAGGCTTTATGGATTATAATATAGTTGATGATATCAGTGTTTCTAGAGAAGAACTCCAGCATTTTGAAACGCATGATTATGGTTCGGAACTCCATGAAGGACTTGCTGATGGATCCGCAATCGTTTCTGATGGTCCTTGGGAAGAAACCGTCAAAGCGATAAAGGAACGCCGCAAACGCAGCGAAACAAAAATGGCTTCGTTTCGATTACCGGTTTGGGTCATTGAAGGCCTTAAACGGAACGCCGCCAAAGGTGACGTTAAGTATAGCGAGTATGTCATAGAAACGCTTTCCAGGGCCGCAATTTAAGAATTACGAGTACAAATTTCCCCCAAAATACATAGCTTCAACGGGAGTCTTGTAGCGGGGCGTTTTTTGACGAAACACTAGTAATTACGTTAATATTTTCTTATATTTACATAAACTGTTTAAAAACGATTTAACCTCGAGGTCATAGCCAAAAATGGCGCAAGAGAACAACAACCTTTTGATTATTGGTGCTGGCCAATACGGGCTTGTTGCGCTTGAAATTGCGCAGGCTATGGGTTCCTTCGAAAAAATTGCATTTGTGGACGACTCTTATCCGAATGCTGAATCATTCGTTATTGGTTCCTCTCGTGATATTGAAAAATTCGCCCCTGATTTCCATTACGGTTTTGTGGCCATTGGTAATCCGAATGTCCGTCGCATGCTTTTAGAAAAGCTTCGCGATAATGGTATTGTCCCGGTGAACCTAATCCACCCGACGGCTTATGTGAGTCCGAGTGCGCAGCTCCAGCAGGGCTGTTGTGTCGAGCCTAATGCAACCGTGCAAACCGGAGCGACCCTTGGAACAGCAGCTTTTGTTGCTAGTGGCGCTGTCATCCGCCATAATGCCTCAGTTGGCGATTTTTGCCATGTGGATTGCAATGCTGTTGTGGAATCATCTGCCGTTGTACCGGCGGCGACCAAGGTCGAGTGCAATTCTGTTTTTAAGAAAGTTCAGGGGGTTGGCCTTGCTGGTCCTAGCTCCTTGGAGGGCAAAATCTAGTGTATAAGCATTTCTTCAAGCGTTTAATTGACATTGTTCTTTCTGGTATTGGCATTGTGGTGCTTGCATTCCCGATGCTCGTTATTGCTATCGCTATCAAACTTGACAGCAAGGGACCTGTGTTCTTTAAGCAAAAACGTGTGGGCATTCACAAAACTCACTTTTTCATCTACAAGTTCCGCACTATGCGTACTGATACTCCGAAGGATGCTCCAACGCATGAACTCAGTGACCCTAAAAAGTGGATTACGCGTGTGGGAGGCTTTCTCCGCAAGACAAGCCTCGACGAGCTCCCGCAGATGTTCAATATTTTTGGCGGCTCCATGAGCATTATCGGTCCGCGTCCTGCGCTTTGGAACCAGTACGACCTGATTGCCGAACGCGATAAGTATGGTGCAAACGACGTGCCTGTTGGTCTTACCGGTTGGGCGCAAATTAATGGCCGCGATGAACTCGAAATTCCCGTGAAGGCGGCCCTCGATGGCGAATACGTAAAGCGCCAGAGTTTTGCGTTTGACTGCAAGTGCTTTTTTGGCACCTTTATTAGTGTGCTCAAGAGCGATGGTGTCGTTGAAGGTGGCACTGGTGAACTCCACAAGCATGAAGCCGAAGGTCATCACGAACAGTCCTCTCAGGCTCATCCCGAGCAAGCGAAGTCTGTCGAAGGATCCAAGGAGGCCTCATGAAAAAGATTTTAATTACCGGCGCGAACAGCTATATCGGCACCTCTTTTGCTGACTATCTTGCCCAGCCAGAATTCGCGGGCATGTACCAAGTTGATACTCTCGACATGATTGGTGACGCATGGCGTAGCTACGATTTTAGCGGCTACGATGCCGTCTATCACGTGGCGGGGATTGCTCATAGCGACAATGGTAAAATCAGCGAAGAACGCGCCAAGTTGTACTACGCCGTGAACACCGACCTTACGGTGGAATGTGCCAAGCGTGCAAAAGAAGCTGGCGTCAAGCAGTTCATCTTCATGAGCAGCGCAATTGTATATGGTGACAGCGCTCCCATCGGCAAGGAAAAACTGATTACTCGTGAAACTCCCGTGAACCCCGCCAACTGCTACGGCGACAGCAAAGTACAGGCCGAAAACGGCCTCCGTCCGCTCGATTGCGACTCCTTTAAGGTTGTTATTCTTCGTCCTCCCATGATATTTGGCAAGGGGAGCAAGGGCAACTACCCGCTGTTGAGCAAGCTTGCTCGCAAGTTGCCTATTTTCCCGAAAGTCAAGAATTGTCGCAGCATGCTTTACATTGGTAACCTCGTGGAATTCGTGCGCCTCATGGTGGAAAACGGTGAACAAGGCACCTTCTGGCCGCAGAACCCCCAGTACAGTAATACCAGCGATGTCATCGCAACAATCGCAAAAGCCCACGGCAAGCGCTGTGTGCTTATTCCTGGACTTGGCTGGGCGCTCAAACTGCTCGCACTCGCAACAGGCCTAGTGAACAAGGCCTTTGGTAACCTTGCATACGACCAAACTATGAGCGTGTACAAGGAACCCTACCAAAAATTCAGCCTGCAAGAAGCAATTGAAAGGACGGAAAGGTAAGATGAATTCAGGTATTTTAAATGATAAATACTCTGTCCTTATGTCGGTGTATAGAAATGATGACCCGAATTTTCTTACCGTTGCGATAGAATCTATGTTGAACCAAACCATCCCTCCGGAACAGTTTGTGATTGTTGAGGATGGAATTGTTGGTGATGAAATAGAAGATGTTGTAAGTAAATATGAGAAAAATTCAAGTCTTTTCTCTATTGTTCGATTGGAAAAAAATGGCGGTTTGGGAAATGCTTTAAATCATGGGCTAAAGGTTTGCCGTAATGATTTAGTTGCAAGAATGGATGCTGATGATGTTTCTGTTCCTGAAAGGTGTGAAAAACAATTAAAGGCTTTTGCTAAAAATCCTGATTTGAAAATTTTGGGGACTCAGATAAAAGAATTTGTTGGGGATACTTCAAATGTTATTTCAACAAGGCGTGTGCCTACTTCATTTGAAGAAATAAAAAAATTTGCTCGTCGGAGAAGCCCTTTTAATCATCCAACGGTAATGTATAAAAAAGAGGCTATTGAAAAGTTAGGTGGATATCCTATATTGAATCGCAAAGAGGATTTAGGTTTATTTATTAGTGCTGTCAATAATGCATATTATTCAGAGAATCTTGATGAATCGTTACTTTTTTATAGAACTAGTGTGGAAAATCAAAAACGCAGAAAAACTTGGGTAAATTGCAAGGAATATATTGAGGTTATGTATGCTTTCTTTAAAAAGAAACAAATTGGATTAGCTGATTTGGCTTATGTAGTATTTGGGCAGCTAATGATGTATATAGCTCCTTCGTGTATAACAACTAAATTAAGTAAAAAATTTTTAAGAACGTGAAAAAAGACATATTTTTCAATATTAGCAGTATTTTAATTGTTTAAAATGATAATTTCGACTATTTCATAAGGATTTTGAACATGATTTGTGCGTTAGTGACATTGTATTATCCCAAAGCAGCTCACATCGATAATCTTAGAGCTTTGTTGCCGCAGGTGGATAAGGTTATAATTTGTGATAATAGTCCTAATGATAATTCTAGTTTTGTTCCTAGTGAGTGTGTTTATACATCGGTTCGCAAAAATCTTGGATTGTCGGCTGCTTTTAACAGAGTCTTAAAAGACGAAAAATATAAATGGACCCCTGATGATATGATCATTTTTTTTGATCAGGATTCCAGAATTGTTGAAAATCATGTAAGGAAACTTATTGAATCTTACGAAGATTGTGTTACGAATAATTGCAAAGTTGGTTGTATTGGTCCCTTTTTTTACAACTCAAGTAATAACACTGTTGAAATTCCACGTGATAAAAAAGAGATAACATCTAATGTTTATGAAGTAAAAAGTATTATTACTTCATCTATGATGTGTAAATATAAGGATTTGCAAGAAATTGGTTTTTGGAACGAAGAAATTTTTTTAGATATGGCTGACTGGGATTTATGTTGGCGATTTATGCAAAAAGGGTACAAATGCTGTATGACTTCAAGAGTTTCTCTTTTGCATGCTGTTGGTACTGGCGAAAAAAAATTAGGTTTTATTAGGATGAGAGTTGGTGCACCGATAAGAGAATATTATGAAATAAGAGATTGCCTATATTTGATGAGAAAAAAGTATACACCATTGAAGTTTAAGGTGCGTTTTTTAGCTATGTTGACTCTGAGAAGTTTTATTCACGTGACATGCTATGATGAAAAAAAGAAACGTCTGAATTACATTATTCGTGGTGTAAAAGATTTTGTAAACGACATCCATGGTGAATTAAAAAACTCTTAGAGAGGTTTTGCTAATGGGTGATATAAATCAAATTGAAATGATTAGAGCCATTGAAGATTTAAATAGAGAAAAGATATCTTTGATAAATGATTCTACAACGGTAGAAAATGAAAGAAAGTCAAGGTTGTTAAATGAGATAAGACATTTTCAGATTAATAAATTGATATCACATATTGCGGTACGATTAAGGCCTAAAATTTCAGTTGCTCCGTCAAATTGTAATATGCCAAAAGAAAAAGAGTATTCTTTGGCAAAACTAGGGGACCCGTCTTTAAAAGTCGCTGTTTATACATGTATTACAGGGAATTATGATTCTCCCAAATCGCCTTATGTTCATTTTCCCAATTGTGAATACTATATAGTTTCTGATTGTGTAAAACCAAATGGATGGAAATTGCTTGATATTGACAAAGAATTGATAACTAAGTATGGCGCTTCTTTGGCAAATCGATATGTTAAATTTCATCCTGATGAATTTTTTTCGAAATCATATGACTATGCCATATATTTAGACGGTAATATTACACCGGTCTCAGATTTGTCTGTGTTAACGGAGTTGATTGATAAGGATATTGGATTGGCCTTCCATAAACATTGCTCGAGAAATAAATTATCAGAAGAATATATAGCTTGCATAAATCAACACAAGGGTAATCCAAATAGATTAAAATCTCAAATAGAACTCTTTAAAAAAGAAGGCTTGCCTGATGATTTCGGGTTGATAGAAGGAAATTTTTATATCTGTGATCTTAAAAATTCCAAAGCAATATCTTTGTTGCATCAATGTTGGGATTTGTTGTTGAAGACAGAAGGCGGAAGAGATCAGATTATTTGGCCGTATGTTTTATGGAAAAACAACATAAATTTCGATAGTGTTGCAACATTGGGATCGAATGTTTGGAAGAATGTTAAAATATCCGTTGGCAAACACAACTAATACTAGTGATATTGTATGATTAGCGATGCTTCAAATGTGTATTCAAATGTCCTATATTTAGTAGGTATATTAGGAAGTTTTTTAGTGGCTTATTTTTTCCAGAAGCTAACTCCTAATAAAATAAAAATAGCTCAGATATTTAAGTCTTTTCTTATAGCAAGTCCTATGTCTATTGTATTAGGACTTAGATCAATATCTGTTGGTTATGATACCTACATGTATTCGCATTATTTCTTTGGTAAACTAGAAGCTTTGCCCAAAACAGAATTTCTATTTTCGCAATCGATGGTTTTACTAAATAGAATGTTTGGGTCTGATAATTATACAATAATGCTTCTGTTTTTTTCATATGCAACAGTATTCTTTGCCTTTTATGCAATTGAAAAATTTAATACAAATAATAGTAGGGCTGTTTATGTTTTAAGTTATTGCTTGATTTTTGGATTATGTATAACAGACCAATTTCGTCAGTTGTTAGGATGTTCGTTGTTTTTAATGGCCATTGCATATTTTTCTAATGAAAAAAGAATAAGAGGAATATTATATGTAATCATTGGAACTTTTACTCATTCGACTGTTCTTGTCGTTGCCTTAGTGTATTTAGTTTGTGGGTTGATAGAGAAAAGTGAATTTGGAAATGTTAGAGTTCAATTTTCAAAAGAAAATTCTATGGGCTTTACCCTTAATCCGAAGGCTTTGATTTTTTTTGGCTTTGTTATAGTTGTATTGATTTTATTTTTTACAAGTTCTTCATTCTTAGATTTTTTAATAAATATAGTCCCTATAAATTACTCTCAATATTTTACAACGCGTCTTAATCAAGAAAGCGTAGGGTTTGGATTGGTTCTTGATTCAATGATTATTATTCCTATGATCTTTCTTCATAAGTATTGCACAACACATCATGAAAGAACGATTTTTTTATTTGGACTATTTGTGCCTGTATTTAGACTTTGTGGATATATGAGCTATTTTTTGTATAGAATGCTTTACTACCCAGAATTGGCTGTCCTTATGTTATATGGGGTTTTGCTAAGGAAGCAAAATGTTCCTAATTATATGAAAGTGATTGTTATTTTGATTTGTGCTTTGTTTTATTACATTAATTACATGTATTTGAATAATCATGGTGCTTTCCCATATGAGTTTTATTTCGAAAAAAGGGGTTGAGTCTATTATGAACATTAAACATGAACTTCTCAAATTAATACCAGATTCTATATATTTGAAAAATGCATATAAGAAGATAATGGGAAAAAATTTGAATTTAAGAACTCCTAAAACATTCAATGAAAAATTGCAATGGTTAAAACTTCATAATAGGAATCCTCTTTACACAACACTCGTAGATAAATATGCTGTAAAAAATTGGGCTGCTAGACAAATTGGCGATTCGTATATTATACCGACTTTAGGCGTATGGGATAAATTCGAGGAAATTGATTTTGAAAAATTACCAAATCAATTTGTGTTAAAATGTACCCATGATTCTGGTAGTTATTTCATTTGCAAAGATAAATCAAAATTGGATAAGATCGAGGCTCAAAAGAGATTCACCAAGGCGTTAAAACGGAATTTTTTCTATAGTGGTCGAGAATGGCCCTATAAAAATGTACATCCTCGCATCATTGCTGAACAATATATGGAAGATCGCAATGGTGCTTTTGTTGATTATAAATTCTCTTGTTTCAATGGGGTCGTTGATTGTGTGATGGTTTGCCTTGATCGTCATCTGAATGATGTTAAATTTTACTTTTTCGATAAAGATTGGAATTTAAAACGGTTAAATGTCCGCGGAAAAAATGCACCTGATGATTTTACCATACCAAAACCCCCCTGTATGGATGAAATGTTCGAGATTGCAGCAAAACTATCTAAAGATATTCCGTTTGTTCGTGTTGATTTATTTGAATGTGATGGAAAAATTTATTTTGGTGAGATGACTTTTTATCCCGACAGCGGATTTGACGCAAACCTTTTGCCAGAAACAGATGTGTATTTCGGTCAGAAGATAGATTTAAGTAAAATTACAAGGAGATAGAAAATGAAAACTGTTGGTTTCCCGATTAGCCACAAGGAAAACGAAAAACGCCGTGCCATAGTTCCCGAAGATTTGAAAAAAATGGCTCATCCTGAGTTGATTTATATTGAATCTGGTTTTGGTGATGTTCTTGGATTGACTGATTCTGATTTTAAGTCTATAGGTTGTCAGATCGTATCACATGAAGAAGTTCTTAAGGCTGATATTATTTGTGACCCTAAAATTGGTGACGCCGATTATCTTGAAAAACTAAATAAAGGGCAAACGATATTTGGTTGGGTCCATGCAACACAAAATCGTGATATTACTGATAAAATTATTGCTTCGGGATTAACTGCTTTTGCTTGGGAACACATGTTTGAAAATGGACGGCATACTTTTTGGTTCAATAATGAACTTGCTGGAGAATCCGCTGTTATTCATGCGTTCCAATGCTATGGTCGCTTACCTTTCGGTTTGAAGGTTGCTGTTATTGGTAATGGTAATACCGCAAGAGGTGCAGTTCGCGTTTTGAATATGCTTGGTGCTCATGTTATGCAATATGGACGTAAGACTGAACAATTGTTGCGTGATGAAATCGGCAATTATGATGTCGTTGTGAACTGTATTCTTTGGGATGTAAATCGCAAGGATCACGTTGTTTCGAAAAACGATCTTAATCGGATGAAACGTGGATCCATGATTATTGACGTAAGTTGTGATAGACATGGCGGAATTGAAACAAGTGTGCCGACTACAATTGAGAAACCTACGTATGTTGTAGATGGAGTAGTTCATTATGCCGTTGACCACACTCCATCGTTATTCTACAAAACTTTTTCGTATAATAATTCCAAGATTATTTATCCTTATATTGAGGAATTAATGAGTGGAAATATTGGTAAGGTTTTGAAAGATTCCATGATTTTTGAAAATGGTGCAATTATTGATCAGGAAATTGTTAAATATCAAAATCGATAAATAGAAAAGGTTTAATAATGTCTATTATTATTGGCGCTGACATTGTTCCTACGGAAAGAAATAGTTCTTATTTTGAAAAAGAAAATATAGAGTATCTTGTTGGAAGTGATCTTATCCAAATTTTTAAAGATACTGATTATCGCGTTTTTAATCTTGAAACTCCGTTGACGAATGATGTTGCTCCAATAGACAAGTGTGGCCCTGCTTTACGAGCAGATTGTTCTACTATATTGGGAATTAAAAAGCTAGGCGTTGATCTTTTTACCTTGGCGAATAATCACATAATGGATCAAGGCGAAACTGGGCTTACTTCGACGATTGACTTGCTGAAAAAGAATGAAATCTCATATTTAGGTGCCGGCGAAAATTTAGAACAAGCTCGAAAGCCTTTTGTAAAAAATATAAAAGGGAAACGCATCGGCTTTTATGCTTGTGCGGAACATGAGTTTTCTATTGCAAGTGAAAATAATGCTGGGGGCAATCCATTTGATGCATTAGAGTCTTTTGACCATGTTGTTGCTTTAAAGGCTGAATGTGATTTTGTAGTTGTCCTTTATCATGGCGGAAAAGAGTATTATCAATATCCATCGCCGATGTTGCAGAAGGTCTGTCGTAAGTTTGTTGAAAAAGGTGCCGATTTGGTTGTTTGCCAGCATAGTCACTGTATAGGTTGTGAAGAAAAGTATGCTGAAGGCACAATCGTGTATGGACAAGGAAATTTTTTATTCGATGATTGTGTCAACCCATTTGCAGAACACAGTCTTTTAATAAAGATAGAAGATGATTTTTCTATAAATTATTTGCCTTTAGTTAAATTTGAAAATGGTGTTCGCCTTGCTACTGGTGATGATGCTGAGAAAATTATTGATGCGTTCAAAATTCGTAGCGAACAAATAAAAGAAGACGGTTTTATTCTAAAAGAATTTGCAAAATTCGCTCCATCCATGTTGCAAAATTATTTGATTGTTTGCTCTGGTTTTAGACATAGAATAATATGTAGAATATTGAATCGCCTAACACATGGTAGGATTGTAAAAAAATTGACAAGTGCGTATAGTAAAGACGAGTTGCTCGCACTTCGAAATTTCATTGAATGTGAAGCTCATCGAGAGCTTTGGATAGAAGGCTTATTGAAAAAATAATTATGGCTCAAGATTTAAAAAAACAAATGATAACGGCTGTTAAATGGTCTACAATTGCTGAAATTGTTTCGAAATTAGTCGTTCCTATATCAACTGTTGTTCTTGCTCGATTGTTGACGCCTGAAGCTTTTGGCATTCTTGTAACAGCAACAATGATAATTTCTTTTGCCGAAATATTCTCTGATGCTGGTTTTCATAAATATTTGATTCAACATGAATTTCCTTCAGATGAAGAAAAATACAAGGCTGTTTCTGTTGCTTTTGTTTGCAATCTTTTATTGTCTCTTGTGATATGGGGATTAATTTGTCTTTTTTCAAAGAAAATTTCTTTATTAGTGGGATGCCCAGGAAAAGAATTAGTTGTTATTGTTTCTTGTATTTGTATTCCTATATCGTCCTTTTTCAGTATACAGTCGGCGATATTTAAAAGACATTTTGATTTTAAAACTTTATTTATTGTCCGCTTTGTTGGAACATTGATTCCTTTAGTTATAACTATACCATTAGCGTTTTTTACTCGTAGCTATTGGGCTTTAATTATTGGAATGATTGCTCAGAGTTTCTCTAATGCTTTGATTTTGACAATAAAATCACCATGGAAACCCAAATTGTATTTTAATATGACTTGCTTAAAGGAAATGTTTTCTTTTAGCATGTGGTCCATGTTTGAATCTGTAAGTATTTGGTTGACTGGATATATCGATATTTTTATTGTTGGCTCTGTTTTGAATCAACATTTTTTGGGGGTGTATAGGACCTCTATGACGACAGTCGGTCAAATAATGGGATTAATTACATCCGCAACAACTCCGATTTTATATTCGTCTTTATCTCGTTTACAAAATGATGATGAGGAATTCAAGAAAGTCTTTTTTTCATTCCAAAAAATTGTGGGGTTATTGGTAATCCCTTTAGGTTTTGGAATTTTTCTTTTTAAGGATTTGGTGGTTAAAGTTCTTTTAGGAAATCAATGGCACGATGCAATTCTTTTTGTTGGACTTTGGGGGTTGATGAGCTCTATAACTATTATTTTATCTCATTATAGTAGTGAAGTATATCGAGCAAAAGGAAAACCCAAATTATCGGTTTTTGCGCAGTGTTTACATATTGCTGTTTTATTGCCCGTTGTTTTGGTCTTTGTTCACCATGATTTTGATGTGTTGTGCATGGCCCGTTCATTAGTTCGATTTGAACTCATTTTAGTTAATATGCTTCTAATGCTTTTCTTTATAAAAATCAGTCCTCAAAAGATGCTTTTTAATGTTTTTCCAGCATTTTTTTCTTCAATCGTAATGAGTCTTATAATTTACTTTTTACCTAAGAACGAAAGCTATTTTTTGAGTTTCGTGTATATTTTTGTGGGTGTTTTAATTTATACAGGCGTGGTTTGTGTATTTAAAGAAGAACGAGCGCTTGTGAAAAATGGCTTAAGTAAAATTAGATCGATTATTACGAGTTTCCTCCATAGCCGTTTATAATGTAATATGAAAAAAGCGCAGGCCATTTGACCTGCGCAAATTTGTTTTGGCAAATTGCTAAGCGAACAATCGTTGGTCAAAGACCAAGGTCTTGTTCGCGTGCAATTTGTAGACCGAAGCCTAGACGTTTTCCTTACTTGTTGTGAGCAAAAAAACGCCCGGTATTAACCGGGCGTTGTTGCGAGAGCGAGGCGAAGACGGAGGTTCTATATTGCGATAGAGCCGAGCGGTCTTCTTAGTAAAGCAGAGCGAACACCATGCCCGGACGGAAGTACTTACCAGCGGTGTACTTGAGTGCCGTGCTGTGGAGCAGCGTGAAGAGCTCGTTCACATCGACCTTGTTGCTCTTGGCAATGGCGCCGAAAGCCTTTGTGAAGGCGGCGAGATTGCGCGGGAGCTTCGGGCTGATGCGGGAATCGGCGAGGAGAGCGCCCTTCTTCAGGAGTTCCTTGTGCATCTTGTCGGCGGCAGTTGCGCTGAGCCCGAACTTTGCAACGAGAGCTTCCGGGTGGAGGCGGCAAGAACCGTTGAATCCTTCCGGTGCAGCAAACGGAACGCGTGCTTCGTCATAGAGGTTTCCGATCATGGAATCGGCGAGCACGGAGGCTTCCTTTTCCAAACCGTGGAACATCATGGCGGTCATGATGCTGTACTGAATGCCAATCCAAACGTCGTGAGCCTGGAAGTTGAATTCGTCGAGCGGAGAACCGTCTTTACGGACAAGGTTTGCGGCACCGATGAGCGGGCTGTTGGCCTTATAGTTCGTATTGAAAATTCTGAGCAAGTTAGACTTGGCCTTCACGCTGTCGGTAATCGGTTCGAGGTCGAGCAAGCGGAGGTAGGTATCGGCAAGCATCGTATCGGCGAACACGTCGTCGCAGTCGTTTGCAATCTTTGCTTCCCAGCTCTTGGTGAAGGCTTCCTTGCACTGAGCCGTAATCCAAGCCTTCTTGAGGCCGCGGAGTTCGTTCTTGGAGAGGTCTTCGCCGTCCGGGATTTCGCCTGCGCAGAGCCATTCGTTGATGGCCTTCACGCCTGCGTTCGGATCTTCCGGGAGTTCGAGCGATACCTTCACGGCTTCGCGGAGTTCGGCGTACTTTTCGACATTCAAGTCCTTCATTTCCATCGGGGTCACGAAGAAGCGGAAGTAGCCTTCGTTTTCGTCCCACAGAGATTCCGTGAATTCCTTGTTGGCTGCTTCGGACTTTTCGTTCCACTTGGCGGCCTGATCGTTATCGCCGAGGAGCTCTGCAATCTTTGCGGCAGCGCGGAGGCCTGCAATCCAGAGGGAACCGCAGTAAACGGAGATGCCGTAGCTGCAGAGGTTGTCGAACGTGTCGTCCGTACCGTGCGTGAGCGGGAAGTTTTCGCCCGGGTTCACCATCTTTTCGAGGTATTCCATGGCGGCGTAAACGGCTTCCTTGCAATCGGCGAGGCACTGCATGTCCTTCGTCTTGTGGTAGTGACGGTAGACCATGAGTACGTATTTCGGAGCGAGGTCCTTCCATTCCTTAACATTGTGCCAGTCGTAGGCATCCGGTTCGGCGTCGAAGGGGCTACCGAGGTCGTGAATCACAGCGCCACGCACAGCGCGCGGGCCTTCGAGCTTCGGATCCGGGAGGTCGGCGTAGGGGAGGTTCACAAATTCGTGGTGACGGCGACGGTTGTTGTTCACGGCGAGAATGGCATCGCCAAAGCGCTTCATCACAACGCCATCGAGGCGCGGCATGAGGGCGAGCAAGCTAAAGCTGCCGTAGAAGTAAACGTCGAGAGAGTTGAAGAACGGATAGTCGGCGCATTCGCGGACGAGGAAACGGTCTTCCTTGTCCCACACGGTGGCTTCGGCGAGGAAGCTGAGCGTGTTGATGGCGAGGCTCTTGAATTCAGCCTGCTTGGCGGCGGTCTTGTAGAGCTTTGCAACCGGCTTCTTCGGAACAAGGTTTTCAAATGCCTTGAGGCGATCGTCAAAAGTCTTGTCGGCGGCGAGAGCTTCCGTAAGGAGGGCGACCACACGGCCGTATGCTTCCGGGTAGAATGCGGTGTACTTCTTGGCGGAGGTGAGCTTGTTCAGCTTGATTTCCGGGAAATCGAGCACCATGTTGAACTGGAAACTGACCTTCTGCTTCGGCTTGAGGACTGCGGTAACGGCGATGGCGCCGGCAATCGTTTCACGTCCGCTGTAGACGTTCTTGACCCAGGAGTTTGCAACGCGACCGCTCTGGAGTGCTGCCTTCAAGACGGACTTGGCGTCGTCCTGGTAGAACATCGGCTTCACGGAAACATTGAGGTTGTCCTTCTTGTTCCAAGCCACGCTCACGCCCATGCAACCGTTGAAGTCGCTTTCGGCGAGAGCCTTTTCGTTATAAAATTCGATACCGCGAACGGAGCGGCCATCTTCGAGTTCCTTGTCGAACTGCACACCCTTCGGAAAACGTGCGACCGGAACGAGAACAAAGCTGGAGTCTTGAACTCCTTGGCGGTCCTTCTTTGCCATGTAGCCCGTGATGCTGTCCTGAATCTGGACGATCGTCACTTCGCGGGTTTCCTTGGTGTTGTTTTCGAGCGTAAAGACGGTAGCGTTCACCGGGAGGCTGGAGAGGCGTTCGTCGCCCGGAGTCACGTAGCTGGACTGCGTCTTGGTGATGGCGACACCCTTGCCTTCGTAAACGGTTTCGCTGACCGGATAGAGGGCGGTGTACTTCATCTTGGCGGCGTCATAACCCGGCTGGCCGAGGAATTCGCTGTC
Organism: Fibrobacter sp. UWB12; assembly: GCF_900142485.1. Lineage (NCBI taxonomy): Bacteria > Pseudomonadati > Fibrobacterota > Fibrobacteria > Fibrobacterales > Fibrobacteraceae > Fibrobacter > Fibrobacter sp. UWB12. The sequence continues at coordinate 142,991 of NZ_FRAZ01000004.1, read as the reverse complement.
GTTTGTCCAAGCGGCGGTGAGGGCGCCTTCGCGGGCGGCCTTTTCGCCAACCATGCCGTCGAAGAAGTCGATGAGTACGGCGCGGTTGATGGCGGCTGTGTCCTTACCTGCAGCGATCAAAGCCTGGGTGCGGTCGCTAAACTGGATGTGCCAGCGTTCAAAAGCGGCCTTGTTCGTTTCGAAGAAAGTCTTGTCGGCTAGAACCTTGTTGAGCTTGGCTTCGGCCTTCTTCTGGTCCTTCATGTCGGCGTCGCCGAAAACGCGTGCGCCGCTCTCGTCGAGGAGCGGGAAGTTGTTGTTGTAAATGCCGAATGCGGCGAAGTTGCCAATCACGAGCGCAGCCTTTGCGCTGAGGACTGCTTCCTTGAAGAAGAAGTTGTTGAAGCGGAGGTCAGAAGCCTTTTCGGTGCGAACCTGGACGCCCGGCATCACGTTCATCACGGGAGTCGTGCCTGCAGGCGTTGCGGTAAACGTAGAACCGATACCGCCCACGGCAATACCCGTGGTGGAAGGAGTTGTTGAAAGCGGGGTGTACCACGGCTGAATGAATTCCACAGCGAGACCCGGGGTCATCAGCTTTTGGACGGAGCCGGACATTTTTGCACCGGCAAGATATTCTTTAATGCTCATAATGAGGTCCGATATTTTAAAGGTTTATACGGGGGGAAAGATAGTAATTAGAAATGCGTCATTTTTTCAAACTATTTACATTAATTGCTTCTGATTGATTTATTTTTAGGGTATGACTAAGTTGATTGCTCACTTGTTTCCCGGTGTTTTCCTCGTTGTGGTGTTTTCCCTGTTGAAAGCATACGTAATCCCTGCTCACGTGACCTTTGAATCGTGGTTCGTCTACGTCAATTTCTTTGTTTGGATTGTATGCATTGTGGTGCCGTGCCTTATTTATTACCTCCGCACTCCACCTGGAATAGACCATAGAGAGTGAATAATCTATATTTGGGCGCATGTTTAAAATTGGCGTCATGGCTTCCGGCGGTGGAAGCAACTTCAAAGCGATTATTGATCGCATTGGCGAGGGTGACCTCGAAGCCCAGTGCAAGTTTTTGATTACGAACAACGCGGGTTGTGGTGCTGTGCATCATGCCGAAGAATTCGGAATCCCGGTGCATCATATTTCGGGTAAGACTCATCCCGATCAGGCTGCGTACGAAGCTGCTATGCTTGAAGTTCTCGACAAGTACGATGTGGACCTTTTGATTTTGGCGGGGTACATGAAGGCGCTCCCGCTTTGCATGCTCCAGCGTATGCCGGACCGCATTTTGAATATTCACCCGTCTCTGTTGCCGAAATTTGGCGGTAAGGGCTTCTTTGGACATCACGTTCACGAAGCTGTGCTTGCCGCTCATGAAACGGAATCTGGCCCGACGGTGCATCTCGTAAGTGAAGAAATCGATCGCGGTCGCATCTTGGCGCAGACTAAAGTTCCTGTGATGCCGGACGATACGCCTGACACGCTTGCCGCTCGCGTCCTCGTGCAAGAACATGCCTTGTATTGGAAGACTATTAAAGAATACGCGGCCTCGCTTGGTCTATGAAATTCAAACTGCCCGCATTTTTAGAAAACATTGAATCCCCGGTAGAAGGGGAGGTGGCGCTGCGCAAGTTCGCTGCTAATCCACTCGCTTTTGGCGGTGATTTGGATTTGTTTTCTGCGGGTGCGAATGGCGCGAGTTCTGGATGTGCGTCGGAAAATTCCGCGATTGTCGTGGGCATTGACGAAGTGGGGCGTGGACCGCTTGCTGGTCCTGTTGTTGCTTGTGCCGCTGTGCTCAAGTCGCCCGATGCGCTTTTGACTTTGAACGATTCCAAGAAACTTTCTCGCCCAAAACGCGAAGCGATGTTTGATGCGGTAAAGGATGCTTGTGCATGCTATGCGATTGCTAGCGCGAGTGTCGAAGAAATTGACGAAATCAACATTCTCGAAGCGGACTTTTTGGCAATGCGCCGTGCTTTGCAAGCTCTTGGATTTCCGGGTTTGAACGAATCTGCTCCTGAAATCCCTGTCGAAGTCAAAGGCTCTTTTGCTGAAGCTGCGCAGACTTGTCACCCCGGATTTATTCCGGGGTCGCCATCTTGTCCTAAAATCTTAATCGCCGTCGATGGCAATCTTAAAATCGACAAAATGCCGCAAGACAACCAGATGCCCATCGTCAAAGGTGATGGCCGCATTGCAAGCATATCGGCTGCCTCGATTCTTGCCAAAGTATTCCGTGACCGCTATATGGATAAATTAGAAGAACTTTATCCGGGGTACGGTTTTGACAAACACGCCGGTTACGGCACCAAAGCTCACCTCGACGCCATCCGCCGTCAAGGCTTTACTCCTGCTCACCGCAAAAGCTTCCATCCCAAAAACTTGTAGCGTTTTCTATTGCGTCATTCTGAGGGGTGTACCCATTACGTCATTCTGACGCTGTCACCTTGGCCTGCTTACTGTCTCCCCGGATTTGTACAGGTACAAAGCACTTCGGCTCAGCTATGAAAATGCAAGCATTTTCGCAGCATTCGCCTTGGTAGCTTTTATTCCGGGGTCACCTTCTTGAGAGAACTTGGCGTTTACAATCATTTATGAAAAGAACATACAAAAACAGGTGATTCCGGCATCCTTCGACTTTCGCTCAGGACGGGCTCCGGCCGGAATGACATTGTAATAGGTGCAGTTCTTGCATTCCCCCTAGCATTCCCGGCGCATTCTTCGCGTTCTCAGCGTGTTTTCCTGCGGCGTACAAAAAGCAGAAAAGGCCAGTCTTGCGACTGACCTTTTCTTCTGCGGGTGCCAGGACTCGAACCTGGAGCGGTATGAAGACCGGACGAGCCCACATCGCGATAAAAAAGTCATGGCTCGTCCTCTCGCCAACACGACCGGTTGATACCGGTCGCTTATGGCTCACGCAGGCTCCTGTTTCTCGTAAAAACAAAAACAGAAAAGGCCAGTCTTGCGACTGACCTTTTCTTCTGCGGGTGCCAGGACTCGAACCTGGAGCCTTTTGGTTCGTAGCCAAACGCTCTATCCAGTTGGGCTACATCCGCGTTTTGTTGTCTTCTCTCGTTGACGGGCACAAATATAGATTAATCAAAAATAATGTCAAGGGTAAAGGGCAAAAAAAATGAATTTTTTTGAAAAAAGTTTCGCGCATTCCTATTTTGACCGTTTGCATTCTCGTTTTGACCATTCGCAATTGCTTATACCCCCTATTTAACCCCTAATTGCGATCCCCTATAATTGAATAGATTTCGTTCTTTAGCTATTTTTGTCCCCAAACTTTTTTAGTGTTGATGAAAATGAATAAGTTCAAAGCTTTCATGAAAATTTTAGGCTCGGCCATCAAGAAGTATGGTTCCATCGCTTGGCAGAAAATTTGGAACGTATTGAAAATTGCGTTCGCAAACAAGGTTTTCCGCTGGTTCTTTATTCTGATGTGCCCAATTATTTTGGCCTTCATTGCAGCTCTTATCGTCTATATCCATTACTCGCCGGAACTGCCGTCGCTCTCGCAGTTGGAACAGATCAATCCGCGCCTTGTGACGAATATCTATGATAAGGATGGTCAAATTGCTCACGAATATTTCGTGGAACGCCGTGAATGGACTTCAATTGATTCGATTCCGCAAAAGGCAATCCAAGCCGTGATGGCGACCGAAGACCGCGCTTTCTATAAGCATTGGGGCATGAACGTTTGGGCGATTCCTTCGGCAATTATCGAAAGTGCCGTGTCTGGCAATAAACTTCGCGGTGCATCGACCTTGACGCAGCAGCTCACCAAGCTTCTGTTCCTCACGCCGGAACGTTCCCTTTCCCGTAAGATCAAGGAAATGATGACGGCTATTCGAATTGAACAGACCTACACGAAGGAAGAAATTCTCGAGTTCTACATGAACGAAGTTTACCTCGCAGGCGGTAATTACGGTTTTCAGGCTGCAGGCAAATACTACTTCGGCAAGCCGCTTGATAGTCTTTCTATCCCGGAATATGCTGTGCTCGCCGGTATGTTGCAGCGCCCTGAAACGTACCGTCCGGACCGTCATCCAAAGAATTCTCTCCGTCGTCGTAACACTGTTCTTTTCGCCATGTACGATGCAGGCTATATCACTCGCGATGAATACCACAAGTATGTGAGTACTCCGATTGAACTTGCCAAGAAGGAAGAAGTTACCGGGAATGGTCTTTATTTCTTCGAAGAAATACGCAAGTATATGGAGAAGAAGTACGGCGAAAACTCGCTCTATGCTGATGGTGTGTCCGTCTACAGTACGATTGATCCGGATATCCAGGCATTCCTCGATAGCGTAGCCTATGCTCAGGTTGAAAGGGTCCGTCGCCGTATCAAGTACCGCGCTACCCGCAGGCTCCAACTTACTAAGAAGTATGGCATGCCCGAAGATAGCGTTGTCGCTCATTTCGATAGTGTCTATACCCTCTTCAAGAAGGAATACCTTTCTGCGGATACGGTGAAGAATAGACGTGGTCAGTTTACCCGCTTCCCGGACAGTATCCGTTATCATCATGCAGAAGTTGCTGCTATTATCATTGAAAACGAGACTGGTGCAATTCGAGCCATGGTGGGCGGAAGTGACTTTAACAAGTCCAAGTGGAACCGCGCTGTGCAGTCTTTGCGCCAGCCGGGTTCTTCGTTCAAGCCGATTGTTTACTCGACCGCCATGGACAATGGCGCAAGCCCGTGCGACTCCGTGAATGACCAGCCGGTGACAATCCCGGATCCGGATGACAAGAACCCGAACAAGGTTTGGCGCCCGGGTAACTTCGAACATGACTTCGAAGGCATGATGACGCTCCGCCGCGCTCTCTACAAGTCCAAGAACTTGCCTGCCATTTTGACCGGCATGAAGTATGGTCTCAGCAACGTGGTGAACTATGCCCGCAAGTTCGGCATCAAGCGTGCTCCGTTGCAGGCTGTCCCGAGCTTGGCTCTCGGTTCTGTGGGTGCAACGCTCATGGAAATGACTTCTGCTTACACGGTGTTCCCGAACGGCGGTAATCGCATTGAACCGTACATGATTGAATCTATCGTGGACCGCAATGGTGAAATTCTCGAAAAGAATTCAAAGGTTGAACACGAAGTGTTGCGCCCGGCATCGGCTTACTTGATGGTCGATATGCTTAAGGACGTGAACGTTCGTGGTACGGCTGGCCGTGTCTGGGCTTCTGGTTTCCGCCATCCGAGCGGAGGTAAGACCGGTACGACCAACGACTACACGGATACTTGGTACATCGGCTTTACCAAACAGTACACGATGGGTGTCTGGGTGGGGTCCGATACTCCGGGGACCATGGGTGCCGGTCATACGGGTACCGAAGACGCTCTCCCGATTTGGATGGCTACGATGGCTAGGTTACACAAGGATTTGCCGAAGCTCCCATTCCCGGTCCCGCCTGGCGTGATTAGCCGTGGCATTTGTAACCATACGGGTCTTGTTGCGGGCGAGTTCTGCTCTGAAAAGTCTTACTGCCTTTATACGGCGGGGTATGGTCCGACGGAACGTTGCGATGGTAACCACTTCAGTTCTCAGACAAAGTCTGCTGATAACGCTACTTTGTTCAGCAACAAGGGTGTTGTCGAAAACAACCGCTACGAAGCTCCGCAGCCCAAGAAAAAGAAGGGCAAGAAGGAACCTGAGCCGCAGCCCAAGCGCAATACAAGAAAGATGTTCTAATTGAGTTACTAGTTATTAGTTGCTAGTTACTAGTCAAGATTTGAAGGAGCCTGTGCGGCTCCTTTTTTGTATCGTCCTGAACCAAAGTGAAGGACCCAGTAAAGTCTTGTATTGCGAAACGAGAAATGACTGGATTCCTCACTTCGTTCGGAAAGACGAGAGGGGAGGGAATCGATGGCGTCAATCTACACAAAAAATCCCGAGCTCGTTAGAGTCGGGATTTTAGTGGAGTTAGAATATGAAATTCTAGCGGATTACATCATGCCACCCATGCCCATGGACGGATCCATAGCCGGAGCTGCCGGAGCCTTCGGTTCCTTCTTTTCGGTAATCACGCAGTCAGTCGTAAGGATCATCGAAGCGATGGAGGAGGCGTTCTTGAGAGCCGTGCGGGTCACCTTAGCCGGGTCAATGACGCCAGCCTTGATGAGGTCTTCGTAAGTGTCGGTCTTAGCGTTATAGCCAAAGCCGTCCTTGCCTTCCTTGACCTTGTTCACCACGACAGAGCCTTCGAGGCCAGCGTTCTGGACGATCTGGCGGAGCGGTTCTTCGATAGCGCGGCGGATGATTGCAGCACCAGTCTTCTGGTCGGCATTGTCGAACGTGAGAGCGTCGATAGCCTTTTCAGCGCGGATGAGAGCAACGCCACCACCCGGAACGATACCTTCTTCGACAGCAGCACGAGTTGCGTGCATAGCGTCGTCGACGCGGTCCTTCTTTTCCTTCATTTCAACTTCGGTAGCAGCACCGACCTTGATCACAGCAACGCCACCGGCGAGCTTTGCCAAGCGTTCCTGGAGCTTTTCACGGTCATAGTCGCTCGTGGTAGCTTCGATCTGCTTTTTGATCTGAGCGATACGGCCCTTGATAGAAGCGGCGTCGCCAGCACCTTCGACGATCGTGGTGTTGTCCTTCGTGATGGTGATGGACTTTGCCTTACCGAGAACGGTAACCGGAGCATCTTCGAGCTTAGCACCCGTGTCTTCGGAGACGAGCATACCGCCAGTGAGGATTGCGATATCTTCGAGCATGGCCTTACGACGGTCGCCAAAGCCCGGAGCCTTAACGGCAGCAACCTTCAAGGTGCCGCGCATCTTGTTCACAACGAGCGTTGCGAGAGCTTCGCCATCGACGTCTTCGGCGATGATGAGGAGAGACTTGCCCTGCTTTGCAACGTGTTCGAGCATCGGGAGCAAATCCTTCATGGTAGAAATCTTCTTGTCGTACAGGAGAATGTACGGATTTTCGAGAGCGACTTCCATGCTGTCCGTGTTCGTGACGAAGTACGGAGAGAGGTAGCCACGGTCGAACTGCATACCTTCGACAACGTCGAGGACGGTTTCAGCAGTCTTGGATTCTTCGATGGTGATGACGCCATCGTTGCCGACCTTTTCCATTGCGTTGGCGAGGAGTTCGCCAATTTCCGGGTCGTTGTTAGCAGAAATCGTTGCAACCTGGGCGATGTGTTCCTTGCCGTTGATCTTGACGGCCATCTTGCCGACTTCCTTGATCACAGCTTCGACAGCAGCGTCCATACCGCGCTTGATGTCCATCGGGTTTGCTCCTGCAGCGACGTTCTTCAAGCCTTCACGAGTGATTGCCTGAGCAAGAACGGTTGCAGTCGTGGTACCGTCACCTGCAGCGTCAGAAGTCTTGTTGGCAACTTCCTTGGCCATCTGTGCGCCGAGATTTTCGTATGCGTCTTCGAGTTCGACTTCCTTAGCGACAGAAACACCGTCCTTAGTGACGTTCGGAGCACCGAAGGAACGTGCGATCATGACGTTACGGCCCTTAGGACCGAGAGTAACCTTAACTGCATTGGCGAGCTTGTCAACGCCCTTCATGAGGGATTCGCGAGCTGCTACATCAAACTTCAATTGCTTTGCCATTTTTGTTATTCCTTTTTAAAATTCTTTGGTTGTTGGTCATTAGTCATTGGTCATCGGACCTTGTAATCGCGGCTTTGCCGCCTAACTGAAACTAGCGACTATTGACCATTGACTAGCTACTACAGAGTAGCGATAACGTCGGATTCCTTAACGATGAGGAAGTTTTCTCCGTCGACGGTGACTTCAGTACCACTGTACTTGCCATAAAGCACCACGTCGCCAACCTTGACTTCCATGGCAACGACTTCGCCCTTGTCGTTCTTGCGACCCGGACCTACGGCCACGACCTTACCCTGCATCGGCTTTTCCTTTGCATTATCCGGAATGAAGAGACCGGAGGAGGTCTTCTGTTCGGCTTCAGCCGGCTTGACAACGATTCGATCTGCTAAAGGCTTGATCATCTTTTTTATCCTCTTTTGGGCAATGCCCAGTTAAATGGCTTGGTCCACTTTAATGTTGGAGTTGTTCCAAATTGGACCATATTTTTGTTTCGACCCTTTTAAAGCAATTTCCGTGCCAAAATCCAAATCATATATATTAGGGGTATTCGTGGGTGAGATTCTCATTGAAGTGTCTATTTTTGAAACGGGATTGGTTTTACAAGATATGGATGTTTAAAAATGAAACTGGAAGCTGTGTTTTTGCCATAGAACGAATTTTGTAATAAAAACGGCTGATTGTTTGTCTAAAATGATGTGAATCGTGTTTTTTTTTTACGTTTTTTTTATCTTTTGCTTTTAAGTAAGGGTGTTTGAATACACTAGAAAAAAAAGGTTTTTTGAATGAAAATTGTTCTTCCTGTTGCTGGCAATGGCGTTCGCCTTCGCCCATATACGGAAAATCTTCCAAAGTGCTTGCTTCCTGTAGCTGGTAAGACAATCTTGGATTGGATTGTCGATGATACTCTTTTTTTAAAGCCATCCGAAACGATTTTTATAACGGGATATAAAGCTCCGGTTGTTGATGAATTTTTGAAGCAGAAAACCTCATGGGGTGCTGTTCGTACGGTGATTCAATCCAATCCTCAGGGCTTGGGTGAAGCTATCAGCCTTGCGCTTCCGTATGTGAATGACGATGAACCTCTTTTGATTATTCTTGGTGATACGCTTTTCGAGGCTGACTTGTCTATTCTCGAAAAGGCGACGGAAAATATTCTCTATACGTTCAAGGTCGAAGATCCTAAGCGTTTTGGAGTCGCCGTAACGAATGGAGACGGGCTTATTGAACGCCTTGTGGAAAAGCCGCAGGAATTCGTTTCGGACGAAGCTATAGTTGGAATTTATTACATCAAGGATGTCAAGGCGCTCAAGGAAGCTTTGGGATACCTCATGCAGAATGATATCCGCACCAAGGGCGAATTCCAGTTGACGGATGCGCTTGAACGCATGATTGAGGGCGGCTGCAAGTTCCGTACCGCTCCGGTTCAAAAGTGGCTGGATTGTGGCCTTGTTGAAACCTTGCTTTCTACGAATGCGCACATTCTTAAGCGTAGTGCAGAAAAGATTCCGCAGTTCGAAGGGTCTGAAATTATCGAACCGTGCCACATCGGCAAGAACGTAGTTATCAAGAATTCCAAGGTCGGTCCTGATGTGTCGGTTGGGGATAATTGCGTCATCGAAAATTCTGAAGTCAGCAATGCCATTCTTTGGGATGGTGTGAAGGTTGCGAACCAGAAAGTTGCGGGTACTGTAATTCACGAATAATTTTTGAAAGAGCATCGCGCTGGATTACGCGGCTCGCTCATTTTGCAATTAAAAAAAGGACATCGCTTAGCGATGCCCTTTTTCTCTAGTAACTATTAACTCCGTAACTAGTAACTGTGCCTCCGGCGCTATTGCACGTCTACAGTGACCTTGTACATCGGCTTGTCCTTGTAGTTGCGGAGCGCATCTCTCGGGGCCGTGATGACTTTGAGGTTCTTCTTGGTGATGCCTGGCTGTGCACGCAAAACCTTGAGCAAGTCGGCGTTGCGTTTTGATGCCATTTGCGGGAGTACCTTCATCATGTAGTTCTTGTCGATTTCGGCAGAATGTTCCTTGACGTAGGCTTGGAATTCCTTGTCCTTATCCTTGATTTCTTCGATGGCTCTGTAGTCGAGCTCGTTCAATTCGGTCTTGTTGTTCTTTTGTTTGTAGAAATCAATTTTGAGCTGCTTGACCTTGTATTCCTTGGCTGTCTTTCTCGGGTTGTAGTACTGCGTGAATGTCAGCATGAGGTTCGGGTCTTTTTGGATCATTTCTGTCATCTTGATGGCCTTGGCGTACTGTTCGCTAGTGAATGTTTCGGTGTTGGCATCAATCAGCACTTCATCGTTCTTGCCGAGGTCAAAGCCGAGGGCGCTGGCGCCTGCCATAGCGAGGTTTCCAACGAGTCTAAACGGCGACACGGCGACCTTCACGAGCAGGTTTACAACGGTCTTCCAAATAATCTTTCCGTAAGAGAATTCCGGGTCATCGAGGTTACCTTTAACCGGTACGTCGAATTGAATCTTGTCGTCCTTGTCCTTCAAAATGTAGAGACCGATTTTCATCGGGACGGTGTATTCCGGGTCGATGTCGTCGACCTTGTTCCCTACGGTGATGTTATAAATGTCGATGGTGTTCTTGCTATCGAGGTTGCGTTCCACGATCTTGTTTTCGCTAGCGAATGCAAGTGTACCGGCCTTGATGGGGTAGGCGGTGTAGTGCAACGAGTAGTTCGAGAAATGCTTGAGCACAAGGTTCTTGACACTGATGTAGATGTCCATTGTGTTGAGGTTGCTGAGGGCACCGTGGTACTTGAGCGAGAGGCTTCCGCCTTCCGGGAACGATGCGGCGACATTCACGTTGCAAGGCGTGTCGTAATTGATGTTCTGGCCTGTTACCGTAATTGCACTCACCTTGTAGTTGAACGGACGAATAATCGTGTGGTCTGTAATCGTGATATAAGTATTCTTAACGAGAAGCTTGTTGATTTTTGCCTTGAGCTTCTTTGCCTTGGCGGGCTTCTGGTCTGCAGCTTTGGCTACACTTGTTGTGTCGCTTGTGGCTTTGCTTGTTGTGTCTGCAACGGGTTCAGCCTTAGGTTCAGCTTTCGGTTCGGGTTTAGGTTCAGCCTTTGGAGCTGCTTCTGCTGTGACTGTCGAATCGGTAGTTGCGGTAGAATCCGTTACCTTTGCGGCACCCTTGTTCATCGGGGTGAGGAGCACGTCAAAGTTTGTCTTGCCGTCCTTGTACAAATCGATATGTGCAAATGCGCCATCCACAATGACGGAGTCGATGAGGTATTCGTTGTCGGTCAGGTTTGCCTTGCCAATTCCGACTGTAACGTTTTCTGCACCCATCTTGCTTCCGCTCTTTTCGGTGAGGTCAATTTTGTCGAGTATGACTTTGCCCTTGACGTTGGAAGAAAGTATGCTGTTGATGTTGCCGCTGATGGTGATATTTGCCGAGAGAAAGCCCGAGAAGTCCTTGTACGTGATGGAATCGTTCAGGTACGGCTTGATGCAGGCGAGTGCGAATCTATGCAGGTTCAAATAAATATTGAAATCGTACGTGGCCATGTTGGCATCGACTTTAACGCTCAGGTCACCACCATCTGCAAACTTGAGACTTACATCAACACCTGTAGCATTGTCTTCGAGGTAGATTGCCGGAATGTTGATGGAGAAATCCTTGAGATGGAATTTGGAACCGACTTTGATGTCTTGGTAAATGATGTTACCCTTTTCAAAGACGATGTTCCTAAGGCTGAGTTTGACCGGAAGGCCGGCTGCGATTTCTGCAGCGCTCTTGCTTTCGTTATCTTGGGCTTTCTTTTCTTCAGGATGTTCGGCGTAGTAGATGCTGTCTTTTTGCGCCAAGAATTCAAGAATGTCGCTGAAGTTGAAGCGCTCTCCGTGCTGCGTGGTGCGAACGTAGAGGGCTTTCATGTAGATGTCGCTGATATCCAATGTTCTCGTGATGAGCTTCAGCGGGTTGATGTTCATGCTGAACTTGTCGAATGCGACGAATTTGGTCTTGTCGTCAGCTTCCAGGATGGCGAGCGTATCGACATCGAGAACGTACGTGAACGGGTTCAGGCTGATGTCCTTGATGGTGATGCTTCGACCAATCATCTCCTTGGAATGTTCTTCGATGTAGCTGCGGGCGATTTTGGGGGCCACGAGGAGCGCAACGAAGTAGAGTACGACGAGTGATCCCAATACGATGAGGGTGATTTTGACGGGCTTTTTCAATTTCATAGTTGTAATCCCCTTGGCGTTCAAAGCCAGGTTAATTTTTCAACATAAAATAAAATAGCAAAATTGTATTTTTTGGCATCTTGCTATATGTTACCGTCTGTTGTTTACTGTAATAAACAATAAAGAGGCTTTTTTTTAAATATCCTAGACTAAAAAAGTTATTCTTAGGGTATGAATGCGAAATTACATTATTGTGAACCGGGTTACGCCCCTTCATCTTCCAAGACTTTCCTGATTGCCTTTTCGGAGGATGTTTCTTTGGCGTCGGTCAAGTTCAAAATTTTGAACACCTCGTCAAATTGCGTATTTGAGGGCGTTGCCGAAAAATTGGGCCGTTGCGATTATACGGGCGAGTTCCTTTACAAAGGGGACTTCTCTTCGGTAACGGCTTTGGGGCTGTATCGAATTGTTCTTGAAGGCTTGAATGTAACTTCGCATGAATTTCAGATTTCTGGAGAATGGCTTGCTCGCGAGACTCGTGCGAATATCAAGTCGTTCTATTATCAGCGGAGCGGCGTGGAATTGCCTGCAAAATTTGCTGGGGCGTGGGCTCGCCCTGCGGCGCATTTGGACTCTGCGTTGGAATTTCACCCGACCATGAATCGTTCCGGGGTTTGGAATGCTCATGGGGGCTGGTATGATGCCGGCGATTATGGCAAGTATATTGTGAATGGTGGCGTGAGTGTTGCAACGTTGATGCTCGCTTGTGAACTGCGAAAGACATCGGAATTTGTGGGCGGTGCCGCTTTTAAAGAATCCTTTGAACAGCCGGTGAGCCTACTCGATGAAATCCGTTTTGAACTTGAATTTTTCTTGCGCATGCAAGATGATGATGGCGGCGTTTTCTTCAAGGTGACTCCTTACCGTTGGGATGGCTTTGTAACTCCGGCGGAATCGGATGCTTCGCAAAAGCGTTACATTCTTGGAAAGTCGACTTCGTCTACATTGAACTTTGTGGGCGCCTTGGCGCAAGCGTATTGCTTATATACGGATGTCGATGCTGACTTTGCGGCTGAGTGTTTAAAGGCTAGCGTCCGTGCTTATTTGTGGGCTGAACAAAATCCCGAAGTCGATTGGCCGCATAATACGGAAGGCAGTGGCGGATATGGGGACCCGGATTTAGGCGATGACTTTTTCTGGGCGCGTGCAATGCTTTACCGCGCACTTGTTGCAGAAAATGCAGATAAAATTGTTGGCGGTGTTGCCGCGGAATTGATTGAACGGATTGAAAAGCAACTCCCTGCGGATATGGAAGCGTTTTTGCCGACATATGGTTTGCAATGGCGCTCGACGCAGAACTTGGCTTGGTTTGCGCTTGCCACAATGGATTGCAAGTGGACTGAAAAAGCTCGAAAGGCTTTTATGTACACGGCTGAAGAAATCCTCAAGTTGCAAAATGAAGACCCGTATAGCTTATCGATCCGCAAGTTTATTTGGGGCAGTAATGGTGATATTGCAAACCATGCGCTTACTTTGTATTTGGCGTATGAATGGTTTAAAGAACCGAAATATTGCAAGGCTGCAATGGAACAAATTGAGTTTATCTATGGCAGGAATCCCGTGGACGTGAGTTTTGTAACGGGTTCTTCATGGAATTCTCCGAAATTCCCGCATCATCGCATTAGCCATTCCGATGGTGTTGTGAAACCAGTGCCTGGACTTGTTGTCGGGGGAATCAACGTGGACCGTCAGGATGCTCACCGCAATCCTCATTATCTTGGGGATGCTCCGGGAATGTCCTATGCAGATGAACAGTGCTCGTTTGCAAGTAACGAAGTTGCAATTAACTGGAGCGCGCCTTTGACTGCTGCACTGTTATTGCTGAGTGCTTAATTGTTGCTTTAGTGAAATGCTCTGCATCTCCGTCATCCTGAGCGAAGCGAAAACAACCTCAGAAGGCGAGCGTTGCAGCCATGCTTGCATGGATATAACCGAGCCAAAGAGGTTGGGGCTTCGCCATCAGAATGACGTAATAGTGTTTCGTTATTTTCGTTTCTTAACGTCAGCCTTCTTTTCGGAAGCCTTTTCTTTGGCTTTTTCTTTCGGTTGGTCCTTCGTTTGCGTTTTGGACTGCTCTTTCGGCGATTCTTTAGTTTCTTTGACTTGAACTTTTTCAGACGCCTTTATAGAATCTTTGGCCGCTTCTTTTTCCGATTCCGCTTTTATCTTGTCTTCAATTTTCGGTAGGAGCTTTTGCAAGTTGACATTCGAGCTGATTTCGCGCTTGTATTCGGCGTAAGATTTGATAGGCTTGTAATAAGACGAATCAACAGCTTCGAGCGTATCGGTATTGAATAAATCGAAATACGATGCGAATAAAGCGGCCCAACTGCGGAGCCAGTTTTTGCGTGATTCTCTATTGCTGTACCAGCAAGAAGGGTTATATGTGACGTGCTTGATATCTTTGGTCAAGTAAACAGGGCTGTTTCCAGATAGCTTTTGGAAAATCCTTTTGACGCGGTATGTCGATGCAGCATCAGTGATAAGAAGAACCGTGTCTGCGTTGTGCTTTTTTAACCAAGGAATGAGTGAATAGGCTTCGCTGATGGTGGAGGGGTCGTTGTGTGGAACGAGAAAAACTGCGTTTTTGTCGAAGTCACCGAGTTTCATGAAATCTTCGGCGTAAAATTCTGCATTGCTACGATCGCGGTAAATTCGACGGCCAAGAATCAGCACGGAATCCGCTTTGCCTTCTCTTACGAGTTCTGCTGCAAAATCGTTGCGTTCTAAGTCCGCTGTTTGCCCGTCGAGTATGGTAACCCATTTAACGTGCTCGAAATTATCGTCTTGAACAAGCCAATGACCGCTTTTTTCAAAGGTAATATAGATGATGATGGCTATGGCAAGCAAAACAAGCAGCGCAATTCCTACGCTGAAATTTTTTTTCTTACGATCGTTTTTATCGGACTTTAGAATATTTGACAAAGTAATTACCTGCTTAGATTGTCTTGCCTGTTATGCTGTGGGCGCGTTCTTGAAAACATACAAAATAGCATCTTCGCCATCGGAATAGTAATTTTTGCGGACGTTGTATTGCTTAAAACCATGCTTTTCGTAAAAGGCGCGGGCCTTGACGTTCCCTTTGCGGACTTCCAAAAAACATTGGTCTTCGCTTTCGGTTAGTTTATTTAAACCGGCTTTCAAAAGTTGGCTGCCGATGCCCTTGCGCTGTTCTGAAGTGCGGGTGGCAATACTCAACAGTTCGGAATCGGAACCGAGCAAATGGAATATGGCATAACCTAAGAGTGCGCGGCTTGTGTCGCCATTTGGACTGCCGCCATCATCCTCGCAAACAACGCAGTACGCATAACTTGCGCGGATTTCCGACAGAAATTGCTTTTCATTCCAGTCCTGAAATGCCAGTTCCCGTTGCAATTCGAGAACTGGAGGCAAATCATTTTCGGTCATTTCGCGCAGTTGCATGGCGATTACACCTTCAACTTCTCGAAGTACGAGGGCTGGATGTAGTTGGCTTCTTGAATAAGTGAAGGCTTTACCGTTTCAAAAAGCGGAGACCACATGCTAAGTGGCTTGCCTGTATCGAGTGTTGTTGAAATACCTTGTTCTGCAAAAACAGTCGAAAGCGCTTCGTCTGCAAGTGCAGCGGCATCGACAACGGCTGTCTTAACAGAGCTCCCCTTGAGTCGTGCTATGACTTCTTCGGTTTCGATAAAGCTTTCTTCGTTGTTCAATCGCAAGTACCAGAACCCATTGCGTGCGCGAATTACGACTGCAACAGATTCACCGGGGACGCCAGCAAAGCAGGCGAGAGCCTGCAATGTCGTCACGCCGTACAAATTGCGTTTGCCGCTAAAGCAAAGCCCTTGGCAGAATGCGACGCCCGTGCGCAGTCCGCTGAACGAACCAGGTCCAACTGTCACCATGACCCGCTTCACGTCATCGAGCGTAGCGCCGACTTTCGCAAGCAGAGAATCGAGGCTTGCACTCAAGACTTCGCCTTTGCCAGCCGGGTCTACGATTTCTTCGTAAATCGAGCCTGCATACAGCGCCATCGAAATTCCCTTGCGGGATGTATCTACTATTAAGTCGTAGTTAGTCATTGGTCAATAGCCGTTAGTTAGCGCTTGATCTCCAAGCTCTTGTCGATGATGAGGTCGATTAGCTGGCTGTATGTGATGCCATTGCATGCGGCCTGTTGCGGCAGTAGAGACGTTGGCGTCATGCCTGGGAGGGTGTTCGTTTCGATGGCGAAAAGTTCGCCATCCTTTGTAATGCGGACGTCCGTACGGCTGTAGCCTGCGCCACCCAAAGCGTAGTGAGCGTTCTTTACAAGTTCCTGGATGCGAGCGGTGAGTTCCGGTGCGAATTCGGCCGGCGTCACTTCCTTACATTCGCCATTGTACTTGGCTTCGTAGTCGAAGTATTCGCGAGTGGTCATACGCATTTCAGTTGGCGGCAAGGGCTTTTCGCCTTCGATGTAACCGCAGCTGGCTTCGCCACCGGCGATGAACTTTTCGCAGAGCAAACGGTTGGAGTCCTTGAACAAGTCCTGGGCAATCTTGCCGGCTTCGTCAAGATCCTTTGCTATGCCAATGCCGATGGAAGAACCTCCCAGCGGGTCTTTGATGACGAGCGGGAATCCAAGTTCGTCGGCAACGCTCACGAGCGTGTCACCGGTGAAGTCGTGCTTCCAGATGACGCGGTAGGGCGGTGTCGGGATGTTGTTTGCTCGATAAATTTCTTTGGACTTGATTTTGTCCATGGCAAGAGCCGATGCCAAAAGGCCGCAGCCCGTGTACGGGATGTTCCAGTTTTCAAGCAATGCCTGGATGTGTCCGTCTTCGCCCCATTTGCCGTGGAGGGCAAGGAATGCGATGTCGGCAGACGGAAGTTCCGAAAGGGCCGGAGACTTTTTCTTGTTTGCGGCCGAGCCTTCGAGGCTATAGAAATAGTTTGCAGAGAAGTTTGCTTTTTGGTACGGAGAAAGTTCGCGGGAAGACCAGTGCCAGGTGCCGTCTTTGTCTATGAGCACCGGGTGTATGTTATACTTTTCCGGATCCATGGCACGCACGACGCCGGTGCCGCTGACGACTGAAACATCATGTTCTGTAGATGGACCGCCCATCAAAACCAAAACGCGTAAACGGGACATAAAAACCTCACTAAAAATCTTTGCGATTTAATCTAGTAAATTAGTTGATAGTTACTAGTTATTAGAATGTGTTGTTGCTTGAATGTGCCGTATCAAAATTTTTAAGAAACTGGGGAAAAACTAAATAAGTCTGTTTTTACGTGAAAAAGCTCTAAAAACAATAAATATACGCCTATAAATCTTGCCGGATTGAACCGACATAATCTATATTAAAAAAGATAGGTGTCAAAAAGGAAGTCGTATGAGAGTTTTTGTAACGGGTGGAACTGGGTTTATTGGCCATTATGTAGTTAAGGCTCTTTTGGAAAAAGGGCATGAAGTAGTCGTTGCTACACGCCATCCGAACAAGGTGCCAACCTTAAGGTCGAATCCGAATGTTTCTTTTGTCGAAGCAGCTTTGACAGATTTCGAAAAAATGGGTGAGGGCCTGATTGGCTGTGACGCTTGTATTCATGTAGCTCTTGGCTGGGGTGATACCCCGAGCGCCATGCTCATGAACGATACCCGTGCAACTGTTGCTCTTTTGGAAATGTCCGCTCGTGCAGGATGCGAAAAGTTTATCATGACGAGCAGCACCTCTGCTATGGGCCGTGTCCGTTCCGAAATGCGAGAGACGACTAGCAGCATGCCTATCGATTTGTATGGTGCGACCAAAGCTGCTGGCGAAGCCTACGTGCTTGGTTTTAGCCATGGTTACGGGAGCCAGTTTCCTGAAGTCAAGATGAAGCGCAATATCATCCGTCCGGGTTATACGTTTGGCAATCCGGCATTCCCCGATGGATGCTCGCAGCCGGACCGCCGCTTCTTTGAAATGGCTTACGCCGTCAAGGAAAACCGCGATATTCATATTATCAAGAATGACGGAACGCAGTTTATTCATGCTTCCCAGCAGGCTCAGATTTATATGAAGTTGCTTGAATCGGACCTCAATGAAGAAATCTTCCTCGGTCTCGGTTCCGAATGGATCAGCTGGAAAGAAATTGCTGAAAAGATGATTGCTCTTAAGCCTGATTGCACTTCTAAAATCGTGGAAACCGACATGGGCTGGGGCGATGAACCGATGCTCTATGATGTTCAAAAAATCAAGGACACCTTTGGACTTGTGTTTGATGCCCATGACTTCTTGGACGAACACATCCGCTGGACCTTTGAAAACGCTTAATAAAACTTAATCGTATAAAATACGATGCCATATAAAAAGCCGCTTTTGAAAGCGGCTCTTTTCATTTTTAGTTGGCGGCATACTTGCTGATGAATAGTGCAAGTAAACCTATGACCATTGCAACTTTTAAGACGTTCTGTGCTAGATGGTATTTATGTCGCCATGCTTTGATAAGAGTGTAGATAAAGCAGGGAGTGAGTGTTATTCCTGTAATGATAAGGAACAGCGGCGGATAATTATTGTTATAGGCTTCTTCCATGAAGAATACAGGGACGGGGAGCAATAACCAGGTAATGCCAATAATTATACCGGCGAGGACTCGTGCGGCCTTTGCACCTGCGATAAGCGGGAATGTCTTGATACCGACCTTAAGGTCACCTGTTTCGTCTTGGAGGTCCTTGTAAATTTCACGAGCGGTTGTAATCAAAAATGTAAGTGGAATGGCTGGGATGATTGCCCACGTTTCATTTACGGGGCTTTCGTAATTTGCAAAGTTAAAGTAGTGCTGCACCGCATATAGCAAAGGAGTTGTGCAGAGAAATGCGACTGTTATGTTCTTGACGAGCGGGGTGTGCTTTATTCTGCGGTTATATGCCGTGAGCAGTGCGATAAGAAGAACGAAAAACCACAAAGGGAATGTCAGGATGATAGCACCTTCTATGCCAAATGCCGCTGCATGTTCCCAGTCTTTGACGACGTTCATGAACTTCACGCATTGTATAATAGTATCGCCAAGTCCGCAGAGAATTGCGAGTATTGCAAGAGCTATCCACGCCTTTTTGGCGGATTTGATGGTGACCTTGCCAGTCACGAGCGGACGTTCTGGACGGTTCAGCTTGTCGCTTTTCTTGTCGATAATATCGTTATGGATGTTTGCAAACCCGAGTGCAGATGCAAACCCGAGAATCTGCAAAAGCAGAACGTAAATGGGTGGGTAGTGCTCTAGTAACCCATAGCCGATTAATAGCGTGATTATTGCAATCACGATATTTGCTGGACGTACCATCTTGAAAAGCGTGTATAGTGTCGATTTCATGTTTTTTAATATATATAAAAGTTTCAAAAGTTTACAAAAAAATGCAATTTGAGCGCAGAAAATAGAACTTAGAGCAATATATCAATCAAAAATTCCTGATATTCACTAAAATACTATCTTTATATCATGGCTTTTTTCACCAAAAGTAATCTGGAAGATCTAAGAAAGGAAGCGGACCAGCTTTCTATTTGTGTTGAACATTTTCTGTATGCCGCTGAACATATTCCCGAAAGTGACTGGAAAACGAAGGGTTTTTACGATAATTGCATTGAAAAGTGCAATGGCCGGTTGAAAGCAATTCATTTTTTGATGGAATCTATTAGGCGCGGACGTCCGGTAACTGAAGAGGAACTGGAAGAATCTAGAGAGCTCGAAGACGAAAAACTTTCTAAATTGACTAAAAATGCGAAATAACGATTTTGATTCTGTCGAAAATGAAGATGCTCCGTTGAAGAGTGTTCGTACGTCGAGGCGAGAACACAGAAGTCGCCGTATTGACGTGATGCGAGAATTAGAATCGGGTGTGGTGGATGAACGGCCTATAAAGGAGCGCTTTAGCCGCGAATTTAAAAAGGCGAAAATCAAGCGCATCAAGAATCCGGTCGAAAATATTGGTGAAGAAAATTGTGTAGAAGGCCTTGTGCTCGAAGTGCATCGCCGTACCTGTGAAGTGCGCTTAGACGAGAAGGAGGTGCCCGCTCAAGGCGGGCATGACAACCTTCCTAATTCTGAATCCCAAATTCCGAATACCACTGTTACTGCCATGTATCGCGCTACAACCTCCAAGACGCTCGGGGAATTCCCAGCTGTTGGGGACCGTGTTTTGCTTGGTCTTGTGAATGACGGCGATGACGAGGGCGATGGTGTTGGTTCACAAAAGTATTGTGTTGTCCGCGTACTTCCGCGAAAGAGCGAACTCAAGCGCCCGGGCCCGCGCGATAGCTTTTACAAGCAGCAGACGCTTGCCGCAAATATCGACCAGGTTGTCATTGTGGCTAGCGTGACGCAGCCGGACTTCAATTACGGCTTCATGGACCGTTTTTTGCTTGCCGCGAACTTGAATGATCTGCCGTTTGTTCTTGTGCTCACCAAGATGGACTTGCTCCCGAATGGCGAAGCTGACCTCTCAAGCGATATCCGCGATTTCTTGAAAATAGTCGACAAGGTGATTCCCGTGAGTGTTAAAAGTGGTGAAGGCCTCGAGGTCTTGCGCAACGAACTGGTCGGAAAGTCATCGGTCTTTAGTGGTATGAGCGGGGTCGGCAAGTCGACGCTTATCAATGAGCTTGTTCCGCATGCCGAACTGCGTACGGGAGATGTCCGTGAACGTGATGGCAAGGGAAGGCATACGACGACTTCTTCAAGCCTGTTCGATTTCCCCGGTGGCGGCTATGTTATCGACACGCCGGGTATCCGAAGCATTGGCCTCATGGACTTGGAACCGGAAACGCTTGCCAAAATTTTCCCGGGCTTTTTTGACGACGACCATTTTACTTGCAAGTTTAGTAACTGCAAACATCTCAAGGAACCGGGATGCGCGGTACGTGCTGCTGTTGAATCGGGTAAATTGTCCGAAGCTCGGTATGCTAGTTATGTGCGAATTTTAAATTCAGGAAAGTAATTCATGTCTGACGTTGTAGTTAAAATAGCCCTTATCGCATCGATTGTATTGATGGGGTATAACATTTCTGAGTTTTCCGCCAGCTTCAAGACGGTGAGCGATAAAATCGGTGAATTCCTGAATATAGCGAAAGAAAATTCGGCTTCGGATTCCGTTTTGCGTTTAACCAATATTTTATCTTCTTGCTTGTTGTCCATCGGCTATGTTGTTCTCGTTTATTTCTCGGATATTGTCTTTTGGATTGTAGCGTTGGTTGTTGTTAAATTGCTTTTGACGTTGTTTGTCTCGGATAAGTTTTTAATTCAAGTTTTGCGTGATGGATGCCTATCCAAAAAGGGCTATCTCGTCCTGAAATTTGATGCGTTGTTTAATGCTGTTATGGGCTTTGCTTTCGCTGTAATATTGGTACTCTAAGATGAAAAAAATGAACGCTGTTTTCTCGAAAATGTTTATGCGCGTAATGGTTGTCATTGCGTTTGCTCTTGCCACTGCTACATCGTCTTTTGCTCAGGGCGGGGCTACTTCTTCGGGCGTGTTTAATCCGCTTGGTCAATCGTCTGCAGGGGGTGCTGGAATGGGTATGCGCCTTCCGTTGATTGTTGGCGGTTCCTTTGGCATTGGCTCTGGGGCTGGTGTTGGCAATGGTAGCGATGTTGGCCTTTGCAGTGTCCGACCGATGATTGGTGCGTGGATTCCGGGAATAGCATTCTTGCGCTTGGGTTATGGCTTTTCGAGTTACGAAGAACAGGATGACGATAAGAAGAATGAAGTTGAAACGTCGAGCTTTAGCGTTGATTTGGGCACCCATCTTTTTAGCGAGTTTTACTTGACGGGCTCTTATTCTCGCGTGAGTGCGTTGAGTGCAAATGGCGATATTGCATGGAATGAATGGAGCGTAGGTTTTGGCACATTCTGGTTTGTTTTCTCACGTACTTTGCTGACGCTAGATTTCGGTTATCACTGGGTTCGAAAGCATTATGACCCGTTTGTTGATAGAGATGTTTCGGGCGGACGCATGCAAATGAATATAGGCTTTGCAGTCTTTGTTTATTAGTTTGTAAAAGTTTTAATGAGTTGATTGATGAAGAATGTTGCTGTTTTAGGTGGTGCTTTTGATCCGGTCCATAAAGATCACATGCGTGTGGCTAGAACTTGTCTGGATCGTGGATTTTGTGATGAAGTTTGGTTTATGCCGAGTCCCGATCGTTGGGACAAGAAGCTGAATGCAAGCCCCGAAGACCGCTTTGCTATGCTTGAACTTGCTTTTTCGGGCGATAAGCGCTTGGTGCTTTCGGACTTGGAAATTCAGCAAGGCGATTACCGTGGTTCTTACGTTTTTTTGATGAGTCTCAGGGAAAAATTCCCGGATATCAATTTCCGCTTGCTGACCGGTGCCGATACCTACGAAGGTATTCCGCATTGGCGCGATCCCTTGAATTTTTACGGAACGAACTACAACGGACATTTACTGCTTCGCGATATTGAACTGATTGTGTTTGCTCGCAATGGCTATCCGCAACCGGATATGGAACAACATAATCGTAAAGGCTATGCTCCGCTTTATTGGCTTGGTCCGGAACAAGGTTTTAACGGCGTTTATTCGAGTACCGCTATTCGTAGGGAACTTTTGCTGAATCGTAGCGTTTGTCCGCAAGGACTGGAACCCTCGGTTTACGATTACATTATCAAGCACGATTTGTACAGGGAATAAAATGGGCAAAGCTCCTTCTGATATGTTCTTCGAGAGCGAAGTGCGCCCGGAATACGAAGGTCGCCTTTTGCTCGATTCCCTCAGTGACCGCTTTACGTACCACAGCCGCGAAGATTGGATTGACCGTTTGACGCGTGGTCTTGTGACGATTAACGGGGTGGTGGCGAACGTGGAAACGATTGCGCATCGCGGCGACAAGGTCGTGTACCACGTTGAAAATTATAGCGAGCCCGAAGTTCCGACGGATTTCGAGACCGTCTTTGAAGATGATGAATTTATTCTAGTTGCAAAGCCTGCGGGTGTTCCTGTGCACCATACGGGCCGCATTTTCTACAACACGTTTGCAGCAATTATCCGTCGTGAATTTGATTCTGAAACGGCAACGCCGATGCACCGATTGGACCGTGATACCGGTGGACTTATCTTGTTTGCAAGATATGGTGAAACGGCTGCGCGTTTCCAAAAAAATCTCGACCGCATTTTGCTCCGCAAGTTCTATCTTGCCGTGGTGCGAGGTAAGTTCCCCGAAGGTGAATTCGAGTGCAAAATTCCGTTGCGCGAAGACCCGGAAGACCCGATTCGCTTGCGCATGCATCACCGTGCAGATGGTAAGGAATGTTTTACGCGCTTTAAGCTCGTGCGCCATTTAAATTGCCCCGAAATTGCCCCGGAACTTTCGCTAGTCGAGGCGGAACTCATCACGGGACGTAAGCACCAGATTCGTGCTCATCTTGCTGAGATGGGTTACCCGATTGTGGGTGACCGCTTGTACTATCGTGATGGCGAGTATTACCAGAAACTTGCGCAGGGTGGTGAACTCACAGATGACGATATCAAGGTGCTTGGAGCCCATAACCAAATGCTTTTTGCGTATAAGGTCGAACTCCAACTCCCGTATTGGAACGAACCCCGTACATTCGAAAGCCACGCGTACCCTGCTGATATGGCAAAACTCCTCGCAGAATAACGCAAAAACGCGAAAAAATGCGTTTTTTGCGCCGTTTTTACATAAAAATTGAATCAGTGCGTGAATTTTTGGCGCACTTCTTTGTATCTTATTGCACATGAATTTTTCATTCCTTCCTAAAGTATTGTTGTGTCTTGGACTTACAGGCGTAATTGCCCAGGCCCAAGAAACGGTCGAAAGCGTTCGCCGCCAAATTAAGGCTGTTGAAGCCGAAACGGCCCGCGAAAAATCAATGCACGATGCCGAAAAAAAGCGTCATGCCGAATT
Organism: Fibrobacter sp. UWB12; assembly: GCF_900142485.1. Lineage (NCBI taxonomy): Bacteria > Pseudomonadati > Fibrobacterota > Fibrobacteria > Fibrobacterales > Fibrobacteraceae > Fibrobacter > Fibrobacter sp. UWB12. Next base: position 119,309 of record NZ_FRAZ01000004.1, on the reverse strand, counting down.
CGTCGAAGTCGGTCGCAAAAAAGTGCAGAACCTCTCGGCGCAGAATAAATCTCTAAAGGCAGAAATCGATTCGCTCAAGGTCGAACTCAAGAAAATTTCGAATGCACGCGCCAAAACAAATGGCTCGATTCGCTATTTTGAGGGCCGCAAGACGAAGTACGCAGACTCGCTTGCTACCGTTATCGATTCTCTTGTACCGTTCTTTGAATCGGATTTTCCGTACCGCACGGACGAAGCGGTCAAGAGCATTCAAGAAATTGCAAGTTTGCTTCATAAGGGACTTATCGAAACGGACGATGCTTTGAACCGTACGATGGAGGTTTTCTACGACCGCATCCGCCTGGGTTACACCACCGAAGTTTGGAAGGGCTTTTTGCAGGTGGATACTCGCAACGTGGCGGGAACGTATTTGCGTTACGGTGCAGTCGCTTCGATTTTCGTTGGTAACGATGGTAATGATGTCTTGTTCCTTACCAGAAACGGCTCCGGCTACGCATGGAAGAACGTTTCCGAAGACCTCACGATGCGTACAATTCTCAAGGACGTGATGAAGGTTGCCGAAGGCAAAACAGCTCCAAGACTTGTAACTATACCGGTCTCTTTCCCGAAGGAGGCTAACTAATGCTTTTTAGACGAAAGACGAGAGACGAGAGACGAGAGAATGGTTGTGTCATCCTGAGCGAAGTCGAAGGATCCAGGACGTTTTTCTTGTTGCCTTTGCTAATCGCAGCATTTGCCATTCTCGCACCGGCTTCTTACGCTCAGCAGAACGTGACTGTCGATGCCGTCAAGAAGCGTGCCGAACTCAATAGCGCAAAGGCTGACCTCGAAGAAGCACGCCGCAAGCGTGATATGGCTGTGGCTGCCCGCTGGAAGGACCGCGAAACGTTCAACAAGGAACGTGAACTGTTTAATGAAAAGTATCAGCTCGGCAAGGAACGCGTGGACGCCTTGATGTCTGAACGCACTCGCTTGCTCGAAGATGTGCGCGTGGCTCGCGAAGACTTGGCTCAGGTCAAGTTGCAGGCCGAAAAGGCTCGTGCTGAATACCTCACGCTTGCTCCGGGCCCGGAACGCTTGGAAATGCTTGCCAAGTTCCAGGAACAGGGCGTGCCGTTCAAGATGGCTGAACGTGTCGAAGCGCAGAACAAGGTCAAAAAGGAAATGTCCCTGTACAGGGATAATCCGCTCCGCATTGCGCAGGCGATGCTTGATGTCGCGAAGAAAGAAATGAAGTTCACTCGCGAAGCTCGTGTTGAAAAAGCTGACCTCATGTTCGGTAGTTCTGTTGCCGAAGGCGACCGTATGCGTTTGGGAGGTCTCTTTGCCATGCAGATGGCTAAAGTTACCGACGTGAACGGATTCCACCCGTCGGCTTTGATGCTCCCGGTCGCAGGTGAAAAGAAGCGCATTTATAGCTGGCAAGAAAATCTCACGCCCGAAATGCGCAAGGATGTGGCTAAGGCTTTCGCCGGTGCAAACGATTCCGCATTCGTGATGGTGCCGGTCGATGTGCTCCTCAGTACAGAACTTTCGAGCGAACTTGCAAACCATCAGGAAACAACGTGGAAAGAAGACTTTGCAGAATTCTTCCATAATGGCGGTATCTTGATGTACCCGATTGCAACGCTCTTTATTCTCGGTATTATCATATTCCTCGTGCGTTTAGTGTGGCTCATTGTGCTTGGCTTTGGTGGTCGTAGCGCTCGAGCTGCAACAAAGGCGCTTGCTGTTGGCGATGTGAAACTTGCTACGGCTGAATCCGTGAAGACTCGCGGCGAAGTGGGCAAGGTGTTGCGTTCTGTACTCGGCAAGAATTTCAAGGACCGCGCAAGTGCAGAAAAGTCCCTCGAAGTCTTGTTCGCAGGCGAAGTGCCAAAACTCGAAATGGGTCTCAGCTGGATTTCCGTGTTTGCGGCAACGGCTCCGCTCCTTGGTCTCTTGGGTACCGTTATGGGTATGATCGAACTCTTTAACGTGATTACCATGCATGGCACGAGCGACCCGAAGCTTTTGGCAGGCGGTATTTCCATTGCTCTCGTGACGACGGAAGCTGGCCTTATTGTGGCTATTCCGCTGCAGCTTTTGCACACGCTTCTCGTGAACATTGCCGATTCTGTCCGTACCCGTATGGAAAAGACTGGCCTTGCTGTTCTTAACGCCATTTGGATTAAGGAAAAGTAATGGACGAATATTCCGTCATCGAAGCGACCATGAGCATCCTGCTGCGCGGCGGCTGGGTGTTGCTCCCGTTGTTCCTCATCGGGTGGCTTGGTTGGTTTTTGATGTTTGAACGTTACGGCTATTATTTGATGCTTAAAGGGCGTTCGGCTTCGGCGTTCTTCAAGGATTTAGATGCTGTGGGCGAGGAGGCTGCTTTTGCCCGATTAAAAAAGCGTCGCTTTGGGTATTTCCTTGCGCTTGTCGAAAACGTGCGTGAGTACCGCAAAGATGGGCCGGTTGCCGTGCGTAATGCCATGCTTGCAACGCGCCATAATTTGGATGTAAGCCTTTCGAAATCGCTCAAGACTATTGCAACTTGTGCTTCGATAGCTCCCTTGCTTGGACTTTTGGGAACTGTATCTGGCATGGTGCATACGTTCGAAACGATTCAAAAGTTCGGTTTTGGTAACCCGGTTTTGCTCGCGGATGGCATCTCCGAAGCTCTCCTCACGACGCAGGCTGGGCTTCTGGTGGCATTCCCGCTGATGCTTGTTTACAACTATCTCGAAAGCCGAGTAGATTCTATTGGTGATTATGCCTGGGGCGAAGCGCTCAAGTACGAAGAACGCTGCTTTGCCAAGGAGGTTGAATGAGTTTTATACGCAAACGTTCGAGAAGCGGTGGTGGCATTGATGTGTCGCCGATGCTCGACATGGTGTTCATCCTTTTGATCTTCTTTATCGTGACTTCTACGTTTACCCGCGAAACGGGCGTGGATGTGACGAAGCCGAAGGCAAGTACCGCAAAGGAACTCGCCAAGGAAAGCATTTTGATTGGCGTGACCCGCCAGGGGACCATCCACATCAACGAAACCCAGGTGAACCTGTCGACGCTCCAGACCGTGCTCCGCCAGATGATGGCCGAAGCGCCGGACCGCCCGGTGATTATTGTGAGCGACCGCGATGCCCCCAACGGAGTTGTTGTTGACATCCTCGATGAATGTAATTTGGCGAAGGTGAGAAAAGTCTCCATCTCCGCGAATAAGGAGGAGTAGCTCTCGCTCTCATGCTTGACTTTTGTGCGAAATATTTCCGATTCCCGGTGGCGTTCGTGCTCTCGTTTGTCGTGGGCGCGGTGTTCTTCCTTGCTATTCCGGTAATCAACGTGCTGTTCTTTGACAAGGGAGTCAAGACGGAAAAGCCTTTGGAAACGGTAACCGAAGTTGAAGTTTTGGTGAGCGAAAAGAAGCAAGAAGTCAAGCAGAAGGTTATCCGTACGGTAACGAATCCGAATCCGTTCAAGGTTTCGGCGCACATGGGCGTTTCTCGCAGCCAGAATTTCCAGATGGATTTGTCACTTGCTCGCGGTGCTGCTGGCGATGGCGTTGCCGTAGATGCTGGCTCGATGGAAAACGTAATTTATGAGGCTGGTGAAGTGGATGAACAGGCGCAAGTGTTGCGTGAAATCCAGCCGAAGTTCCCGGAACGCGCAAAGAAAATGGGCGTCTCGGGGTACGTGAAAGTATTTATTGTGATTGATGTAAACGGTGACGTGGCTCAGGCTCAGGTGCTTACGCAGGATCCGGCAGGTTATGGCTTTGATGTCGAAGCGCTCAAAGCTATTCGCCAGTGGAAGTTCTCCCCGGCGCAGTTACGTGGCTTCCCAGTAGCTCAAAAAGCTACAAAGGAGTTCCGTTTTGTTAAGTAATTTTAATTACAAATTTGGGAATTCTTTGAGTAATGCTACCCGCACCGCATGCGGGCGGGGCCCCAGCTCGGAGTTGACGCCTCTGGCGTCAGCGGCTTCACTCGGTTATGCCGGTCTGCAAGCAGCCCGTCGCAACACTCGTTTTGCACGCTACTGCGAAGAAAATACCTTGGCCGACGCGAATGCTGTGATGAAATGTTTATCTCAGAAAGGAATGTTTTTTATTAAGAAACACATCTTTCTTTCTGTGCTTTGCTTCTTGCTGTTTTTGCCGTTGAATGTTTTTGCTGCGGACGATTTTTTCTTCAAGGCGAATGAACTTTACGACCAGGGGCGTTACAAGGAATCGGTGAAGTATTACCGTGCGGCGATTGACGATGGCCGTTACGAGCCGTTTGCTTGGTTCAACTTGGGCAATGCTCTTGTGCAGCTCGGCAAAAAAGAAGTGGCGATGGTCGCGTACAAACGCACTGTCGAACTGCTCCCGGATTTCGTGAAGGCTTGGATGCTTCTCGGCGATTTGTACTACCTCGCCGAATCTCCCAGCGATGCGATTGTCGCCTACAATCGAGCCATTGAACTTGGGACGGAAACGGACCACATCCATTTTGCACTTGCTGAATGTTATATGAAGGGTAGCGACTGGACGCTTGCGCAAAAGCATTTTGAACGTGCACTGGCGCTAAACCCGGACCGCATGGATGCTTGGTACGGCCTTGCCGAAGTCTATGAAAAACTTGGCGATTACGAATATGCGGTGAAAACACTCAAGAATGCGCTCCAGATGACAGCGACTGCTGGCGCCGATGTGCATTACACGCTTTCGTATTACTACCGCAGCATGGATTCTACGCGGCTCGCACTCAATGAAATGGAAAACGGCATCATGATGGATCCCGAAAACGTTTCCGCTCGCCGTTATCTCGCACAGATGTACGTCAAGAATGAATCCCCGTGGATGGCGATTTTCACGCTCGAAGAAGGCCTCCGCCACAAGAAAGGGATTGCAGACTTGAATCTTGATTTAGGGCAGATTTACTTTACGCAAAAGCGTTACGACGAAGCATTTGAATGTTACATGAAAGCTTGGCGTGCTGGCAATTCTCAGGGCCGCATCGGTGCCGAAAATGTCGGTCACATCTTCTCGAACGCCGGCGACACCGAAAAAGCCGAAGCCCTCTACGCCCGCATCCGCGACAAGAAGTAACGTTTCTACTTTGTTGTCCCTAACAATTCATTCCAAAAATTTTTGTTGGATGTTGTATCAATGTAATTGTCGCGCTGCGGATAAATTTTGCCGCTGTACACATCTATTTTAATTCGTCCGAATTTGTCGATGGTTACATCTTTTCGATGAATGTCATAGTGGTTTACTAATGTATGTACTCTATACAAATCATCGTCAATTTTCTCGATTGACTTTGCGGTGCGCATGAGTATACCTTTTGCAGATAAGATATATGCTATTAATAGAAAAAACGTAAAAAAGGCAAACGCATCATGAGCATTTTTGAAAGGGCTGTTAAAAACAACAATTGCCGTATAAGTTATTATTGAAATAAAAATTGTAGTCCATACGGCGAAAATAATCCATACGGTTTTCAGTACACCGGGCTTCAATTTTAACATAAAATATTACCCTTTTTTGCGGTCTTGCCAGACGCTTTGGTTGAACAGCTGGCCTTCGGAGAGTCCGTACTTTTCTTCGACGCCAGCTTTTGAAATGGCAGTATCGATATCGAGCTTGCCTCGGATGGCTTGCGTATAAATGTCAATTTTGCGGCGGACAGATTCGGACTCTTCATCCAAGAGTTCCAAACGGTAGCTGCTCACGTTCTGTGCGATGAGTCTTGGCAAAAGTTTGAGGGCAGATTGCGGCTTGCCAACAAAAAGCGTGTTGCGGCATTCGGCATCGGATTGCAAGAAGTGGCGTTCGCCCTTGTGGTCCAAGATTTCAACTTTATGCTGTGTGCAAATCTTTTTGCATTCGGGGAAGCGACGGCCAGTCGTGAGGGCGCGCGCGAAGGCGCAGTATTCCGAGTGGAACGCTGGCATGTATTGGTGCAGCGCAAGTTCGAGCTTGCTTCCGTCTATGTTCTTGAGCAAGTCAAAGAGCTGAGTGCTGTTGAGATCCCACGACGGGTGCAATTTTTCAAGGCCTTGAGCCAAGAGCCAATCGTAGCTTGCGCTGTTGGTGGCGTTCAGGCTGTAGTCGCCGACCATCGGGATTCCGGAATCCTTGAGGAGCGCAAGCGAACCGAGGTTACGCACCAATGCAAATTCCGGCATGAGCGTGAGAATTTGTTTGATGTAATGGTTCTCGCCGGGTTTGTGGATGCGGAGCGTGGCGATGCCTGCTTCAAAACCGATTTTGTGGATGCGTTCGAGCGGTTCGTCGTATTTGACGCCCCAGTCAAAATCCATGACGACTTTGTCGATGTCGAGACCTTGCAAAGCGTCGATTTGTTCGGGTCGGCGAACGAGAACGGTAATTGTGCGGCGGTTCTTGGGCGTGCTCGTGGTGCTGCCGGGAGTGCCCGCGACCGTGCTTGTACTGCTTGCGACGCTGTGTAGGAATGCGCGACCATTGTCCGCAGAAGGTGCAAGTTCTTTCCACTGCAAGCGTTTTTCGTCAAATGCTTGTACAGCTTCTTGACGGAGCGTGCGCAAAACTTTGCCGGGAAGGAATGCGTTTGCTGGCAATTTAATTTCGATCTTGTCGAGAACGTAAGCGGTTGCTGAAAGTCCGGAAAGTTCTTTCTTGGCAATGGCTTGGATTGCGTCGGGAGAGACTTCATTGCGAGATGCTTCGAGAACGGCGCCTTCAACGGTGACCGCGTGCGTCTCATTGGTTGAAATAGTGAGCTTGAGCGGTTCGCCAATTTTCCCTTCGAGCGTCATGCACACAGGAATGTGTTTGGCGAAACTCTTATCCGTAAAAGTCTTGTGGAGTTCTTTTTCGAGGGCGGGGGAGTCGTTGCGGTAGGCCTTCATGCCGTACGAGACTTTGCGCAAGTTGAATTCGCGACCGAATTCCAGACGAACTTGCGACTTCCCGACGTTCCCGCGTACGTTTTCCCTTGCGCTCCCGGCGCATCTCGAATTATGCGCCGATGCTGCACTCCATGTAGCCTTGTATAGTCGGCTTCCCGTTTGGCGCGGCTCGGGCTCTGCCCTATATTCCTCAAATAAAATCCCGTCGCCCGGCAATAAAGTGCAAGGAACAGGCTTGTCTTCAAGTTCTACAATCACGCCGTTGCGGTCCACTTGAACGACGGTTCCGATAAATTCACCATGATGGTTCGAGAACGATCCGTCGACGAGTTCCTGATGGTTCACGCCATCGAGCCAACCTGTGTTGAGGCCGCGGGAGAACAATACTTCAAGCGGTTCCAAGTCCTGCGCAGTTAGGCGATTTTTTTCCAGCGCCTTGTGGTAGGCGTGCGAAACGGCGGCTACATATTCCGGGCTTTTCAAACGCCCTTCGACCTTGAGCGATTCCACGCCGATTTCCCTAAGTTCTTCAAGCTTCGGGAGCGCACACAGGTCTCGCGTGCTGAACAAGTAACGGGCCTTCGGGTCTTTCCATTCCTTGCCGTCCACAAAAATGCGGTAGGGAAGGCGGCAGCTTTGGGCGCACTGCCCGCGGTTTGCCGAGCGCCCGCCAAAGTTTTCGCTGGTAAGGCACTGGCCCGAGTACGAGACGCATAATGCCCCGTGGATGAAAACTTCCAGTTCCAAGTCGGTGAGGCTCTTGATTTGCGCAATTTGTTTTGCCGAAAGTTCGCGAGCCAAGACCGCTCTTGAAAATCCGATGTCCTTGACCAAGTTCACGGCTTCGGAACTCGCGAGCGTCATTTGCGTGCTCGCGTGGATTTCCTGTTCTGGGCTAATCGCCTTGATGAGCCTTGCAAGCCCGATGTCCTGGATAATGAACGCGTCCGGCTTTAACGCAATCAAGCGTTCCAAAAATTCCGGCAACTCCTGAATTTCGCGCTCGAAGATGAGGATGTTCATCGCAAGGTATGTCTTTACGCCGCGAAGCCTTGCGTAGCGGATCATTTCTTCGACATCTTCAAATGAAAAATCTTCGGTTCGACCGCGTGCGTTCCAATGGGGCACACCATAGTAAACCGCATCCGCCCCGTTGTTGATGGCGGATTCCAGCATGTCGCGCGTACCGACAGGCAAAAGAAGTTCAGGATTGTTCATACCCGCAAAAATAGAATTTATTGAATGACTTTAAAAAAGTCTGAAGAATAACTTTAAAAAAGTACGTCATGCGGGCGGGGCCCCAGCTCGGAAAAATCTAAAACCCATCCTGGCGCAAGCGCCAACCTTACGGCTCGACCATGACCATACAAGTATGGTCGCGGCACTCGCCTTTAAAGGTTGTGGCCGACGCTTTTATTCTCTCGACGAAATTATATGCGTTACAATTGTTTTTTTGTCACGCTGTTTTCATTAGGAAATGTTAATTAAATGTCTTCTAGCTTGTAGCCGAATTGCACAATGGCGCCGGTATTGGCTTCGCGGAAAATGCGCAAGTGGGCGAGTCCTTCGAGTATGGCGTTGTCGAGCGTGTCTTGGTTTTGTGCCGCATCGTTCCCAAGTTCAATTGTCGGTATGTCCATCGAACCTTTGTAACCCTCGTGGATGACTTTCACGTAAGTGTATTCCGGATCCATCTCAAGGATGGCTTCGTGAATATGCTTGTCGTTATAGCCCGGATCGCTCTCGAATGATTGCTCGGAACGGCTGCGGATCGTAAGAGAACCGCAATAGCCATCCTGTTTAAATTTCAACCATTTTTGTCCGACTGTCATAATTCCTTCAAAAAATAATCTAATTTTGCGATATGTTCAAGAAATCCCTTATTTTGTCGTCTTTAGTTTGCATTTCAATGTTTGGTTTCTCGGGCTGCTCCAACCAGGAGGCTGAGTTTAAAATTGCAACACTTACGGAAGAAAACTCCCGTCTGGCACGTCAAGTCCAAGTTCTCAAGGCTACTTTGGATTCATTGAACGCCCATAACCAGGCGATGGAACATTCCCTCAAGTCCTTGGACATGAAATAAGAGAACCTTTGGGCGCATGTGCTCAAAAAAACATACAATTTTCTCTCATTTTCTTACAATAAACCGATTTTCTGCAAGAAAAATTTGTTAAATTTGCGCTCGTGACTGGCCCCGGTTTGTCGCCACGGCGAAAACCATATTTGCTTCCCACGTGAAGCCCCGCGACCGTCAAGTCTCCAAGGAGGCGCTAGTAAGATGGTCTTTAATTAACCCACACATTCCAGTCACCCCGCCTGCAGGTTATTTTCCAGCCTGCTCGTGTGGTTCAACCCTTACTTTATGAGGTGCCCGAATGGAATACATCGCTCTCGCACTTTCACTTGTTGCAGTGATTTTGTGCATTGTTATCCTGACTAAGGTGAACAAACTCCTTACCATGCTTCGTACCCCGATTTTCAAGAAGCTCACCCCGGACATGAACTTGAAGCCGTCCGCTCGTCGCCCGATCAGCGCACAGGAAATGGCTCAGCGCGGTGAACGCAATAACAAGGAAAATCGTCAGAACAAGGAACGTCCGGCTAACAACAATAATAAGGATAATCGCAACCAGCAGGCTGCTCAGGCTCCTGCAACACGCGATCGCAACGAACAACATCAGCGTCCGGAACGTGGCCCGCGCCGCGAACGCCGTCCGGAACGCCCGCATCGTGAAGCTAACGCTGAAGCTCCTGCTGCTTCTGCTGAACAGGCTGCTGCTCCGGTCGCTCCGGTTGCACCGGCTGCTGAAGCCCCGGTCGCCGAAGCTCGTCGTCCGCTCGCTCCGCGTATTCCGGTTGAAACTCCGGCTGCTCCGGCTGTCGAAGCAGCCCCGGTCGCACCGGTTGCTGAAGCTCCGGCTGAAGCTGCTGCTGAAACCGTTTTTGATCCGTCCAAGGTCCGCTATGGCCGCCGCAACGTGATCAAGAAGGCTCCGGAACTCTCCGAAGAAGCTTAATTCTCACGAGAATTGCTATTTGCAAAAAAATCCCCAGTCCATTCGGATTGGGGATTTTTTATAAAGACAAAATAATAAAAAACAAACCCCATCGTTTGATGGGGCTTTGTTTTGTGCGACACCAAATTGCGGCGCGGTTCTTGTTACAGTTGATGCTTTTTCAACCGGCGGCGCAGTCTTATTGCATTGACGCGATTTTTAGAATTCGATGAGTCCCTTAGCTTCGTCAGCGAGGATGACCTTCGTTGCCATACCGATGAACAAGCCGTGTCCAACGATACCCACGATGTGTTCGAGGTCGCGGGCTAGCTTGTCCGGGTCTGCAATGGGAGCGAACTTCGCATCGGCGATGAGGTTGCCAGAATCGCTAATCACCGGACCGTCCTTGCCTGGAGCGCCCATGCGAACCTTGACTTCGCCACCGAGCTTTTTCACGCGTTCGGTTACGACGGCGATGGCGCCCGGGATGATTTCGAGAGGGACGGCAAACTTGGTGCCGAGCTGCTGCACGGCCTTGCCGCTATCTGCGATGATCACATAGTTGTCCGTCATGGAGGCAACAATCTTTTCGAGAAGGTGTGCTGCACCGCGGCCCTTGATGAGGTTACGGTTCGGGTCGATTTCGTCGGCGCCGTCGATAACCATGTCGAGATGGCTGACTTCGCCCATTTCCTTGAGCGGGATGCCAAGGCTACGGCATTGGAGTGTCGTGCTCCAGCTGGTCGAAACGCCCGTCACATGGATGCCTTCAGTCTTGATGCGTTCGGCAAGGCGGTTCACCATGTGAGCTGCCGTGCTGCCAGTGCCGAGACCGACAATCATTCCGTCCTTGATCATGTCTGCGGCGCGAACGCCTGCAGCCTTCTTGAGTTCGTCCATCGATGCCATTAGCGCCATCTCCTTTCGTTTGAATCAAAATTGTCGTCGCCCATGCGATTGTCGTAACTGTCGTAGTTATCGTAGCCGTCGTAATCATCTTCGTCCGGGAATCCGGATTCCTGTTCGGTAAAGCTTGCTTCTACGATGTCTACAACTTCGACGTTGAATGTCAAATTCTTGCCTGCAAACGGGTGGTTCCCATCTACAATTACAGTGTCTTCGAGAATTTCCTTGATGGTGTAAATGCCATCGCATTGTTCGTCGTCATCGTCCAAGTTGAGGTCGTTCACGAATTCTTCGGCGGTATCCGGCAATTGGAACTCACGGATATCATTGTCTTGGAACATTTCGAGCTCCATGCCAATCCAGAGTTCTCCGACTTCGCTGAGTTCTTCCTTGGGAACTGTAAGAATGAGGTCCTGGCGGTATTCACCATAACCCAAATTTGCAGGAATGTTCACGGTGAACTTTTCACCCAGACGGCGTCCCGCCAGTGCGTCTTCGAGTCCAGGAATGATGTTATTGTATCCGTGGATGTACACGAACGGGTGGGAGGCGGGGACTTCTTCAAGAATCCTTTTGCCTTCTCTGAGGGTGTAGGCTATGCTCACCTTCATCTTGTCTTGAATGACTACCATACACCGCAAATGTAGTAAATTTGCCTAATTTCGCCACTTATATTAAATTGTTTTTCTAAATTGCAAGTATGCTTTACGGTATTTGTTCTGATATCCATTCCAATGCCACCGCGTTTAAGGCCGTTTTGGAGTCGATGCGCGATAATGGCGTGGAACGGAAGGTTTGCCTTGGGGATATTGTTGGTTATGGTGTCGATACGGATGAATGTGTCGACTTAGTTCGTGAAAACATGGATTTTTGCCTGATCGGGAACCACGACAGCGTGGCGGTCAAGAACGAATCGAGCGAGGGGTTCAACCCTTATGCAAAACAGGCAATTGAATGGACACAAAAGCATCTGTCCAAGGAATCCATTTCGTATATCCGTTCGCTTCCGTACATTCACGAAGAAAATGATATTTGCTTTGTGCATGCGTCTCCGCTATCTCCGGCAGATTGGGTCTATGTGACCGACCTCGAAGATGCGTTGAACGCCTTTGACCATTTCTCGGAACGTTACTGTTTTGTGGGTCATACGCACAGCCCTGTCATTATTGCTAGCCGTCCTTTGGCAATTCCAAAAATTCTCGACGAGTACGAATACGTGATAGCCAATACCGAACGCCTGTTGGTGAACGTCGGTAGTGTGGGGCAACCCCGCGACCGCGACCCGCGTGCCTGCTGGTGCATGCTCGACACCGAGACCAAGTGCGTGCGACTCATCCGCGTGGATTACGATATCCGTGAAACGCAAAACCGCATGAAAAAGCAGGGGATGCCCTCGTTTTTGATTGATCGACTATCGGTGGGGCGTTAAATGAAATGGGTGTTGGCGGTGTTTGGCAAGGCTGGCTCTCCGTTAATTGCGGAAGAGGTTGAAAAGTACGTGAAGCGTTTGCGCGGTTCTGCAAAGCCGCTTGAAGTGGTGGAGCTCAAGGAATCCAAGCTGGACGACCATGCCCAGGCGCTCGCTCAAGAGGCCGCGCTGTTTGAGAAAAAGTTCCCGCGCAACGAGTTCCGCCGCGTGATTCTTTCCGAAGAAGGCAAACTCTTTGACACTGTAAAGCTTGCCGATACGCTTTCGGCCCGTTTCCCTGGAAATATCGTGTTCTTGATTGGCTCGGCGTACGGTATCGATGAAAACTTGAAAAAGTCCGCGGACTTGCTTTTGAGCCTTTCTCCATTGACATTTACCCACGATCACGCTCGGATGATTACGGCAGAGCAACTCTACCGCGTCCAGATGGTCATGCAAAATCACCCGTATCATCACAGGTAGTTGGCCTTATGTTGATTTCCGCAATTGTAGCTGTTTCAGAAAACAATGTCATCGGGCGCGATGGACACTTGCCGTGGCACCTGTCTGCCGACCTCAAGCGCTTCAAGGCGATTACCACGGGGCATGCCATTATTCTTGGTCGCAAGAATTACGATGATATCGGACGTCCGCTCCCGAACCGCACGAACTACGTGCTCACCCGCAACAAGGACTTTCAGGCTCCGGGCTGCATTGTCTGTTCTTCGCTCGGTGAAGCTATCGAGGCTGCCCGCGCTGCAGGCGAGACGGAATGTTTTATCATTGGCGGTGCTGCTGTTTATCGCGAGGCGATGCCTCTGGTCGAAAAACTCTATTTGACTAGAGTCCTGTCGCACGTGGAAGGTGATGTTTACTTCCCGGAATGGAACGATAAGTTCCAGAAAGAGAGCGAAGAATCGTTCCCGGCAGACGAAAAAAACGACTTTCCGACGGCCTTTGAAATTTGGGTACGAAAAAAATAAGGTTCCATAGCCCCTAGAATTACTTATTATATAACTGAGATGTTGTTGAGGAATGGAAAGAGACTTTTAAAACTGCTAGTGGCGGCTTTTGCCGCTCTGGTCGTTTTATTCTTTGTAGTCAGCTTTGATGGTGCGTGCCGTCATGGCCTGTGCGACAATGTCATTAAGCTTAACGATGGATGGTCTATTTCATTTTCTGATGTCCATCTCCCGGCTTTGGAACATGTCTCCGATTTTCGCGTCCCCTCGAATATTCAACCGGGCGATACGATTATCTATGAACGAGACATGAGTGGCGATTCAATCCCATTGGCGACGACACTTCGATTCCATGCTTACCATGTGGCCGTGGCTGTTTATGTAGACAGTGTCTGTTATTATCGATATGGCTTTGATCGCTTTGAAAAAGGCAATTTGGTGGGTAGCGGTATCCATAATGTGAACATGCCTGCGCACCTTGAACGCCATAAAATTCGCGTGGTAACTATAGTTACAGAAAGTGCAGCCGCAAAATCTGTAGCCTCCATTGAACTTTTACGTTCGGGCAGCATGACGGACTATTTTGCGAAAAATTCCGAATCCATTGTCATTGGCATTTTCCTCATGTTTTTCGGGATGATAGCCTTTGTGACGGGGGCTTGCGCTGTCGGGTTTGACAGGGCTTATTACCGCCTTATTTTGATTGGTGTGTTTGCGTTCTTGATGGGGCTTTGGACTCTGAACTATGCAAAGGGTATCCAAATTTTCTCCATGAACTACGCTCTGGATACAACGCTAGAGTACGTCTCGCTTTATCTTTCGGCAATCCCGTTTGGACTTCTGATCATCAATATGCGCTCGGGTAAGATTGCAAATTGGAAACTGAATGTGCTTAAGGGAATTGTTACTTTGGGCGCGGTGTTCTTTGTCGTGACGACTATTTTGCATTTCACGAATATTGCGCACTACCCGAAGTATTTGGTTGTTTACCACATTTACATTCTCGTATCGTTCCTGTTCATGGTGTTTTTCAAGGTCTTTTATGATCGTGGTGCCGGTTTGCAAGAAAAAATCCTCACTTCGGGAACGGTTGTCTTTGTCTTGTTTGGAATTGCGGATATTTTCCGTTACAACATCCAGAACCTGTTTGGAATGGAAAAGTCGTTCTTGGATTCAACCTGCTTGCCGTTTGGAACGCTGTTGTTTATTATCCTTTTGATGGTGGGCTATCTCGTCTACATGTACGAAGAACTGATGGACAAGACCGAAAAAGAAGTCCTCCGCCAGATTGCTTACAGGGATGCTTTGACCGGCATTTATAACCGTGCTAAGTGCGAACACATTTTTGAAGTCCTGAATCGCGACGACAACGATTACGCTATTGTTAGTATCGATGTCAATGGGCTTAAGTATGTGAATGACACGTTTGGACATTCTGCAGGCGATAAGCTCTTGTGCGCCTTTGCCGATGTGTTCAAGAATGCGTTTAATGGCATCGGAACGACAATCCGCATGGGCGGTGACGAATTTGTGGCTATTGTTCGAGCTGAACACCTTTCTGACCTGAATACCGCCTTAAAGACGATGGTCCTTCTGGAAAAAGATGCCAAGTTGCCGATCGCGGTTACGCTGAATGTTGCTTACGGTTACTCTGTACGCCGCCGTGGTGACGCAGTGACTGCAATGGACGTTTATCGCATGGCCGATGCCAACATGTACGCCATGAAACTCGCCTCCAAGCAACAGCGAATCGCGTAGGTGAGTTACTAGTTACTAGCATGTCACCCCGTACTTGTTACGGGGTCGACTTTTTTATACGAGAAGGCGATGCCGTCCCCATACGTGGATCATGACCACGTAAGAACTAGTTGCATTCAAGGCGAGTGTCGCAACAGGCTGCTTGCAGACTGTCATGATTGAGCCGAAGATGCTGACGCAAAGCGTCAAAGTTCTAAGTGGTCAAAGAGAACGGAGTCCGGCATGACAAGCCATCGTCATTGCGAGCGGAGCGAAGCAATCTATTCTGTAATGTGTATGGATTCCCTCCTTCGCGGTGCACAGTCGAGAATGACAGTTCTAAAAACTAATAACTCATAACCAATTTTTTGATTAGATTTTGGATTATGATAGAATTCAATATCTTTTATAAGCTTGCGGCCGCGCTGGGAATCGGCTTCATTATCGGTTTGCAGCGTGAAAATTCGTATTCCCGCAATAATTCACGGCACCCTGCTGGGCTTTGCTCGTTTTCGATTGTGAGCCTTTGTGGCGCCTTGTCTTGTTATTTGGGCGAATTGATGGGTTCTATAGTTCCTTTTGTGACGGGACTTATTGTAGTCGGACTTTTGCTTGTGGCAAGTCATGTGGCGTACGGCCTTTCGAATCGTGAAAATGGCGGGCCCGCTGGCGTTACGACGAGTGCGGCTCTCATCATGATTTATTTCCTGGGGGCACTTTGCTGGTTCAATCGCCTTTTAGAAGCTTGTATCCTCATGATTGCGCTCTTGTGGCTATTGGCGGTAAAGCGGCAGCTCCATGAATTCGCAAAGAAGCTTTCGACAGAAGATATCATGGCAACGGTCAAGTTTGCGGTGATTTCTCTGTTGATTTTGCCATTCTTGCCGAACCATGCTTATGGCCCCGCAGGGCTAGAGGTGCTGAACCCGCATACGATTTGGCTTTTTGTGGTGTTCATTTCGGGCATTGGCTTTGTGGGCTATGTGCTCATTAAGGTTGTTGGGCCGGGCAAGGGTATTTGGCTTACGGGCCTCTTGGGTGGACTTGCGAGCAGTACCGCGCTTACGCTGAACCTGGCGGGGCGCAGCTGCGACAACGAACAGTATGCGGCCGATTTTACGCTCGGCATTGTGCTCAGCTGGTCGGTGATGTATGCGAGACTATACCTCATTTGCATATTCCTGATGCCCTCTCTTGCGCTCCCGTTACTTGCGCCTCTCCTTGTGCCTGTGGTGCCGGGACTTGGGTATGCGGCGTACCTGAAACTCCGTGAATCTAAGGATCATCGCCAGAAGACAACCGATTTTAATAACCCGTTCAAGTTGCTACCGGCAATCAAGTTTGGCTTGGTCTTTACGGTGGTCATGTTCATCGCCAATGCGGCTCACGCTTATTTTGGCTCGGGTGCGTTGATGATTTGTAGCTTCTTGGGCGGTGCTGCTGAGATGGATGCGGTGGCGTTTTCGCTCATCGACATGTGCCGAAAGGCGACTCTTGAACACCACAACTTGATCTTGGCACTTCTTTTTGCGAGCCTTGCCAATACGCTTACCAAGGGCTGCATGGTGTATTTCCTTGGGGCAAAGTCCATGCGCCGCCCGATTCTCCCGGCGGTGGGGCTTATCTGCGGCGTGTCTGTAGTGATGATTGGAATTTATTCGGTGGTATAAAATGTCTGAAAAAATGAAATTTGCATTGACAATCGCTGGCTTCGATGGCTCTGCAGGTGCTGGTATTTTAGCCGATGTCAAGGCTATGGCGCACTTTGGAGTTTATTGCGAAGCCGTATGTACAGCGCTCACGCAACAGAATGAAGATGAATTTGTGGCTCCTGGCTGGGTGATTTGGGAACGCATCGAAGCGCAACTAGAAACCTTGTTTGCCAAGCGCAAGTTCAAGTTCGTGAAAATCGGACTTGTCGAAAAAGCGAAAGTCCTTAAGCGTATTGTGGAATTTGTGCGTGCAAAATCTCCGGACGCCTACATTATTTGGGATCCAATTGCAAGTGCTTCTGCGGGGTTTCATTTTTTGCGCGCCGCAGAACAAGACAAGTTTATGCCCGTGATGAAGCAGATTGACTTGGTAACTCCGAATCAAGATGAATTTGGCTTTTTGGGGCTCGGGCTTGCGGCTTCTCGTGGAACGTTTGAACTCGGGAAGGATTTTGCCTTGCTTTTGAAGGGAGGTCACTCTCGGGGGAAGGATGCTGTCGATATCCTTTGGGATAGGGACGGCAAACAGTACAAGTTCTCTAGCCTGCGTTTGCCGGGAAAGGGTAAACATGGCACTGGTTGCCACTTGTCTTCGGCTATTTTGGCGAATCTCGCGATTGGCCATACGCTCCCGGAATCTTGCCAAATTGCGAAGGATTACCTCACCGAGCTATTGCAAAGTGGCGAGGGGCGATTGGCTAAAGACTTTTAAGTTGTAAAAAAAATCCCGGCCGTGATGGTCGGGATTTTTGCAAACTGCGCGAAGCGCGAATTAATCGTCGTCTTCAGCTGGCTTCTTGGACATCTGCTTACGCTTGATCGGGTCGAGCTCGGTCTTGCGGATGCGGAGCACTTCCGGAGTGACTTCGATGCATTCGTCTTCATTGATGAAGGTGACGCATTCTTCCAAAGTCATGCGGCGGTACGGCGTGAGCTGGATCATGTCGTCTGCGGACTTCGAACGCATGTTGGTGAGGTGCTTGCCCTTCGTGACGTTCACGGTGATATCGACGTCGCGGTTGTGTTCACCCACGATCATGCCCGGATAAACTTCGGCACCCGGACCGATGATGAGGTAGCCACGATCTTCCAAGTTAGAGAGAGCGTAGCTTGCAGCTTCGCCCGGTTCCTTGGCGATGAGTACACCGTTGATACGAGACGGAATTTCTCCCTTGTACGGCTGGTATTCCTTGAAGAAGGACTGCGTCACGGCATAACCCTTCGAGAGCGAGAGAAGCTTCGGACGGATGCCGATAAGGCCACGTGACGGAACGATGAATTCGAGCTGTACGCGGTCGTTTTCGTCGGTGGTCATGTTGACCATTTCGCCCTTGCGCTGCTGGATTTCCTGGATGCAGGCGCCGCTGAATTCGTTCGGAACTTCGACCTTGAAGTCTTCGACCGGTTCCAAAAGCTTGCCGCTTTCGTCTTTCTGGAAAATGACCTGCGGAGAACCGATGGTGAATTCATAAAGTTCACGGCGCATGTTTTCGACGAGAATCGTGAGGTGCAAAATGCCACGGCCAGAAACCTTGAACGTAGATGCACCTTCGGCCTTTTCGACGAGGAGGGCGGGGTCAGCCATGTGGGCACGTTCCAAACGTTCCTGGAGCTGGTTACCCGTCATGAACTTTCCACCGTATTTGCCGGCGAGCGGCGAAGTGTTCACGGTGAAGAGCATAGAAATTGTCGGCGGGTCAATGTGAATACGCGGCAAGTGAACTGGATTGTTCGTAGAAGAAAGCGTATCACCGATATCGAAGTAGTCAAGACCTGCGATGAGGATGATTTCGCCCGGACCAGCTTCTTCTATCGGCTTCGGGGTAAGGCCTTCGTAGCGGAGGAGCTTTTGCGGACGGACGTTCTTGACGGTTCCGTCGGGGAATGCCTGAGCGTAGGTCTGGTTCGGCTTGAACACGCCCTGCTGCACGCGACCCACAGCCAAACGACCCAAGAAGCTGGAGTATTCGAGGGAGGCAATCTGGAGGAGCGGTTCTGCATTCGGATCGCCCTTCGGAGCCGGAATACGTTCGATAATCTTGTCCATCAAGATGCTGAAGTCGCCATCCGGGTCTTCAAGTTCGGCGCGGCAAATGCCCTTACGGCCACTGCCAAAAACTCTGTCGAAATCGAGCTGTTCTTCGGTAGCATCGAGTTCGCAGAACAAGTCAAAGACCTTGTCCAAAGCGAGGAGCGGGTTGCAGCCGTCGCGGTCGATCTTGTTCACGACGATAATCGGGGTAAGTCCGAGTTCCAAAGCCTTCTTCGTCACGAAGCGGGTCTGGGCCATGGGGCCTTCGAATGCGTCAACGACCAGAAGAACGCCATCGACTGTACCCAAAACGCGTTCCACCTGGCCACCGAAGTCAGCATGCCCCGGGGTATCGACGATGTTCACGCGGTATCCCTTGTACATCACGCTCGTGTTCTTGGAGAGGATGGTAATGCCGCGTTCGCGTTCGAGGTTGTCGGAGTCCATCACGCGGTCCACGATTTCTTCACCTTCATGGAAGGTACCGCACTGTTTGAGGAGCTGGTTCACCAGGGTAGTTTTACCGTGGTCAACGTGGGCGATGATGGCAACGTTTCTGATTTTTGATTGATCCATATTTTACCGTTTGGCTTTAATTTTCGGCGCAAAGATAGAAAAATGAGTGGAAAATTGCAATATTTAGCGCTCGTATTCTATATTTAGAGGCGTGAATTACTTGGCTTTGGATTACGGAGAGCATCGCGTTGGGGTCGCTTTTGGCGATTCCGAGCTCAAAATGGCGTTTTCGCGCGAGACGATAGACCAAAAAACGACCAACCTGTTCGAACGGTTGGATCAATTGGTGAAAATCAACAAAATCGATGAATTTGTAGTCGGGATGCCCTACCACCCGGATGGCCGCAAGGACGGAAAGAACGTGGTGGTGGAGGCTTTTATCAAGGATTTGGCACTGCGATTCCCGGGAATGAAAATCCATACGCAGGATGAATCGTACTCCAGCGTGCAGGCGCAGGAGTTCACCTCGTACATGAGCAAAAAGAAAAAGCAGAAGAACAAGGCTATTATCGACCGCACCGCTGCCGCTATCATACTCCAGCGCTGGTTCGACGAGAACCCCTAAAACGTAATACCCAACTTTTTACTATATTTACAACATGGCTAAAGAATTAGATAATTTCGATGATGAAGAAATGGACGAAGCCAACGGTGCGATGCTTGATGCATTGAACGCCGAAGAAAACTTTGTTCCGCAAGTTCGTGACTATAGCGATCGTCGCATCCTTATCTGGGAAGAAGACGATGTCCGCCGTGAAGCATGCCTCGAAGTCCTTTCGGACTTGCTCGTCGGTGCTTATATCAAGACCGTCAAGACCGAAGAAGAAGCTTTGCAGCAGCTCGAAGAAGACGATTGGGACACGTTCGTCGTAGACTTCTACACCGAAGGTGTTTCTGTAAGCGACTTCATCAAGCGTGTGAACAACTATCCGGGTTCTATCCTGGTGGCAATTGCCATGGCTCCGCTTACACTCCCCGAAGAACGCGAACCTGCCAAGGCCGAAAACTTGCGCCGCTTGTTCGACATCGAACGCGCCAGCTCTCAGATTCACGCATAAGCATTGTCATGCCTGCCGCTTCGCACTCGTCATCCTGAGCGAAGTGCGTAGCACGAAGTCGAAGGATCTCTAAAAGACGACCGCCCCGAAAGGACGGCCGCTTTTTTTTTAATTCCCGCAGGCTGTGATGCTTCCCGGTGTCGGTACGCCCGTGCACCAAGAATCGGGTTCATTGCGTTTGTTCCAAAGCTCGATGTTTAGTTGGGTACTCTTGCGGATAGTTGCCGAAGAAGAACCTAAGGGGAGTGGCGTAACGTGGAGCGAATCTGCCTTACCATAATAGAGCGAGTCGAGTACGGCTCCATCGCATTGCAGCACTAGTGAACCGTATGTCTTGCCGAATTCGGGCATCTTCTCGTTGTACACGTACATGCCCGAAACGTCCGCTTTTTCGCGGTCTCCGATGACGAGCACTTCGTTTGGCGGGAGTGCGATTGCTCCGATTTCCGAAGCGTCGCTTTGGCTTGATTTTCCGAATGAGCATTTGTCCAAAACGAGAGTGTCCGTGCTGCCGTTGTAGAATTCTACGAAGTTGAACTGAGAAGAATCGTTCGCGTTTGCGATTATGAAAAATTCGTTTACGATCAAGTCATTTGCTGCCGGTGCACGTTTTGTTGCAGGGAGCTTGAATGTCACCTGCAAATTCACGTCATTCGCAAGTTCAATGGCTAGGGCGATTTTGCTGCGGAGCGATTCAATTTGAAAGTTCGGAATGGGCGTGTTCTCGTTGAGTGTAAAATCGTCTTCCAAACTAAAAATGTTCTTTCCGTTCTCGTCTTGCATCGTAAGGGTGATGTGGTACTCGCGGTTGAGCTTAAGGCCGTCACTAGTGAACGTGACGTTGTCGGAATCGAACGACATGGGGAAGGTGTACGATTCGTCTTTGCTCGTGAGTTTCATTTCGCCTTTCTTGATGCCGGCAGGGTTGCCAAAGCCGATTGGAATTTTGACGTAGACGAACCCGACAATGGCATGCATGGGAATCTTCAGATTCACGGCACTTCCAGCTTCGAGTGCGGTGGTGACTTCGCCTTCTTGCATCAACGTGCCGTTTGCGTAAAGCTTTGCTTTGAACACCCATTCGTCGCTTGGGAAAAGGTCAAGACTGAACGATTTCTTTTCGACGGAATGGACAAAATGAAGCGTATCCGGACCGTAGCAGTCGAGCACAAGGCTGTCGAGTAACGGCGTTTCGGAGTAGTCCAAGCTGAGCGCAATGTTGGCCGGTGTACCGAGTTGTATAGATTCGTCTACTTGCGATGAATCGCTGGAGCAGTTCCACAAGGCAAGAGCGGTGAGAGTTGTAGCCGCATAACGGCAGACGTGTTTTTTGAATGTAGGACTCATATAACCTCCTGATATTTGGGTGGTCCTACTTCTTTAACACGCGTTTTTCAGGTGCTTGTACTAAAGAAATTGTGTAAAATTTCCTAAACAGGAGGTTCTTTCCTTGTCCTGTCCGCCATTTCTTTACAAATGCAATTTACTCTTCCCGTTTTCGACGCGGTTGCCTTGCAATTTGGCAGCGCAAGCTTTGTCTTGCCTGAGAATTTTCACGAGAGCACTCGGGCTAAGCCCGAACGCCGCGGCTGCGGCCTTTGTATCGCCATTCTTTGTCGCCATGATGTCAAAGACATGGGCGACAAACAGCGGAAACTGCGGATTGCTTGGCTGGATATGCCCGTTGCTGCCCGGAAACTTCATTTCGACTGCCGGAGGTTCTTCGCGGACATTTAATGCGAGCGCCATTTGCATGCGGTGTAGGGCGTGAATTTTGTTCTCTTTCGCGCTCCTGCTTTCGGAAGACTTTATTTCTAAATTATATTGTTGTAACGTGAGATGAATGCCGGTATTGGTCTTGTTTCTGTGCTGACCGCCGGGGCCACTGCCTTGAAATCCTTTCAAGGAGCAGGCTCGTAAAAGTTCATCCAAGTTCATTTTCAGGTAGGTATCGCGATGCATGTGCTGAAAAATAAAATAGTTCTTGCTCTTTTGGTAAGTGCTTTTGCTTTTATGGCGGGTTGCGCCGGTTCTTCTGGCGGCACGCCTCAGGAATCAACCGAAACGGCAGCTGTCCGTGATGCAAAGGTCAAAGCTCAGGAATCCCAAAAGCTCGTCATGCTCGAAGAGATGTATGAACTGTTCAAGTCCTCGGTCAAAAACCGCGCCCCGCACGATATCTTGCTCGATTTCTTGACGGATCCTTCGGAAGATTGGCTTAATGAACTCGAAAGTCATGCCAAGACCTACGATGCCGCCGCCATGGATACATGCCAGTTCTATGAGGCTTATGCCATCGTGCTTTACCGCCTTTTTGAGCGTGAACATCTTTGGGAAGTTACCGATTACCGCATGCTCTATTTGCTCCTTTACAATAGCGGATTCTTGGATTTGGTGGATCGCGTGAACATGGGCCCGTTCGAAGTCAAGAACGACCGCGGAAGTGTTGGCCTTGCCTCTAGCCCGAAGGTGCCGATAATGCTGTTTACTTGGGATGATACCAAGTGGAAACTCGACCTTATCGAAACGTTGCCGCTCATCACGAAGGGTATTGAAGCGACTGCCGCCAAGAAAAACTGGACTGGCGCAAAGCTTGCTCTTTACTGGCTCGATAAGAAATACCACTTGCAGTATTCTCGTCTCGATGAATCGCTCTTTGAACCGATTGGATTTTAACGGGTGATGAATATGAAATTTGTACGTAGCCTCGTGGCCGTTTGTGCGTTCTCGACGCTTTTGACCGTGAGTTCGTGGGCCGCTCCTGCTTCAAAGTCCGCCGTTACGAATAAAATTTATGGCGCGGTCGAAGCTAAGGATGGTTTTGCTGGCGGTCGACTCTTTGATGTCCTTGATTCCGTTGGTGGCACTGGAACGTGGATGGAATGGGATGTGAATGGTGTTCGTGACCCTTCTTTGATGAAGGTTCTCGACCCGGTTTTGAATTCCCCGAACAAGCCCAAGATGGTTTGGCTTATCACTGAACGCGAAAAGCCATTGCTCTCGGTGCTTTTGCCGAAGGGACAAGGTGAAATACTTGTTTTTTACGAACTGAGTTCCCTTGATGCCAAGCCGGTGCAGCTGAAACTCAACAAGGTCCTTACGCCCGATGTCGTATTTAGGGATTACAAACAAATTTCTGAAACTCAGTTTGAACATCTTGACCGCTCGAACTTGAAAATTTCGGCATCGGACAAGTTAATCCGATTCAGCTATGATAACCCCGATAATACACCGCTCCGCTACGATCCTGATTTTGCCACAAAGACAATTGTCGAAAAACATGCCGAAGTCAACGATTATCTGGGCTTTTTGAAGTATGAATATTCGTTGATGCTCCGTGCATTTGTCCAATCGACTCGTGGTATTTTCAACTGGCAACCTTGGCATTGGTACATGGACAAGTGGAACCAGAAATACATGATTTCTGCCAAGGAAATCGAGATGATTCTTTCCAAAGGTGTTCGTCCCGACTATATTACCGTCTTTAAGGCCAAGGCTTCGGGCGGTGAAATTGTCGAAATGCGCACAACAGGGAATGGATTTCTCGAAATGGTCATTACAAGACCTTAGTACTACATTTAAATGGTGATAGTTTTCTATTTTAAAATTCGTGAATTCTATCATCAAAAAATTTCAGATTCTTCTAGTTGCTTGCGCAACTGTATCTAGCTTGGCTTCTTCTGTCGTGGAAGATTCCAAGAATCGTTTTGTCTTGGACGATGAGGTCTTGGATTCGTCGAAGAAATCCTGTGAAGACGGCTCGGGCATGCGTTTTGTTCCCGAAAACGCTTTTTATGTGGATTCCACTAACGTTCCGGTCCGTCATTACCGTGTGGCGCTTCCGTCGAGTGCAAAACCTTCGGTTTCCGTGACAAACACTAAGCTTGTTTCGCTTGGCGCAACGCCTTGCAAGTCTACTCCGGTAAAGATTCCCTCTGTCGATGTCTCTAGCCCGTTCTTCAAGGATAACTTGTGGATGGTCGATGTGTTCGTTCCGCTCTATGTCAAGGAGGGTGGTTCTGTTGCACTTCGCAAGGATTTCCGCTTGAATGTCGATTTTGCTTCTGCAAAGGTTAGTGGTCGAAATCCGGGTGCCCGTGCGCTCATGCTGGTCGAAAACTCTCGTGCGGCAGCACAGTTTGGCGCAGGTTCTGTGAATCGTGCTTTGCGCCGTGAAGCAACTTCAGATTTTGATAATATTGTCCAACTTGCCGAACTGGTTGTGGGCGATGAGAACATGGCTACGTTCAGTGAAGATGGTCTTTTCGCTGTTAGCTATAGTGCTATCCGCACGGCTCTTTTGAAGGTCGGCCGCCAAGACGAACTTGATGCGGTTCCGGTCGAAAAGGTTTGCCTTTTTGGTGCTGCCCCGGATACGCTCCCCGATATTGGCCCTGGCGCAGCACTCCGCTCTCCCAATCGAATTTTTGAACTGCCTATTAAAGTGAGTGACCGCAATTCAAATGGAAACTTCGACGAAGGCGACTCGCTCTATTTTGTGGGTTACGGCAATGCTTTTTGGAAACGCGTTGATGCAGAACCCACGGAGGTTCCTGAGATCCCCACATCGAACATGAGTTATTTCCATTCGTACTCGCCGTACTCCTATTACCAGCATTTTGTTTTCGGTTACAAGCAGACAGGGAAGGGGCTTCGCCTAGAAACGCTTACTGCACCGAAGTCTTCGGCAAAGGATGTTGATTGGTTCCGTTATGTTCGCGCCGAAAGAGATGAGCTTTTGCGCGATGCCTATTTTGGCCGTGGACAGGACTGGGATAAAGCGACCGGTAAAGAATATTTCTGGAAATGGCATGATCGTGGCGATACTCTCGTCTTGTCCGCTGAAGATTTGGAATTCAAGTCGACTACTAGCGATTTGCCGGGCTTTGTCTCTGGTGGTAAAGGCTTTGTTGCAGTCTCGTTCTTCCCGCTCCGTTCGCAGACGAATAGCACGATGTTTTCGGATAGCACTTACAAGAACCGCATGAAGTTCATCTCCTTTAAGTTGAGTGTGAACGGTTCTAGTTATTCAAAGGTCAGGGGCGAAGAAATCTATTGGAGCGATGGTGATATATTGCCTGGTGGTAATTTCGGTGTTCCGACAAATGCGTTGAAGGCCAAGGATAACAAGTATGAATTGACCATCTATGATAATTCTTATCAGGATGACCGTTTTGATGGGTATTCCGTGGCTTACCAGTGGGATCCGTCAAAGGTTACTGTTGATTCTTCGGAATGGATTTTGCCGGGCTTTTCAAAGGGTGTTATTCGCATTCCGGTTGGGAAGGATTCCGACCTCCGCTTGTTGAAATTTAAGGATTTTGTACCTGTAGGCCTTTTGAAAATTTCGGATGGAATTGCCGTCGATAGCATTGGAAATAACGAGGACGTTCGTTATTTGCTCTACCGCGATAGTGACCGTCGCCAGGCTTTCAGCGTCAAGGGAATTCCGACCCCGTCTAAGAACTCGGTTCAGAAACTTGCCAATATTTCTTCGAAGACCGAGTACCTCATTATTACTCCTGAAGAATTCTTGGCGCCGGCCGAAGCCTTGGCTGAGTTCCGTTCGAGTGATGCATCTGCATCTAAACTTGTGACGGCAGTTGTTCCTGTCGAAAACATTTACAGACATTATACCGGTGGTGCGTTGTCTCCGATTGCAATTAGAAACTATATCGCCTACGCTCGAAGCGTGTGCCCGGATTTACGATTTGTCTTGCTTGCGGGGTCTGGCCATTATGACTACCGCGGAACCAAGCACGGGAAAAACTATATGCCGCCGTTCGAAAAAGAATCTGCAGTGACCGAAGACTTCTTTGGCGTTCTGGATTCGGGCGAAGTTGTTCGTAGCGGTAAAGCCTACGATGTTGATTTGGCTGTGGGTCGCGTTCCTGTTTCTTCTGTACAGGATTTCGAATACTATAACGAAAAGGCAAGGGATTATGATGAAATCCAAAGGTTCGATCATGGTGAATGGAAATCGACCTTGTTGCTTGCTGCAGACGATGCTTACAATGGCGTTTCTCCGGACCCGATGGACCATACCATTTATCAAGAAAATTTGGCAAACCTGGTAGATACGACTGCAGAATCCCTTGGCTTTAGGATGAACATCAAGAAGGTTTATCTATTGGATTACGAAGCCGATGCTGCCGGTCAAAAGCAGGAAGCTGCCAATGACTTCTTGAACATTTTGAACCAAGGTGCGCTGTTGACGGCTTACTATGGGCATGGCTCCAAGGTCGCATGGGCTACGGAAGGCTTGATGAAGCTTTCGTACCTCTCAAGAATTACGAACAAGAAAAGATATACCGTGTTGAACTCTTTCTCTTGTACGGTGGGCCGTTTTGATGAAGGCAACACGCGTTCGATGACTGAGGCTTTTGTTCTTTTGCCTCAGGCCGGTGCAATTGCCGCTATTGGTGCTGCTCGTGAAACGTATGCAAACCCCAACGAAATCTTTGCGAAAAATTTTGTAAGCCGTGCTTTGTTGAAAAATGGCAATTACCTTGGTGTGGCCTATATGCAGGCTAAAGACAACGTATTCTTGCACAATAAGGCGGTTCCGACTTATACGAGCAATGTGTTCAACTCTGAACATTACGTTTACATGGGCGAACCTGTAATCCGCATGCCCTTGGCTGATTTGAAGATTGTTTTGGATTCTCCTGTTGATTCCATCAAGGCTTTGGATAAAGTAAAACTGTCTGGAAAGGTCTCTGGAATGTCTTCGGGCAATATTGCGTTGACTCTTAGAGAAGGCCGCTATACCAAGCGCCTCGATATGATTACGACTTCGAATTATGCCGATGTCAAGTACGATGGACCGCTTATTTATTCGGAAATTGTGCCTGTTGTGGGCGGCCGTTTTGAAACAGAATTTGTGACTCCGAAAAAATTGAATATTGGCGATACTCTTGCCGAATTCCGTGCTTGGGCTTATTCGCCGAACGAAGTTGCGATTGGCCGCCATTTCGAAAAGAATATCAAGATTACGGGTGTCTCGAATTATGCGGATTCTTTGAATGATAAAACGCCTCCGACAATTCAAATCCAGTTGTGCAATTCGGGTGAAAAAACTTCATTTGTCGATAATCAGCGCATCAAGCTCCAAACGCCGGCATGCTTGCAGGTCGTAGTTGAAGATGAAACTGCTCTGGACTATCGCGAACAGGCCGATGAAGGCATTACGTTTGAAATGTATGGACTTGAAAATCCGTATCATCCCACACCGTTCTTGGAACAAGCGTCGAAGCGTGCTGTGGCCCGCAAGTCTTTGACAACGGAATCTTATCCGCCGGGCTTTTATACATTCATGGTGCATGCCATGGACGTTCTTGGGAATGTTTCTGTAAAGACGGTGCATATTGAAATCACGGAAAATTTACAGGCCGGCCTAGCAGACGTGTTCAACGTTCCAAACCCGATGGGCAAAAAGGGAACCACGTTC
Source organism: Fibrobacter sp. UWB12 (assembly GCF_900142485.1). Lineage (NCBI taxonomy): Bacteria > Pseudomonadati > Fibrobacterota > Fibrobacteria > Fibrobacterales > Fibrobacteraceae > Fibrobacter > Fibrobacter sp. UWB12. The sequence continues at coordinate 91,668 of NZ_FRAZ01000004.1, read as the reverse complement.
TACTTCAAGAATCTCTCCTCTGATTCGGATCCGGACGTCAATATCTTTATTTACAACCAGCATGGCCGACTTGTCAAGGTGATTAAGAATGCCAAGTCTGGCGAAACGCACTGGAACGGTACGGATAATTTCGGGCGTTTGCTCGCCAATGGATTGTACCACTATGTGGTACGTAGCAAGACCAAAATTTCGGATCCGTACAATTCTACGGAATCTAAGACGAAAACAAAAACTCAAACTTGGACTAAAAAACAAAAATTGTTGATATCGAGGTAATCAATGGAATTACGTGAAAAACCGGGGAAAGTTCAGAAACTTTTGGAACTTTCTCTCCGCTTTCGTTTAATCTTTGTGCTTTTGATGGTGGGCTTTTCTGTGGCTTTCTTGGCTACGGGCTGGCAACAAATGGGGTCGCTCCCGCTTGGTGCTTCTGAAGCCCTTGGCATGTGGATTTCCAAATTTACGAATGTGGTTTCGGCATGGAATTCTGCACAGTACATTTTTGTGGCTGGGCTTTCCATGATTGTGCTTTATTTTGTCTTTGGCGGGGTTCGCGGTGGCGTTGGTGGCCTGCTTGCGCTTGCTGCCTTTGTGGGCGCGCTATTTGCACTTGGTGGCGACGAAGATATGCTTATCGTTTTCTTTGCCGCATTTGCTGGGATCGCTCTTTTGCTTGTCCTTTTTGCTAAGTGGAGCGTTGCTTGCGCTTTGTTCCCGTTTGCGCTTTCGTGGCTGTTGCTGACCGGGTTCTTGGCCTGGTTCCCGATGATGGTAGGGAAGGCTTGGCTCATGTGGGCCGTGCTTAGCACAATTGCTTTTTCGGGCGTTGTTGCGTTTGCCTTGATTGCCGGGAAAGAGCTTGGTGAAGGCGCTCCGCAGGCGGGGGCTCTTGTAAAGGCCGGTAAAAGGATGCTTGCCCCGGTCCCGATAGCCTCGCTTTTGGCGATTTCGGCTCTTGTGGTCGATATGAGCGTTGTGGTGGACTGGAGAAGGATTGGCTGTGCTGCGCTTCTTTGGGTGGCCTTTAACGTGTGGTTCTTCGGCTTTACGTTCGGGACTATGTCCTTTGCTCCGTGGGAACGTCTGCGTTCCGGTTCCCGCCGCGTTAAGATGAGCGACAAAAAGAAGAAATCCGCTAAAAAGAAGTAACTCTCACAAAGCCGTGAATGTCATGCCCGACTTGATCGGGCATCTCCTTTTTAACCATTACCAAAAAGCGCCTCGGGCTATTTGCTCGGGGCGCTTGTTGTTGGAGTGTGGATGTTTTATTCTTTCTGTTTATAAGTTAGATAGTTTTGAAACAAAAAGCCCTACTTTCGTAGGGCTTTTTATGGATAAAAAATCCATGTTGAGAAATGATGTTGAGAATTATGCGACGTGGCGAAAACTATGCAACATTCATTGATTGCTCGCGGATGCACTCGATTTCGTTCTTGAGTTCGATGGCGAGGGCGGCGATGTCCGCGTTCTGGCACTTTGTGCCAAGCGTATTCGCTTCACGGCCCATTTCCTGCAAGATGAACCCAAGGTTCTTGCCCTGTGCGCCACCCTTGGCGAGCGCGTCGAGGAACAACTTGTTGTGGCTGCGGAAACGCGTGATTTCTTCGTGAATGTCGAGCTTGTCGGCCATGATGCAGGCTTCTTGCAACAGGCGCACTTCGTCGATTTCGGAATCCTTCATGAGCGTATTGATGCGTTCGCGGAACTTGACCTTCCACGTTTCAATGCGCTGCGGATCGAGAACTTCGACCTTGTCGATGACTTCGTTCAGGTGGATAACGCGGCGGGTGAGGTCCACGGCGAGGTTTGCTCCTTCCTTTTCGCGCATGGCAATGACACCGTCCAAAGCCTTATCGAGTTCGGTCTTCAGGTGCTTTTCCCAGACTTCATTGTCTTCGTTTCCATCGGTGAACTGCAAAACTTCTGGGATGGCAAGAACATGTTCGAGCTTGATATCACCGGCAATGCCGTATTTTTTCTGCATGGCCTTCGTGATTTCGACGAACTTGGAAACTGCCGCCTCGTTGTAGCAGACGGGAATGTTCCCGGCATTGCCTGCGCCAAGCGTAATCGAAATGTTCACGGAACCGCGAACGAGCTTGTCCTTGATCTGTGCCTTGAAATCATTTTCGAGATAGGCGAAGTTCTTCGGAATCTTGCTTGAAATTTCAAGGAAACGGCTGTTCACGCTGCGTACTTCAATAACACAACTGACTCCGTTCAATGTGGATTCGCTTTTGCCGAACCCGGTCATGGAAATAATGGACATTCTAAACCTTCTTCGAAATTGTCGCAATCACGTGTTCGGCACCGAAGTTCGGGAGCCCGATGGTGGTCAGGACCTTGCTTATCTTGTGCTCGTTCTGGAAGTGCAGATTTTCAATCTTGAACCCTTCCTTGCTGCACAATGTATAAAAGTCTTTGAGCGTGAGCACGCGGATGTTCGGCGTGTCGTACCATTCGTAGGGGAGTTCCTTCGAAATCGGCATGCGACCATGCAACATGAGGCTTCCGCGGGCTGACCAATGGCCGAAATTCGGGAATGTTACGATGACTTGCTTTGCGACGCGCAAAAGTTCGTTCAAAAGAGCCACAGGGTCACGGATTTCCTGAATGGTGCGGTTGATAATCGCATAGTCGAAACTGCCGTCCTTGATATCCTTGAGACCGCTTTCGTCTAGATCGCGCTGGATAACTTGTACGTCTTTTTCAAGACAATCGAGAATTCCCTTGATGTTCTTTTCGATGCCAAAGCCGGTGACTTTTTTCTTTTGGATAAGATATTCCAGCAAGTCGCCACTGCCGCAACCGAGGTCGAGCACATGGCTCCCTTCTTTTACGAGCTTGCCCATAAGGTCAAAGTCGCTCTGGTTGTGGAATACAGGAATAGCCTGGGTACCGTTTTCCGGGATAATCTTGGAATCGAGGAATCGTCCTACGGCTTTTCCGAGTTCACCGACTTCAATCAAGAATCCATCATGTCCGAATTGCGTATCGAGTTCGAGACTTGTGACTGCTTTACCGTCGTTCAAGAGGGCGCTCGTGATGCGGCGGCTTTCGTGCGGCGGGAAGAGCCAGTCTGTAGAAAGGTTCACGTTCAAGACTTCGGCCTTGATATCCTTGAAGGCGTTCTCGATGCTGCCATATTCTGTTTCAAGGTCGAATGCATCGGTTGCGTGTGCAATGTGCAAATAGCTGTTTGCATCAAAACGGTCGACGAACTTTGTTCCCTGATAACGTAAGTAGCTTTCGATAGGCAGGTTCAAGTCGTACGGTGTCGAATAAGTGACAGCGTGGTTCCTGTTTTCCTGGTCCTGGGCTCGCTTGAACTTCTTTTCCATGCCCACGGCAGAGAGGTACGTGATGTGCGCGAGCTTGCGTGCGTTGGCAAGGCCGATGTCCGGGCGTGTCATGCCGTCTTCATAGTAGTCACCACCGTGGAAGTTCGGGTCTTGCGTAATCACATCGCGGGCCACGACTTCAAAACCGAGTGCTTGGCTCGAAAAACGCGGGGAGCTTGCGATAATGATGATGCGCTTGACTTGTTCGGGATAGTAGATGGCCCATTTCATGGCTTGGAAACCACCCATGGATCCACCGATGACGCTGTAGAATTCTTTGATGCCGAGGTTGTCGGCGAGTTCCTTCTGGGCATGTACCATATCGCCTATCGTAATGGTAGGGAAGGTGCTGCCGTAAGGCTTGCCCGTGCGCGGATTGATTGTTGCTGGGCCTGTAGAGCCCTTGCATCCGCCGAGGATGTTGCTGCAAACTACAAAGAATCGGTCGGTATCAATAGCTTTGCCCGGTCCGATGAGTTCGTCCCACCAACCCGGTTTCTTGTCATTTTCTGTGTACCAGCCGGCTGCGTGGGCATCGGCGGTCAACGGCGAACAAACCCACACGGCGTTATTGCCGGCGGCGTTCAGCGTGCCATAGGTCTCGTAGCGGAGGGTGAGGGCGGGGAGCGTCTTGCCGCTTTCCAACAAAAAGCCTTTCTCTCCATAATCCTTATTAAAATCCTTTGGGATAACGGGACCAAACGATTTATGCAAATATTCACTCATATGCATAAAAAATAGTAAAATGTTTGGTTCTTGGTCGTTAGTCTTTAGCCATTAACTAAAGGTCTTTTGTTGATTGTCTTGTTGCAATAGCTTTTGTTTATTGTTAGTTATGTAAATTCTTTTCGTGCGATTTTTATCACTATTTTCAGCGTTCTCACTTTTGTAACTTGTTAAAACACATGTAGTTACGGAGAAAGATTTTTGCAAAAACTTGAAAAAAATGGATTTTACAATTGTTTTTAGCGAATACAGATGAGACGATTGTGTATGTTTTTTTGAAGTTTTTCTTGTATCAAACTAATCTTTCATTATTATATTTCTCTAAACTCGTGAGCTTAAAAGGGCTCCCGTCCGTTTTTTTAACTCAAAGGACTAATATGAAACGTCTCTCTTTTATTGGTATGGCTATTTTGGTCTCCAGCCTCGTCGCTTGCAATCAAGCTTCCGCTGGTGGTTCGTTCAACCAGCAGGCTCGCTTGGACAGCCTCGAAAAGGATTTCAAGCAGGTCAAGGAAGAATTCGAAATCATCAAGTACGCTCTTGACAAGCGCGGAATCTCTCTTGAACAGGCTCGCGCCGAAATGGAAGCCGACAACAAGGTTTGGGACATTCCTGATGAAGATAGCCCGATCTTCGGTAACTCCAAGAACCCGAAGCTCACGATTGTCGAATTCACTGAATTCCAGTGCCCGTACTGCTCTCGCATTGCTCCGGCCATGCAGGAACTCAACAAGAAGTACCCGAACGAAATCAAGTTCGTTTACAAGCACTTCCCGCTCAGCTTCCACTCCAACGCCAAGGCTGCTGCCGCTTCTTCTATCGCAGCTCAGAAGCAGGGCAAGTTCTGGGAATACCGTTATGCTCTCGCACCGCATTCCCGCGAACTTGGCGATTCCATCTACATCGCTGTAGCTAAGGAAATTGGCCTCAACATCGAACAGTTCAAGAAGGACATGGTTCTCGATTCTGCTATGAGCGCTCGCATCGACAAGGACTTCCAGTTGGGTGTCAAGGTCGGCGTTCAGGGAACTCCGAACTTCTACATCAACGGCAAGCGTCAAGACCGCTTCAGCCCGGAACTCGTCGAAAAGATGTTGAAGGAAGCTAAGTAATTACGTTTTCAGGCGTGCACGCTAATGATTTTGGCGTGTGCGCTTTTTCTTATTTACGATTTTAATTTAAAGATCAAAAAAACAACAAAAGGATGCACATTATGATTAAGCAATCATTGAAAGTTGCCTCGCTCGCCGTCCTCGGCTTGAGCGTTACAGCTGCAATGGCTCAGCCGAAAAAGCCGCATCTGGCCGTTTACAAGTTCTTCGATGAACAGTATCGTCCGGGTGGATACGACTACTCTTACGGTGGCACGAGCAAGGGCGTTACCATCACTAAGTCTGGTGGTTACAAGTCCAAGGCCGCCCTCAACATCAAGTTGGACCCGAAGGAATACTCCGGTGCTTCCATCTGCCTTTACAACGAATTCTTCGACTTGAACAAGTACATGCTTGACTCCAAGGTCGAATTCATGATCAAGGGTAAGCATGGTGGCGAAGCCGTTAAGGTCGGTCTCCTCGACGAAGAAGTTTCTGACGGCAAGAAGACTCAGGTTGTGCTTCCGATGAACAAGTACATCGAAGGCGGCGCCGTAACGACGGATTGGAAGAAGGTTTCCATTCCTCTCGTGGACTTCCCGGACCGTGGTCTCTACTGGGACAACACCCGCAAGTCCGAATTCCCGTCTCGTATCGACTGGGACAAGATTGCTGAAATCCGTTTCTCCATTGACAAGAGCGCTGCAAGCGAATTCGAAGTCTGGGTAGATAACATCGAAATCGTGAAGGGCAACAAGAAGGCTGCCCCGAAGAAGCAGATGGTCTACTGGGATGAAAACAACGACGTCATCGACGGTCCGAAGAACCCGGAAAAGCTCGATGGCAAGGCTAAGACTCTCGCTACGTTCTATGACAACCAGGTTAAGGGCTTCTCTTACAGCTACGGTGGTCTCACCGCTCAGCGTGAAGCTCAGTCCAAGACTCCGGGCAACAAGAACGTGCTCGCCATGTACATCGATAACAACGACTGGTCTGGCGTGACCTACTCTCTCGGTGAAGGCAAGTTCATTGACCTCTCCAAGGTTCGCGACAAGGGCGGTCTCTACTTCTGGATCAAGGGTAAGCTCGGCGGCGAAAAGCTCTACGTCGGTATCCTCGACAACCAGGGCAACGACATCAAGAGCCAGACCAAGGTCGGCCTCAATGACTGGATCAAGGTTTCCAAGGATTGGCAGCTCGCTAAGATTCCTCTCAAGCGCTTCACCGACAAGGGTAAGGCTTGGGACGCTAACAAGCAGGCCGAAGTTGCTAAGGACATCAAGTGGGACAAAATTCAGGAAATCCGCTTCTCCGTTGGCAAGGGTGAAAACCAGGGCGAACCGGGCAAGCCGGCTCCTGTCACGGTCTTTGTTGACCAGATCACCTTCACGTCCAACATCGACTGGATTGACCCGGATCTCAAGTGGGATTCCTTCAAGTCCAACGCTCCGGACTACGTGATTTCCGACTTCGAAGGCAAGTATGCCAAGGACAAGTGGGAACCGTCTACCGGTCCGAAGTCTCAGCTCAAGTTCAAGGTTGAAAACTGCTCCGAATTCAAGGGCAACTGCTTGAATATCGAACACTACCTCCTTGCTGACTGGGTTGACGTCGTGCTCGACATGAAGAAGAATGGCCGTCCGGCTGCTGACCGCGACTGGACCAAGCACTGGGGCATCATGTTCGACGTGTACTCCGAAAAGGCTTGGCAGTCCATCACCGTGCAGATCCAGGATGCTGGCAACGAAATCTTCGTTTCCAACGTCGGTGCTCCTAAGGGCAAGACGACCATCCTCGTTCCGTTCCGCACCTTCGGCAAGTTCCCGTATTATCAACCGCCTGACGCTGTTGAAAACGGCCTCTTCGACCTCAAGGGTGTAACCGCTCTCGACTTCAAGCCGAGTGGTGAAGGTACTGCAGGTGGCTTCAAGATTGACAACATCCGCTTGACCAACCAGCGCGAAGTCAAGGCTAAGGAACGTCCGGCTGTCATCAAGGTCTTGGTGAAGGGCGAAAAGGAAGTCCTCAACCCGGAAATCTCTGGTGGCTTGTTCGGTATCAACGCTGCCCTCTGGGACGGCGACATGCTCGACAACAAAAACTTCAAGGTTCAGACTCGCGAATTTGCTAAGCGCGTCAACCACGGCATTATCCGTTACCCGGGTGGTCTCCGTGCTGATGACGACCACTGGAAGGAAATCCTCGACAACCACGACTGGATGGTCGACACTGACGAATTCCTCGAATGGTTGAAGAAGACTGGCTCTAACGCTATGTTCACTGTGAACTTCGGTTCCGGCACTGAAAAGGAAGCCGCTGACTGGGTCAAGCACACGAACGTTGACAAGAAGGCCGGCATCCTCTACTGGGAAATCGGTAACGAAATCTACGGTAACTGGCATCCGTATTACGAAAAGTATGGTAAGGACGGCGGTACCATCTATGGTAAGCGCGCTCGTAAGTTCATCGAAGCCATGAAGAAAGTTGACCCGACCATCAAGGTGGCTGTGCTCGGCGTTCTCGAAGGCGACTGGAACGACAAGGTTCTTGCTGAAACGGGTGACATCGCTGACGGTCTTATCGTTCACCACTACCCGCAGCACTTCGGCGAAGAAAATGACTTCGCTATGCTCTCTGCTCCGCAGACCCTCACTGCAATCTACGAACGTTTGCACAAGGTCGTGGACAAGTGGACTGCTAAGTTCAACAAGAGCAAGAAGATTGAACTCTGGCTCACCGAATGGAACTCTGTTGACTTCAACCCGGGCCCGCAGACCTTGTCTGTCGAAAACGGCTTGTTCGTCGCTGACTACCTCGGTATGCTCGCTACTGAAAACGTCGACAACGCTCAGTACTGGGACATCCACAACGATATCACTCCGGAAGGCGGTGACTACGGTTACTTGACCCGTTCTGGTGAAGAATGCATGAACTGCCCGCGTCCGAGCTACTGGGCATTCCAGATGGCTTCCGATGCTCTCCGTGGCAAGCTCATGAAGACCACCATCAAGGGTGACGAAGACGCTCTCCTGACCGCTTACTGGACTGTAAACGGCAACAAGAAGCAGCTCCTCCTCGTGAACAAGAGCCCGTACAGCGATTTCGATATCAAGCTCGACATCCCGGGCTTCAAGGGCAAGGCTTCTGTCCAGACTCTCGACAAGAGCTCCGAAAAGCTCAAAGAAGGCTGGGCAAACGACCCGTCCAAGAAGGCTAAGACAGTCGATATTTCTAAGGGTATCAAGGTCGGCAAGCGCACTCTTACTCTCATCACTTTGCAGTAAGGTGTTGAGCTAAGGCTCGCAAACTAGATTCTCGAAATCTTGAAACGGACTCCGTCGGAAACGGCGGAGTTCGTTTTTTGTATATAGTGCTTTTATTCCGGTCTAATTTGTATATTAGCTTTATGCTTCATCGTTTTTCTCTTTTTGTTTTTTTCTTGTCTGTAGTGGCTTTTTGCGGGCCTTCGTTTGCGGATGATGTTCCGCTTGATTCTGTAATGCATTTATTTGTGCAGAATCCCGATACAAACACTTCAAAAAAATTGGATTTTGACGAAACATCGGCAAAGGCGAAAATCGTAGCTAACTATAGAGATTCTTTGGAGAAAGAGCGCTTTTACGCGATGTATTATCGGAACACGATTGAAGATCTTTTGAATAAAGGCGAAATTGAACGTTTAAAGACGGTTGTTGAGGAGGCGGATTTTTTTGATCGTAATGCTTCGACGTTTCACGTTTTTTATGCGAACGATATACTAGTCATAAAATATTTCTTGAAGGATTATGATTTCTTGGCACAAGTCGATTATATAAAGGATTTACTAAATAGCTCAATACATGCAGATATGCGTTCTGCCTTGTATCGAACGTTGAAACGTGAAATTGAAACTGGCAAAATTGAAGAAAATCTGAGGGAAGTTCCTAATGAAAGTGATCGTGTATTTGTTTACATTATTCTAAATAGTTTATTTGAAAATAAAAAGGGCGTTTCGCAGTTGATTGAAAAATACAAGTATCAGCTGACGGATGAAAAGCAATTGTATTTCTTGGTAACTCGTTTTTGGCAAAAAGAAGATTTCGATACGAAGAATTATGCCGCTTTTTCTTGGGGTGCTGCTATTATAAAACCAGTGGGCTCGTTGGCGGATAAAGTCGGTTGGATGCCTGGCATGTACATTGGTATTGATTTTATCAGAAATGATTTTTTGTATGAATGGTTTATGGATATTAACGGTTGCCAAAATAAGGAGCCGGATTCCTTGCAGTTCTATGATATGCGATGGGATTTTAATTTTGGCTATACGTTTATTAAGAATAAGAATGTGTTCTTTTACGGGTATGCGACAGTTGGCTTTGGCATGAACGCGTTCAATATTCGTGGTAAGAGCGTAGGGGATAAGGCGAACGATGATATGCCGTACCAGTTTTATCCGGCTTTTGGCGCAGGGGCAATTGTCGACTTGTTCTTTACAGATAAGGGGCGTATCCATAATGGCTTGCGCTTTAGAACGGGTATCAGGAGTATTTTTTCTGGCGATGTGTTGAAAGCTTCCGGTGTTAGGTTGTATGCGTCCATTGAATGGACGTTCCGTGAATACTCCAAAAAGCAAGTTGATTTTGACTATTCATTCAGGGAAAAAGGGGTTAAATGATGGTACGCAGATTATTGCTGTTCCTTTTGTTTGCGGTATCTCTTTCTTTTGCAGGGCGATATGTCACGTATAATATCGTTCTTTCCGATTCTTCAGTGGGCTTTTCTCAATCGCAGACGGTTGCGCAAAAATTGCAAACGGCTCCGGTCGCTTATTACGGGAGCCTTATACAAAGAAAATATTTGCAGAAGGAATTTTATAGGGCGGAGAATGCTGAATTCGAACAAAAATTCCCGCAGGTGTATAAGTCTTTTATCGGGTGGTCCAACTATAAGCAGAATCGCCAGAATGAACTTTTGTCTCAGGCTCCCCAAAAATTCAAACAAATGTTTGAATATCGTTATTTAGCCATGGACGTGAAGGGATTTTTCTTGATCCACGATGAAATTCGAGTAGATAAGGTTTATGACAAGGTGACTAAAACGTGGGTGAACCCCAAGCCTGAAGAGGTTAAAAAGGAACTCTTTTCTTTTGCGTATGTCGGACCGGACATTTCCCAGGATTCTTCGTGGAAAATTTCCCAGAGAATGATGGTGCTTTTGCCCAATCCCGAAGAACAGTCGATTCCGGTCAAAAGAATTTTTTTCATGGACGGATATTCAGAAGAATGTTATTCCTTGATGGATACATCGATTCTTGATAAGATTCATTACCTTCCGCATCGATTGAAATATGACGTGAACCCTAATGCGACTTTGGATGTTCAGGAAGTGGCTCCGGCGCCTGTAAAAAATGAAAATGTCGGACCCGTCGTAAAGAAAGAGGGGGGCTTTAGGTTTAACGCGTTTGTCGATTTTGGCCGCCCGTTCTTGATTGGAAAATTCCCGGATTTCGACCCTGTTTTTTATTTGGGCCTTGGTTTTAATATATATAACAGAAATATCTTTTGGGGAATGGGTGTCAGCATCCGCTCGCTTGATGCGAAGTGCGATTCTTGCGGCACAGGTGATTTTGGCGCGCATTTTGAATTTGGATATTTATGGTTGAAAACGAAATATATAGAAAGCGGTGCATGGGGAAATCTTGGTTTTTCGGCGGTAGAGGTCCCGCCTGTAAAAGGAAAGCCTGATTCAGATTACCAGCATGAACGATATTTTCGCTATGGGTTTGGCATTTATGTTGATGCGCTTTTCCCGAGCCTCATCGGGAAACCCGTAGATAGCTTTTGGGAACGTGGTTGGGGAAACCGCTTTGGAGCGCGCTTAAAGCTTGGACTGCAAAATATGAACGTTTCGGAGATTGGGCATGCAAAGGGCTTTTCTCCGTTTGTATCGCTTGGTTTTACGTGGCATTTAATTAGTTTAGACAAAAAAGGTCTAGAGTAAAAGAATTATATTTTGTATTGATAGTAAAAAGGAGAATTTATGGATTACAAAAAATTTCTTTGGGTAGCAACACTTCTTGTTGCTTGCGGTGACGACTCTAGTACGTCTCCAAATGCAAGTGTATCACCAGTGAATGAATCTTCAAGTAGTGTGCAGGCCACTAATTCGCAGGGGAGTTCTAGCTCTGCCGAAGTAAAAAGTTCGTCTTCTGTAACTGTGGAATCGAATACTGAATTTAAGGATCCGCGAGATGGCCAAGTCTATCCGATTGTCGATATTGAAGTGCAGCGCTGGCTTAATCGCAACATGAATTATGCAATTGATTCTAGCTGGTGCTACAATGATGTTGAACAGAATTGCGATTTGATCGGACGTGCTTATAATTGGGAATCTGCCAAGCAGGCGTGCCCTGAAGGATATCGTTTGCCGACGTCCAAAGATTGGAGCTTGTTGGAAAAAATAATGGCAACGGATATCGTAAAAAATAAAGGCGATATGAACATTGTCATGACCGGCCATTATTCGGAATATGATGGTGAGATGAAATGGAACTCTGGAAATAGAGCCGCTTATTTCTGGGATCTCGAAGAAGTGGATAAAGATCATGCGGCAACATCAATTTTTTATTTAGAAGGCAATAACTATTTGGATGATTCTGCTGAAAAGTCCGGCGGTTCTTTGAAGAGTGACAAACAATTTGTTCGTTGCATCCGTGAGAATAAGGGGACTATGGTGGACCCGCGTGATGGCCAAACCTACAAGACTGTTCGCCTTGGGAACACGGTCTGGATGCAAGAAAACCTCAATTTTGCCGCTGATTCCAGCTATGAATTCGTGGGTGAAACTGAATTTGAAAAAACGGGTCGTTACTATACTCATTCGGCTGCATTAACGGCGTGCCCTGCAGGTTGGCACCTTCCGTCGGCGGATGATTTTAATAGCCTTATCAAGTTGATAAAGGATCATGCATTGATTGATTATCTTTCGCTAAAATCGGATTATGGCTGGAAAGATTACAACCGACAGACGAGTGCTGATGACTTTGAATTTACCGCACTTCCCGTTGGCAGTTGCATGTATAGCTATGCTGAAAAGGGAGTGTCTTGCCGCAGTGTAGGTCAGAATACGCTGTTCTGGACGAATGCTGAAGCGACTGAAAAAGGAAACTTTGAATGCGCTATAGTCCATTCGAATCCGAACGTCGGTTACAATTGCGCAGATTATGAGTATAACAGCATCCGTTGCGTGAAAGACTAGTCGAAATATTTTATCTTTCGCACCATGCAAAACGAAAATTTCGAAGAAAAAATCAAGGGCAACCCGATTGCCCTTTTGCCGGTCGCCGTGTTCTTGGTTCTTTATTTGGGCCTTGGCATTACGTTCGAATACATTCTCCATATTTCGATGGGCTTCTATAACATTCCCATCGTAGCTGCATTCTTGATTGCGATTTTTGTCGCATGCATGCAGAACCGCAAATTGAATTTTGACAAGAAGATGAACATCATGGCGGGAGCGCTGGGCGACCGCAACATATTCTTGATGATTCTCATCTTTCTTTGCGCGGGCATCTTTGCGGGGATTCTCGGGCGTTCGAGCGCTTCGGCGGCTGCTTATTTGCTGCTGGATTTTATCCCGGCGCAGTTTGCGGTTGTGGTGCTGTTCCTGGTGGCTGCGTTTGTTTCTACGGCGATGGGTACTTCGGTAGGCACGATTGCTGTGGTTTCTCCGATTGCTGTTGAGGTGGCGCAGATGGCTGGCTTTGGAGTCCCGTTCTGCGTGGCAACGGTGATTGGCGGCGCAATGTTTGGCGACAACTTGAGCTTTATTTCGGACACGACGATTGCGGCTACATCGACACAAGGTTGCAAGATGAAGGACAAGTTCCATGTGAACTTTATTATTGCGCTCCCGGCAGCGCTTGTGGCGGTGGCGATTATTACGGCGATTTCGTTTGCGACGGAAGCTCGTGCGGTTGCCGAAAATTCCTACAGTCTGGTGCAGCTGATTCCGTACGTTTTGGTATTGGCGCTTGCGCTTACGGGCATTAACGTGTTTACGGTGTTACTTGTTGGCATTGTCGCTGCTTCTGTCATCATGGTCGGTTTTGGCCCGCTCAATATGATGGGGCTTTTGCAGAACATCGGAAACGGCATTTCGGGCATGTACGAGACGATTCTTGTGGCTGTGCTGGTGAGCGCTCTTTGCGGGCTGATTCGCATTCACGGAGGCTTTGCTGCGTTGCTCGATTTTATCCATAAGGTGTTCAAGGGCCACCGTAGCGGGCAAGTGGGTGTTGGCCTTTTGGTGAGTGCGCTCGATGTGGCGACGGCAAATAACACGGTTGCTATCGTGATGGCGGGCCCGATTGCAAAGCAGATGGGCGATGAATACCGCATTTCACCGAAGAAGACGGCTTCGCTTTTGGATATTTTCAGTTGCGTGGTGCAGGGCATTTTACCTTACGGTGCGCAGATGTTGGTGGCGCTTGCCGCAATTTCCACGGCCTTGCCGGATGCAAGTGTGAGCGCTTTCGACTTGATTCCATATATGTTCTATCCGTTCTTGTTGCTCGTTAGCGTGCTCGTATTCATTGCGATTTCGCCTCGCAAGAAAAAGGACTTGAACGAATAAAAATTCGAACGCTTTGCGTTTCCACAAAGTTTTTTTGAAGAACGACTCAGGGATTGTGATTCCTGAGTTTTTTATAGAAGGTTATGGGGGGAGGAAAAAAAACACCATCTCGTTGAGATGGTGTTTAGTGGATGATGCAGGGGTCGAACCTGCGACCCGCTGATTAAGAGTCAGCTGCTCTACCAACTGAGCTAATCATCCAAAATTCTTAGGTCGCGTTCCCGTCTTTCGTTGGGAGCTATGTCTTTGCAAAAATCAAAAGTCGCAGTTTCAAAGTTCGTTAGACGCTTATCTTTGTCTGACGCTTTTGTATTTGCAATACCTTGCCTTGCGGTTTGGTATTTAGTGGATGATGCAGGGGTCGAACCTGCGACCCGCTGATTAAGAGTCAGCTGCTCTACCAACTGAGCTAATCATCCAAAATTCTTAGGTCGCGTTCCCGTCTTTCGTTGGGAGCTATGTCTTTGCAAAAATCAAAAGTCGCAGTTTCAAAGTTCGTTAGACGCTTATCTTTGTCTGACGCTTTTGTATTTGCAGCACCTTGCCTTGCGGTTTAGTGCTTAGTGGATGATGCAGGGGTCGAACCTGCGACCCGCTGATTAAGAGTCAGCTGCTCTACCAACTGAGCTAATCATCCATAGTCGCTTGGACGCGCACAATTATAGAAATAACGAATTAAAATGGCAAGGGAAATGGCCGATTTTTTTGAAAAAATCTTTCGTCTTCCGTCTTTTGTCTTTCGTCTATAACTATATTCTCTCTCATGAGCTTTAATTCCAATCGTCTAGATGCTTTTCTTTCGCACCTCGGGGTAGAACGTAATCTTTCCCCCGTGACGATACAGAGCTATCAGGAAGACTTGCGGCATTTTATCGCCTGGCTAGACGAGAATGGGATTGACCTTAAAGACTTGAAGCCCGAAAGATTGGACGAATTCTTGACGTTTACGGCGGGGCAGGATGAGTATTCCCCGACATCGGTCGCTAGGCATTTTTCAAGCTTGCGCGGGTTCCTCAAGTACATGCAGAACCAGGGCGAGTACGATTACAGCACGGAATCGATGCTTGCGACTCCGAAGCTTGGCCATTACCTGCCGCAGTACCTGACCCGTGAAGAAATCGACAGTGTGTTTGAAAGCGCCGCCAACGGCAAGAACCCGCTCCGTGATACGGCTTTGATTGAGCTCATGTACAGTGGCGGGCTTCGTATTTCGGAAGCGCTTGGCATCAAGCTTTCGCAAATTGACCTTGAAAATGAATGGCTCATGCCGATTGGCAAGGGCAATAAGCAGCGTCTTGTACCGCTCGGGAGCAAGGCTAAGGAAAATCTTCGCGCATGGATTGAAGAAGGGCGACCGCTCACGCACCCCGCAACGGATAATATCATCTTGAATGCGCATGGAAAGCCTATGAGCCGCATGGGGGCATGGAAAATTGTGCAATTGCATACGATGCACTTGAGCAAACAGGTCTCGCCGCATACGTTCCGCCATAGTTTTGCCACGCATTGCCTTGAAGCGGGTATGGACTTGCGCGTTTTGCAGGAACTGCTCGGTCATGCCGATATCAGTACTACGCAGATTTACACGCACGTCGATAAAGATTTCATCAAGCAAGAACACCGCTCGTTCCATCCGAGGGAGATGGGCGGGCACTCCTAAGTTGCTCCTTTACGCCTTATTTGTATATTTATCTTATGCGTTTTTGTGTAAAATATTTAGCGGTTTGGGCGTGCGCCTTAATTTTGTCTTTGAATTGTAGCGCTTTTTCTGCAGAACCTGTTGCTCGCGATTCTGTAATGAACTTATTTGTGCACGATTATGAAGAGACTAAATCTCCTGATACGTTGAGTCTTGTTGAAAAATTCAGTGAATCAGAAATGCTTCGGCAGGAGTTTGACCAGGTCAAGTATCTTCGCGATGCTATGAGAAAAGCTTTGCAAGATGATAATCTTGAGCGTTTAAAGAAACTGGTCGATGTTGCTGAGTCGTATGAAAAGTCGTCTACTTATTTTATAATTCATGATTACGAAAAAATTCTGTTGAAATATTTTTTAGGTGATTTTGAATCGCTTAGTGATGTGCAATTTGTATCGCGTTATAATACAAGGCCGGACTATGTTTACGATACGTTCCATAAAGCATTTAAGGATAAATTGCAAGCGGAAATAGAATCTGGAAAGCTTGAAGAAAAACTCAAAAGTGTTGAAAATGAGAGTGACCGGATGTTTATTTATATTGTAATGAAGGGCTTCTTTAAATATAAATATGATATTGAGTCGCTGATTGAAAAACATAAGCTCCAGTTAAAGAAACGGGAGCAGCTAGAGTATCTAGTTAATGTTTATTGGAACAGAAAGACTGTTGATACGCTCAAGTCGTATACGTTTTTCTTAGGTGGTTCCTATGTCGCCTTTTTAGGAGATATTTCGGATAAGGTTAAAAACGGTTTTGGTTTTTATGGGGGTACAAACTGGTATATATATGATGTCAGTCTTGAAACCCAAATTACGACACATTTCAGTGATGTTCGTTCTAGTGATTCACTCCATTTCTACAATTTGGGCTGGAATTTAAATGTTGGCTATTACTTTAGAAACATTTCGTTGCAGTGCTATTTAACGACTGGTGTAGAAGTTGATTTCTATGGTGAAAATAAAAGTAAAAACGATGAAAATAGAACAAGCAAGGATTCATATCAGGCTTATCCGGTGTATGGAGCAGGTGTTTTGTACGATATGTTTTACCTTCGTTTTAGAGCGGGTATAAAAAATATTTGGGGCGATCATACAGTAAATACTTCTGGATTTAGGTTTTATATGTCAATTGAGTTTTCTATACCTGTGTTGACAATGAAACCGGTAGAATTTGTTTATCCTGATTCTATGGAACGCTAATATGGTTAAGTATTTTTTTGCGATTATTTTGACACTGCTGTCCTATAGCTTTGCGTACGAAGATGTTTTAGTCAATTCTGTGACGGTGGCGAAAAAGCTAGAAATAGCGCCTGTCGCTTATTACGGTTCACTCATCACGAGCAATGTATACAGCCAGGATAAATTGCCTTGGGTCAGTTTCGACAAGGAATATCCGGATGTCTATAAATCTTTTATGGAATGGTCTGAACTGAAAGCTGCCCGCATGCAGCGTGATTTGGCTGAAGCTCCCGAGAATGTTCGCAAAACATTTGAACTCCGCTCGCAAAAAGAATCAAATGGTTTTTATTTAATTCATAACATTATTCACGTAGACAAAATTTATGACAAAGAAAGTAAAACTTGGGTAGATCCGCCAGCCGAAAAAACAAAAAAGGTATTTACTCAATTTGCATATATGGGTCCTGATATTATAAGGGATTCTTCTTCGTTTAAACTGATCCAGCGCGTGATTACTGTGCCTGCATTTGATTCTGAAATTCCAAATAAGCGCATTTTCTTTTTGGATGGTGTATCTGAACCAGTTGCTTTTTTGGATATTCAAAGTTTGGAAAATGTGCAATTTTTCCCGTACCGTTTGAACTATAGTGTGGAACCGAACCCTGCGATTGAAGTTCGTAAACGTATAGAATCTCTCGTTTATGCCGGTGATTATGCAACTGCTGTTCAGCTTGCTGATTCCGCAGATTTGTCGCCACGTTCGAAAATTCTTTTAAAGTATTTAACTCGTGATTATGAATTTATTTTAAATAAAGATTCTGCATCGAATTATTTGGTAAGGTATAGTACGTATCGATATGAAGATGGTCTCGATTTACTTTTGAATCGAGTTGCAGAACAAGATTATCATGAAAAATTTAAATGCGAAGAATTACAATATAAGCCTGAAGTCAATAAAGATTTGGCATGCCCTGTAATGGAATCGATTGCTTTGGGAAAAATGATGAAATCATTGGTTGAAGGAGCGGGTAATTTCAGTTTTGGCTTGGGTGCTGATTTTGGTATTCCGTTTTTGGCTGGGGATTTCCCAGATTACAAATCGTTTTTCTTTTTTAATGTCGCTTTAGATTTTAGAATTTATAATGTGATGCTTTCTTTTGAATTCAATACGCGCTCCTTGGATGAAAAGTGCGATTCCTGTGGCTTTTTAGATTATGGAATACATTCAATGTTAGGTTATAGAGTGTTTAAGACAAAGTATTTTGAAGGTGCCGCATTTGCAAATTTGGGTAAAGCTTTCTATGTGGTTCGCAGAGATGGTGAAGAAAAACGCGAAAACAAGCAAGAATCTTATTTCCGCTATGGTTTTGGGGCATATGTAGATTATCTTTTCCCGAGCCTTGTGGGTAAGACCATGCCTGAGGGGGATCCAATAGCGGGACGAATTGCAATTCGTTTGAAGGCCGGATTTCATAATATGAAAGCTTCAAAATATGGTTATTCCAAAGGAATCTCTCCGTATATATCGCTAGGGTTTAGGTTGCGTGGTGATGGTGTTAAGCTTTGGAATGTCTCTGATTTTTCTAAATTAGATGTCCAAAATTAATTATGGATCGTCTTTTCGCTAAATTACTGCTTGCCTTGTCTTGTGCGTTTTCAGTGGCTTTAGCTGGGCCGCTTGGCACGCCTTTGGCACATGATGGAATGTTTGCTAGAGCTTCGGTAGGGCTTGGCTATTCTTCGTTTGAAAATGCAGATGGCGAGGAATCATTGACTGCGGATGGCCTGGGAATAAAGCTTCATGGCAAACTTGGTGCTTATGTCATGCCGAATTTGGCTTTGCATGCGAACATGGGTTTTGTTACGTATTCCGATTTTCGAGAAGCCCGTTATGGACTCTCGATGTATGTGGATCATGATTTTTACGTGTTGAGTTCTGTTTTTGTCGGTGCTGGTGCCACGTATTATGTGCCGGGATGGAATAACGTTTATTTCAGCGTGGCTTTCGGAATGACTGGTTATAGGCTCAATTGCCGCAAGTATTCCGGGAATACGGGGCTCCATGCTTTTAGTTTCGATGTCGAAGCCGGCAAGGACTGGTGGGTGAGCGAACACGTTGGTTTAGGGGTGTCGCTCGCGTTCAATTCCCACGAGTATTGGTCCGATGATGATGGCGTATTCCGCTCGTCTTCTGTGATGCTCTTGTTCTCGGTAACGCTGAATTAAAAAAATCCCTGAAATAAATTCAGGGACTTTAATAACTGCGCGAATGCGCTATTATTTCTCAAGTTTGAAATAGACAGCGGCAAGTGGCGGAAGCTTGATGTTCAAGCTGCAATCGCGGCTCTGCCACGGAATGTCCTGTGTCCAAACTTTGCCGAGGTTTCCAACGTTAGATCCGCCGAACATGGCTGCATCGGTGTTGAAAATTTCTTTCCAAGCACCGCGTGCGGGGGCGCCGAGGCGGTAATCATTACGGACAACCGGCGTAAAGTTGAATACGCACAAAATCATGTTGCCGTGGTCGTCCTTGCGGACAAAGCTCACGATGGAATTGTCTGCATCATCGCACCAAATCCATTCGAAACCGGTGTAGTAATGGTCAATTTCCCAGAATGGAGAATTTTCCTTGTAGATGTGGTTCAAGACCTTCATCATTTCAAGGAGCTTGCCGTGGCTATCCCAGCTGACCAAGTGCCAGTCGAGAGAACGCTTTTCGTTCCATTCGCGGAATTGCCCGAATTCGTTGCCCATGAAGTTTAGCTTCTTGCCCGGGTGTGCGTACTGGAAAGCGTAGGTAAGGCGGAGATTTGCAAACTTCTGCCAGTTGTCGCCAGGCATCTTGCCGAGCATGGAGCCCTTGCCGTGCACCACTTCGTCATGGCTGAAAACTTGTATGAAGTTTTCAGAATAAGCGTAGACCATGCTGAATGTAAGCTGGTTGTGGTGGTATTTGCGGTGGATCGGTTCGTGCTGGATGTAGCTCAAGAAGTCGTTCATCCAGCCCATGTTCCACTTGTAGTGGAAGCCGAGACCGCCCTGCTCTGGTGGGCGAGTGATGCTCGGGAAGCTTGTCGATTCTTCGGCGATGAGGATGGCATGCGGGGTCAAGCGGCCCATGATGCTGTTTAAGTGCTTCAGGAATTCGAGCGTGTCGTAGTTGATGTTGCCGCCGTCCTTGTTCGGCACCCATTCGCCCGGACCCTTACCGTAATCGAGGTAGAGCATGGATGCCACTGCATCGACGCGGAGACCGTCGCAGTGGAACTCCTTGAGCCAGTACATGGCATTAGCAATAAGGAAGTTCTTGACTTCGTTACGGCCGAGGTTAAAGATGTATGTGCCCCAGTGCGGATGTTCGCCCTGACGCGGGTCGGCATGCTCGTAGCAGGCGGTGCCGTCGAAACGTCCGAGTGCGTGTGCATCCTTCGGGAAGTGTGCCGGAACCCAGTCCAAGATCACACCGATTTCGTTCTGGTGGCAAAGGTCCACAAAGTGACGGAACTGGTCCGGTGTACCGTAACGGCTTGTCGGTGAATAGTAACCAGTCACCTGGTAGCCCCAGGATTCATCGAGCGGGTGTTCTGCAAGCGGCAAGAATTCCACGTGCGTATAGCCCATTTCCTTGAGGTACGGGATGAGGCGTTCAGAAAGTTCGTCCCAGTTGAGGAATCTATCCGGATTGGACGGGTCTCTGCGCCAGGAGCCTGCATGGACTTCGTAAATGTTCATCGGCGAACCGAAGACCTTTGTTGCCCAGTGCGTCTTCATGTAAAGATCGTCGCCCCATTCATAACCATCGAGGTGAGTCGTGATGGATGCCGTTGCCGGGCGGACTTCAGCGAGCTTTGCGAGCGGGTCCACTTTTACGTGAAGCTGGCCATCGGCTCCGTGAATTTCAAAACGGTAGAGTTCGCCTTCGCCAAGGTTTGGAATGAAAATTTCCCAAATGCCGCTAGAGCCGAGCATGCGCATTTGGTGACGACGTCCGTCCCAGCTGTTGAAGTTGCCGACGACAGAAACGGCGCGAGCGTTCGGGGCCCATACTGCAAAATGGATTCCCTTGAAGCCCTGGTGTTCGATGATGTTGGCGCCCAGCTTGCGATAAAGCTCGTAATGCGTGCCTGTTGCAATCAGGTGGCGGTCAAAGTCGCTAAGTACAGGAAGGAATGCATACGGATCCGTGAGCGTGTACTCGTTGCCGTCTTCTTGGCGGATGATCAAGTTGTAGAAGAACGGTTCGAATTCCATATCGAGGATGGCTTCGAAAAATCCCGTGTCACCCAGTTTTACAAAATCGAATTCTTCAGTGCCGTCGCAAGATTCACCGCGAACAAAGCTGGCTTGCGGCTGGTAGGTGCGAATAACAGTCTTTATTCCTCGGTCGGTTTCGAGCGGATGAATGCCCAAAATCGAAAACGGGTCCTTAGTCTTGAAGTCCCAGATTGCCTGCATGTTTTCTGCAGTGAGGCTGGTAAAATCATTCCATTCCATATATGATCTCACTTAATGTTTTTATCGAACTGAAAAATAACATAAAATGGGGTTGTTATGCGAATAATTGCAATAAAAACTGTAATATTTGGATTTTTATTACATTTGTAGCAAACGGAGGCATATAATGGCTGTTGCAATGGAAGAAAATGAGAACCCGGTGAAGTTTGAAAAGCTTTTTAAGGTTACTCCCGAAATGATTGATGAAAATAAGCACATGAACAACGTTTGGGCGGTACAGTGGGTCCAGGATATTTCGATAGCTCATTCTGATTCCGTTGGTGCAACGGATGTGATGTATCAGTTCGGTTGTGGCTGGATGATTCACACGCAGTTCGTGGAATACAAGAATCAGGCGTTCTTGGGTGATGAAATCCGTGGAACTACATGGGTTGCCAGTTACAGCAAGGTGATGAGCGTGCGTAAATGCCGCTTTGAACGTGTCTCCGATGGCAAGGTCGTTTTCGAATCCGAAACGCAGTGGGTCCTCATGGATATGAAAAAGGGACGGCCGTTCGCCATCCCGCAAGAAATCAAGGATAGATTCCAAGTCAAGTAATTTTAGAATCCAATACTTGCTTGGACCATGTAAATTCTGTTCTCGTCTTGACCGGTGTAATATCCGCGTTCTTCGCCCCATGTAGCGGCTTCAATCGAGAAGAATCTCAGGAATTCAACTCCGATACCTGCTGAGGGGTAACCACCTCTGAAACCGCCTGCAATGCGCAAGACGAGGAATCGTATCTCGTTGTTGAGGCCTGGGTATGCCGCAAGAGTCTGTTCCAGTTCAAAACCGAAGTTCAGGTGCGTAAAGAATTTGTAGTTCCGTTCGTTATTGAACATATCGGCAAAGTCTACGGCAACGTTGAACTTGCGTCCAAAACCGGTGTTGCTGTTCATGAATCTTGGGCTGTAGTTTGCACCGATGGTAAAGTTCGGAATGAGCGTTTCGCCCGCAAGAGACTTGAAGTAAATATCGCGCAACGATGCACCGAAGCGGATCTCGCGGTTGAACTGGTAAAGTACACCCAAGTCTAGGCCAAACGAGAATGTCTTGGAATCAAAGAAATCGTCCGTAGCATCGCCCAACTGATCTTTAAGGGTGTCTGCAATGGTGTTGTAGTTGGCAAGTCCCAGTGTTACCATGTTCGTCTTGTGGCGCTTGACGATTTTGCCACCCAAGCCAACGGATAGTTGATTTGGAATGATTTCGTAGGCTCCACCCATCTGCGCGACTGCATCGATAATGAATGTGTCAACGACGACATAGGGGAGAATGATGCCTGCATCAATGTATGGAGCAACGCTTCCATTCATCCAAAACGCGGCTCCGAAATTGTGGAACGCGAGTTCTGCATCAAATTTCACTCTCGCTTCCAACGCCTTATGGTCGTATGAAGAGATAGTCTTGACGTACTTCGGATTTTTGACAAGTGAATCGAGAATTGCACTTGTTTTACTTGAAACTTGAGGATGCGTTGGGGTTATTCTGTTGGCTTCGTCTTGAGCCCTTCGGTACAGGTCCTGAACGTCTTTGACATCGCCATACGTTGAAAGGAATGCGAAGATATCACCTGCGCCACCGAAGGTGACTCGCATGTCGCCGATCCAGTTGCGCGGATAATAACCTTGTTCCGGTCGCTTTTCGAAATTGCCGAGTTTGTTAATTTGAGTTAAGCCTGCGTAGTTGTAGTGGAGCGCTTCTTTGTCATCTACAACGGCAACGTGTGCACCACCCATGGATTCTGCGCGGAGCGAAAAGTGCGTTGGCGATTTTGCTGAAACGATTCCGATAGCACAAGCGAAAATTGCAAGTATTGATAGTTTATTCATTTTACAATTCTCCCTTCGAACCACTGGAGGAATTGTTCTTCAGTGTAGTATTTCCAGCATCCGCCGACCATTTCTTTACGCTTTTGCAAGTTGTATTTAATGTTGTTCACATTGGTATCGTTGCGGATAAGTTCCTTATTTTTGATCTTTTCGTCAAGATCTTTTCCGGGGAATGATAAATCAATGGCGAACTTGAGCAGATGGTTGTCAAGAGAATCTCGCATATTCGGGTCTCTATAAACGTAATGCCATTCCGATTCGTCTAAAGGTTGCCAGTATTCTTCGGGTAAGAATCTATCGGCAGGGCCAAACGTACCGTCCATGTTGATATCGACCGATTGGTAACTCCCAATAAACTTGAGTGTGTCGACTTGGGCTTTGGTGAGGTCGTATGTTTTCGGGTCCATTCCTTGTGCGACGAGTTCTGCGTAGTTTTGAGGTCTTTTCACTAAGACTACTGTGCGGTAATCGCGAGCATCTTCATCGACTTCTCCATCACCGTCGTTATCGTAATTGTCGACAACTTCTTCGTCTACACAACCGTCACCATCATCATCGATGTGGTTTCCGAATTTGAAGAACACGTCATTGCGGTCTTCTCCAACGGTTTGGGCTCTGTCGTTCAGTTCAATGACTGTATTTGCAAGACCAACGGAAATGTCGGCATAATCTTCGTCGTTAAATGCATCTCGTGTGGAGTCGGGGAGGTAGGCCTTGATGATTTCGGCAGCGCTTTCTGGCGAGGCTTTTATGGCTTCGGCGGCTGCAGCCATGTCGTTGAGGAACGGCTTGAGGCTGTCTCCGAGATCGTTGAGCGTATTGAGGTTCACCATCATACCGGCATTGTCGGCCGAGACAACGTTCGTGAGCTGGGTATGTATGTTCCTGATGCGGAGGGCAGCCTTGGTGAGCTGGAGGATGGTGTAGCTGTCTGCGATGGTGCTGAATCGAACTTTCTTGTCGGTTCTGTCGGTTGTGTCGCGGGCAATAAATTTGTCTAGGTAGAACAAGACGGAATCGATTCCTCTCGAAATGCTATCGGCTTTCGCATCGCTCATGTCGAGAAATCCGTTAGAGCTCTTGCCGTCTTTTTCAGTCTTTTGCGCTAAAGAGGCGAGCTCGAAAACATTAAGCCCATCTTGAGTCTTCAGGACGGATTTTGAAAGCCCAATCCAGGCTTCGGAATTGCCCGAGTCTGCACGTATAGCTTTGTTGAAAAATTTGCGTGCTGAATCGTAGTTCGACTTCTGGAACTCCAGGTAGCCGTCTCGAGTGAGGGCCGCTGAATCGTCACTTTCGGCATCGCGGCTGCCTGTCGGGTGGAACAGATTGCAACCTGCAACGCAAAGAGTCAATGCGATGGCTGCAGACCTCATCCATTTGCCTTGCGAAATTTTTCTCATAATGCCAGTCCTGAAAGAATATTTTTTCATTACTCCGTACAATAAAATAACTTCATTCTTACAAAAATGAATAATCAGCTTTTTTTTATTGCGCGTTTTTTTACGGTAATCTCGTAAAAAAATATATTTGCGCTCGATGAATGCTTATAAAGAGTATTTTCCGACCAAGGCTTACCGCATTGCCGAAATGCGGCTGTCCACTCTGCTTAGAGTGGAACGGGATAGGCTTGATGCGATTGCCGCGTCGCTTGGGCGTGAATCCGCTATTGGTCCCGATAATTTGCGGGAGCAGTTGCCCGAAATACTCAAGTTTACTGAAGCGTATCATACGGCTTATGACCAGTATTTAAAGGCTGTGCTTGTCCAACAGCCGCGACCCATCCAGTGTAGGCCTGCTTGTGGAAATTGTTGCCACCATTATCCGATGTCGGTGGAACCTTTTGAACTGATTTTCATGTACAGCGAGCTCCGCAAGAGGGACGACCTCTTGTCCTTGATGGAGGCTTGTCAAATGCGTTCGGACAAATTTGAATCGCTTTTTGAATCTCGCAAGGAAGAAGGTCTTTCTGAAGATGATGCCGAAGACAAGGCGTTGCACGACTATTTTTCGTGGTGGCGTTCTTGCCCGTTTTCGGATATGGCGGGGGATTGTACGGTCTACCCGTTGCGGACGGTTTCTTGCCGCATGTATTTTAGCGAGACTGATCCTCAGTATTGCACGCCCGATATGCTCCAGACCGAAAAGAACGATAGCTATATAGTTTATATGCCAGATGTTGTTGAAAATGCCGTTTATGGAATCTCGGAACATTATGCAGCGCTAGAACTGCCGGAGAGTTTTTTTGGCGGTCTTCTTGCGCTAAATGGCTATGAAGGAGTCTTGGGCGCGTGAACCAGAATGATGGCCAACTGGATTTGTTCGGATTTGTTCCGACAGAAACACCGCCCGAAGTCAAGGCTCCGTCGCCGGATTGTTCTGCCAATGGCCTGGTGCATTTCAAATACAATCCGCTCATGAAGAAGAGCATCCGCTGCAAAGGCGGGTTCTTGTTTGGTCATCCCGAAGTTTTGCTGCCCGCCTATATGAAGGCTCCTGAGTTTGCTGCAGCCCGTGAACTTGCTGCTGAATGGGCAGAACATGCGGTGCGTCGCAAAACGCAGAAGAACAAGGCGGCCATCAAGGATTTGGTAAATCGTTTTTGGCAGGCTGTTGACCAAATTTTTACAGATAAAGGCGAGGCTCCTCTTGCAAGCAAGGGCCGTTTACCGCCAATCCGACCGCAAGGGAAACATCACAATTTGACGGATGTGCTCGCTGCCATTAACAACACTTATTTTGATGGAACGCTCACATGCCGTATCACATGGAGTAATCGAGTAGGGGGCTTAAGCTTCCATTCGGTGCGTAAAGATCCGGTGACCGGCGAAAGTTTCCATCTGATTAGCATTAGCCGCGGGTACGATGCTGCCAATTGTCCTTTATACGCAATTGCGGGCGTTGTTTATCATGAATGTTTGCATATCGTGATTCCGGTCGAAGAACGCCAAGGGCGTCGCGTTGTTCACGGTCGCGAGTTCCGCCAGCGCGAAAAACGTTATATCTACTACGATGAATGGATCAAGTGGCACAAGGAAGTGCTACCGCATAATATCCGTGCCATGCGCCACCACAAGGCTCTGTAGCAATTACGAATTCGGAATGTGGAATTCGGAGTTGAAATAATCGCGGCAAAGCCGCCAAATGCGCTAATTGAAAATGTTCTGTATATTCTGGAACAGGCGGCTTAACATCCCGGTGGAATCGCCGATTTTTTCGAGTGCGTGTTGCGGCGTGTGTACGACTATTACAGATTCGTTCTTGTCGTAGGGAATCGAAAAGTCAATGGAATTACTGCGTTCTTCGGTGATGCTCATTGCCGCAATGCAAAGGTCCGTCTTTTCGTTTACGAGGGACGGTATCAGGACATCGAAGTTCATGTCGGCAAACTTGATGTTCTTGTTGAGCATCTTGCCAATGGAGTACATGATGTCGATGTCGATGCCTGAAAGTTCGCCCCATTGGTAAAATTCATAAGGGGCATACAGTGCTTCTGTGCCGACTATAAGCGTGTCGTTTCCGACCCAGTCTTGTTGCATGACTCTTACGGCGGATTTATTTTTAGACCATTTTTCCTTAATCCGCTGGATTTCACCTTTCTTTTGCAATACCTTGATGCTTGAATCAATCCTTGCCTTGAGCGGACTATTTTTCCTTATGGCGATTCCGAATTCGTCTTTGTTCAAACGGTCTTTTAAAATGGAAAAGTCTGAATGGTTCTTGAGGATTGTTTCTGCTACTGAATAGTCTACGGCGATAGCGTCGATAGTTCTTTGTTCTAGAGCCTTTGTCATTTCGGGAATGTGCGCGAAGTACTGGATGCGCGGAAGCTTGATCAGCTGCTGGACTTGCTCATCAAGAGTTGTTCCTGTTTGAACACCCACAAACTTTCCGGACAAGTCGGCTAGCTTGTATATTTCATCGGGCTTTTTCGGCTCGAGATAAGTCATTTTAGGTACTTTGCTTAAAGACTCTTCTTTATTGAAGTTGTCCTGGCGGACAGCAAATGCTGTTTTTCCGATGTAATAGGGCTTCGAAAAATCGATGTCGTCTGTATATTCGTCCGCTTTTGTGAATGCCGAAATGATGAGGTCCGCTTCGTTGTTCTTAAGTGCATTTACGAGCTTATTGCGCTCTGTCTTGATAATCGTTGCATTGACGTTGAGCTTTTCTTCGAGAAGTTTAATGATGTCGAGGTCGATGCCCATAATTTGATTTTCGCTTATAAAAGAAAATGGCGGTACATCGGCTGATGTTGCTATTCTCAAAATTTGTTCCGAATCGTTTTTCTTGGGGCTGATGAGCGGGTTCTTTTTTGAATTTTTGTTCCAGTGGTCGTTGAGCTCTGTCAAAGTCCCTGCAGCGTTTAAACTGTCAATGAGCTTGTTGATAATCCCCTTGAGGTCCGGGATGGAACTGTGCTTGTTCATGCCGATAACGATTTCATTAGGAATGTCTATATCGTTTGGAATATAGGTAAGTCCGCTCATGCTGTCGTTAAAAGTGTGATAGAGGACGATTTCGTTGTAGGCGAGAGCATCGATTTCGCCTACCTGGAGTGCAAAGTATGCTGTAATCAAATCCGGATAGGGTTTGATATTTGCTTTGGGAAGCTGTTTTTCGATAGATGCTTGGATGCTAGAAGATTGTTCGACTCCAATGGTGTATTTGGGGGAGTTTGCCTTGGAAGCCGAGGTCAGTTGATCCTTGGATGTTCCTTTGCATCCAGTGTTAATTGCAAGTAGTGCGCCAATGAAAATATTGAATATTACATAACGTATTCGCATACGTTAAATGTAAGAAATTTGAAGAAAAATGCAACAAAAACATAATATTATTCAAACAAAATGTGACCGGAATTAACCGGTCACCATTGCAAGTGTAAAGACTTTTTTTCGTTTAGAACTCTGGGTATCCGTCTTTGAGGCTTTCGTTATAGTGGGCGCGTTCGCCA
The DNA here is from genome assembly GCF_900142485.1 of Fibrobacter sp. UWB12. Lineage (NCBI taxonomy): Bacteria > Pseudomonadati > Fibrobacterota > Fibrobacteria > Fibrobacterales > Fibrobacteraceae > Fibrobacter > Fibrobacter sp. UWB12. Next base: position 63,742 of record NZ_FRAZ01000004.1, on the reverse strand, counting down.
CCGATGAATTTTGGACGGGTGCGGGCGGCGATAATCATAGCCTTTCCGATGTGATTTTGCTTTAGACGGACGGGCACGGCGACTTCGCGGAGGTGCATACCGATAAGGGTCCCGCCGATATCGATTCCTGCGTTTGCCTTGATATGTTCTAGCGCTACGGGAGCCTTGAAGCTTGCGTAGCAAGCGGTAGCGAAGGAGCCGCCTGCTTTTGGCTGTGGTACAACGTTTACGATTTCTGCATTCGGGACTGCTTCGTGCTCGATGATGATGGCGCGGTTCAGGTGTTCGCAGCATTGGGCTGCGATGTAGATACCTTGTGGTCCGAAAATGCTTTGAAGCCCCTCGTAAATTGCTTTCCCGACTTCCGGGACGGAGTGGCTACCGACTTGGTTGCCTAATGTTTCGCTGGTGCTACAGCCAATGACTACAATGTCGCCTTTTTTGAGCTTCGCCACTTCGACAAGTTCTGTAGCGACGTTCATGGCATCGGATTTGATTTGCTCAACAATGCTCTTGTCGTCAATTTCGTAAGTGATTCCTGCCATTTTTTGCTCCTGTTGAATTTGCTGTAAAGATAGTTTTTTTTGATTTGTGTGTGAAATAGGTTAATTTAGAGCAAAAAATAAAAAGCATATCTCCTCAAGAGCCCCGTAGCAATGTATATTATAATTATATTACATTATATCATGTACTTTGGTAGCATATGAGTGACGATTCAGACATTTCCTCAAGTGTCGTTGGACTTGATCGAAAGAAAATCAAAGATTTCTTTTTGCGAAAACTTCCTGAGATGAAGGAAGCGGTTATTGATGCTATTATTGAAATTTTGCCGAGTGTCCCGCACTACCAAGAAGAAAATGATCATTTCACGTTTAGAATCATCATGGGAAACGGTAATCCGCCGATGGGCTGGAACCGCCGCATTTATGATTTTTCGGGTGATGCGTTAGAAAATTTGTTCAAGGAACGAGTCAAGGCGTGCTTGAAGGATGTCATTCATTTTTGCAAGAGCGGCTGTGACCTGATTATCCAGCAGATGCCTGCTCGTGAAAAGGTGGATTCGTCTATCCAGGTCGGAGTTTTCCAGTCGGACTTGGGTAACGCTGGCGAAACGGAACGTGCGCTTCTCGAAAAAGGCTTTTTGCTGATTGAATGTGTGAACCGTTCCAAAATTTGCATAAACTCGCATACGCCTGCGGGCGTGAGTGATCACTTGCTCATTCGCTTTGACCTGGATGAAAATGAATTTTCGGACAATTTAGAAGACAAGGACTTGGACTCGTACCCGAAGGGATTCTGGGCGGGTCTATTCTCGCAAATCAAGAGGGAAGTCCATGGAACTATTTGCTTGTTCGTGGACCCGTCCTGGAATGGTAACGAAGACGAAAATTTTGATGCCGGCAAGATTGTTTTTGAAGATTACAAGGAAATGCAAATCAAGCCGGACTCCATGCTGGACTCGCAGTCGTACCGCGACTTGTACGAACAGAATTTTATCCGTAAGATGTTCATCTCGATGCTCAATTATGATGGCATTACGGTAATCGATACGAATGGTTGCGTACGTGCGTTCCACTGTTTTGTGTCTATCCATCGTGGTAAGTTCACATCGGGTGGTGCTAGGCATCGTGCTTACAGGGCCTTGGCTAATTTGTTCAAAGACAATGAATGTTACAAGGCGTTATACTTCCAGTCGCAAGAAGGTAACATTAGGTTCTATCACAAGTTCCGTGTTTCTCCGTCGTTTGATTCAGCTGTGATGGACGACGATCAGGACGAAGTCGATAATGTTAATGTAGTGTCGAAAAACGCTGATGGTATGGATGGGAAGACATCATCGCTTGCATCGGCGATAAACGCTGGAATTTCCGAAAGTACTCCAGTGGATGAATCTTCTGCGTTGTCGGACTACCTCGACCGCTTGCGTGATGCGCATTTGGGAATTGACAATTTCTACAACGAACCGAAACCTGCCGAAGATTTGTATAACGCTACTCTCGAAATGACAGACGAATCTTGGAGTCGTGTCAATGTCGAGCGTATTATCAATGTGCCGCTCGTTTGCTTGATCGGTAACTCTTACGGTTATTCGACGAACGCCGAACCGTTCCTTAAGAATATTCTGGAGAAAATCCCGAATTCTGTTTGGAGAATTTACTTGAACAACAAGTGCTATGAGGATTCGTCGTTATCGTCTACGCTGGGAAGCAAGAATCAGGAAAGCCAATGGTCCAAACTCATGAATGAGACCGGCACCGATGATTCCGAAGCTGAAAAGTATGTGACCGATGAATTGGCGGAACACATCAAGACGGTCTACAAGCACGTCAGCAAGCAGTTTGCCCAAAAGTTCGAAGAAGAACGCAACCTTTGGGAAAAACTGTTTAAGGGTTATTAGCTTTCTTTTCTTTGTAGAAAAGGTAAATCATCCACGCAAGGCCTGCGAGAATCATTACGGAGCAGAGCGTCTGTCCGCGGCTCATGCCAAAGAGATCAACGCGTCCGAGGTGTGCATCCGGCTTGCGGAAAAATTCGATAAAGAATCGGAATAGTCCATAGCCCATCAAATAGAGGCACGGAATCTTGTCGTGGAGCTTAGGAATCTTGCGCAAGTTGTACAAGACGACGAACAGCACGACCCCTTCAAAAATCATTTCGTAAAGTTGGCTCGGGTGGTGGAGAATCGGGTTTGCAAGAGTGCTGTCGTGGGCTAGCGGGAACCACATGCCGATAGCACTCGTTGTTGCTTCTCCGAAAAGTTCGCCATTGATGAAGTTTCCCCAGCGGCCCCAGGTGTAGGCGAGCGGTGCAGCAAGCATGGCTAGATTCAAGGTTTTCCAAACGTCGAGTTTGTTTCGCTTTGCGCCAATGCAGAAGAAGATGATTCCCAAAATGAGACCGCCGTGGTATGACATTCCTGAAATGCCGGCAAAGTGGCTGCCGAATTCATCGTGCGTGAATGGCAAAATAATTTCGAGCGGATTCGAAAGATAGTAGCCGGGTTTGTAGAAGAAAACGTAACCGAGACGTGCACCGAGCAAAATGCCCGCGATAATCCAAGTGAATATGTTATCGAGCTGATCCTTGGTGTAGCCAAGCTTTTCTTTTTCGCTGATTTTCCACATGGTGAGGTAGGCGGTCACGAACGCAAAAATGTACATGATTCCATACCAATGAACCGGAAAACCAATGAAGGGAATCGTGAATGCAATTCCATCGAAATAAGTCGGGATTAAGTTCCACCAAGATAATTCCATAATATTCCTGCTTCTTTTGTGTTTAAATCTAAATTATTTTTTGAGCTCTAGGTTTTGATGAGCCCAATAGTTGATGACTGTCGCTGCGACCTGCGTTGCCGGTTGCGAACGAATTTCTTTATGCATTTGCATCACGATAACGACAATGGACTTGCTAGGGTTCGCCTTGGATTCGGCAAAGCCCATGAACCAGTCGTAACGCCCAGCGGGGTCGGTTCCGTCGAGGGAGCCTGTTTTTCCGCCGAGGCGGAGGGCATCGAAATTTTTGCGAGCCATGTTCTTTGTGGACATGTGCTTGCGAGCGGTGCCTTGCGTTACAGAACGGAGCATGGATTCGCGTAGGCCATAGTAGGTGTTTTCGCTGAATTTGCCAACATCAAGGGCGAGCTTTTTTTGCGGGGCGAATGGTGCCATGTCACGAGCCCATGGAATTTCAAGCGGCTTCTTTGTAAGGATTGCACGGACTTGCGCCGCGGCAAGAAGCGGCGTAAGTGTTGTCGAGGTTGTAAAACCGCAGGCAACTTCGGCAAGGCCGTAACCCGTGTCCGGGGCTGTGTAGCTTGATGCATTCGGTGCGTTGCCCGGGAATCGCTTGTTGTAGCCGAGCTTTGCTGCGGCAGAAAGCAAACGCTTTGCACCGACGGATTTTCCGACTATTGCCATGGGCGGGTTTGCGGAACGCGCAAATGCTTCGGAAAGTTCCATCGTTGGACCTTTATACTTTTCGGGAACGCGGAGTTGATTCAAGTAGAGCGTATGGTGGCGCCCAATCATTGGAATGGGAGTGTTGAGCGAATACCGGTTGCTTTCCATGGCTGCAGCGATAGTCACGAGTTTGGCGAGCGATGCGGCAGGGAAGGTGGGGCGTCCAATCCAGTCCGGCTTGTTCTGTACACGCCCGTCGCGGCGTTCTCCCCAGGCAAGAATTTCGTTTGTCTTTGTGTCGACAACGAGAATGATGCCCAAATCCGGATGGTAACGGCGGAGTAAAATGTCGATTTTGTCGGCTAGGAACGGATCTTTCTGCGACTTGATATGGAGTGTGTCGCGGACATTTTCCGAAACTTCGTTTGCGCTATTGTTGGCTGTGGCGTTACTGCTTTTGTCGAAGTCCTTGTCTTCGATTCCGGTCAGTGCGGCTAGTCCGTTTGCATTTTCTGGATTCGCGGTTTCGATGGTTTCCGTGGCGACACTATCGTAGAAGGCGTTGGTGTCTGTTTCTTCTACAGGAACGGGGATGATATCGTGTGCGTTTTCGACAGGCCCCGATGAGGTATCGTCTTTGGTGGAACAGTGAACAATCGCAATGATAATCGTAACGAGAACGGTAATCGCAATACAGCGGTTGCGCATTCGTTGAGCGTAGGGAAGTCTTTCCATGGAGTTACTTGAAGAATGTCTTTCTGTAGTAGGCGAGTTCGGCAATACTTTCGCGGATGTCGTTCAAGGCTTCGTGCCTTTTTTCTTTTTGGAATTCTTCGAACTCTGGATACCAGCGGAATGTGAGTTCCTTGATGGAACTTACGTCAACGTTTCGGTAGCAGAGCCATTCCGAAATTTCGGGCATGTACTTGTACAAAAAGCGCCTGTCTTGCGTGATGGAATTTCCGCAAAGGAGGTTTTTTGTCTTTTCCGTGAATGGCTTGATGAAACGGAGCGTTTCGAGTTCAGCATCCTTGAGGGAATACTGCGAACGGCGGCAACGATCGACGAGACCGCTTTGGTTATGGTGCCGCGTGTTCCATTCGTCCATGCTTTCGAAAACATTTTCCGGCTGGTGAATGGCTATGACAGGTCCTTCGGCGAGAATATTCAAATTGGCGTCGGTAACAATGGTCGCTATTTCGAGAATGACATCTTTTTCTGGATCGAGACCAGACATTTCTAGGTCCATCCAAACTAAATTTCGAGAACTTTTTGGCATACGCGTGAATAATAGCATTTTTTTGAAATGTCATTTTCGCCTTTTGGTGTGTCATTTCAAATCAACTGATAACCAATGACTAATGACTTTTGATTAATAATCATTGTAAGTGTTTTGTGATAAAAATAAAAGAAAATCCTATATATATGGACAAATTAGTCAAAAGTTACAAAAAACTTTGCTAAAATGTAATTTTTTGCTACAAATTGTCTTTTTCTTCGCTCTCTTACGAAAATATTACCTTTTTTTTTGTTATATTTGGCGCATTATGGAAAATGTTGTTATTACAGGTATGGGCTGCGTTTCCTCTCTCGGAAACTCCCCCGATTTATTGTGGCAGAATTTGCTCCAGGGCAAGTCTGGCATCGCTACCATCCAGCGTTTCGACGCTTCCGCTTACACATCCCGCATTGCAAGCGAAATCCGCGAGTTCGACGCTTCTGGCATCTACAGCACCAGAGATCAGTCTAGATTCTCTCGTTGCATCCAGTATGCCGTTTACTCTGCTTTCCAGGCTCTGAACCAGGCTGGCATCGCTCCGGAAAACGAAAATCCGGAACGTTGCGGTGCTATCATTGGTAGCAGTATCGGTGGTTTGCAGTATTGCTATGATGCCGCTGTGGCTCTTAGCACTCGTGGTCCGTCTCGCGTTTCCCCGTTCTATATTCCGATGGCTATCGTGAATATGCCGGCTGGCGAAGTTTGCAACAAGACTGGTTGGATGGGCCCGTCCTACACGGTGACCTCCGCTTGCGCAACTTCCAACCACTCCATCGCCAATGCTTACGACATGATTCGTCTTGGTCGTTGCGACGTGATGCTCGCTGGTGGTGCCGATGAAACGGTGAACCCGCTCAGCCTCGCTGGCTTTACCAGCATGAAGGCTGTCAGTAAGCGTAACGATGCTCCGGAACTTGCTTCCCGCCCGTTCGACAAGGATCGTGACGGTTTCGTGATTGGTGAAGGTGCAGCTGTCCTCGTTCTCGAAAGCGAATCTCATGCTAAGGCTCGTGGCGCAAAGATTCTCGCTCGTATTGCTGGCGTAGGTGCAAGCTCTGACGCTCACCACATCTCTGCTCCGCGTCCGGATGGCAAGGGTGTTATGCTCGCAATGGCCAATGCCATGAAGGAAGCAGGTATCGAAGCTAAAGATATTAGCTATATTAATACGCACGGTACATCCACACCGCTCGGTGACATTGCAGAATGCTCTGCCATCGAAACGCTCTTCAAGCAGTCCTCTGCATCGGCTCTCGAAAACCTCAAGGTCAATTCGTCCAAGTCCATGCTCGGCCACTGCCTGGGTGCTGCAGGTGCTCTCGAATCCGTAGTGACCATCATGTCTGTTATGAATCAGAAGGTTCATGGTACACTCAACGTGTTCGAACAGGATCCGGAAATTCATCTCAACGTCTGCGCTAATGGTGCTGAAAATCAGAAGATTGACTACGCTATGAGCAACGGCTTTGGCTTCGGAGGCCAAAATGGAGTTATTATTTTTGCGAGGAATTAATGCGTAAGGCCAATAGTTTTGCTTTTGGCTCTTTCGCTTCTCGTAAAATAAACGCTAAAATTTGTGCGTTTTTGCTTATGCTGTCGCTGGTATTCCCGGCGGCAGCTTTGTCGTCTCCGGGGGATCCGCTTACGTGGCGTGATTCCACCTGGGATTACCGCAGCGAAGATTCGACAGACATTAAACCCCATATCGAAGCGGGAAAGCTTTTTGGCGTTGCTTCGCTCACCTTGATTGCTTATGGGGCTGCCTACGGGTTAGTCTTTGAAAAAGGCTGGTGGGACAATGATGAGCGCGGTTTTCATTGGGAAAACGATTTTGACTATGCGTTAAATCTCGACAAGTTCGGACATTTTGCTGCGGGCGTAGCTCTGGGTGAGTTCTTTTACGAAGGGTATAGATGGGCGGGAACTTCTGAATTCCAGTCGTATTTGTTTGCAGGGCTTTCGGCTTTGGCGACCCATATTGCAATTGATATCAAGGATGGTTTTGCTCCTAAGTGGGGCTTTAGCATTTTCGATGTGCTCTCGGGCGGGCTTGGCGGATTCTTGCCGATGGCAGAACGTTATGTGCCTGTCTTTAAATATATCGATTTGAAGTGGAGCTACTGGATTAATTCCAATGCTTATTATGATAAGGAAAGCCATACCTCAGGTGGCGTTTTTACGGATGACTATGTGAACCATACGTACTGGGTTTCGTTTAAGCCGTATAGGATGCTGCCGGAGGCTGCTCGCAAGTATTATCCGAGTTGGCTTGCTCTTGCTGTTGGGCTTAGCATTGACGAGAAGGTGTTTACCAAGGAACCGCATCCACATCGTGAAGTCTATATCGCTCTCGATTATGACTTGGAGGCATTCCGTCCGCAGAGTCGTTTGGCACGTACGATTGTCAAGGCGTTGAACTATTTTAAATTCCCGGCGCCGACCATCCAGGTGTATCCTGAGTTCCACTGGTATTTGCTGTATCCCATCAAATTCTAGATTTGAGCATGAGGTGAATGATGACAGAAAGAGAAAACTTTAAGTCCCGTCTAGGTTTTATCTTGATTGCAGCTGGATGTGCCATTGGACTTGGCAACGTGTGGCGCTTCCCGTTTATTACGGGGCAGTACGGCGGTGCCGCTTTCGTTTTGATTTACCTCTTCTTCCTGTTGATTTTTGGGTTCCCGATTCTCGTGATGGAATTTTCTGTGGGTCGCTCGTCTCAGCGCGGTGTGGGTCGTTCGTTTGCTATCCTTGAAAAGCCGGGGCACAAGTGGCATTATGCAGGCGTCCCGATGATTGCGGGTAACTACCTCTTGATGATGTTCTACACGACGGTGACAGGGTGGATGCTCTATTACTTCTATCGCATGGTGACGATGGGCGATCTTATGAATTTGTCGCCTGCCGAAGTTGGTGCTGAATTTACGAATATGCTTGGCAATGGTCCGCTGCTCTCGTTCTGGATGGTGGTGGCTACTTTTGCAGGGCTTTCGATTGTGGCGCTTGGGCTCCAGCGCGGTGTGGAACGCATCACGAAAACGATGATGTCTGCGCTCCTTGTCATTATGGTCATCTTGATGGTTCGCGTGCTCACGCTCCCGGGGGCTGGTGAAGGTCTCAAGTTCTACTTGTTGCCGGATTTTGCAAAGCTTAAGGAAGCGGGGATTGGCGAGGTTGTGTTTGCGGCTCTTGGCCAGTCGTTCTTTACATTGAGCCTTGGCATTGGTTCCATGAGTATTTTCGGTAGCTACATCAAGAAGAAACATTCGCTCTTGACCGAAGCGGCCCACATTTGCGTGCTCGATACGGGTGTCGCCTTGATTGCGGGCCTTATCATTATCCCGTCTTGCTTTGCGTTTGGACTCAAGCCGGATGCAGGTCCGGGCCTCATTTTCGCAACGCTCCCGAATGTGTTTGCCCAGATGCCGGCGGGCCGTGTTTGCGGTGCAGCGTTCTTCTTGTTTATGTCTTTTGCGGCACTTTCGACGCTTGTGGCTGTTTTCGAGAACATTGTCGCTTACTGGATGGACGTGTGCAATGTAGAACGCAAGAAGGCGGTGAAGTGGAATTTTGTCGCGGTCGTGATTCTGTCGCTCCCGTGTGCACTTGGCTTTAATGTGCTTTCGGGCTTTGAACCGTTTGGACCAGGCAGCTGCGTTTTGGATTTGGAAGACTTCCTCGTTTCTAATACGTTGTTGCCGCTGGGATCGCTCGTGTTTGTTCTGTTCTGCAACTCGCGTTACGGCTGGGGACAAGACAATTTCTTTGCCGAAGCAGATGCGGGCAAGGGCATGAAGTTCCCGAAGTACGCCATACTTCGCCTTTACTTCAAGTGGGGCTTGCCGATTATCATTTCCGTGATTTTTGTGCTCGGGTACATGCAGAAGTTCGCCCCGAGCTTGTACAACAAAATATTTGAATAATTTTTTAGCCGATAGTTTGTCATGCCCGCCGCCTCCGAGCGGGCATCACCTTTTTTAGCTGAATAAAACAATTAATGTTAAGGTTAGACTAAGCAGAATGCCTGCATAGATTCCGCCGAGCAAATCGTCTGCCATAACTCCCCAAGCTCCGGGGAGTTTTTCCATTTTATGGATGCCGAGCGGTTTGAGAATGTCGAAAAAGCGGAACAATACAAATGCAAGCGCGAGAATCCAAGGGCTGTGTATAATGACATCGCACGGAACGAAAGCTAGTGCCATGAAAATCCCGCAGACTTCGTCAATCACGATCCAGCCAGGGTCTTCGGTGCCGGTATCTTTCATGGCTTTTTTCACAAATGGAATGGCTGCGAAAAAGACGAATAATGCGGCAGCAAGGAAGGTCAGGCTAATGAAAATGCCAAAATTATCGCCGCCGATGTAGAGAACTTCATCTTGTCCTAAGTGCGATTGGAAAAAAAATGCCATGGGGTAGGCGACAATTGCGGCGGCGAGACTTCCCATGGTGCCGGGTGCCTTTGGACTCATTCCCGAGCCGAAAAATGTCACGACGAGGGTGGTGAACCAGTCCGTTTTGCGCCATTCATGCGGAATGCGCTTCTTGCCATATTTTTCTTTAAGTTCTTGTTTATTCATTATTCCTCCGGCGGCCACGGCAGTTCTGCAACTTCCTTTTCTTTTTCTTCGGCGGCGGCGCGTTTTTCGTGCCAGCGTTCAAGTTGTTCCTTGAATGCTGCGCGTAAGCGTTCCATGCCGATGTTCTCCTTGGCGCTAATTTGGATGGCGTCAGGATAGTTCTGTAAAAGTTCCGTGCGGCGTGCTTCGTCGGCGATTTCGACCTTGTTGAAAACGCGAAGGCGCGGCGTGTCTTTGTCGATAATGCTTTCGAGCGTCTTGTGTGTGACTTCCAGATGGTCGCGGTAATCCGGGGCGCTTCCGTCAACGACTTCCAAGATGCAGTCCGCATGGGCGGCAACGCCGAGCGTGCTCTTGAACGTTTCTATCAAGTTGTGGGGGAGCTTGCGGATAAATCCGACGGTATCGGAGAGGATGATATTTTCACCATCGAGATAAAGCTTTCGCGTGGTGCTATCGAGCGTTGCAAAGAGTTTGTCTTCAACGTAGACGTCAGCACCTGTCAAACGGTTTGTTAGCGTAGATTTGCCTGCGTTCGTGTAACCGACAATGCCGACTTGAAAAATGTCTGTGCGTTTGTCGGCTTGCTGTTCGCGTGCATCTTCGATTTTCTCAAGCTTTTTCTTGAGTTCCTGGATGCGCTTGCGGATCATGCGGCGGTCTGTTTCGAGTTGCGTCTCGCCCGGCCCCTTGGTGCCGATGCCGCCATTGTGCTGGCGGCAAAGGTGCGTCCACGCACCGGTGAGACGCGGCATCATGTACTGCAATTGCGCGACTTCGACCATCAGGCGGCTTTCCGCAGTCACTGCGTGTTTTGCGAAAATATCGAGGATAAGACCGGTGCGGTCGAGAACCTTGATGCCGGGCATGCGTTCTTCGAGATTGCGCACTTGTGATCCCGAGAGGTCATCGTCAAAGACGACCATCTTGGCATTGTCTTCTTCGAGGGCTCGCTTGACTTCATTCACCTTGCCTTCGCCAATGAGCGTTGCTGGGCTAAAGTTCTGAACTCTTTGTAAAAAACTCCTGGTGACAATAGCGCCTGCGGTTTCTGCAAGTCGCCCCAGCTCTGCGAGCTGTTCGCCAGCAAGCCAAGAACGAATCTTGGGAGTGGCGATACCCACTAGAATACAGCGTTCCTGTTCTTTCTTGTTTTCGACGGGATTGATGCCTTTTTTTCTTGGTTCTTCCATATATATAGTAGATCGTAAGTTGCTTTAATAATATATCAAAAATTAATCGCCCTTTGGCGGTGAACTGTTTTTGAAGTGCGTATTCTATAAGATGTTTATGTAATGCGTTGTTTACTTTCTCTTATGCTGTTATGAAAATCTCAATGGCTTTATTTATGTTGTTTTGAATTTATTGATGTTTTTATTTGTATACAAATTACTTATTTGTAATCTTTCGTTAATTGTGATCTTAATCACTTTAAAAATTATATACTAAATTTAAAGGCACAAAATAGGATGAGTGAGTATGAGGAAAAATATCTGCCTTGGTTTGGGGGCTACGCTTGCGTTTGCTGTAAGCGTGTACGCTCAAGAATACAAAATTAATAAAGTAGGAAGCAATGAAGAACAGTCATTCAACGTTTTGTTGAATCAAACGGCTGTAACTCAGGCTGCTGCGGGTACATGGCTCGACGTGACGCCGATTGTTCCCGACGGAAAAGTCTTTAAGGGCTTTACTGTCTATGATGAATACGGCATGTTTCCGAATCAGCAGCGTGTTTCTACTACAACGAAAGAAGAAACGCGTTTCTTGATGCCTGATCATGATGTATATGTGAAGGCTTCGTATGAATCGTTACGTTATTCACTTGTTGTGAATAGTACAGATAACGGAAGAGTTTTAATTACATTTAACGACCGCACTCGTGACCGTACAAAGCCGGGAACGAAGGTGACTGTAACGCCGAATCCATCAGATGGTTATATCACCGAATCTATCACCGTAAGCAAGAAACAGGATGATAGTACATTTGTAGATTGTGTTAAAGATACCGCACGTGTCGACGGAAGTTGCTCTTTTGATATGCCGTATTTCGATGTACTCGTTTCGGCAAATTTCGTGCCTATAGCATCATCTAGTTCGAATGTTGAAGTTGTTTCGTCCAGTAGCGCAGAAGTATCAAGTTCTAGCGCGGAGATTGCTTCGAACTCTTCGAGTTCTCGCAATGACGTTTTAAGCTCTAGCAGCGATGTTGTATCTAGCTCTAGTGCGGCTGCGGTTTCTTCGAGTAGTGATGTTGCCGCTTCGTCCAGCAGCGCCGTGGAATCAAGCTCTAGTGTAGTTCCGGCTTCTAGCAGTGATGTTGCTGTTTCGTCCAGTAATGTCGTGGCTTCTAGCTCCAGCGTTGCTCCTGCTTCTAGTAGCGCCGTAGCTTCCTGTTCTAGCGCGGAAATTGCTTCGAACTCTTCGAGTTCTCGCAATGACGTTTCAAGCTCTAGTAGCGCAGTTGCTTCTAGCTCTAGTGCAAAACCAGCCTCTAGCAGTGCTGTAGCATCGAGCTCCTCTGCTAAAGCAAATTCTTCGAGCAGCGCAAAACAGTCTAGTTCTAGCGCAAAACCGGCAAGTTCATCGTCTAAACCTGCTTCCAGTAGCGCAAAGTCTTCTTCTAGCATCGCAGATGTTGTTGTCGAAGCTGTTGCAACTGAAGAAGATTTGCCGAGCTGCACCGTCAAGCGCGAAAACATGACGTATTACGTTTCTACTCTTAAGGCTGTTTTCGTTTGCCATAGCAGAATGTGGACCCGCTACAATCCTGGTCCTAACGCTTTACCGATAATTGCGTTTGCTCCGAAGTTCTCTGCTGTTGCTAATGGCCGTAGCCTTCAAATTTCTGGTGCAAAGGTTGGTTCGCTGGTAAGTTTGTTCGATATGCAGGGCCGCGTGATTTACAGTAGTCTTGCCAATGCCGCGAATTTCTCGATGAATGTACCTCGCAGCGGTTCTTACTTGCTCCGCGTCGGTACGCTTCAGAAAGTCGTGAATATCCGATAAAACGTAAAGTTAAGATAAACGGGACCCTGCGCAAGTGGGGTCTTTTTGGCGTACTTTGTACGCCTTTTGCTGGGCTCGGAAATGGGTGTGCAAGCACCCCCGCTTCGCTCGCCTTTTTGCAAAAGTTACTATCTTTGCACCCGTCAGGGCCTATCATCCAGGTAGGTTCCTAGTCCGGCCAAAACACGCCCCTCGGGCTCGGCCGATAAAGGATATATAATGGCAAAGAAAGTTCAGGATGCCCTCAAGGACATCATCTCCCTCTGCAAACGCCGCGGCTTCATTTTCCCCGGCTCCGAAATTTACGATGGCCTCGCCAATACTTGGGACTACGGTCCGTATGGCGTGGAACTCAAGCGCAACATCAAGAATCTCTGGTGGAAGAAGTTCGTGACTTCCCGCCACGATGTGCTTGGTCTCGATAGCTCTATTCTTTTGAACCCCCGCGTTTGGAAGGCTTCTGGCCACGTGGGTAACTTCTCTGACCCGCTCGTGGACTGCCTCGCTTGCCACGAACGTTTCCGCGCTGACCAGCTCCTCGAAGAAAAGCTCGGCGAAGGCTGCTGCGCTGGCAAGAATTTTGACGAAGTTCACCAGATGATGGTGGACAATAAGATCGAATGCCCGACTTGCGGCAAGACCGATTGGACAAAGCCGCGTGCTTTCAACCTGATGTTCCAGACTGAAATCGGCGTGATTGAAGGCGAAGGCAACAAGGTTTATCTCCGTCCGGAAACCGCTCAGGGTATCTTCGTGGACTTCCGCAACATCGTTGACAACGTCCGCCCGCGCATCCCGTTCGGTGTCGGTCAGATCGGTAAGTCTTTCCGTAACGAAATTACTCCGGGTAACTTCATCTTCCGTACTCGCGAATTCGAACAGATGGAACTTGAATTCTTCTGCGAACCGGGTACTGAACTCGATTGGTACAACTTCTGGCGTAAGTACTGCTTCGAATGGCTCGTGAACGATCTCGGCGTGAAGCGTGAAAAACTCCGCCTCCGCGAACATGCCAAGGAAGAACTTTCTCACTACTCCAACGGTACCACCGACGTCGAATACGAATTCCCGTTCGGTTGGGGCGAACTCTGGGGTATTGCTTCTCGTACGAACTACGACCTCACGCAGCACCAGAACGAATCCAAGGTCAAGCAGGAATACATCGACCCGGTCCAGAACAAGCGCTACATCCCGTACGTTGTCGAACCGTCTCTCGGTGTGGAACGTTTGCTCCTCGTGCTTCTCTGCAACGCTTACGAAGTTGAAAAGCTCGAAAACGACGAACGTACCGTGCTCCACTTCGATCCGAAGGTTGCTCCGGTCAAGGTTGCCGTGCTTCCGCTCGTGAAGAAGGGCAAGGTCAAGGAAAAGGCTGAAGAACTTTACCAGAAGCTCCTCAACCGTTGGAACGTCGAATACGACGAAACTCAGTCCATCGGTAAGCGCTACCGCCGTCAGGACGAACTCGGCACGCCGTTCTGCGTGACTGTTGACTTCGACACTGTTGGCGAGGGTGAATCCGATCCGGCAAAGCTCGGCTACGTGACTGTTCGCGAACGCGACTCCATGAAGCAGGAACTCGTCGCTATCGATAAGCTCGAAGCTTACCTCTTCGAAAAGCTCGGCTGCTAATCAGACGCCCCAAAAAGCTTAAAAAAGAATCCGTTCATTGCGGGTTCTTTTTTTTGTTCGAATTTTTAATGAAAATTATTTGCTGTGTAATGATTTGTTGTTGTCTATAATTTACAAGTAAAATAAAACATGGTGTTTCGATAAATATATATTGATTAAATGAATCAGGTACGACCATGAATAAGAAAATCTTGACTCTTGCATTATCTTCCTTTTTATTTGTCGCTTGTGGCGAATCTTCTAATGCAAGCGACTCGTTTAATGCAAATTCTGTTGAAGTTGGTAATTCTAGTTCGTCTGAAAAAGATTTAGTTCTTGGTTTGGTTCATTGATGTCTTATGATAAGGCTCAAAAAGTTTGTTCTGGTGATTATCGTTTGCCTACAAGTGTTGATGTCGAAAAATTGATGCGTTCTGTAGGTAGCAAAGTTGAAATTTCATATACCAGGGATATATGTGGTGAAATTCCTGGTGAAATTCGTTATTATGAAGTACCGTTGTTTGTGAATAATCAAGATTCTTCAAAAAATGATAATATTTATAGTTTTTCTTTTCAAGTTGATAGTGGGGTATATGACAAAAATTTTGAAGGTAATTTGGTTTACTTGATGGATAAAGCTTGTTTCTTTTTACAATCAGACGAAAATGCAAATTTTCGAAACGCATTTTGTTATGATGTCAATGGAAAATATGCTGTTGTTACAAAAATGGGAAAAGAATCTGAACTTTATGTACGTTGCATCATGAAATAGTTTCTTTTTTGAATAATTTCTACTGAAATTTATTATTTTGTAATAGATGGAGGTGCGAAATTGTATTATTTGATGCTTTTGCTTGCGATTGTCTGCGAAACGGCGGGGACTACGCTTTTAAAATTCTCGGAACAGTTTACACGTATTGTGCCAACGGTTGCTTCGCTCGTTTGCTATATAGCTGCGCTCTATTTTTTGAGCGTGTGCTTAAAAGCTATTCCGATTGCGGTCGCTTATGCGATTTGGTCTGCTCTCGGGGTTGCATTTATTACTATAATCGGAATTGTAGCCTTTAAGCAGGTTCCCGATATTGGGGCTTATATAGGCTTACTCCTGATTGTTTCGGGAGTTGTTGTGTTGAACTTGTTCTCAAAGATGGACGTGCATTGATGAAAAAATTGAAGTTGTTGGCTGTTGTTGGTGTACTTGCAATTGTCGCTTGTACGGATGAAAATGCTTCTCAGGTATGGAACTCTGCGGAATTGTCATCTAGCGTGTTTTCTTCATCAAGTGCGCTGAGCGCAGACACTGTTTGGCATCAGGCAAATTTAACATGGTATACGTCTTGGCCGGAACCGGGTAGCGAAGAATGTATCGAATACAATGGCTGCACATGGGCGGGCTATTTTGCCGGTGTTGAAGGTCAAATGACCGAAGAATGGGTGAGCCAGCACAACATCATTGCCGTTCATGAAAAGGATTGGGAGAAGTACAAGTTAAAAACGTTCCGGTTGCGAATGAACGGTTCGACGATTGACGCCGTTGTTTATGACATGTGCTCCGATAGCGATTGCGATGGTTGCTGCACCGAAAATGCCGGCGAAATAGGATTCCTCATCGACATTGAAAAATATACGCGTGAACGTTTTGATGGCAATGGCGATGGCGTTGTCGAATGGACTTGCCTCGATTGCGAATAAAATTTGAGAAGGAAAAAATGAGATTGGTTGGGCAGAAAATTTCTATTGCATTGCTCGCATTGTCTTTTGCGGGCTGCGCTGGTTCAAATCAAAATGGGACGCCGCAATCCCTGCATCGACAGCCGCTTGATGAATCTGTCGAAGTCTCTATTATACCGGCGTCTATAATTCCGATAATTCCTGAAAAGGCTGAACATGTGAATACGCTTCTGTTGTCTGGATCTGCATCCAGTAACGAGGAAGGCTTTAAAACTGTGGCTAGAAAACAAGGTGCCAACTTTGTTTTTGTAAAAAAGACTGGCGAGTATTATGGCGCTACTGCGTCTGTAGTTGACTTGTACTATCTTCCGGAAGAGGCTCACAAATGAAACAATTTTGCCTTTTGATATTGTTATGGACGATAGTCGCATTTGCGGGGGCCTCGTCGAATAAAAATTTTGACGAATTTGAAAAAAGCCTGATGCTCAATGCTCCGACAGAAAAGGAACAACCGAGTCTTAGCAAATTTGAACAGAGCCTGATGGCTGAATCGTCGGATATGGAGCCGATTTACAAGGTTCGTGATAATCTTCTCGAATCCTTGAAAGGCAAGGACTATCCCCAAGTCTTAAAACTTATGGATACGCTTTCGACGATGGAATCTCGTATGGTCATTCCATTGAGCTCTATTGAAAAGGAAGTGATTTATATTGAAATTCAAAAATATGATAAATTGCTTGATTATCTCGTTGAATTTTATCGAGGTGTTTATGATACGTCACGCTACGAACAAAATGTTGTATTCGCATCGCAAGATGGTCTAGAAATTTATCTGCAACAACGGATGCGTGAACGCACTGCGTTTAAAAATGAATTTTATTCACTGAATGAAGAAGTCTTAAAAAAGCTCCCGAAACGCAAACGTGATAAACTCAAAATGTTGCTCTTGCTCCCTGAAGCGTACAAGAGCGAAAAGTATGGAACGATTGTTCTGCATTTGGCGGAATCGCTTATTGCAGATCCTTCGAATGATCCTGATGTTCCGTGGATAAAGAATTGCATTTATTTGCCTCTCTCAAGAATGGATCCTACGGAATTCATGTTGCAAAGGCGTAAAGAGCAAAAAGAGAATGTCATACAGGAAAAATTGTATTCTGGCGGATTCGGTGTGAATGCGCTCTTTATCTCATTGGGTGGTGCGTCTGGTTCCAAGAATTTTTATAACAAGGATCGTTTTGAAGCTGAAAATTTGCCTATCAACATTGAACTGTATGCTCAAATTATGCGCTTTGCAATTTTAGGTGAACTTGTCAATAATGGAATGACGGGATGCCATACTTATGAGTTTGGGCTTGGCTTTGTGGCGTTTGACAGTCGCTATCTTAAAGTGCGTCCCTATCTTGCTTGGGGTAAATCGTTCATGGAAATGCGCCCGAAAGATGACGAGTGGGTGGCTTATGGCAATGATTCTGGCCCGATGACTTTTACTGCGGCCGTGAACGTAGATTTTAAGTTCATTACGGCGTATCTCTTTTATGCCGATCGCGCGTTTGCAAGTTTTTCTCTTGTAGGCAAACTTGGCTTTTCGAATATTGAGTTTGATCATAAATATGTTAAGGGTGAAACGACTAGCTTCTTCTTTAACCTCGGACTTGGAATTTATTTGTGGTAAATTATGAAGTTGCGAATTCTTTTTCTTTTATTTTTGTTTAGTGTTGTTGCCTTCTCGCAGCCATCCAAGAAAGAGTTGTATGACCGTGCTCGAGATGTTCTTCGAAAGTCTTTGGAAAGTCGCGACTTGGATCGCGCCGGTGAAGCTTTGGACTACTTGAAAACGAATGTAGAGAATGGCGCTCCGCTTTCGGAAGTTGAAGAGTATTTGGTGAATCTCGAATTGGGTCGTTTTGAGGATGCTCTTATTTTCTACGGTGAAATTCATCGGGATATCTTCGATAAAAATTATACGCGCCCTGTTGTAAGTCGTATTGAAACTGAAGATTTGTTAAATCGTTATTTGTTACGAACAAATCAAATGGAAAAACAAAATATCGATTCATTATGTGTTCGTATAGATGCTTCGGAAGAAAGGCAAGAGTACAAACTTTTGCACAAAACTCTTGTTTATTTGGATTTTGTTACCGCTCATTCCTCTACGACGCAGAACGGGAACGATATCGTTGTATTGAACTATAATGAGGAATTGTCATCTATTGAGGAATTCCTAGCGTTAATGAAAAAATATATTGAGGAGTATCCTTATTCGGATCATGCTAAGTATTTGAAGGATTTGTTTGTTGAGCCTTACCAAAAATATTTGGATGAGCAAAAACAGTTTAAACAGGATCCTTGGGGACAAAAGTATTATACGGGTGGATTTGGATTTTATTTGTACACGGGCTTTGGTTTTATGACAGGCGAGGCGAGTGATTATCTAAAGTATGAAACGGATTCACCCATTATAATTGGCTTGGATTTTCGTGTAAAACGATTTGATTTGAGCTTGTTCTGGTCGTTTGGTTATATTACCGGATATAATTTTAATAAGTGCGATGTTGATTTGAAGCGGATGTCATCGCAGGGAGCGAATGTCTTTGGACGTGAAGGCTCATGGGCGGTTGGCGCCAGTCTTGGTTTTGTCGCTTACGATTCTAGATATTTGCGTGTAGAACCTTTTGCCGGTATATCTAGCTTGATGTATGATCACCTTGCAAGTACAACGCTTGTTCCTGAATTTATGTTGGGCAATAATGTCGATTTTCGCTTTTATGCAGCCCAGCCTTCTTCTGTAGGGAATATGTCTTACTCGTTCTTGTTGCGCTTTAGGTACATGTTGCATGTAGGCTCTGTTAAAGAACATTGCTGTAACAATGGCAAGGATTTTAGCGCAGTTAGGCATTCTTTTGCATTTGGCATCGGTGCGGAACTTTGGTAAATTATGAAAATACGTTGTTTGTTTTTCGTAATGATGCTTGGATTTGCGGCAAGCCTTTGGGCTCAAGAATCGCAAATGGTTTCCAAGAAATCTTTATTCTTGCGTGCTCGCGAGGCGTTGCATGAATCCTTAAAAAATGAGGACTATGAACGCGCTGCGACCGCTTTTGATTACCTCAAGGAAAATGTCCGCGTTGGCGCTCCGCTGGAAATATTTGAAGAATATCTAGTGAATATGGAACTCAAGCGTTTCGATGATGCAATCTCGATTTATGCGGATGGCAGGCGCGCATTCATGGATTCTGCATACTCGAAGAAATTTGAGATGCGCTTTAGGGAAGACGATGGCTTGAATCTCTATTTGTATAGGCATCTTTCGCCGTTTGAAAAGCCTATAGCGGATTCGTTGATTGCTCGCGTAGATTCTTCAGACATCAAGCAGGAATCTAAAGATTTGTACAGGACCTTGCTCTATTCCGAAATTCTGTTGGGTTATAAAACCCTACGCTCTAGTTCCTCGGATTCTGTTCGTTACATATATTATATCAAGGATACGACCTGTGCCGAGGCATTTTTAATTGCGGCTCAAAATTTTGTTCAAGATTATCCTTCTTCAAAACATTCTTCTTATTTAAAGAACCAGATAATTCCGTTTGTTCAAAAGATAATGAATAAACATCGCTTGTATCGCAAGGATCCGTTTGCGCATAAATATTATACGGGTGGAAGTAATTTGTATGTGTACAAGTGGCTTGGTACTTTGAGTGGGGAAGGTACGGACTATTTGAATAGTAAAATGGGAACGTCGTTCATGATTGAATTGTCGCTACGTTCTTGGAGAATCAGTTTGAACGGCTACTATTCTTATGGCTTGATTACTTATTTAAAGCCAGAATTTAAAGGTACTTCTGATGGCGATAGCGAGGAAGATGTTACTTATGGCTTGAATTTGGGCTTTACCGCATTTGATTCTCGATATATTCGCGTTGAACCATTTTTAGGTTATTCGAGGACAAGTTTTGAGAGTGCGGTAAATGCTGAATCTTCGGATGAATTTGCGTTGGGAACAAATGTCGATTATCGATTCTGGTCAACAACTCCGGGAAACGCTTTCAGCTATTTGACCTTTTCTTGTTTATTGCGCTTTAAGTATATGGTTCAGTTCGATTCCTTTAAGCAGGAAGGCATTGGGAACAATAAAAAGTTTGGAACTGTTCGACATACGTTTGCCCTTGGTTTGGGCTTAGGAGATTGGTAATAAAAAAGCTCGGCTTTTAGCCGAGCTGAATTTTACTTATCGCATGTTTTAAAGAAGCAGCTGCGAGCGCCTGTGTGGCAAGCGACCTGTGGCCCCTTCATTCGCACCTTGAAAAGCAGTGCGTCAGAATCGCAGTCGGCAGCCCATTCGACGACCGTCATCACGTTTCCGCTTGTGTCGCCCTTGTGCCAGTATTCCTTGCGGCTACGGCTCCAGAAAACCATTTCGCCACATTCATGTGTGCGGCGGAGTGCTTCTTCGTTCATCCATGCCATCATCAGTACGTCACCTTTGTCGGCATCTTGAACGATTGCCGGTGCGAGTTTTACGCCACCGAATTCCACTTCGAATTTTACTTCTTTGATTAAATCTTCAAATTTCATTTCTCTCGTCTCTCGTCTGTAGCCACGTAGTGGCGTTCTATCCTCTAATTTGTCCGTTGCCACGGAGAATCCACTTGTAGCTGCAGAGGCTTTCGACTCCCATCGGACCGCGAGCATGGAGCTTGTCGGTGGAAATACCCACTTCGGCACCGAGACCGTATTCGCCACCGTCTGCAAAGCGCGTGCTGGCGTTTACCATGACGCTGCTGCTATCGACATTTGCAACGAAGTAGTCCTGAACGCTTGCATCTTCTGCAACGACAGCTTCCGTGTGGCGGCTGCTGTTCTTTTCGATGTGGTCGCAGGCTTCTTCGACGTTATCGACAAACTTGACGCTTGATTTGAGAGCGAGGTATTCGTGATGGTAGTTGCTGTCGTCGCCGATGTCCTTGATGCGGCTGTCGTGACTTTGAGCATCTTTGTTGCCAAAGAGTTCCACGCCACGGTCGGCGAGGCAATCAATGAGTTTTTTCACGTTGGCATCGTCGATATGGCGGTCAATGATTACACATTCCATGGCGTTGCACACGCCGGTGCGCTGCGTCTTGGCGTTAATCAAGATGTTTACAGCTTTTTCCATGTCAGCAGACTTGTCCACGTACACATGGCAGATGCCGTTGAAGTGCTTGATGACAGGAATCTTGCTCTGTTCCACGACTGTGCGGATCAAGCGTTCGCCACCGCGAGGAATCACGAGGTCGAGGCAATCGTTGCGCTGCAAGAGCATGCCCACAAGGTCATGGCTCGTTTCGGTCACGAGTTGCACAGCGTCCTTGTCGACGCCATTTTCTTCAAGAGCCTGATGGAAAATTCCGGCGAGGCATTTTGCGGAGTTGAGCGATTCTTTTCCGCCACGGAGAATTACGGCATTGCCAGCCTTAAAGCAAAGGCAAGCTCCATCAATCGTCACGTTCGGGCGGCTTTCAAAAATAAAGAACACAGAACCTATCGGCACGGCAACACGGCTAATCTTGATGCCGTTCTTGAGTTCACGAGATTCAAGAATGCGACCAAGCGGGTCGGTAAATGCAGCGATTTCTTCGGCACCCTTAGCCATCGATTCGATGCGGGCGTCGTTCAAAGTCAGGCGATCCATCTTGGAATCGTCGAGTTTGCCGGCGGCGGCTTCGAGGTCAAGCTTGTTGGCGGCGAGAATTTCCGGCTTCTTTGCGCGGAGGATTTCTGCAACACGTGCGAGCACGGCTGCGCGCTTTTCAGCGCTCAATGTACGAATTTTCTTGCTCGCGTTCTTTGCGTTGTTGGCGAGCTCATCAGAGTATTTTTCCAAATTAACGTTATTCTGTGTCATACTAAAAATATAGAAACTTTTTTTGCTGTCATCCCGGCTTGAGCCTGTCCCGGACAAGTTCCGGGATGCCGGGATCGCCTTCTTGTATTACATGACTTAATGCAAAAAGTCCCGCACTAGGGCGGGACTCTCGAATTGGTGATAAAGCCGAACCAATTACAGCAAGTTCACGATAGCCGTGAACAGCGCATCCGAAAGTGCGTTTGTTTCCAAACCTTCAATCACGCTGAACTGGTTGAACATAATCTGGCCATTGCCAAACGGCACAAGCTGCAAGTCTACACCCGTCTTGATTTCGCCATCCTTGAGCGTTACAGAACGTGCATAAACCTTTGCTCCAGCGAGCTCGTTCAACGAAATGCCCGGCATTGCCGATGCAGAGTTGTGGTCGAGAACGCCGTTGCCGCCGAACACAGCGAGGAGCGGAGAATCCTTCGGCAAATAGTGCAAGCTGAATTCGTTTGCTCCCGTTGTCCAGTGTGCTTCGATGTTGTGTTCAAAGTGATGACTCTGGTTCAAAAGATCAATATCTTCAGTCGTCATGTCTGAGAGCAACAGCGTCTTGCCGCCGTTCTTCGTAACATCGATGATCTTGTCCAAAATTTCATCCGGCCAAGAACTCAAGTTTGCAGTGAAGATAATTTGTTCGGAACCATCCAAGGCGGCAAGTGCGTCGCTCGATTCATCGTAGTTGTCGAGGAAGCAAACCTTGCTCATGGCTTCCTTCACATCCGTCTGTTCGATGACAATCAAGTCTTCGAAGCTGGAGTGAATTTCCTTGCCATTGTCCTTGAGCGTAAGCTTAATTTTGTACAAGCCCGTGCTGCGCGGAGCCATGAGCGTGCAAATGCCAAGCTGCGTAAGGGTCTTCTTGTCGGCCGGTTCTTCGGGGAGAACCTTCTGCGTGTTGAGAACCTTTTCCTTGCTGTCAAGAAGCGTCACTTCGATTTCGACATCTTCAAGACGGCTGTTGTTCAAAAGCGTAAGCTGGAAGCTGACTTCGCTCTGCGGAGCAACGACGTGTTCCAATTCGCTGATGAGCACGCGGCTCGGGGCCGTGATTTCACGAGCAAAATTCTGCAAGCCCTTAGACTTTCTGTTTTCGTCCGTGATACCGCTAAAGTCGGTTCCGTTGTCGGCCCACTGGTCCAAGAAGAAACCTGAAATCTGCGGGTTGCTCTGGAATGCGGTAATCTGGTCGTACTTGCTCTTGAGCGCAATGCGATAAACGTCGGCATTGAACGATTCGAAGTTCGGCCAAATCGAAAGTTTGCTGTCGGTAACGAACGTTTCCACAGACTTAAATTCGTTCTTGATAGCCTTCTGGCTCTTGATGCTGCGAGGACCGGCAATGGTGGTTGCGCGCTTCGGGAAGAGCGTGTTGTTCTTGAGCGTGACGAGAACCTTGTTTTCGATGTCGTTCAAAATTGGTTCTTCTTCGTCCTGGAAGTGGCTGTCGCCAAGACCCGTATCCGGAACCATGAGTTCCAAGTCTTCCTTGTCGAACATGTGGGCGAGGTAGTGCGTGTAAGCTGCACTCGGATTTTCACGCGGGTTCACACGCATCGTGGCATACTGCGAAATGCGGTCGATAGAAACCGGGATAATCTTACCCGTGTCCTTGTGGAAGTTTGCTTCGTTGTCGAGATAAATACTGTTGAAGTTGCTGATAGCTGGGCGGCATGTGTCGATCGGGCTAATGGCGTTCAAAAGCTTGTTTCCGTTCTGGAGCATGAATGTTCCGTTTTCGGAACCGAGAATCCAGGCAGCGATACACGGATGGTTGTGCTGGTCACGCACCATGTCGTTAATGAGCTTCTTCGTGATTTCGAGACCCTGTGCGGTAGAACGCATCGTGTGGATCGGGAATTCCTGGAATACGAAAAGACCAATCTTGTCGCAAATATCAAGAGCCGTGCTGCTGAGCGGAGCGCCGCAAGAACGGATGACGTTGAAGCCAGCTGCCTTGACTGCGTTCAAGTCCTTTTCCAAAGCCGGGTTCTGGTCCGTCCAAAGACCACCTTCGCTCCATTGCTGGTTGTAGCTCACGCCCATGAGCTTCACGATGGAATCGTTGATGTAGTAGTCGCCCTTGAGACAGTCGAACTTGCGGAAACCGAAAGTCTTCACGACAGGGAAGGTGTATTCCGGAGCCTTGCCCTTTGCGCCCTTGATTTCGAGCTGCATTTCGATGGCGAACAAGTTTGGATGTTCCGGACTCCAGACGCACTTGTCTCTCTTCCAGTCCTTGATGCCGAGCAGGAACTTCTGCGTTGCATTTTCCTTTTCGAGCTTGATGTCCTTGAAGAATTCGTAAACGTCGCCGTTCGGGTTCTTCATGAGGATGCGGAGGCGGGACTGGTAACCGCGCGGATTGTTGAAGAACGCTTCGACAGAAACACGTTCCTGGTCCATGTCCGGTTCGACGTGAATGTCCGAGATGAACGCTGCATTACCGAGAATCAAATCGACGTGACCGCAGATACCGCCGTATGGATACTGCGACCAGGGGAGGCCCACCGGCATTTCGCCTGGGTGAGCGTAGCGGTCGTTTGCGCCTTCCTTGCTCTCGCGACCGAAGTCAATGCGGCTGTTTGTTGCACCCATGTTTGCCACGCGGATGCAAAGGATGTTTTCTTCGCCGAGCTTGATAGCCTTTTGTGTTTCAACGACAAAGGACGTGTAGGCACCAAAGTGGTCGCCAAGAAGCTTACCGTTCAGCCAAATAGTTGCATGTGTAGCAATCTTTTCAAAACGGAGGAAAATACGCTTCGTGACTTGCTTTTCGTCGTCAATCGTGAATCTCTTGAAATAAAAAGCGCAGTCCTGTGCCATCAAAAGCTTGTCAAATGCTCTTTCCCAAATGTGGGGAACGCTAACAGTCTGAGTCTTTTCAGGATACGTTGCATACCAACGATTGGAGATGCCGGTATCTTCTGTGTCCCAGATCATCTGCCAGTCGCCATCAAGGCTTATAATTTTGCTCATTAAAAGAATCCTTTATAAAATTCCGAAGACAATTTAGAAAATTTCAGGTAGACAGTAGATAGTGGTATGTTTGAAGTCGATGCTAAAATAGGAATTTGTGGTTTGGAATGTGGTGGAAAACGCCATTCTAAACATGAATCGTGAAAAATCTAGTGGTGTCTAACTTTAAATTGGTATGGATTAAGCGAATGCTGTAATAATAAAAACACATTCCCGAGGAATGGGAATGTGAGTTTGTATTTAAATGATTTGTTTTTTAGTTGTTTTTATGAATGTTGTAACCGAGAACGACTCTATCACCTGTGTTTTTGACTCGTTCGATAACAACTTCAATTTGAGTTACTGTTGAAGGTATAGTTACGCTGAGCAGTCTGTAAGTGGATGGGCTTATCGTAGATGTTGTGGGGGAGGTGTAGCCACTGTGAGTGGAGTAATTTTTGTATCTAATGGTCATTTTATAGTTCGATTGCAAAGATTTTTCGTTTAGTGTATAATCTCCGCTTACAAGCCAAGCTATAGCAAGAGTGTAATTTTTCCCTGGTTCTACATTTTCAGTGAATGTAATCTTATTGTCATTGAAAAAGTCGCCATTGTTGCCGTACCAATATCTTGAACGGTTGCCCTTTATTAAAGGGTACATTTTTGCCATGTGGGCTCCTGTTGTCACAGCTTCAGGTCTTCCAGTCGAATAGAAACCACCGGTGAATCGATAAATATCTTTAACATTATTCATGTCTTTTTGCGCTGAAATCCAAAGAGCTTTCACAACTTCCGGATGCCATCTGTAGAAGGGGTATTTTGAAATTAAACCTGCAGTCATTGCTGCTGCAACGGTAGAACCACCCCAACCATCTGCGATACCCATTATTTTGTAGTCTGTTTGGTTGTTTTTACTTAGTTTTATGTAGTTGCCTTCGTCGCGGATATAGGATAATTGATAGATATCAGGCTTGAGGTATCTTGATCTTGAATCGGATTCTTTAAGATAAGGATTGTTTATTCCGTACGTATGAATTATTCCTATTTCATCAGCTTCGTTGACGCTAATGGCATTCATGGATAATCCTGCGCCCGTTTTTTGTCCATTCTCGGTGTAAGGAACGAATTCGATAACTCGATTGTAATAAATGTAATCGTCTATTCCTGCTGCTTCTTGACCGTATGTATTGACGTCTTTTGTAGAAGATGCAATTGTATTGATTACTTGAACATTTTGTGCATATGGTGAGCTCGGATATTTGCTATATACAGCGAATTGATGATTTTGTCTAGCAGTTCCTTCGTTAATTATACTTTGACTTGATGGTATAGTATTGTTAATTTCGGGTAATATT
Organism: Fibrobacter sp. UWB12; assembly: GCF_900142485.1. Lineage (NCBI taxonomy): Bacteria > Pseudomonadati > Fibrobacterota > Fibrobacteria > Fibrobacterales > Fibrobacteraceae > Fibrobacter > Fibrobacter sp. UWB12. The sequence continues at coordinate 37,493 of NZ_FRAZ01000004.1, read as the reverse complement.
GCTTTTATGACTCTGTTGGCGTAAAAGTGATTTATTCCTAATGTGTAATCGCGTGAAGTGGAATTTGTACAACTATTATTATTGAATGCTATAGGATTATCTCCTACTACATTGTACAGGTTGACTCCTGCCCCGCAAGTATTTTGTTGCCAACCGCTGTTGTAGCATCGGCTACTAGATGTGTAAAGCCCAAGATTTGTCAAAAAATTATTGTCATTGATATTGGCGAATGTGTAATAGAATGTGTTTTCGTATGGGTCGGGTGCATATATTGATGAAACTTTTTTGCACTCATAGCCACTATTGCTTGGATAAGGGGCTGCGCTGTTATAGTAATTCTTTTTCTTGCTGTTATAGCTACTTCTAGGAGCATCGTTTCTTTCGTAGTTGCCTATTACGCCTAAATAATCACTTTCGTAATAATTGTGGTCGTTTAGCGTAATGTATCTACCATCGTTTGCGTCTGAATCGAAAAAACCGATAAGAGGTGTTGCTATGTGGTCGACTGTGTAGGTCTTTGCTAAGGATTTTGATTTGTTAAGGTTGCTCTTTGTGGCTGCAACTTTACTCTTTTCGAACTTTACGATGCCTGGATTTTTAGCGTCCTTGCTATCGATTGCTTTTCCCTGTGCGTTAAATGTAGCTGCACTTGCTGTAGCTGCAACGCATGATGCTAATATTAGCGATATCTGTTTCATTTTTATCCTTTTTTTTGTGTTAAGATGTTTTGAATTTATTGAATAAATTCTGTTGGATAAACTACAAAATGTTGTGTGATTTATATGTGTTGTTTATTTCTGTTATCTGTAATTTTTTTTTGTAAAAGTGTGTATTTATATGAAATGTAACAACTTACGATAAATTAATAATTTTATGTAAAAATATTTTAACAAGTGATGGCGCTTGAGGACTTTTTGATTTTATTTGCTAATGAAAAAGAGCCGTTCGGTTGAGAACGGCTCCTTTGGTTGGGAGAGAAGTCTATTACTGCGCCATCTTGTGCATGTTGTAGCCCAAAATGAGACGATCGCCAGTGTCTCTGATGCGTTCGATTGTGACAGTGACTTTAGTGACTCCTGATGGAATGTTAATCGCTTGGAGTGATCTGTAGGTTGCCGGACGCTGAATGCCTCCATCAGCAGAAGAGTATGTCTTTGTACTGCCGGACGGGAGTTTGTATGATATTGTCAATTGGAAGTTGCTAGACAAATTGTATTCGTTTAAAGCATAGTCGCCACGAACGAGCCATGCGATGGCGAATGCGTAATGTTGACCTGGTTCAACGCTTTCGGTGAAGGTAATCTTGTTGTTGCTCAGGTAATCTGTGTTATTTCCGTACCAGTAGCGAGAGTTGTTGCCGTATAATAAATCGTCAAACGTGGTAAGTGTGCTAGCCTTGCTTGAAGATTCCCTACGGTAAACTTCTGCGCGTTTTTGACCCTGGTTATCTGCTTTTTTTGATTTTGCAGAGACCCAAAGTGCTTTTACAACTTCAGGATGCCACTTGTAGAAAGGATGCTTCTGAAGGAGGTCTGCCGTCATGGCTGCTGCGACTGTTGATGCACCCCAAGCTCCTATAATACCTTCATATTCGTATTCATTGTTATCGTGTTTGATTTTATAATCATCTGTGAATAAACCGTTTGAAACAGCGTATACTTCTGGTTTATTGTATTTTGAACTGCTATTTCCGTATTTGAGAAGCGGAAGTGTCGGGGTGTTTTCTAAGGTTTTGTGACCTACCTGATTTGACTGGTCGCTGCTATTGGTACCCGTGTACCATTTGCCGGTGGCTCCTGCAACTGTAATGGCGTTTAATGCTAGGCCTGCACCGGTTCTTCCGTTTTCATTTGTGTAAGGGGCAAATTCGATAACTCGGTTGTTGTAAATGTAGTCGTCTAATGCTGCTGCTTCCTTATTGTAGGATGTTTGGTTTTTGTACGGCGATGAAATGACATTACCGATGTGCATGTTATGATTGTACGGATCGCTGGGATGCTGGGCGAACTTGTTCCCATTTCGGTCCTTGTAGGAGTGTATATATGCGTTTTCTGCAAGAAAGTTTATGAATTTAATTGCGTAGTAATGTTTGATACCTTCCTTGTAGTTTTTTGTTCGGGAATCTGCACAACTGTTTCCGTTAAAAGAAACCGCATCGTCTCCAACAATGTTGTAAATGTGTATGTCTTTACCGCATGTGTAATTGTAGGCTCCGAATCCGAGACAACGCCATGAAACGTCGGAAGTGTTCATTTTACCAAGCATGTTGTAGTTGTATGCGTTATCGTATGTTCCAAGAGCGTAAGGAATTGCGTTGTTACTAGATGTCATTGTTGACGTCATTGTGGCTGATGTATAATCAAAGTCCAATGAAAAATGACCGCTTATACGACTGCAGTTGTTGCCTGTTTTGTTAGGGAGGGAGTGCAGGTTGTAATCTGTATAGCTGTTTGACCAATCATTGGCTCTAATATTGTCGTATCGTTCCAGATAGTCTGTTGAGTTTAGGTAAGCTTCTTCGTTGATGTTGTCGTCGTTGAAAGTGTAAGTTCTTGCATCTTGATTGTAGGTTGCTTTTCTTGTTTGGACCCATGCCGGAGTATACGTTTTTGCTAGTGCTGCAGACTTGTTAATGTTGTTCTTTGCTGCTGCAACTTTGCTCTTTTCGAATTTTACGATGCCTGGATTTTTGGCATCCTTGCTGTCGATTATTTTTCCCTGAGCGTTGAATGTTGCTGCGCTTGCTGTGGCTGCAACGCATGATGCTAATATTAGCGATATGTGTTTCATTTTTTTTATCCTTCTTGTTAGTGTGTATGAAATTTATCGAATAAATTTTATGTCATAAATTATAACACATTTTGTGTTTGTTTGTATGAAATAAATTTTTCTTATTTGTAATTCTTTATTTGAAATATTGTGTATTTATATGAAATATAAGGGTTTGGAACGTATTGTGAAGTTTTGTAAAAATTGACTTTACGATCGGAAGTTGCGGTGTGTCATTGCTGTATCATATATATGGATGAATTTCATGATTTTCTCGTTAAATTGAAACCGAAACTTGTCCGTTTTAAGCTTTTTTTTGTGTGGCTAATCAGTGCCGAATCAGAATGGGGCATCTAGTGGGGGTGGTTTGACTTGAATTTTTACTTTTTTTGCTAAAAAAGAAGGTTTTTGTGCGATTTCTAGTAACTATTTTGGCTCCATCCCTTTGATTTTCTGTGCACTATTACTAAATTTGTGGTCCCAATAGCAACCTAAAAAGGATTACAAAATGTATTCTATTGTTGAAGCAGGTGGTTTCCAGTATAAAGTCGAGCTCGGCAAGGCCTACAAGCTCCCGTTGATCGACGCCGCTGTTGGTTCTGAACTGGAGCTCAAGTCCGTCCTTCTTTTCTCCGGAAAAGAAGTGCAAGTCGGCACCCCTGTCCTGAATGATGCTTCTGTCAAGGTCGAAATTCTCGCCCATGGCAAGGAAGACACGATCATCGTGTTCAAGAAGAAGCGTCGTACTCGTTACGAACGTCGTAACGGTCATCGTCAGGGCTATACCGAGGTGCTCGTCACGGAACTCCGCTCTGGCGCTGAATCTGCAGTCGTAGACCCTCAAGTTATTACCCGCAACCGCGCTCGCGTGGCTGCCCTTGCTAAGCAGAAGGCTCAGAACAAGCCGCTCACTCGCAAGGAAAAGATCGCTCAGGGACTTCCGAAGCCGGCTAAGGTCAAGAAGAACTCTCTGCGTAAGGCTAAGGAGGCTTAATCCATGGCACATAAGAAAGGTCAAGGTTCAGTACGTAACGGCCGCGACAGTAACGCCAAGTATCTTGGTGTTAAGAAGTATGCGGGCGAAACCGTCAAGGCTGGCAACATCATCGTTCGTCAGCGCGGTTCTCACTTCCACAAGGGCAACAATGTCGGTATGGGCAAGGACTTTACCTTGTTCTCCCTCATTGATGGCAAGGTGAAGTTCGAACGCCTCGATGCAAAGCGCCAGAAGGTCTCTGTCTATTCTGAAGAAGCCTAATAACTTTGGTTAGCTTTTAAAAGCCGGACGCGAAAGCGCCCGGTTTTTTTTGTATAAACAAACTTTTATTCCCCGATGATTGTGCTGAATCCTACGAGGGCGCGTTTGCTCGGATCCATCTCGATGCTATTTTACCGGGTAATAATCCTGTCGTAATTCTCAAATTCCGTGGGGAATCTGCGGTCGTGAGCGTCGGGCAGAAGATTTGGGAAGTTATAGTTGTCGCCATCAAGAACGATCGCGTTATTTTGCGCGATGAAATTGGAAAGTTTGAGCTGAAGTACTAGTTTTATTATTTGCGTTTTTTCTACATTGTTAGTGTGAATTCTATGCGCTTATTAAAACTTTATTTCTTATCTCTTGTCGCTCTATTTCTCTTCGCCTGCTCCGATGACGATGAAGGTCCGGAATACATGTTCGACAGGGAAATTTCGGAATATTCTGTTCTTTACGATTGTGAAACAGGTGATGCAGATAGCAGTTCCTGTTTTAAAATCCGTTACCGCTATCCGTACCGTCTTGACGATTATGCGGGGCTGTGCCTTTGGTTCGATACGACAATTGTTAACGACACTTCTAAGGCGGTAAGCGATAAGCAGATTCGACTTGCTCACGATACCTCAAATGAGGAAACTTATTTCCACGAGTACAAGAAGTCGGGGCGTTATTACGACACAATCGATGTGTCTAAAATGGTTGCGCCGTTTATCAAAGACGGTTATGATTCTCTTCAGGTTGCGTTGTTCAGCGAATATACGGATGGAGGCGACCCAGGTGCTGTACAGCGTTTATTTTTGCATTTTAAGGACAATTTTGACCCTGCGATTGTTGTGCCTGATGATTCTGTTTGGTCCAATGGAGTGCTGCTTTCATGGGATCGCCCCACAGACCAGACGAGTTTCCATATGATTGGTGCCGGTTCGGGCAAAATTTACGGATATAATGTCGTTATTTATGCTATTGACCGCCCGAACGAAGATATTCGCGACTTGAAGGTTTCTGTTCAATCTCCTGCAGGCACTGATTATACGGGTGGCACGATTTACAAGCGCAATGCTCAGATTGTCCATACCAATGATTCCGTGTATGTTAAGGAACTCGAACGAAACGATAAGGACAAGAATTATCTTCGCCTTGTTGTTTTTGATGGTCAAGGGTATGATGCCTCTAATCCGGTGAAAAACCATTTCCGCATGATTATCGAAGGGCTCCGCACGAGGTCCAATACCGATAACTATGAATACAAGGTGGGGTTCTCGTCTTGGGATATCGTTGGCAACCGCAGCGGTTCTCAAGGGGACGTTCAGGTCGATCCCAAAAACTGGAAAGGGATTATGACGACGGATTCCATTGCTCCGTTAATGCCGAGCAAGATTTTTGTCGAGGAAGATTCTCTGTTCCCGGGATATGCAAAGTTGGATAGCAATAACCGAGTCCGTATTTATTGGAATCGAAGTGTTGACCCGATTACGTTCAAGCATGGTATTACAATTGATTCGGAACTTGTTATTCCGAAGAACTGCCATGTTCACGAATGTTATGAAAAAGTCTCGAAATACATTGTCGAGTATTACAATAAAGTAGACAAGTCTTGGAAGCGTAATGCTGAAGCCGAGGATCGCTTTGGGGCGCACTATATCAAAGAAGATGATGGAACGTTTAAATTGGATGTCTTGGATACAGGCTCGTTTGTAGGCGACACAATCCGCAGGGTTGCTCCTGGCGATACGATTATTCTGCGAATTTTGGCTGTAGATAATTCCGGCTATAAATCTGATGCTTTGCTGGATACGGTGTTTGTTTCGCCGGGTAAGCTCGGTTATGAACTGAAATGCCCAGTTGGCTTTGTGGCTGTTTCTACATCCGACACCACGTCGTTCTGCATGGAGCGATTAGAACATCAAGATGCAGATGGAAAATTTGTGACAAACGTATTGCATTCCGAAGCTGTTGCTGCATGTGAAGCTATTTCTGCAAGTGGCTTTGAAGTTTCTCTTTGCCGTGAACGCGATTGGGAACTGGCTTGCTTGTCGGGTGGCTCGCTTTCGTACGGCGTGATTGAAGAAGATGATACCGATGCTTCTGATTATCTCTTCCGCGTGTGCAATGTGAGCACGAATGATTCTACGATTGCTGCCGATATTGCTAAGCGCGATGCGGGTTGCATGAACCCGATGGGCGTGAGGGATTTACCGGGCCAGTACCAAGAGTGGGTGATGGGTCGATCCGAAGATACCATTGCCGTTTTGAAGGGCTCTAGCTACAAGATTTTTGAAGGCCTCGATCGCGAGTCTATTGCATACTGCACCAACCGTGCCTTCCCGTTCTATACGCGTCCGGCGTACACGCAAGATACGGTGTATCTCTACCGTGAAGGTACGCAGGTCGATACGGTTTATGCCGCCGATACGACGAGAACGTTGTACAAAATATTGACAAAGAGCGACTTCAAGGATACGCTCCAGTTCTATGATGTCGTTGATTCCAAGGGTAAGGTTATTGGAACGGATTACTCGCTTTATTCCGAATACCAAAAAGGTGGCAAGACTTGGCTTGACTCTTTAGCGAATGGTCTTACGTACAAACCGTCTCGCAAGGAACCGGTGTTCCTGACAGGCGAAAAGCGCTATTACCGAGAAGCTTCGTCATTCTACAAATCTCCGACCATTGGCTTCCGCTGCTGCGCATATAAAAAATAGAGCGCGGCCTTTGGCGCAGTTCTATTTACAATGTCATCCCGGCTTTATGCCGGGATCGCCTTTTAAAAAATGAAAGAAATGAATACAGAAGACTTTTTGAATGTCGCAAAGGACCTTGCTCTTAAAGCGGGCAACCTTTGCCTTGAACTCCAGAACAACCTTGGCGATGTGCGCTACAAATCCGTCAAAGACGTTGTGACCATTGCCGATGTCAGCAGTGAAAAGCTTATTGTCGAAGGGCTTCGTGCGGCATTTCCGACGCACTCCATCCGCACCGAAGAAGCTGGCATTATCGAAGGCTCGGACCCGCGCTACCGTTGGATTATCGACCCCGTCGACGGAACGGTGAATTTTAGCCGCGGCATTCCGCTGTGGGGAATTTCGATTGCCTTGCATTTTGAAGGCAAACCGCTGGTGGCGGTTGTTAATTTGCCCAAACTCGGTGAACTCTACACCGCAGCAAAAGGCATGGGTGCGTTCATGAATAACAAACAAATTCACGTGAGCCGCGAATCTAATGCAACGCATGCCATTGTTTCGAATGGAGACTTTAACGTTGGTGATGCTGCAAAAATTAATGCGCAGAATTCGCACAACTTTGCCCGCGAAGCCGAAACGTTCGAACGCGTGAAGTGCTTGGGCTCTGCTGTGATTGAAGGCTGCTTCACGGCCTGCGGCCGCATTGATTGCTTTGTAATGACCATGAGCTACCCGTGGGACATTGCGGCAATTGCGCTCCTCGTCGAAGAAGCGGGTGGCAAGTCCACGCACATCGATGGCACTCCCATGCAGTTCGTCGACGCCGAACAGGTTATCTTTACCAACGGCCTTTTACACGACACCCTCGTGAAAACTTTGCAATAGGCGCTAGCCGAACCTTTACTGGATTTGACGAAAAACATTCGTCATCCTGGAGGCACGATGTGCCGATAAGACAACCTCAAAAGGCGAGCGTTGCAGCTATGCTTGCATAGATATAACCGAGCCTAAGAGGTTGGGGCTTGCCCCATCCATAATTTCTCGTATAAAAAAGATCCCGATTCCTGCGACGGAACCGGGATCTTTCATTTTCTAACAGCTTTTAGCATTGGCCAATGACTATTGACCAATGACTAATAACTAATTACAGCGGAATATTTCCGTGCTTCTTCCAAAGCACAGCCTTCTTCTTGTTCTTCAAGTTTTCGAACGCAGAAACAAGGCGGTCGCGAACGCTCTTCGGTTCAATGACTTCGTCAATGAATCCGTTGCCAGCGGCAATGTACGGGTTCAAGTACTTTTCTTCGTACTGAGCGATGTACTGTTCACGGACCTTGGCCGGTTCTGCAGAAGCGGCAATTTCCTTTCTGCGGAGAATGTCGACAGCGCCTTCAGCACCCATCACGGCAATCTGAGCGATCGGGAGGGCGAACACGCAGTCTGCACCGAGGTTCTTGCTGTTCATGGCGATGTAAGCGCCACCGTATGCCTTGCGGAGGATGAGCGTCACGCGCGGCACAGTTGCTTCGGCGTAAGCAAAGAGGAGCTTTGCGCCGTGGCGGATAATGCCGTTGTGTTCCTGCTTCGTACCCGGCATGTAACCTGGAACGTCTTCGAGCGTAAGGATAGGAATGTTGAAGCTGTCGCAGAAGCGGACAAAGCGTGCAGCCTTATCGCTAGCGTCTACGTCCAAAGAACCGGCGAGGTACTTCGGCTGGTTAGCGACAACGCCAATCACGTTACCGTCGAGGCGGATAAAGCCGATGACAACGTTCTTTGCAAATTCCGGCTGAATTTCGAGGAAGGAATCCTTGTCGGCAAAGCAGTTGAGCACGTCGCGAACATCGTAAGCGCGCTTGAAGTTGTCCGGAATGATTTCTTCGATGTCGGCGGACTTGTCCACGATCGTACCGGCTTCAGCAACGGACTTGTCGACGTTGCTCTGCGGGAGGTACTTGAGCAAGTTACGGACGCCTTCGAGGCATTCCTTGTCGTCCTTATACACAAAGTGTGCAACACCGGACTTGGAAGAATGAACGCCTGCGCCACCGAGCTGGTCCGGAGTCACGACTTCAGCAGTCACAGCCTTCACGACAGCCGGGCCCGTGATGAACATCTGGCTCGTCTTTTCAGTCATGAAAATAAAGTCTGTAATAGCCGGGGAGTAGCAAGCACCACCTGCGCACGGTCCGAGAATCACGGAAATCTGCGGAATCACGCCGCTTGCCCAAGTGTTACGGGCAAAAATGCCACTGTAACCGTCGAGGGAGCTAACGCCTTCTTCGATACGTGCGCCACCGCCGTCGTTAATGCTGATGAACGGCACCATGGAATCAAGGGCGAGGTCCATCACGTGGCAAATCTTCTTGGCGTGTGCGGAACCGAGAGAACCGCCGCTCACCGTGAAGTCCTGGGAGCAAGCGTAAACCGGGCGGCCATTGATCTTGCCGTAACCCGTCACGACACCGTCACCGTAAATGCGCTTGGATTCCGGGAGCTCGATGCTCTGGGAAAGGCGCATAGCACCGATTTCCTTGAATGTACCCTTGTCAAAAAGGATCTCAAGGCGTTCGCGAGCGGTGAGCTTGCCCTGGGAATGCTGCTTTTCTACACGAGCGGCGCCGCCACCGGCCTGAGCCTTGGCGTTGCGTTCGCTCAACTTTTCTAAATACGATTTATCCCACATAGTAATCCTGTGTGTTTGCGCTTACTTCTGAATGCGCTTGATAAGGTTGGTAAGGACTTCGCCGGGGCCAAGTTCCTTAAATTCTGTGGCACCGTCTGCAATCATGTTCTTGACCGTCTGTGTCCAACGGACGGGGGAGGTGAGCTGAGTGAGAAGGTTTGCCTTAATTTCGTTCGGATCCGTGTGCGGCTTGGCGTCCACGTTCTGGTAGACCGGGCAGACCGGAGTCGAAAATTCAGTTTCTTCGATAGCCTTTGCAAGTTCTGCACGGGCGCTTTCCATGAGCGGGGAGTGGAATGCACCACCGACCTGCAGCGGAACGACGCGCTTCACCTTGCCGGTGAGGTAGGCGGCAACTTCGTCAATGCCGGCCTTTTCGCCAGAAATAACAACCTGTCCCGGGCTGTTGAAGTTTGCCGGAACAACTGCTGCGTCCTTGACCTGTGCGCAAGCTTCTTCGACGAGTTCATCAGAACCGCCAAGAACAGCTGCCATTGTGCCCGGACGGAGTTCGCAAGCCTTCTGCATGGCTTCGGCACGCTTTGCAACAAGCTTGAGGCCTGCTTCGAACGTAATGGCGCCCGTAGCGGTAAGTGCGGAGAATTCGCCGAGCGAGTGCCCAGCGGCCATATCCGGCTTGCCACCTTGGACCTTAGCCATAGCAACAGAGAGCAGGAACACTGCTGGCTGCGTGACTTTCGTCTGCTTGAGGTCTTCTGCGGTGCCGTTGAACATTACATCCGTAATGTTGAAGCCGAGAATTTCGTTTGCCTTTAAGAACATCGACTTTACGTCGGCGTTCGACTCGAATAAATCTTTGCCCATTCCTGGGAACTGAGAGCCCTGACCGGGAAATACGTATGAAATCATGGCTCAAATTTAGTAAATAATATTACTGTAAATGGTATTTATATATTACAGAAAACATACTTTTTAAAAAAGTTTACAATATGCGTTTTGCCCTAAACACACTAACTAATATAGGTGTGATAAGTGTTTACCTTTTATCCCTAAAAACTGCATTTTGTACGTTTTTTGTGAAAACGGCAATTTACGAAAGAATATTTTTCTATCTTTGTGCTAAAATTTTATCAAAAGAGGATACAATAATATGGCTAACGAAGAAATCAAGAGCAAACTCAAGGCATTCTTTATGTCCGATCTCGGTGTAGACGGCGATGTCCTGAATTACGATACTCCGCTTTTCGGCGAAGAAATCGGTCTTGACTCCGTGGACTCCCTTGAAATCATCTCCTTCGTCGATGATAACTTCGGCGTTTCCATGACTGGCGTTGCTAAGGAAAACTTCCAGAGCATCGATACTATCGCTGCATTCATTGAAAAGAACAAGGCTTAATCAAGCCTTTTTATTTGAGTATTGTTTGGAATATCTATGACATCTAATAATTGTCGCTGTGTTGTTTCGGGCCTTGGCGTTATTTGCGCTGTAGGCAACAATGTTGAAGAAACCTGGAAAAATGCCCTGAATTCCGTCTCCGGTATTCACAAGACCACTTCTCTCGATACCAAGAACTGCTATGCAGACTTAGCTGCCGAAGTGAACTGTGATACACTCGATGAGATTGAATGTCCGGACGAAAAGGACCGCGCCTCCAAGCTCTGCATCAAGGCTGCAAAAGAAGCCCTCAATGATGCTGGTCTCGGTGACTTTGCTGATAGTAGCCGTGTAAGCGTCATTATCGGTAGCTGCGTGGGGGGTGTCCTCAGCATCGAAAAATACCATTGCGGCGGTAAGGATGCCAACGAAATTCCAAAAATGCCCATTGCTGCAATCGCTTCCCAAGTGGCTGAATCTTGCCATGCGGGTGGCATTGTGACAAACGTGGGTAACGCTTGTGCTGCCGGTACGATTTCCATCGCTCTTGCTTGCGACCTTATCCGCGCAGGTAAAGCCGATGTCGTTATCGCTGGTGGTTCCGACTCCTTTGCTTCTGTTCCGTACTCCGGCTTCCTTTCTCTCCATGCCTTGGACGAAAACGGTTGCTCTCCGTTCAACCACTGCAACGGCATCACCCTCGGTGAAGGCGCTGGCATTGTGATTGTTGAATCTTTGGAACATGCCGAAAAGCGTAACGCCAAGCGTTACTGCGAAATTCTCGGCGCTGGCGTCACAAGCGATGCTCACCACATTACGGCCCCGCGCGAAGATGGCATTTGCCTCCTCGAAGCTATGGACCGCGCCGTCAAGAATTCTGGTATCAAGAAAACGGACATCGGTTACCTCAATGCTCATGGTACGGGTACCGGCAAGAACGACAATGCCGAAATCAATGCATTCCACAAGTTCTTTGACGAAGAAAATCCAACCTTGAGTGTTAGTTCGACCAAGGTGATGACCGGTCACTGCCTCGGTGCCGCGGGTGCAATCGAAGCTGTGTTCAGCATCAAGGCTCTTACGACGAACACCGTTCTCCCGACGCTCCACTACACTGCCGAAGATTCCGAAGCCCTCAAGGCTAAGGTCGGTCAGATGGACTATGTGCAGAACACTCCGCGTGCAAAAGAACTCGAATGTGTCATGAGCAACAACGTTGCTTTCGGTGGCACGAACGCAAGTATCGTGTTCAGCAAGAAGCCGGGTGACGTGCAGAGCCAGGTCGCCAAGGATAAGAAAATCGCTGTGACTGGCGTTGGCATTGTAAGCCCGCTCGGCAACAGCAAAGAAGCATTCCTTGAATCGATCAAGAACGGCAAGCTTCCGGAATCTGCTTCCATTTGCTCGACCGTTACGAACGACGATTACAAGGAACTCGGCATCAAGATGGCTTTCTACCGCAAGCTTGATAATCTGGGACAGCTCCAGACTGTTTCCGGCATGCGCGCCCTCAAGGATGCAAACCTCACAGTCACCGAAGACAACGCAAAGCAGATTGGTATCATTGTGGGTACTAGCGAAGGCGGTCTCGGTGCTACTTATGATTTCCAGGAACTCATCACTGAAGCCGGCAACGCTGGCGGTAGTGCCTTCAAGTTCCCTCATACAGTTTATAATGCCGCCGGTGGTTACCTTTCGATTCTTTCTGGAATCAAGGGCTACGGCGTCACCATCACGACGGGCCCGCTCTCGGGGCTCGATAGCATTGGCTACTCCATGAACGTTATTCATGACGGTCAGGAACAGGTCATGATGGCTACGGGTACGGATGAAAACCTCCCGATTATCACGGAATTCTGCCAGAAGCTGAACGTCGCTGCTGATAAGGTGGTGGAACCGTATTCCAACTCCAACGGCTTTGTGGTTGGCGATGGTTCTGTTTCTATCATCATCGAAAACGAAGATTACGCCAATGCTCGCGGTGCTAAGGTTTACTGCTACGCTCTTGGTTATGGCAATGGCCGTAAGAACGTGAAGTTCGGCCACATCTCCGGTTCCGACGAAGCTCTCGATATCGCCATTAACGCAGCCCTCAAGGACGCGGGCGTTTCTGCAAACGAAATTGACGCTGTCTGTGGTTTTGCTAACGGTCTCAAGAAACTCGACGATATTGAAAAGGCTGCATACGCACGCGTGTTTGGAGATAAGCTTGCTAACCTCCCGCTCTTCCAGGTGAAGGAACGCGTGGGTGAAGGCCGTGCCGCTTCTGCCGCACTTGCTGCAGCCGAAGCCGCTCTTATGCTCGGTGGCGAACTTACCGAAGAAAACGCCTATTTTGTTGCAAATGACGGTAGCGTTTCCAAGAAGAAGGTCGCAACATCCGGCTTCAAGAAAATTTTGGTGACTTCCTTTGCTACGGGCGGTTCTTACAACGCTGTAGTTCTCGGAAAATAAATTTTTGAAGGAGAATTTATAATGAAAGTTGCAATCGTTACTGGTTCTTCTAAGGGGATTGGCAAGGCTTGCGCCTTGCGCCTCGCTCGTGACGGCTACACGGTCGTCGTAAACTATTCTAGCTCTGATGCTGCTGCTCAGGAAACTTTGGACCAAATCAAGTCCGAAGGTGGCGACGGCATGATTTACAAGGCTAACGTTGCCGTGCTTGCCGAAGTCAAGCAGATGGTTCGCGATGTTTTCAAGGCTTACGGCCGCATCGACGTTCTCGTGAACAATGCTGGCATCGTCCGCGATGAATACCTCCTCATGATGAACCCGGATACGCTCGATAAGTGCTTTGACTTGAATGTGAAGGGTTACTTCTATTGCGCCCAGCAGGTGGCCGTCAAGATGTACAAGCAGAAGTCCGGTGTCATTATCAACATGTCTTCTGTTTCTTCCAAGTTTGCTCTTGCTGGTCAGGCAGTTTACAGTGCCACGAAGGGCGCCGTGAACTCCTTTACGCAGACGCTCGCCAAGGAACTTGGCGGCTACGGCATTCGTGTGAACGCTGTCGCTCCGGGCTTTGTTGCTACCGAAATGATCGAAGCCATTCCGGAAGAAACCCGCAAGGGCTACCTCGAAAAGGTGCCCCTCAAGCGCTTTGCTTCTGCTGACGAAGTTGCAAACGTTGTTTCTGCTCTCGCTTCTGACCAGTTCGCTTATGTGACAGGTCAGGTCATCGTATTGGATGGAGGTCTTTCCCTGTGATGAACATTTTCCAGATCAGTGAAAAGATAGCCCAGCGTCCGCCGTTCCAGATGATCGAAAAGGTCACGGAACTCGTTCCGAACGAATCTGCAACGGGCATCAAGAATGTCTCCGTGAACGAACCGTACTTCATGGGCCACTTCCCGGGTACCCCGATTATGCCGGGCGTTCTCATTTGCGAAGCTTGCGCTCAGCTCTGCTCGCTCGTAATCGAAAAGCCGGCCGGAGATCTCGAAAAGAACTTGTACGTTCTTTTGAAGATTGACGGATTCAAGTTCGTGAAGCCGGTAATTCCGGGCGACCAGCTCGAAATCACCGTCAACAAGACGAAGGGTGGTGGAGTTATCGTTGGCTTTGACTGCGTTGTCAAGGTGAACGGCAATGTCCACGCCAAGGGCTCTCTTACGTTTACGAGCATCCCCAAGGAAAGTTTGGGCAAGTAGTCTAGATGGCTGAGTCATTCCGGCCGGAGCCTGCCCTGAGCGTCGTCGAAGGGCCGGCGTTGCTTGAAATGTCATGCCCGACTTGTTCGGGCATCTCCTAAAAGCGAAGTATTGCATTGTTGATGATTGAAAAAGCGAAAAATATAATTGCTGATTTGTTCTGGAAGTTAGTGCTCCTCGCTGTTGTTTACGGGGTGCGCACTTACTTGTTAGTAGTTTATCGTCCCAAGATGAAGTTCTTAGGGTCTGTCAAGTCTACTGATTTGAAGCAACCGATGGTGATTATCGCAAACCACACGAGTATGCTTGATCCGTTGATGGTACAGTCCTTGTTTTTCCATAAGCGCAGTATCGTTGTTGCCAAGGACCAGGTGGAAGACCCGCATTTTAGCTGGGCTTTGAAGCGTTTCAAGAACGTGATTCCTTGCGATCGTTTTAACCTCGATACTGAATGGGCGCTCCTTGCCAAGAAGGAACTCGAAAAGGGCAATTCCGTTATTATTTTCCCGGAAGGCAAGTGCCGTTATGATGGCCTCTTGAACGAATTCAAGACTGGTTTTGCATTCCTCGCTCGCAGTACGGGTTATCCGGTTCTTTCTCTCGGCATTGATGGTATTTATAAGATTGGTCACCGTACGCAGATTGTGGTGGACGAACCTGAAACGATTGAACGCGTGAAGGGCATTCCGTCTTCCAAGCATCTCGCCGAACGTAGCGAATATTTCCGCCAGAAGGTCTGGAACTTGAAGCAAATCGCTTTGGGACAGCAAGGGGCAATTCTCCCTGTCGCTGCTGAAACTCCGGCTGAAATTTCCGAGGAGAGCAAGTAGTGAAAATAGGCTTGGCTCTAGAGGGTGGGTCGCGTCAGACCATTTTTTCGGCAGGCGTTTTGGACGCTTGGCTCGATGAAGGTGTTTATTTCCCGTATATTTCGGGAGTAAGTGCTGGTTGCCATGCTGCCATGAACTTTGTCACGCGCCAGCGTGGCCGTTTCCGCTACATTATCCAGCCGACTAAAATTCAGCAGGGTAGGGATAAAGCTCATCGCATTTTTGATGGCATCCAGAAAGAATGTTATGCGCTCCATTACAATGCAGCGTATGGCGATATGCCGTTTGATTTCCACCTGTTCTTTGGTTCGGGTGTGGAATGTGAATTTGGCCTTACCTGTTTGGAAACGGGGCGTTCGGAATTTTTCCAGGAATACATGAGCGAAAAGCGTTTGCTCGATATCGTGAATGCGAGTAGCGCTCTCCCGATGTTATTCCCGATTGCCCAGATTGACGGCAAGCATTATGCGGATGGCTGCGTGACTTCTCCGATTCCGTACCAGCGCGCTTTTGAAAAGGGCTGCGACAAGGTCGTTGTGGTCTCGACGCATTATCCGGGCGAGATAGTGACGGACTTCCGCAAGTACCGCGTGATTTTGAACCCGATGTTCAAGCGCAAGTATCCGGATTTTTTCCGTGCGCTCATGTTGCGTTACAAGCGCTACGAAAAAATGTTTGCCGAGATGGAAAAACTCGAAAAAGCAGGCAAGCTTTTGATTTTCCGCCCGGAAAAAGAAGTTTGCGATCTTTTTGCAACAGACCGTAATGAGCTTGACGAATCCTATAACATGGGGCTTGAATACGCCAAGCGTCGCATGAACGACCTCAAAAACTTTATGGAAATCTAGTAGACGCACGTCATCCTGACGCCGAAGGCGGAAAGACTACCTCAAAAGGCGAGCGTTGCAGCCATGCTTGCATGGATATAACCGAGCCTAAGAGGTTGGGGCTTGCCCCACCCAGTCATTTCTAGTATTGAAAAGTCTGCCACTGCGCAGGCTTTTTTGCAATGTCACCCGGCCACCGAGCCGGGTATTTTTTTGCTGTCATCCTGGAGCGTAGCGATAGGATCCATTATTTTTTACCTTGTCACCCCGGTCTCTGTACCGGGATCGCCATCTCGAATAACAAAAAACATTATTATGAATGTAAAACTTTATTTACTGAAAATTGCAAAATACATAAACTTACAAAAATGTAAGTGTTTGCATTGTAGACCCTCGTTTTTTAGCGAAAAAAAGCAATTGTTAAAACTACTGAAAAACTAACTTACAAAAATGTAAGAAAATGAAGATTTTTGCTCCTTTTTCACTTTTTGGGAGCACCCTTTACTATCTTTACAACCGTTAAAACATTAACAATCTAACTCTCAACGGAGATATATAAAATGGCAATCAAGAATGCTTACCTTCAGAAGGTTTATGAAAAGGTCGTCGCACGTGATCCGGATCAGGCCCTCTTCCACCAGGCTGTCCGTGAATTCCTCGAATCCCTCGACCCAGTCCTCGAACAGGACAAGTCTTGGGAAACCAACGGCGTGATCGACCGCCTCGTCGAACCGGAACGCGTGATCACTTTCCGCGTACCTTGGCTCGATGACAAGGGTAACGTTCAGGTCAACCGTGGCTACCGTGTTCAGTTCAACTCCGCTATCGGTCCTTACAAGGGCGGTATCCGTCTCCGTAACGAAGTTACTCTTTCCATGCTCAAGTTCCTCGGCTTCGAACAGATTTTCAAGAACAGCTTGACCACGCTCCCGATGGGTGGTGGCAAGGGTGGTTCTGACTTCGATCCGAAGGGTAAGAGCGACAACGAAGTGATGCGCTTCTGCCAGTCTTTCATGACTGAACTCTGCAAGCACATCGGTGCAGACACGGACGTGCCGGCTGGTGACCAGGGTACTGGCGCTCGCGAAATCGGTTACATGTTCGGTCAGTACAAGCGCATTCGCAACGAATGGGTTGGCGTTCTCACGGGTAAGGGCCTCTCCTACGGTGGTTCTCTCGCTCGTACCGAAGCTACCGGTTACGGCCTCTGCTACTTCACTCGCGAAATGCTCAAGGACCTCGCTAACGACTCCTTCCAGGGCAAGACTGTCGTGATCTCCGGTTCTGGTAACGTTGCTCAGTTCGCTTGCCAGAAGGCAACGCAGCTCGGTGCTAAGGTTGTGACCGTTTCTGACTCCAACGGCTACATCTACGACCCGAACGGCATCAACCTCGACGTCGTTCTCGACCTCAAGAACAACAAGCGCGCTCGTATCAGCGAATACGCTAAGCTCGTTCCGGGTTCTGAATACCACGAAGGTTCTAAGGGCGTTTGGACGGTCAAGTGCGACATCGCTCTTCCGTGCGCAACTCAGAACGAACTCGACCTCGAAGGTGCAAAGGCTCTTATCGCTAACGGCGTGAAGGCTGTTGCTGAAGGTGCTAACATGCCGTCTACTCCGGAAGCTATCGAAGCTTTCCAGAAGGCTGGCGTTCTCTTTGGACCGGCTAAGGCTGCTAACGCTGGTGGCGTTGCTACCTCTGGTCTCGAAATGTCTCAGAACTCCGAACGTCTCTCTTGGACATTCGAAGAAGTGGACAAGAAGCTCGAAGGCATCATGAAGAGCATCTACGCTGCTGCATCTGGCGCTGCTGCCAAGTACGGCGACAAGAAGAACCTCGTCATGGGTGCAAACATCGCTGGCTTCCTCAAGGTTGCCGATGCCATGAAGTGGCAGGGCGCGGTGTAATTTCCGAAGGAAATTACCACTCTAAAAAGTCCTCGGTCTCGAAAGAGCCGGGGGCTTTTTCTTTAACTGCAGCTTTTTGTCAACTATTTTTATATTTGCATCATGACCACGAAGACAATCAAAATTCAGTACCTCGACGAATCTATCCCGAAACTCACTTATATCGGCGGCAAGTCCGATTGGATTGACCTTGCTGCGGCAGAGACCGTGACGCTGAAGGCGGGGGAGTTCCGCTTGATTCATCTAGGTGTTGCGATGAAGTTGCCTGAAGGCTACGAGGCGCATATTGCACCGCGCAGTTCCACGTTCAAGAATTTTGGTATCTTGCAGGCGAATTCTGTGGGCGTGGTCGATTCGAGCTACTGCGGTGCAAACGACTGGTGGAAAATGCCTGTGTATGCTACTCGCGATGTGGTAATCGAAAAGGGAAGTCGCATTGCCCAGTTCCGTATTATGGAAATCCAGCCGACGCTTACGTTTGTGGAAGGCGCGCTTGATGGCGCTGATCGTGGTGGCTTTGGCTCAACCGGAATTTAATTCGTTTCCTTTTAGTCGGTTTCTTTCGTAAATATTTTATTTTTGTGATTTTGCAATCCATTGTTTGCAAAATGTGGCACTTATTTGCTTTAGAAATGCTAGAAAAGTTAACTTTTATACCGGCATTTTTATGGTGTGTGGAAATGGCAAAAGTTAAAAACAGTAGATTGTATGAAGTACTGAATTTGTTGCGCTTGACAATTCTATGGAAACTACAAAACTTTAAGTTTTGGTAGTCTTGCTATTTTTTGTCTTTGGCTTTTTGTCTTGTTTGGGTTTATCCTTGGGGGATAAATCCTTCAGGAGCATTTTTATAGCTTTTTTGGCTTGCTCGATGCGAGTGTCAATTCGCTTTTGGAATTTGTTTGCAACTTTGTTTGCTCGGCCAAGGATTCTGTTTTGCGTAAAATAGCCGATTTCTCTGGAGTCGGCGCAGTGGCTAGACTTTTCACAGACGAGATAGTAGCAGTCTTCGGGGACGACGTAGAATGAAATCTTGGAAGAGTCTTTGGCGTTGTACAGTTCGCGCTTGATGCGGATGGGTGTGTTTCCCGGTTCTGCAAGGAATATCTGCAGTTCTACAAGGAAGCGGTCTTGCCAAGGCATGTAATCGATTTCTTGCAGGCTTACAAGGCGATTCCCGAGTTTGGTGGAGCCTATGCGTTCAAGAGGCATTTCACGATTGCCTTGCCAAAGGCTCGACTTGATGTAGATTTTTTCGTTCTGCTCGTGCATAAGCGAAATCAGGTAGTCCTGTTCCACATCGTTTAACTTGTTGAAAAAGAGCGTATCGCCTTTGCGCGGAACATAAATGCTGCGCGTTTCAATAAAGGCGTCTTCGCCATTCCACTTGAAATTGCGGTGAGGCGTATAGACCTTGCCGTTATTCGTGATGGTGATGGAATCGCCAGGAACGCCTAGAACTCTGCGTACCATGTTGTCTTGGTTGCGCATGATGCCCCAAACAAAATCCCCGTCCTTGATATTTTCGGTGCAGCGGGGGAGCTTGCACATCCACAAAATACCGTTCTTTTTGAATTTGGGGTACAGGGAATTGTCTTGGACTCGAACCGGCTCTATAACGTAATGGCGAACGCCGATCATGATGGCAAGGACAACACCGAGTATAAAGACCAAGAAAAACACGTGCGCCCTGGAGTGGCGTCGTTGTAGTGACCTGACTTTACGATCGAGTGCTGACATTGCTTTACAAACTACAATTAATCGTTGCCGCTGGTGGAATCGTCGCTGAGCGAAAGCACGGCGAGGAATGCCTTTTGCGGCACTTCCACAGAGCCGATGCTCTTCATGCGCTTCTTGCCTTCCTTCTGCTTTTCGAGAAGTTTGCGCTTACGGGTGATGTCACCGCCGTAGCACTTGGCAAGCACGTCCTTACGCACAGCCTTCACGGTCGAACGGCTGATAATCTTTCCGCCGATAGCACCCTGGATGGCAACGTCGAACTGTTGGCGCGGAATGAGGTCCTTGAGCTTTACGCAGATGGCGTTTGCGTAGGTGTTTGCCTTGTCGCGGTGGATAATCACGGAGAAAGCGTCAACCGGGTCGCCGTTCAAGAGAATGTCGAGCTTGACGAGGTTGTTGCGCTTGTATTCGCTCGGCGTGTAGTCGAGGCCAGCGTAACCGCGGCTTAAAGACTTGAGACGGTCGTAGAAGTCGAACATGATTTCGGCAAGCGGAAGGTCGTACTTGAGGATGACCTTCGTTTCGTCGATGTATTCCATGGTCTCGAACGTGCCGCGCTTTTCTTCGCAGAGCGTCATCATGGCGCCCACGTATTCCTTAGGCGTAAAGATTTGTGCTTTCACGTAAGGCTCTTCGATATAGTCGTAGCGGCTTGCATCGGGGAGCTTGGAGGGGCTTTCGATTTTCACCATGGAGCCATCGCTCATGTAAACGTGGTATTCCACGTTCGGCACGGTCGTAATGATGTCCACGTTGAATTCTCGGTCCAAGCGTTCTTGCACGATTTCCATGTGCAAAAGTCCGAGGAAGCCCGTGCGGAAGCCAAAGCCGAGCGCTTCGGAAGTTTCCGGTTCCCAGCAGAGGGCGGAGTCGTTGAGGCGGAGCTTTTCGAGGGCTTCGCGCAAATCTTTGTAGTCTTCCGGGTCGATGGGGTAGATACCCGAGTAAATCATCGGGAGCACGTCCTTGTAACCCGGGAGCGGTTCTGCGGCAGGGTTTGCTGCATCCGTGAGCGTGTCACCGATTTTCACGTCGCTGATGGTCTTGACGTTTGCAAGCACGTAACCGACCATGCCTTCGGTCAGTTCCGGGCGCGGATCGCGGCGCATGCTGAATGTACCGACTTCCGTGACGACATATTCGCCGCCCGTCTTCATCATGCGGATTTTCATACCTGCTTTGAGCGTGCCTTCGACAATGCGGATGTAGTTGATCACGCCGCGGTAGGAATCGTAAACGGAGTCAAAGATAAGAGCCTTGAGCGGCTTGCCTGCATCACCCTTCGGGGCTGGGATTTCGTCGACAATCTTGTCGAGCACCTGTTCTACGTTGAGGCCAGTCTTTGCAGAAATGCGCGGAATTTGGTCCGGATCATAGCCGAGTAAGTCACCGACGAGTTGTGCCACATGGTCGGGCTGTGCACCCGGAAGGTCTACTTTGTTCAAAACCGGAATAATCGTGAGATCGTTTTCGATTGCAAGGTAGAGGTTCGAAAGCGTCTGTGCTTCGATGCCTTGGCTAGCATCAACCACGAGGATGGCGCCTTCGCAAGCGGCGAGGGAACGGCTGACTTCGTAAGTGAAGTCCACATGCCCCGGCGTGTCGATCATGTTCAAGATGTATTCTTCGCCGTCCTTTTCGTAAACCATGCGGATGGCGTGAGCTTTAATCGTAATGCCGCGTTCGCGTTCCAGGTCCATGTCGTCCAGGAGCTGGTTCATCATTTCGTTTTTGGAGACCGTCTTGGTCAATTCAATCATTCTGTCGGCCAAGGTGGATTTGCCGTGATCGATGTGGGCGATAATACTAAAATTGCGAATATTGTTGTTTTGCGGCATATTAAGATGTTGAAGAGTTTTTGCGTAAATATAGAAATCTTGTGCCTGTTTATTGGTACTCGCTGTGAACCCTTTAAAAAAAAACTATATTCTAGTTGAACAATTTGTTCTTTTAGAACGATAACAACGGAAGATTGCTTTGTTTAAAAAGTTCATTATTTGCAGTGCTTTGTGCCTTGCCGCAAACGCTTTTGCCGCGGGTAAAGTTTTTAACAAGGATTATACGGGGACGACCCAGATTCTTGCCCTGATTAAAACTCATGAAGGGGTAATTGAGGTGGACCTGAATTTCAAGGCGGCACCCAATACCGTAGCCAACTTTATTGATCTCGCCAATTCTGGTTTTTACAACGGGCTTGTTTTTCACCGTGTCATCCAGGGATTCATGATCCAGGGTGGTGACCCGAATGCCGATGGAACGGGTGGTCCCGGTTACACCATCGACGATGAAAAGAATGATCTCAAGCATGAAACCGGCGTGATTTCGATGGCAAACAGAGGCCCGAATACCGGTGGCTCGCAATTTTTCATTACGCACCTGCCGCAGCCGCATTTGGACGGCAAGCACACGGTGTTTGGCAAGGTCATTAAAGGACACGACGTCGTATGCCGCATTGACCCGAATGATCCGATTTTGAACATTACAATTGTGGAAAAGAAGTAAATATGAGTTCCAAAAAAGCGACATCTAAAGCGCCTGCAAAGGCGAGTGCTTCTGAAAAGAAATCTGCTCCGGCCAAGAAGCCTGCTGCCAAGGCTGCTGTTCCGGCAAAAAAGGCTCCGGCGAAGGCTGCACCTGCTAAGGCTCCTGCAAAGCCTGCTCCTGCCAAGAAGCCTGCTGCCAAGGCTGCTCCCGCTCCGGCCAAAAAAGCTCCGGCAAAGGCAGCACCTGCTAAGGCTGCTCCGGCCAAGAAGCCCGTCGCAAAGAAGGAAGTTCCTGCAAAAAAGGAACCTGTTAAAGCGGTAAAGGCGGCTCCGGCTCCTGAAAAAAAGCCGGCTGCAAAGTCTGTTGCCGAAACTTCCAAGAAACCCGCTCCGGCAAAAAAGGTTGAACCGGCAGTCGTGGCTAAGGCTCCTGCAGCTCCCAAGAAGGCTCCCGAAAAAGAAGTTGCAAAGGAAGTCGAAAAGAAAGTCGTGAAGGAACCTGTTAAGGAAGTTGTTGAAAAAGCAGCTGAAAAGGCTCCTGAAAAAGTTTCTGAAAAACCGAAAGTTGATGCTCCCGAGAAAGTTGAAGTGAAGAAGGCGTCTGTGAAGTCTGATTATCCGTATGCAGTTTTGCTTGAAGGCGGCAAGAAGCCTTGCAAGTTCATCATGTTTGTTGAAATTGACGAACAGGAAGAACGCGCCAACAAGAAAAAGGTTACTTCTGAAATGAAGAACCTCGAAAAGAAGCCGACTTCTGCAATCCGCCACAAGATTTCTCTTGCTGAAGAAACGCAGGAAGAATTGACGGAACGTATCTTGAAGGAACTTGAAGAACAGAATGCCGCATTCACGCGTGAAGCTGCAACGCAAATTTGTACGCGTTGCAACAAGAATCTCGTGTCTCCGGAATTCTGGGTCGATAAGCATCTCGGCTATTGCGAAGAATGTGCAGCTATTTTGCACTTGGGTCAGTCCAAGGAAGCCCGCAAGGTGGAATACCAGTTGGGCGCAATGGGCGGTGACTCTCTCGATGAAGTGGAGGACGATGATATCGAAGGACCGGACGCAGCAGCTTTGAAGGAAGCTGAAGAAGAACTCGCCGATTTCGACGATTAATTTGTCGTTATTCTGGAGCGTTGCGACCGAGCCAAAGAGGTTGGTGCTTGCCCCATTCACTTAATAAAAAAGCCGAGGCGTTGAACCTCGGTTTTTATTTTTGTCTTTCTGGATTAATTTAAATAAATTAATTAACCTTTCTCATCACGCCGATGACGCGGCCTGCAATCGAAAAGTCTTTTTTGTTGTTCACAATAATCGGCTTGTACTTCGGGTTTGCCGGACGTAGTTCAACATGATCTGCGCTCGGGTGGTAGTACTTGACCGTTGCTTCGTTATCGATCTGTGCAACAACAATTTCGCCAAGATCGGCAGTCTTTTGCTGACGAGCGAAAATCAAGTCGCCATCGAAAATACCGGCGTTGATCATGGAGTCACCCTTGACGCGCAGCGCGAAAACATCGCTACGGCAGGCGAGGAAGTCTCTATCAATCGTAACAGTGCCTTCGAGATTCTGTACTGCAAGAATCGGCGTACCAGCGGCAACTCGACCGACAATTGGAATTTCAATCGTGTTGCTTGCAACTTCCTTGTTAGATTCTTTATCGTCGCTTAAAATTTCGATACCGCGGCTGAGGCGCGGAGAGCGGTTGATGTAACCTTTCTTGATGAGGGCTGCGAGAATGGAACGCACACCGTTCGTAGAAGAAATATCGAAGTGGTTGCCGATTTCGCGAACCGTTGGCGGCATGTGGTTTTCCTTAGAATACTTCTTAATGTATTCGTAGATTTCCTCTTGTCTGGCCGTCATTTCTTTGCGTTTTTCGTTGTTGTTTTCCATTTTTTGCCTCTCGTCATAAAGGGTTCTGGAATTTATACAATATAAATATAATGCACAACTGGGCAATTGTCAATATTTTCAGTGCACAAAAGTGAAGTTTTTATGAAAAAATTTGTTATAGATGAAATTTTTTAGTCGTTTTGTTCATATTTACAGCAATCTTTGCTATATTTGCAGTCACTTCGGGGTGTAGCTCAGCCTGGTAGAGCGTCTGCTTTGGGAGCAGAATGTCGTCAGTTCGAATCTGGCTACCCCGATACGAAAAAGGACCCCTCGTGGGTCCTTTTTTCGTATCATAGGTAGCCAGATCAGCTTCACCGAAGGTGAAGCCCGAAGGGCAAGCAGGGAAGTGAGCGAAGCGAAACCGAAGCCAGTGCAGCCAATCTGGCTACCCCGATGCTCAATTGGGAAGCCAGCGCAGCCAAACTGGCTATCCCGCGATGCGTATGCATCGGCGTAGCCGAATAGTGATGAGAGCAATCTGACTACTCCGCGCATTTTTTAGTAAAAAATCTCCGCAACACTAGTGTTACGGAGATTTTTGTTGTTTGGGGGATATGTCCCTAATATAACTATTCAATATAAATAAGAAATTGATTTTTACTTTACCAAATGATATGACTGTATCAATTGTATTTCTTCGAGTTTCTTCATTCTTTTCTCAAAAAATATCTATCCGTAGGGAAATAATCTATAAGAAATGACCCTTGATAAACAGTATAATATTCAGTTCCGGTATGCGCTGCCATATAAGTGCGTTTGCTTACAGTTATGCTCGATTTGCTGCTGAAAATAAGGTCGTAATGCATCCCAGATCTCGATGTCCATGTATCTTTGTCGATAAGGATTTCTTTTTGGAGTGTCGGCTTTTGCGTGAATCTTGCTGGGATTTCGATAACTTGCGGGATAGAAACGCCAATGGCGAGTAATACTAGAATAACAAATTCAAAAATAAATTTGTTTAAAGTTGGTTCTTTGTTGTCTTTTCTTGGAGGCAATACTTTAAAGATATGTAAAATAATGCCCAAACCAAAGCTTATAAAGAAGGCTAATGAAATTCTAAGTAATGTACTGTATTGCTCTCGTTCTACAAGCTTGTTCAAAAAAGTTTCGTCGATGAAATATCCGAGATGGAACGAATTTGTTTTTGCTTTTAGAAGGAAAAATGCTATAATGAAACAAGCCTCTAGTATGAATAAAATAATTAGTGCCTTCTTTCTTAGTGAATTTTTTGGGGCGGGATTTATCGGCCCTTCTTCGGAGGGTGGGAGAGGTTGACTCTCCATCATCATTGCTTTTCTGCGTCTTTTGGCTGCTCTGGACATGCTCTTAATATAAAAAATCCCCGCATTACTTATTTGCGGGGAGGAGAATAGAATATAAATATTTTATTTGAACTGTGCTGTGATGGTCAAGCCTTCTCTTGGTGTAACCTTGCGCGGATTTTCGGTGGAACCATCAGACCATCCCGTGAATACTGCACCAGAGCTTGCCACTGCAGTCAACAACAACTCGTTATTGTTGAAGAACTTGCATTGGTAATTGTTGTTCGGAAGTTTCATGTTGTCTACAAGAACGGAACCATTTCCACTTGCGCCAATTGTTACAGAAACTTCGTTTTCGAGGTCAAAACGTTCGACCATTTCTTTCTTGATGGTTTCGCTGCGATTCTTGGCGTAAGCAATCAAGTTGTTTCCGTTCGGATCCCACTTGAAGTTAGTCTGGTTTCTCGGCCATCTTTGTTGGTCACGTTGCTGTTCCGAAGAGGGAATGGTGGCCATCATGGATTGTACGGTCTTTTGCACTTTTTCGTATGTCAAGTAGCTGTTCAACAAAATGCAAGCGTTGTTGATGAAGAGTCGCTTGAAGTCTGGGTTGTTGAGAAGTTTGCTGAGCATGGTGCCGGGGCCTGCGCTTGCGCCACCTCCGCCAAAACCGCCAAAGCCTCCAAATCCGCCTCCACCGAAGCCGCCCCACATGCCTCCTTGGTTGCCCTGATTGCCTTGGTTTCCTGTAGAGTTCTGCTTTGCGCCGAGCACCCAATCGAACATGTTCTGGTTGTCGACATCGAAACCGCTAATGCCCGGCGAAAATCCGAAGCCGTGGTCGGTATCGAAAGCGACGAACTTGAACGGATGACCATTGCCACCCCAGGCGCGCACATTGTTGGTGGGCCAGTCACCGTTATGGAAATACATTTCAGCGAACATGTATTGTGCAAAACTGTTCACATTGAGCTTAGTCTTTACTTGCTCATATTGAGCGTTGTTCTCGCCTGCATAATTTGCGCTGCTGATTTCGTTGTAAAGTTGCTGGTATTCCGTTGTAGATGCGCCGTTGGTGCCGCTAGCTTCCAGTCCTGTTCCCGTAATCTTTATCATGTTGATGGACTTGGAATCAATGCCGTAATTTGTTTCGACAAAGTTTCTGTTGAGGCGTTCGCGCATGTCGTGAATGCCGAAGTATTCGCCGTTGTAGAACACAACCACTTGGCGGCTGCGCTGGTAATCAACATCGGTGCCTTCTAAAAGGGCTGTCATCATGGCATCGCCAACATAGTCGCTCCAGAAACGGTTACCGTTGTTGCGCAAGTTGAATGCCTTGAATTTTTTTGCATTAGAGCGTGTCTTGAACAAGGAATATTTGAGGACCTTGTCTCCGTAGATGTCGTTGTCCATCTTAATCGCAACGCTCTTTTTGGGCTTGTAACGACTCCAATTTCCGATGATGGAAATACCTGCATCAATTTCCCAAGCTTTGCTCTTGGATGAACTTCCGTTTTCGAAATATTCTACGTGAGCGGGGAGTTCGTCATCGCGCCAAAAGTTTGCGCCCTTGCAGGGTTCTGTGCATTTCGGGTTGTTGTTGTCGGTTACGTTGCTCCCTCCGCCACCCATGTTGCCCCAATTGCCCATACCGCCCGCGGCACCGCCAACATTACCAGTTGCATAGAGTCCGTCTGTAGAGTCGAACATGTCATGGTGGTTAACGGTAATAGCAACGACCGGCATCGATACATTTTCGTTGATGAAATACGTCTGCGTAGTTGTATCCATGGGCTGTCCGTTTACAAATTCAGAACAACGTATAACCATATTTTCGGTGATTGCTTTTGCTTCTGTAATTTGTTCGGATTGTGCGGTAGGGAATGAACCGTCGAACGTACAACGGATTTCACCACCTTTTTGTGGCGAAAGCGGATTGATGGTGAGGTTGGAATAGAATCCAGCAGCCGGAAGGAAACTGTCCTTGGGCTTGTGATTATCGTCGTAATCTTTTAGCCCGCTAGAAGATGATGCGACAATTGCTGTAGAAGAGCTGCTTGCTACAGAAGCATACGAAATAGCATAGGAACTAGATGAAAATGCTGGAAGCTGGGCTATTACCGAACTGCTTGCTGGTGCAATTGCTGAACTTGAAATGGGTGCGGACGAGGAAGATGTTTTTGGAGTTTCTTCGTTAGGTGATTCTGAATTTGGTGATGTTTGCGAGGATTCGTTGGATTGAACTTTGGATGAAGAAGATTTTATTGCCGGAGTAGATGAATTCGAATCGTTGTGATTACTTTGCTCGGCAGATGAAGATGATTCTTCACTGATTTGAGGAATATCGTTGAACGGAGCCGCCGCATTGTCATCGGTGCAACCGCAAAAGTACACACTCGCAAAAGCGAGAGACCAAACCACGAGTTTTTTTTGCATATCTCATCCCTTAAAAACTCTAAACCCACACGTATATATTAAGAATATATAGCGGTTTTCTATATATAGGATGGATTTTATTGTTTTTTTTTCTTAAGTGTTGTGAAAATTGTGATGTTTGTTAAATCGGTTGATACGAAATAGCACAAAAAAATGTTCCGTGCTTACGGAACACTTTCAAAAATGTGATAATACAATGTTTGCAGAAATATTTTACTTGTGCATGAAGAAGACTGTGGCGTGATCGCCGTAGCCTTTTTTGTTTGCCTCGGCCATTTTTTTATCGATGTCGATGATCTCGCTTTTGGTGAAATACTTGAAAATATCCTTCGGATCCTGTTTCCAGAACGTAATGCCTTTGGTGTACAGGTAGCTCCTCAAAATGGCGGAGTTATTGGAGTCGAAAATCATCTGCACAATTTTGAAACCATGTTGATTGGCGAGTAGTTTCAGGCTGTTGATGGAGTGCAAAAAGATATGGCGAGGAGCGTCGAGCTGGTACCAGTTCTCTTTGTATTTTTCAAACGCAATATTGGGGTAGATGGGGAGTGTCATCTTGATGGTTCCGCCATTTGCCAAAAGGCGCTTGAGGCTGTCCATGGTTTCGTGCGGATCGGTCATGTGCTCGAACGAATCGTTGAGCATGATGACGTCGTATTCGCCCGTCATTTCGTGGACTGTCTTCTTGAAAATTTGAACTCCGTTTTCGTACGAGATGTCGTTCTCGATAAACGGATCGCAACCGGTAAGGCTCTCGATTCCTGATGTTGCCGCCATGCTGCAGAGCAATGCGCCTGCGCCACAACCCACGTCGAGTACGCGCTTGTTGTACTGCGTCTTTGCGCGGGTGACCGTGTCGGCGGGTTTGTTGTAGCTGTAATAATTGGGGCCGTAGTATTCGCTCAAGTTTTCGGGAACGCTATCGATTTGCAAACACTTGCAGTGTGGGCATTCAAAGTATTCAAAACGTCCTGCGTTTAAATACATCATTTCCTTTGCAAAGTAAGATTTTGCTTCGGATGTTTCGCCACAAATTCTGCAAGTTTTCATAAAAGCTCCAAAAAGCGAGTTAAAGGCTCGCTTTGCAAAAATAGAAATTTAAAAAGCAAAAAGACCGTAAATGATCAGTCCAAAGCCGATAAAGTCAAGAATGCCTGTAATGAGTTTAAATTCTTTTGGGTGATCTTTTCTTGTTCTGATGACGGTAAATTCTTTTAAGCACAGTCTTATTTGGCCATCAAATGTACAGCCTATTACAAATGTTAAAAATCCTAGTCCGCTTATAATAAAGTTAAAAGATGTGTATTGCTTTGTCTGATTATCGATAAAGCAGAAACCCGCAAAGATTAAGGTTATGCCAATGACTTTAAATACAATAGAGCCTGGCGTCATTCTGTTTTGATATTTTTCATTGAGACTTTGTGTATACTGTGGCAATGGCAAAATGTCATCTTTGTTGCCGGTGAGTTCGATTATGCGTTTTTCGACAATTCGGATCCGTTCTGGAGAATCATCTGCCTGAAATGCATGATCGCGAATTTGGCTTAAAATATCGTAGAGCTCCTCGACAGGGAGCTCACGAATCTTGCGTTCGTAATCTTTGAGATATTCCTTAGAAAACGCCATGTTCGGAATATACAAAAGAAATGGCGTGCCGAAACCCGCCATTGTTTTTTATTTAGGTGTAATGGAATTTTTTAGCAGAAGAAATCTTTCCAGATCTGGTTGCCGAGCTCGTTTAGGCGAATCTGTACTTTTTCGATATGTTCGTGAAGCCCTTGGTCGATAATTTCTTCGATAGTGGTAAAGGCGATGTCGGAACGCAGCTTTCCCAAAAGGCGGATGGATTCCGCCTTGCTTTTGACAGGGTAGGCGATGTTCTTAAGGCACTGCTCCGCTTTTTCAAGGCAGTAGCGCAAGGAACGCGGAAAGTCTTCGGAGAGCAGGAGAAATTCCGCGACGTTATGCGGTGTCACATTCGAATTGCGGCGGTGGAACATTTCGTATGCACCGACACTCTTGAGAACGGCGTTCCACTGCACTGTATCGAGCGCCATGCCTACCATGCTCACGTTCGGGAGCAAGATGTAGTACTTGACATCCAAAATACGCGAAGTCTGGTCGGCGCGTTCGAGCAATGTGCCGAGATGCGTGAAGTTCCAAGCGACATCGTGGTTCATCGTGCCCTGGATGATGCCTGCGGTGAGTTGGCTGAATTCCTTGACGCTGTTGTAAAAGGCGTGCGGACCAGCCAATGCTTCTTTAGGCATTTCGGGGTCGTTTAGTTTCAAGTAAAACTGGTTGATGGCAATCCACAGTTCCGAAGAAATTCTTTCGCGGACGCAGCGGGCGTTTTCACGGGCGGCCCCGACGCACGAAATGATGCTGTTCGGATTTTCCTTGTCGAACGTCAAGAACATGAGCGCGTTCTCAATGGAAACATGGGCATATTTCTTGAAGAAGTCATCGGCATTGCCGGCAATTTGAATCACCGGTTCCCAAGGGCGTTCTTCGCCGGGCAAGTCCAGTTGCAGCTGGAGGTTCACATCGATGCTTCGCGCGACGTTCTCGGCACGTTCAATATAGCGGGCAAGCCAATAAATGGAATTTGCGACTCTACTTAACATATTGTACTTCCTACTTCTAAATTCCTATTGTTGTTGCTGTTGTTGTTCCATCCAGAGTTTAGCTTGTCCGAGTTCCGGAGCCTTTTCGTTTTCGGCGATGACCCAAGTGTCCTTGCATCCGCCGCCCTGTGAACTGTTCACCACGATGGAACCCTTGCGGAGCGCCACACGAGTGAGGCCGCCGGGGAGGATGTAAGTCTCTCGCCCTTGCACAATGTAGGGGCGCAAATCCACATGGCGACCTTCGAAACCGCCATCGACAATGCAAGGCACGCGGCTGAGCGAAATCATGGGCTGCGCAATGTAGTTACGCGGGTTCGCGATAATCTTGCTCTTGAACGCCTCGCATTCCTCCTTTGTCGATTTTGGACCGACGAGCATTCCGTAGCCACCGGATTCGCTGGCGGCTTTGACGACCATGTTTTTGATGTGGTCCAAAACATGCTGCATGTGCTTCGGGTTCTCGCAAACGAATGTCGGCACATTCGGGATGATTGCCTCTTCGCCGAGATAGTACTTGATAATCTGCGGCACATAGGTGTAAATCGCCTTGTCGTCAGCGACTCCGCAACCGGGCGCATTCGCAAGCGCTACGTTACCTGCCTTGTACGCTTCGATCAATCCGGGCACGCCGAGGCAAGAATCTGGGCGGAAAACCTTCGGATCCAAGAATTCGTCATCGACACGGCGGTAAATTACATGAACCTGCTTGAGGCCGCGCGTTGTGCGTGCGTAGACTTTCTTGTCTTGCACGACGAGGTCGTCGCCGGTCACGAGGTCCACGCCCATCTGCTGTGCCAAATAGGAATGTTCGTAGTACGCCGAATTGTAGATACCGGGAGTCAACACCACCACCTTGGGCGATGCTGTTGAATCAGCCAAGTATTCCAATGCGTGGCGCAGGCGGGTGCAGTATTCGTCTACCGGGCGAATGGAACAGTTGGAGAATACCTGCGGGAAGGTCCTCTTGAGAATTTGGCGGTTCTGCAACACGTACGAGACTCCACTCGGACAACGCATGTTGTCTTCAAGCACGTAGAATGTGCCGTCGGTATCGCGCACAAGGTCTGTGCCTGTAATGTGCGCCCAGATTCCCTTGGGCGGCACAAAGCCTTCCATCTGCGCTCTGTAAGCGGTGCAGGTGTTGATGAGGCTTTCGGGGACGACCTTGTCACGCAAAATCTTGCGGTCGTTGTAGATGTCCGTCAAAAAGCAGTTCAGCGCTTCTGTACGCTGTTTGAGGCCCGCTTCGAGGTGCTTCCAGTCGGCTGCGCTTACAATACGCGGGATGACGTCAAAGGGGATTATTTTGTCCTTACCGTCCTTGTTGCCGTAAACCGCGAATGTAATTCCGTTATCGTAAAATGCGGATTCTGCAATGGTCTGGCGGCGTTGCAGTTCTCCTTCGGGAAGCTCGTTGATTTTCGTAAACAACGGCTCTGCGGCCGGGCGGGGAGTCCCATCCGGTAAGCAAAGCTCATCGTAAAAGCCTTCGGTGTCGTAATTTCCAAATCGCATGTTTTGTTTCCTTATGCTTTTAGGTTTTCTTCTCATTCATCCCTAAGGTCCACGTTTACGGACACTTTCAAGGTATGCTCGCCACCTCCGGTGATGACGCCCTTTAACGGGCTCACGTCCCCGAAGTCTCTACCCCAGGCGAGTATAATGTGCTCGTTACCTCCAAGCACATTGTTGGTGGGGTCCAGTTCTACCCAGCCGTGGCCGGGAATGTAAGTGCTGACCCAGGCGTGGGTCGCGTCGGCCCCGACAAGCTTGGGCTGCCCTTCGCAAGGGTGCGTGCGGAGGTAACCGCTCACATAACGGCATGGCAAATGCAGTGAACGCAGACAGCCGATCATCAGGTGTGCAAAGTCCTGGCAGACGCCTTTTCGCCCGCGTAAGATTTCCTGCGGTTGCGCCCCGATTCTCGTCGCTCCTGGTGTGTACTTGCAATCCGTATAGATTCGCGTCATTAGCTCGTAGGCGGCGTCAAAAATGGGGCGGCCCTGCTCAAAACTTTCGAGCGCGTAATTGCGAACCGATTCGTCAAACTTGGCGAAAGGGGAGGCGTAGGCGTACATCGCGGCGTCTAGCGTCTCGTCGCTTGTTGGGCGTTCCAAAAGCTTTGCGACATCTTCCCATTTCATCGTTTCACCTTGTTTAGGCGGTTCTTCTCCCTGAACATCTACGATGCCGGTCGTCTTGAATCTAAAGTGCGTGTGTTCCTGCTCGATGCTGAATGCCAACACCCTGTTACCGAAAATGTCGATACGTTCTTGCTGAATTGTCGGGTTCGGATCCACTTCGATGCTGTGGCTGAGCCAGTTCTGTCGGTCGACTGTTCGCGGGAGCATGTGGGCGAGGTGGTTACTGTAAAGAACGGGGAGTCGGTAATCATAAACGGTCTCGTGATCAACTTGATAAATGGGCATCTTAAACCTCCGACACATCCGTGGTTGTCGCGTGGAAAACTCCTGCGCGAGGGGCGTGGCTTAAGTAGAGCCTGTTTACGATTTCGGCAATCCGTTCAATAGAATTTATCTGTGTTTCTACGAGTTTTATGAGGTTCTCCCTTTTGTTATCTACAGTTTCTGCAAGTTGTTCAATGTTCGCGAGGCGGAGCTCGGCGAGCACGCGCATCAGTTCGCGGTCCAGCGGCGAGAATGTCGCTTCGCTCTGGTCGTTTCCTGGTAAGTGCTTTGCGGCTTTCCGCAGTTTTGCCACCTGGTAGGCGACGCTTCGCGGGTTGGATTCGTCTGACAAAAGCAAGTCGATGACGGGGACAACTTGCAAACGGCCGCCATAGCGGCGGTGGTATGTCATAAGTCCGTCGCCGATTTCAAGCACCGCTTGCAATAAGCGCAAGTTCGTCATCTCGTCGGTAGAGGCTGTGTACAGCAGACTTTTGACCAGTAGCAAGGTGCGGATGGCGCACTCGATTTCACGACCGAGTTCCAAAAAGCGCCATTCGTGGCCGCGCGTCATGGAATCTGCTGCAAGCCCGGCCACCGCAGCGCTGTCCGACAGGACCTCCTTTAGGTAGGGCAACAGCGCTGCCGCACCTGTTCCTGCCGGTACTTCTGCAATGCCAAATCCGTTCAGATAAAGCCATAAATCCTCCGAAATGCGGTCGCGCAACTGCATGCCGAGTTCTCGAATTTCCGTCAGCACGCATTGCATGCCGTTCTTGTTGTCCTTGCGCAAAATAAAGTAACGGAGTGCGTTTTCGGGATCTTGCGCAAGCCTCGACTGCGTTTCATCAGTAAGCCCGGCCTTCAGTATCCACGGCAGTTCCGGCATGTCCATCCAGGATTCGTCCGAAAGCCTCACTGCGATTCCTCTTGCAATACGGGCCATCATGTTTGATGATGACAATGCTCGCCCCAGCCGGAACAAGTTCTCGGCCGCACGGCTAGGCAAGTCGCCTCCAGCTCTCGACGGCGTGATTGACTGGCCGGCAGGAGCGAGCAATGAAAAGTTTGCTACGGGCCTTTCCGAAAGCACCCAGATGTCTTTTTCACCAAGTCCGTTGTCCAAAATCCCGAGGCCGCCTGGCATCACCGAAGTTCCGTTCGCGGTATTCACCGCAAAGAACCGCATCAGCGAAACCGCCGGCGTGAACTCACCTCGGTAAGCGTAAACCGTCGAAACTTCCATCGATCTTTCGGCCACCCATTGCTCGGGCGCATTCTCAACTGCTTGCAACAACGCGAGCTGAGCCGTTGTTGTCATGGTCGCATAAGTCTTGGGTTCTGCCTCCTTGAAGCTTCCTTCGTCGCGGAATGCTTTTTTGAAAATCCATTTTTCGGGCTCTGCCAAAACGCGTTCCGCATCATCTGCATTCCCGAGCCAAAGCGTTTCCACATCGCGCAACAGCAGTTCTTCGCCCAAAAGCTCGCGGCAAATCTCAGGCAAAAAGGGCTTGAACACGGGCGTTTCCAAAACACCTGTCCCGAGAAAGTTCGCAATCGCCACGTTCCCTGCACGGACGGAACTGATTAAGCCAACAGCCCCTTCGCCGCTGTCAATTCGCAATTCCAGCGGGTCGCACATGCCATCTTCCACTCGGCGGAATATGGTCCCAATCTTCTTGAGCCCCATAAGCGTCTTCATGTACACCTGCATGTTTCGAATCGCGAGGTCATCGTTTTCGACAAGCGGGATCCCGAGGTAACGGGCAATTACGGCGTCTTCTGCTCGCCGCGGATTGTCCGGACTCGATGCCAAAAGTACCACCTTGCTGGTTTCACCTTCACCTCCTATGTTCTTGTGCATGGCGTCTAGGCCATCCATCAGCTTCTTGAAAAATCCTGCCAACCGTTCCGTTTGCATGCTACGGAAAAGTTCCGGGAATGCACGGCTTACGCCAATGCGGTTCTCTAGCGCACGTCCCAAGCCATCGGGTACTTGCAAATGGTCCGATACCGCCACGAAATTTCCGTCTTTGAGCCTTGCCACATCGGTGGATGTCAAGTTCACAAAAACATCGCCAACCGGGTGCACTTTCCATACAACCTGCAAAAAATCCGGGTTCGCAAACAATAGCGCGGCGGGCAACTTGCCTTTTTTCCAAAGACTTTGTTCGCCATAAATGTCTTTTGCGAGTGCGTTAAAAAGCCTAGCCCTTTGCGCCACACCCGCTTCTAGCGTTTTCCATTCTTCGGCCGTAATCACGAGAGGGATGGGGTCTGTGCCCTTGTGGTTGCCTCCCATACTCGACGAAAGATCGTTCTCGTCAAGAACGTTATGCAAACGCCTGCAGCGGTGCTCGAACTCCACTTTCGATAATGCCGAAATGGATTTGATAAAAGTATCTTCTGTCTCTACACATTCCATGTTCATTTAGTCGCAAAAAATGTGCCAAGGCTTATATAGGCTTAAAACGCGTGTTTTTATAATCTATCTATTACATTTCTTGTGGATATTACAGAAATTGTTATGTAAAAGTGCATTCCATTATTTGTATAATTGATGGTTTTGTATTTGCCAAAACCCCAAAATCGCCCTAAAAATGCTCTCCAGAGCCATATTTCTTTCAAAATTTGGCTTTTTTACGTTAAAAATACTCTTTGGCACGATTTTTGCAAAACATTGGCGGAGACATTTAAAATTATGAATACTGCTGAAGTTTTGATCAAGTCCTTAGAAAGTGAAGGCGTCAAGTACATTTTTGGAATCCCTGGTGAAGAAACTTTGGAATTGATGGAAGCGATAAAAAAATCGTCAATCAAGTTTATTACGGTGCGTCATGAACAGGGTGCCGCTTTTATGGCTGATGTCTATGGCCGTTTGACGGGGAAGGCGGGCGTCTGCCTTTCGACTCTTGGCCCTGGCGCTACAAACCTTGTTACAGGTGTTGCCGATGCGAACTCCGATGGTGCTCCGCTGATTGCAATTACGGGGCAGGTGGGTACAGAGCGTATGCACTTGACGAGCCATCAATATTTGGATTTGGTGAACATGTTTACGCCGATTACCAAGCGCAGTAAGCAGGTTGTTCGCCCGGATACGGTGAACGAGATTGTTCGTATTGCTTTCAAGTATGCTGAAATGGAAAAGCCTGGTGCGTGCCACATTGACTTGCCTTGCAATATTGCCGCAATGGACGTAGAAGGCGAGGTGGCTCAAATGCCGTTAAAGCACCATCGCGAAAATACGGTGTATGCAAGCACCGATGCGATTCTTGCTGCGGGTGGTGTATTTGCAACGGCAAAGCATCCGGTGATTCTTGTGGGGCATTCCGCCGTCCGTAACCATGCTTCTGAGGCGCTAAGCGCGTTTGCTTGTTCCTCGAAGATTCCCGTGGTGTGTACCATGATGGCTAAAGGCGTAGTGTCTTGCGATAACAAGTATTTCATGGGGTGCATCGGAATGCCGCAAAGGGATTTTCCGAACATCGTCATGGAACAAGCGGATCTCGTGATTGCTGTGGGGTATGATGTCGTGGAATATGCGCCCGCCAAGTGGAACCCGAATGGTGACAAGATGATTATCCACATTGACGAAACGCCGAACCATGTGAACAAATTCTATCAGCCCGACGAAGAAATCATTGGTGATATTTCTGCATCCTTGGATGCTCTTAGCAGCGTTTGTCCTAACACTTGGGAACCCGAATGGGCTTTGCAAATTCGCCAGATGATGAATGCTGATCATTCGCGTTACGATCATGACACGACTTTTCCGCCGACACCGCAAAAGGTGTTGCATGACATCCGTTTGGTCATGGATGAAGATGATATCTTGATTTCGGATGTGGGTGCACACAAGATGTGGATTGCTCGTCAGTACAATTGTTACCATCCGAATACTTGCATTATCTCTAATGGTTTTGCCACGATGGGTATTGCTGTGCCCGGGGCGATTGCGGCTAAACTTCTGAATCCAAAGAAGAAAATCTTGGCTGTAACGGGTGATGGTGGCTTTATGATGAACAGCCAGGAACTTGAAACGGCTTACCGCGAACACATCCCGTTCGTGACACTTATCTTCACCGATGGTGGTTACGGCCTCATCAAGTGGAAACAGGAAGAACGCTATGGCGATAGTTTTGCAGTGGAATTCACGAACCCGGATTACGTCAAGTACGCCGAATCCATGCATCTGAAGGGCTACCGCATCGAACGCACCGAAGATTTGCCTCGTACGTTGAGAGAGGCGTTCCGTCAGAATGTACCGAGCATAATCGAATGTCCGGTGGATTATTCTGCGAACATGGAACTCTCGCAATATTTGAAAAACTTGAATATATAGGAGAACGACATGGGATACATCAATAGCCTATTCACGGGGCAATCGGAATCATTCGGTGTGGCCGTATCCGAATCCTCCCGCCTGCTATCTATCGACAGTATTTCAGGGCATCCCGTCGTTTACCGCCATCTTAAACCTTGCGGTAATGTTGAAGAACATAAACAGCAGAAAGAGAATTTATAAATAAGACTCCTCCACTCCACATAAAAAAGAACCGCCGGTAGCAATGAACCGAACCCCGAAAGTTGGACAGTTTAAAGTTAGGATAAAATTGAGTTATGAGTCCGGTATTGTACCGGGCTCATTCCTTTTAGGCGCAGTTTTATCCGGTCGTTGTTGTAGTATTCG